>JACJYK010000003.1 GCA_020636135.1 Lewinellaceae bacterium
TTTATATTCGCTTACACAATCATTCTGATTGTCAACAAGGTTTTTGCCCTTGTTTTCCTTTGATTATCACGGTTTTGTTGCCTATTTGTTGCCCAAACACTATAAACCCTTGACTATCAATTAAAGTTATTTTTTGTATCGGAAAATGAATGAGCCAGCAAATCTCTAATTCGCGTAGTCGTATTCGGAGAAAAGTGGATCTATCCACCCCTGATTTACCTGAAAACTAAGGCATGGAAAGTAAAACTATCTTAATTTTATTTTACTTTTGGACATAAAAGTAAAATATCAGCATTCTTGTTTTACTTATGACACATAAGATAGAGCAGTTTGATGCCGGTCATTGGGAAATGGGATCCGGATACAAGTATTTCGTCCCTACTAGGATCAACGAACAATGGGAGTGGCAAAGCGCTGAATTGAATGTCCTATTGGAAAAAGCGTCCTTCAAACTTGGGGAGTTGAATGCCTATGCACATCGTGTACCCAATATCAGCCTCTTCATTCGACTTCATGTAACCAAGGAGGCTGTTGTATCTAGTCGAATAGAGGGGACAAAAACGGATTTTGACGAGGCTTTACTTCCGGAGGAGGAGATCGACCCAGAGCGCCGGGATGATTGGAAAGAGGTGAATAATTACATTCGAGCCCTTAATTGGGCCATAGAAGAATTGGACCATTTACCCTTATCTACCCGGTTATTAAGGAATACGCACCAAATATTACTGGAAGGTGCCAGAGGTGAGCACAAGTCGCCGGGGGAATTTCGAAGTAGCCAAAATTGGATTGGTGGAAGAAGCCTGGCCGATGCTGTATTTATACCTCCTGCTCATCATCACCTCTCCGCTTTGATGGGAGATCTGGAGAATTTTCTACACAATGAAAACATTCAGGTTCCGGCCTTGATCCGAATTGGTATTGCTCATTATCAATTTGAAACGATTCATCCCTTTCTCGACGGTAATGGACGTATTGGGCGTTTGCTTATTATCCTTTTTCTGGTGAGTCAACAACTATTAGCTGAACCATTACTCTACTTATCCGCATTTTTCGAAGAGGATCGTGACCTTTATTACGATAACCTAATGAAGGTGAGAAAACAAAACGATCTTTTGCAATGGCTCAAATATTTTTTGGTGGGTATTGCCCAAACATCAGATAAGGCTACCACTACTCTTTCCAACCTATTAGATTTGAAAAATGATCTGGAGAAAAGGATAAAAATCAATTGGGGTAGAAGAATTTCATCGGGCCTTCAATTGATCAATCATCTGTTTGAGCACCCCATGATCCGGGTGAAAACGGTAGAAAAAGTATGTAAACTCAGTCCCAAAGCAGCAAATGATCTCATCGCTAGCTTTGTAGATGCCGGTATACTGAAAGAGATCACCGGCCAAAGCCGGAATCGTGTCTTTATTTTTGAGTCTTACATAAAACTATTTGAATAAGCCTCCAGGAGCACTGAGTGCGATTGACTAAGGCGAATTCATCCCGGCTTGAGGTACGAACCTGGGGACCTAAGGCTTCATGAGTACATTAAACCGAAACAGACCAAATGAAACAACCACTCAAGGCATCCTTAGACCACCTGATTTTTGCATCCTATGCGCTGGAGGATGGCGTCAACTTCATAGCAGAAAAACTTGGGGTAAGTCCGCAGAAAGGTGGTCAGCACCTGACCATGGGAACCCATAATGCCGTTTTGAAGCTCGGGGATTTCGCCTACCTGGAAGTGATCGCCATTGACCCTGAACTGCCCGATCCCAAAAGACCCCGGTGGTTCGGTCTGGATAACCTGAAACCAGGCGACCCTCCGGGATTGCTGACCTGGGTTATTCGAACGAACGACATCGGAGAGACCATTAAAAATTCAAATTTGCATCTCGGCAACATACTTGACTTACACCGGGGTAGCTACCGGTGGAGAATTGCTATCCATGAGGATGGCCGGATGCCGCTGCAGGGAATTGCGCCCACCGTTATCCAATGGCAAAACGAAAACCACCCTTCAGCACGATTACCGTTTTCAGGGGTAACCCTGACAAGTTTGTTGGCCATACATCCTGCTGCTAACGGACTGAAAACCACCTTAAAGGCATCCGGCTTTAGAGATGAATCCGGCCGATTTCAAATTGAGAAGGGCGATACCCCAAAATTGAGGGTGACATTAAACGGATTAAAAGGGGATGTCTCATTCGATGCATCCTATTTATACTAAGAGACCGCCCAGCGCCTCAAGCTGGTCAGCGCATTCATAGTTCTTTGCCTGGACTTTAATCACCGGTTGATAAGTCCCACTTCCTGTCAACTTCTTGATCCGTATGGCGTTTATCCATAAATCGCTTTCTTTCCATTACCGAACCAACAAAAGTCCGACCAGCTGATGACTCATTTTACCAGGTACCTTCTCGTCTTTGTATGTGCACTCTTCACCCTCACCGCTGCCATTGGCCAGGACACCGATTCGGGCGCCTGGTACATGTATTTTGGCAACAACAAGATCGGCAAGAACCTCTACTGGCACAATGAGATCCAGTACCGCAATCACAACTGGGGCGGCGATCTGGAGCAGCTTTTACTGAGAACGGGGGTCGGTTTTAATTTGACTGAAAACAACAACAATTTGCTGTTAGGTTACGGTTATATCATCAGCCAGCCTTACCACCAGAATGAAAAATCAGAAATCCTCGAGCACCGCATTTTCCAGCAGTTCATCAATAAGGAAACCATTGGTCGCGTAGCTATCCAAAATCGCTACCGGCTGGAGGAGCGCTTTGTGTCTGAAGATTACAAAATGCGTTTCAGGTACTTTATGGGCTTCAATATCCCCCTTTCCCAATCCAGGATGGCACCCAAAACCTTGTATCTATCCCTTTACAACGAGATCTTCCTGAACCTGAATGCCCCCGTATTTGATCGCAATCGAGTGTATGGGGCCCTGGGTTATACCATCAATAACACCCTGAAAGTAGAAGCCGGGTATATGACCCAGCTTTACGAAAACAACTACCGCGGGCAATTTCAACTGGCCGTATTCAATACGATGCCGTTCTCATCCAGGAAAGAGTGAGGACCCTTCCGGGTAATCGCAACTGCCATGTCGGGTAACATCCACATCAAACGCATTTATGAGCCATGCCAGCCCGATGACGGCTACCGCGTGTTGGTAGACCGCCTCTGGCCCCGGGGTGTTTCCAGGCAAAATGCACAATTGGACGAATGGATGAAAGACATTGCCCCTTCAAACGAATTGCGCCAATGGTTTGGCCACCGCCCCGAACGCTTTACTGAATTCAGCACCCGTTACGAAGCAGAACTGCAATCCTACCAACCGGATTTATTGCGTCTGAAAGCATTGGCTGAACAGGAAGGATTATGCCTGTTGTATAGCGCCCGTAATGAACTTTACAATCAGGCCGTCGTCCTGCAGCGGGTGATCCGGGAACTTTAGAATTGCATGGATTTAACCGATTCCTGGTAGGCAGATGGAGACATCCCGGCATGGGTCTTAAAAAATCTCGAAAAATAAAACGGGTCATTAAATCCCAATTTAAAGGCAATTTCCTTCAACATTAAATTTTCGTATTGAATGATCCGCTTCGCTTCCGAAATGATTAAACCGTATAACACGTTTTGCGCTGTCTTTCCGGTGTGCAATTTGGCCAATTCATTCAGCCGGGCAGTGGTCGTATGAAGCTGCCGGGCAATTTCAGACAATGAATAATTCTGCTCAAAATGATGACGTATAAATTCAAGAAATTTCAGAAATAATGCATCCGGTTTCCATACTTCACCTCCCGCCGCAAGCTTAGCCCGGTTTATCTCCACCAACACCAGTCCGATGCGCGCGTGGACCGAGGTCAGGTATTGAAATGGCTCCGTTTTTATTTCTTCGGAAATTACGGCCAGGTGGTCCTCAATGGGGTGTGCCTCCGGAATTGCGATAACCTCGTTGTAATCAAAATGACAAAATAAACTGTTCTGAAAAATCAACTCGATGTCGCTATCGGATTTACACATAAAATCATAGGTAAATTCCAATACATAACCAGATGCACCGACAACCTCCATAAAGGCATGGTATTGGCCGGAGGTTATGGTTAATACTTCGTTTTTATGAATGGATAGCTCCTTATGATCAACCACCATTTCTATCTTTCCCTTACTGCACCAAATCAACAGGTATTTTTTCACCCGACAAGGGCTAGCGAGTCGCACGTCTCTGATGTCGTATAGGTCAACCAAATGATTTATGATTTATGATTTATGATCTAGATGTATCTATCCAGTGATTTAATCAATAACTCTTTGGCATTGGTTACATTTTGATATTTCCAAAAACCATAAATTTCATCGAAATCCATACCGGCCATTTTATTTTTTATCCGCTGAACTTCGGAAATGGGCAGAGGAATTTTATTCGGGTAACTGTACATCACCGAAAAGTGTTTTAAACTCAGGGACAGATTAAAGGTGTCACCGCAAAGTATAGCTCCTTTTTCGGATAACGAAGGCACATATAAGATGCTGCTGCCCGGAAAATGTCCACCAATTTTGTGTAATTCAATCCCATCCCAAAAATCAACCTTATCGCTATCCCAATATTTTATCCATTTGCCCGGATAAACGACAAAGTTTTTTTCGGATTCGGGCAGATAAACCGGACATGAAAAAGCTTCTGCCCAATCGTGCATATTGCTGTAATAATGCGGATGAGAAATGGCTATCGCCTGGATACCCCCTTTGTTCCGGATAAAATGCCTGGTGGCCTGATCCAGTAGCGGGATGCAATCCCAGAGCACATTGCCTCCGGGTGAACAGACCAATAGCGCCCGTTGACCGATGGCAAAAGTAGGCGCCAGGACGAACTCGTATAAATTGGGTTTGATGGCCCGGATAGCCGTCGTATGCCGCGCCGAAAGTTGTCCTGCTGTGGTCCACTGCTGTCCTTCCAAGGGGACATATTGACGGTCATCGGCACAGATCAGACAGACACTTTCTCCGGATTCTGCCGGATACTGGGTACCACATGTCGCGCATATTTTATTTTCCATCCTCATGACTCAAGCAAAATAACCTCTTCCGGAATAGAAAGCAACAAGACACACCCATCCGCAGAACAGACACCGTGTTTGCCGGTAGGGGGTGTATACAAATGATCACCTGCCTCCAGCCGGGCACCGGCCACTTCGCAACTTCCTTCCAGAACGAAGATCTCCTCTCCGGCGGGATGCACATGGTAAGGATAACGTGCGCCTTCGGAGAACTTTAACAAGATGGTTTTTGACCGGTTGGTTTCCGGATCAAACCGCAGGGATTTAACAAAAAGTCCCGGATAATGAACTCCTTTTTCCACTAATGGATTCCAGGCTGTCTGTTCACTTTTAGTGATGTAATTCTGAATATTCATGTTCGATTAATTTATGGATTAATAATTCTTCTTCAACCCGCTGCCTCTGGAATTTACCGGCCATTTTTTCCAATAAATCGAGGGAAGCCAGATAACTCACCAGATTGCCGTTGGACGAAATAAATTTACCGTCCTGGACGACAGAATACAGGGTATCATCCTGGACCAATACCTTTGGGTAGGCCTTTTGCAGGGACTCACTGCCTCCGCAATAGGTAACCAACCGGCTGCCATCCGCCACCCCGGATTCTCCCAGGAGAAAAGCGCCGGCACAATGGCTGGCCGTATATTCCGTCTGTTCATTTTGTTCCCGGATAAACCGGATCAGTTCCTGGTCTTTAACCTGAGCTTCCAGTTGAACAGAACTGGGTACAATCAAAACATTGGAAATGGAATAATCCGGCAATACCTGATCCCTTCCTCGCTGGAAACCGAGTCGATTTGCTTTGCTATGAGGGATACCTCAAATAATTGACTTCCACTTGAATCTTTTTTGGTGAATACGTCAAATGGAGCAGTCATCTCATTGGCAAGGAATCCATCAAAGATCAGTACGCCAATGTGTCTTAATTTTTTTTCTTTCATGCGTTGATCATTTTTTATTTCAAATTGATTGAATCCGAATAACAAGAGTGGCAGGATAATCCAGTAGGGAGGGATGGTCATTTGTTCGATTATAAAGCAAAGTTATGGCTGATCGATCGGGTGTGAAATGGACGATTTGGGGATTCACATGGAACATTCAGAATCAAGATCGATTATGGATGCTTAACCGTTCCCATTGGATTGGGAGTCCCAAAACATTCTTCAGCCCATCTGTACCGCGCACAGCTCATGCGAAGTAGTAACTATGATTGCCCAGAACGTTGAGAGAATCCCGGGATTGGTAGATTTCATTTTACATCTCCCTTAAACAGGGAACATCTTTGTAGCAAACAGATGATCCAGAATTTTGAAAAAGAACACCACATATTATTGCATCCTGGCGATCCTGGTGACCACCATCAATTACCTGCCGGCCCAGGACCAATCCTGGTCACTGAAACAGTGTATTGATTATGCTACCGAAAATAACCTGAATGTTCAGGCGGCCAAACTGGACAAAAAAACGACCCTGTTGAATTATCAACAATCCAAATTCAACAAGTGGCCGAGTGCTTCGGCAAATGTTTCCAACAATTTTGCCAACGGTTCGAGCATAGACCCCATCACCAGTGACTTCATCAATTCAAGCATCTACTCTAACAGCATCAACATCAATTCATCCGTAACACTTTACAGCGGAAACCGGGCAAACCTGCAAATCGAGAAGTACGAGATCCTGCTCAAACAAAATAATCTGAACATTGAAGAATCCAAAAACAACATTAAACTGAGTATCCTTGAAGCCTACATTCAGGCTCTGTATTACAAGGAGAGTATTGAAATTGCCCAAAACACGCTGGAGTCTTCCCAGAAACAACTGCAACAGGCGCAGACCCAATTCGATAATGGCGCACTTGCCCGCAAAGACCTCGCTGATCTGGAAGCCCAGGAAGCATCCAACAAGCACAATATCGTTATCGCATCCAGTACGTATCAGCAACAATTGCTGAGGCTTAAACAGCTCCTGGAGCTGGATCCGTCCGCCACTTTTGACATAGAGACACCTGCACTGGATGCGCACCTGACTTACCTGATCCCGGATAAATATGCTATTTACACCCAAGCCGTCAATCACCTGCCGGATGTGCGCAAATTTGATATCTATAAAGCCGGTACGGTAAAGGATCTGGAAATAGCCAAGGCGGCTTATTATCCTACGGTATCCCTTTCTTACGGTTTGGGTACGGGTTATACGTCGACACGTGAATACAGCTTCGCAAAACAATTAAACCTGAATTTGAACAGCTTTGTGGGTTTATCCGTCAGTGTTCCCATTTTCAGCAAATTCTCCAATAAGACCAATGAAAGTCTGATCAAAGTGGAACTGGAACAAACCGATCTGGAAAAACAACAGGCCAGTAAAACATTGTACCAATCCATCGAAACCGCGTGGCTGAATGCCGTGACCAATCAGAGCGAACAAAATTCGTCCGAGGCATTGCGGAATGCAGCCAAACTGTCCTATGATCTGGCCACCAAGAAATTTGAATTCGGTGGGTCCACGACGACGGATTTGCTGGTGACGGAAACCAACTACATCAATGCGGAGCAAGAATACCTCCAGGTGAAATACACCGGATTGCTTTATGAACAACTGTTAAACTATTATCAGGGAAAAGAACTCGGATTCGAATAAAAGCCATGAAAAAAATCATCACAACCATCATCATCATTGCGCTCCTGGCCGCGGCGGGATACTGGGGTTACGGTTATTTTACCAGGACTTCTCAATCACAAATCACGATTGAAACCGTTCAGGTGAAGAAAGGAAATATTACCAATGAAGTATCCGCAACGGGCACCATCGAACCGGTAGAGCAGGTAGAAATCGGCACGCAGGTATCCGGTGAAGTAAGCAATATATACGTCGATTTCAATAGTGTGGTCAAAAAAGGCCAATTGATAGCCGAACTGGACAAAACCAATTTACAGGCAGCTCTCACCGATGCAGAAGCCAGTTACAATGCCGCTCTCAATGAGCTGAATTATTATCAGCAAAATTATGAGCGCCAGAAAAAGATGTATGACGCTGAAGTGGTGAGCAAGGCAGATTTTGAACAGGCTGCCTTCCAGTTAAGCAATGCGGAACAGACGGTCACCCAGCGCAAGTCCAACCTGACGAAAGCACAAACCAATTTATCCTATGGGAATATTTATTCTCCCATCGATGGCGTGGTATTGACCAAGGAGGTAGAGGTAGGACAAACTGTAGCAGCAAGTTACAGTACCCCCACCTTGTTCACCATCGCACGGGACTTAACCAAAATGCAGGTGGAAGCTGACGTGGATGAGGCGGACATCGGCGGGGTAAAAGAAGGACAGCGAGTCACCTTTACCGTTGATGCCTACCCCGACGAATCATTCGATGGGGTGGTATCACAGGTAAGACTGGGTGCAACCGTAACATCCAATGTGGTCACCTATACCGTGATCATTGCGGCAAATAATCCGGAATTAAAATTAAAACCCGGGTTGACAGCAACCATCATCATCTACACCAAAGAGCTGACAGACCAAACGGTCATTGAAGCGAAAGCGCTGAATTTTAAGCCGGACGAAGCCTTATTACAGCAATACAACCAGCAAATTGGATTGACCGAACAACCGCCGATGCCACCGCCAACGGATAACCAGTCAAATGCCATGCCGGCCGCAGCCGGTACATCGCCAATAGGAGAGGATAATAAGCGTAAAATGGTCTGGATTAAGGAATCTTCCGGCGCCCTCAGACAAACACCGGTATCCTTAGGTGAAAACGACGGCATCAATTATCAGGTCCTGAGCGGACTTCAACTGGGCGATGAGGTTGTCTACAGCATGAAGGAAGAAAAGGTAGAGTCATTATCTCCCACCACGGAAGGAGATAGCCCGTTTATGCCTAAACCACCGGGGAGAAGATCAAAATGAAAAAGCCAGTAATACATACGGAAGACCTGAAGCGTGAATTCAGGATGGGTGACCAGATCGTCAAAGCCCTGCGCGGCGTGGACATAACCATTAACGAAGGGGAATTTGTGACCATCATGGGATCAAGCGGTTCTGGCAAATCGACCCTCCTGAACATATTGGGATGTCTGGACCGGGCATCCGAGGGGATCTACCAGCTGGATGGAGCTGCGGTAAAAAACCTCTCACGCAATCAGCTGGCAAAAATCCGCAACACAAAAATCGGCTTCATTTTCCAATCCTATAATTTATTACCCAGAACGACGGCATTGGAGAATGCAGAATTACCACTGATGTATAACTCCAAAATATCAACCAAGGAAAGAAAAAAGCGCGCGATAGAAGCGCTTGCCCGGGTAGGGCTTGAAGACCGTCTTGATCACACCCCCAATCAACTTTCCGGAGGACAGCAGCAACGTGTTGCCATAGCCCGGTCACTGGTAAATCATCCGGTGATCTTACTGGCAGACGAAGCCACCGGCAACCTGGACACCCGGACCTCCTATGAGGTCATGCAGTTGTTCCAGGATCTGAATGACAAAGGGATGACCATCGCATTTGTCACCCACGAGCCGGATATTGTCCGCTTCAGTAAGCGAACGATTGTACTGAAAGACGGAAAAGTCATCCGGGATGAGCCTGTAAGCAACCGCTTAAACGCCGCCGAAGAATTAGCTAAACTGCCAAATGCCGACTGATGAACATCCTCAATCTCTTTCGAATCGCATTTAATGCCATCCGGCTCAACCGGATGCGGGCATTTCTCACGATGTTGGGTATCATCATCGGTGTAGCCTCCGTGATCGCTATGCTGGCTATCGGAGAAGGATCGAAAGAAAGTATTAAGAATAACATCTCCAAAATGGGGTCCAACATGCTGACCATCCGTCCTGGAGCAGGCATGATGGGAGGGGTAAGACAGGGCGCTGCCGAAATGCAGTCACTGACCCTGGACGATTATTATGCCATCAAAAACAATGCGAAGCTGGTAAGTTATGTGACCCCAATGGTCAATGGCAACGGGCAATCCATCAATGGTTCCAATAACTGGCCTACCTCCATTTATGGGATAACCCCGGATTATCTCAATATCCGGGTATGGGGTCTCAAAGACGGCAGTATGTTTACCGAAAGGGATGTTAAATCCAATGCCAAAGTGGCGGTACTGGGACAGACTGTGGTCGAAAATTTATTTCCTGATGGAAGTTCACCGATCGGTAAGACCATCCGGTACAACTCCATTCCTTTTAAAGTCATTGGCGTCCTGGAAGAAAAAGGTGAAAGCACATTTGGACAGGATCAGGATGATATCATTATGGCGCCCTACACAGCGGTTCAAAAACGCATCCTCGCCGTCGATTATCTACAATCGATCGTCGCCTCCGCCGTCAGTGAGGAAGAAGCGTCCGCGGCTGTTGATGAAATCACAGAAATATTGCGCAAGAGTCATCATCTGGCAGAAGGTGATGATGACAATTTTAATGTATTCTCCCAGCAGGAAATGCTTACTACCTTTAGCTCTACCAGTGAGATGCTAACCATCCTGCTGGTAGCCATTGCGAGCATCTCTCTCGTAGTCGGTGGTATCGGCATCATGAACATCATGTACGTGTCGGTCAAAGAAAGAACCCGCGAAATAGGGTTAAGGATGGCCGTAGGGGCCAAAGGAAAAGATATCTTGATGCAATTCTTAATTGAAGCAATCCTGATCAGCATCACCGGTGGACTGATCGGTGTATTGCTGGGGTTGGGAGCAACGAACTTTGTAAAACAATTTGCCGGGTGGCCGACCAGCGTGACACTTTATTCCATTATAGTCTCCTTTATCGTATGTACGCTTACCGGTGTATTCTTTGGCTGGTATCCAGCACGAAAAGCCTCTTCTCTGGATCCCATTACCGCATTGCGCTATGAATAACTCCGTCAACAGAAGATATACCATCCTCCTGCATTTGTTAGTCTGGGTCATCCTCCTGGGATTCCCATATGTTTTGTCACGTCAAACCCAGGAGCTGGGCATGTTGATCCAGCACTCCTGGATACCGACTGCCATGTATGCTCTGGTCTTTTATGTGAATTATGCTTATCTGGTACAAAAATTTTTCTTTACCCGTAAGCTGCTCTATTTCATCGTCATCAACCTCGTTCTGGTAGCTGTGCTCGTCACCGTAAAACAGGAATTGATCTTCAATTTATTTGCTGAACAATCGATACCACAAAACGATGCACGACCTAGGCCGCCAAAAGGCTTGTTTGTGTATATCGATATCATTTCCCTCATTGTCCCCATTGCTTTTGCAGTGGCTCTGAGCCTGGCCAATCGATGGAAAAAATCCGAAGCAATCCGCAATCAGGCCGAGACTGAAAAATTACAATCCGAATTAAAACACCTGAAATATCAATTACAGCCGCATTTCTTTTTTAACGCCCTGAATAATATTTATGCAATGGTGGAGGTGTCACCTCAAAATGCTCAAAAAGCCATCCATAATTTAAGCAAATTAATGCGCTATTTCCTGTATGAGACCAATGAAGAAAAGGTACTCCTGTCCAAGGAAATAGATTTTCTCAACAAATTCATCGAATTAATGAAGCTTCGCTTCACCCAAAACATAACCGTACATACTGATTTTCCGGTGGAAATACCACAGGTGATGGTTGCTCCGCTTTTATTTATCGCTATCGTTGAAAACGCTTTTAAGCACGGTGTTTCAGCTACCACCCCCTCCGATATTACATTTAAAATAAATTGCAGTAACAACTGGGTAAATTTTACTTCCATCAACAAGAACTTTCCAAAAAATATTGATGACATCAGCGGGTCCGGCATTGGACTGGAAAATCTGAAAAAAAGACTTGATCTGATATACCCCAATGCCTACCAGCTTGTCACTGAGATCGACGACGAAAATTATTACAAAATAACATTGGCAATAAAATATTAAACATTATGAAGAACACCTTATTTGTCACCATCCTAATGATGGCCTGGTATGGCATTGCAAATGGGCAAAATCAAATCCCGCAACGAGAAAACAGACCGGGTATGTCCACTCCAATGCAAGAATTTGAAAAAATCAAACCCGAATTAAATCTTTCGGCCAAACAGGAAAAAAAGCTTCAAAAGCTTTATACGAACAGGCAAAAGCAATTTGAACAGATGCATCCCATGGCCAACGGAGACCACTCCGGGCAACCAGACATGAATCGGGGAGAAGGAAGAAGACCGCCACAAGGAGAAAATGGTGAACGCCCGTCAGGCCCTCCACCATCCATGAACGGCGGTGATCACCAGGGTCCTCCACCCAACGGACCGGGTAACAACAAGCAAAACCCCAATAGTGCCTACGAACCCGACCAATCAGAGAAGATCCAGGCCCGGGAAGAAAAATTTGAAACCAGGGTCAGAAAAATCCTTAATGAAAAGCAGTTTGAACAATGGCAAAACATTCGGGCTGATCACAAGCCTGGGAACAAATAATGCCCTTCGCCCAAAAACGATTAACACCGTTTTATACGTCCAGCATTGAAATGAAAGAATACCAGATGCTTAAGTTATTTGGTATTCTTTCTTTATATTGTTTATCCCGATATCTTTTCAAATGGATCATGTAATTACATGTCTGGTGGTGGATGATGAACCGATGGCTTTAAACCTGATTGAAAGCTATGTGCTGAAAACCCCGTTTTTATCCTTACTTAAAAAATGCTCCAATGCATTGGAGGTGGTTGATTATTTATCCAATCATACCGTAGATCTGATCTATTTGGATATCCAAATGCCGGATCTGTCCGGATTGCAATTGTCAAAAGTACTGCCTCCTGCAACCAGGGTTATATTCACGACTGCTTTTGATAAATATGCGGTTGAGAGTTACCGGGTGGATGCACTGGACTATTTATTAAAGCCATTCGATTATGAGGAATTCCTTCAGGCATCCGTGAAAGCTCAAAAATGGTTTGCTCTTCGGAAGGATGCAGACGAACGGGCGGTACACCCTCAGAACGATTACTTTTTCATAAAATCCGAGTATAAACAGATAAAAATAAAATTTGAGGATGTCCTTTTTATTGAAGGATTGAAGGAGTATGTGAAAATATGGGTTGTCAACATGAAAAATCCGTATTTAACCCTGATGCCCTTAAAAAAAATTGAAGAAGAATTGCCCAAATCCCAATTTATGCGTGTCCACCGGTCCTACATCATTGCTTTGAATAAAATAGATTCGGTAGAGCGGAACCAGGTCATCATAAACAACCACAGGATTACCATCTCAGAACCCTACCGTGAAGTCTTTCAGGAGTTTCTGAAAAATAAGTCGCTTTGATCTCATGGTCCGATTGATTTGGGTGTTGTAACTTCAACCATTTAGCATTAACCATTAGAAGTCATGAAATACGGGTTGCTTGCCTATTTTTTACTCTGCGGTCTGATTACCCTATCGGCTCAACCCACCATCCGAACCGGGATTACGCTGACCACAGATCATTTTGCACAACCAGGAGTGCCCAGCGGAACACTGAATGGTCCCTTTGAATTTCACAGTAAGATCATCACCGGCACCGTCCGCCAATACTGGATTTATGTTCCGGCACAATACGATGCATCGCATGCAGCAGCCGTACTGGTCTTTCAGGACGGATACCGAACCACGAATCCACGCGGGTCGATCCGTGCCCCACAAGTTCTGGACAACCTCATCGACCAGGGAGCCATGCCGGTCACCATCGGTATTTTCATTTCTCCCGGCAACCGGTCTGAAACCTATCCGGATAACCTGGGTTCCAGCAATCCGGACAACCGGGCCCAGGAGTACGATGCCATGGACGATCGCTATACCCGCTTCATTGTCGAGGAGATGTTACCCCTGGTAGGTCAATCATATAATCTCACCAACGATCCCGAGCAGCGCGTCATAGGAGGGACCAGTAGTGGAGCCATCGCTGCTTTCACCGTAGCCTGGCACCGGCCCGATGTATTCCGTAAAGTGTTCAGCGGCATCGGCAGCTATGTCTCCATCGGATTCCGCCCTGAAGAAAATCCCATCAAGCTGGGAGGGCAGGATTATCCGGCCCTGATCCGGAGAGAGCCCATTCGCCCCATCCGTATCTTTCTACAGGACGGCACACACGATCTGAGCAATGAATGGGGCAACTGGTATCTGGCCAACCAACAAATGGAATCCGCGATGAACTATGCCAACCAAAATGCGGATGCCAAAGGTGTTGCCGGAGCCCGATACCAACTGAAAGTGGTGTGGACCGACGGGGTGCACAGCGATAAAGACCCGGGCGGCCTGCTCCCGGAAGGGCTACGCTGGTTGTGGGAAAGTATTCAATAAGTATTTTGAATTGAATGGCACGCATTTTCATCACCGGGTCCGCGGATGGTTTGGGCCACCTGGCAGCCCAACATCTGGTCCACCAAGGTCATCGTGTCGTATTGCATGCGAGAAATACCCAGCGGGGAAAGGACGCATTACACAAAGTACCAGATGCGGAAACGGTGCTAACGGCAGATTTGTCAAACCTGGAAGAAATCCGGCGACTGGCCAGCGAAGTCAATGATCTGGGCCAATTTGATGCCGTGATCCACAATGCAGGCATTTACCAGGCATCCAGTCATCAGTTATTTACCGTTAATACCCTGGCACCCTACGTGCTGACCTGCCTCATCAACCAGCCCGGGAGGCTGATCTACCTCAGTTCTGGCATGCACCTCCATGGAGATCCGAGCCTGACAAAGATCCAAGCTCAACGAACCAGTTATTCGGATACCAAGTTACACCTGGTAATCCTGGCTAAAGCAGTGGCCCGTCAATGGACCGGGACCTATTCCAATGCTGTGGATCCCGGCTGGGTACCCACCAAGATGGGTGGTCGTGGAGCACCGGACAGCCTGGAACAAGGGTATCTGACCCAAGCCTGGCTGGCAGTGAGCGACGAAAACCAGGCTCACGTGAGTGGCTGTTATTTCTACCACCAAAAACAAGAGCGATACGCCAGGGTAGCCGATGATATCCCTGTACAGGATGGCTTGGTAAACTTTTGTGCCCAAGTCACCGGTGTGTCCTTTCCATCCGGGTAAACGGTGCTTGCTCCATACTGCCTTTTTATTTGAAGGCCACAATTCCTCTCAGCATCTTACCTTTGCATCTTTCCTCGCACTATGAATGAACGTAAGACCACCAAACGCTTTTATCTGATCCTCACGCTGGGATTACTCACCGCCATCGGTCCCTTTTCGATCGATATGTACCTGCCTTCATTCCCCGATATCGCCAAAAGTCTGAATACCTCCATCGCACAGGTGATGTTGTCGCTCTCCAGCTTTTTCATCGGTATCTCGGTGGGCCAGTTGATTTATGGGCCTTTGCTGGAGCGGTATGGCCGGAAACGACCACTGTATGTGGGGCTTTCGATCTATCTGGTAGCGTCGGTTGGCTGTGCATTGGCCGGATCGGTAAACTACCTGATCGTCATGCGGCTGCTGCAAGCGTTAGGCGGATGTGTCGGTATGGTGGCCGCCCGGGCAATGGTCAGAGACCTTTTTGCAGTGGAAGAAAATGCCAAAATATTTTCCAGCCTGATGCTGGTCATCGCCGTGTCACCGATCATAGCTCCTACGCTCGGCGGATACATCACCGCAGCCTGGGGCTGGCGCTGGGTCTTCGGCGCCCTGATCATCATCAATCTGATCATCCTGGCAGCCGTGCATTTTATGCTTCCGGAGAGTAAAGCACCAAATCCACAGTATTCGTTAAAAGCCCGGTCGATTTTTCAAAATTTTGCGGAGATCTTCAAACACTCGCAGTTTTTCACTTATGCCTTCACCGGGGCTATTGCCGCTTCCGGCCTCTATGCCTACATCAGCGGATCGCCAAATGTCTTCATGGAAATATTCCAGGTGAGTGAAAAACAGTATGGCTGGATATTTGCCACCATCGCGGTCGGTATCATCAGTGCGAGCCAGTTTAACAATCTTGCCCTGCGTAAATATTCGAGTGAGCAGATCCTTAAGGTCACCCTTCCCCTGCAGAGCATAATCGGTCTCACCCTGGCCGTTTTGGCTGCCTTGGATATGAATGGATTATTCCTGACCATCTTCCTGATTTTCCTGTTTCTGGCCTGTCAGGGATTTATTTTCCCTAATGCCTCCGCTTTGTCGATGGCTCCTTTTGGCCACAGTGCAGGCAGCGCTTCCGCATTGATGGGCGCCATCCAGATGTTCATCGGATCAGCCGCTTCGGCGCTGGTCAGCGTGCTGCATTTTCAGTCCACCCTGCCCATGGCCGGAGTGATGGCCTTATGTGCAACCCTGGCATTGCTGGTCTTCACCTTCGGAAACCGGAGGATCCTGCGGAAAGCCAACAGGACCATCATCGAGGAAGAAGATGTGGAGATGATCAGCACCTTGTAAAGGGAAGAAGCATTCGGAAAGTAAAGTTCCCTTACAGGATTTGGTAATAATTTCCCGATTGGTGTAAATTCCGATATCGTGTCCGACCAAGAACTAAACGAATTTCTTCATCATCTGAACTCGATTCATCCGCTGTCTTCAGACAGTCGCCGCGCGCTGATGGAGCTGGTGGCTTTTATTCCTGCCGAAAAACAGGAAATCCTCCAACCGATCGGTAAGACCTGCCGGACGATTTATTTTGTTCATCACGGAGCTGCAAGGATCTTCTATTATAAGGAAGAAAAAGATGTCACGGAATATTTTGCATTTGACCGGGACATCATTATCCGGGCTGAGAGCCTCTTTACCGGTAAGCCAAGCAATAAGGGCATACAAGCGATCGAGCCCACCACGTTTGTTGCCCTGGCAGCCGATCCGCTTTTTGGACTTTTTGACCTGCACCGGGATATCGAGCGCCTGTTTTACAAACTGGTTGAGAAATCCTATTGCGACACCCTGCAGCGTTTGGAGCATTTGCAATTCCGTACTGCCGAAGAGCGTTACCGGGTATTGATGAGTCAGGCGCCCAGGATCATCCAAAAAATACCTTTAAAATACATTGCTTCCTACCTGGGCATCACACAGGTCAGTCTGAGCCGGATTCGTGCTCAATTGGGTTAATTTATCCGATTTAGAATTCAGTCCGGGCTTCCGGATTTTATTTATCAAATGTTAAAGGAAAACCTGTAGATCCTTCCGTGCTTTGTCCCGGTATGGCAGTCAAACTTGGTCTTCGGGAAAACTGGAAACAATTCACCATTCTGGTCGTCATCAATGCTTTGGTGGGTGGTATGGTGGGACTGGAGCGGTCTATTCTCCCCGGGATTGCAGAGCAAGACTTTGACCTGACAGCCAAATCCGCTATCCTGTCTTTCATCGTTGTATTTGGTATCAGCAAGGCCATCACCAATTACTATGCGGGCATTCTGGCATCCCGGTTCGGCCGGAAAAAACTGTTGGTTGCCGGATGGATGGCGGGCATTCCTGTCCCATTAATCCTGATGTTCGCCACCGGTTGGAATGGTATCATTGCTGCCAATGTGTTGCTGGGCATTAACCAGGGACTCACCTGGTCCAGTACGGTCGTCATGAAAATCGATCTGGTGGGGCCAAAGGAAAGGGGGCTTGCGATGGGCATCAACGAATCGGCAGGCTATCTGGCGGTGGGAGCAACCGCTTTTTTGACGGGATGGATCGCTTCCGAATACGGGTTGCGTCCCTATCCATTTTACCTGGGATTATTCTTTGTCATTGCCGGCATGCTTGGCAGCTTGCTTCTGGTAAGGGATACCACGCCTCATGTAGAACTGGAAAATGAAAGTACGACCATTCCTGCGCTGAGAAATGTTTTTTTAGACACCAGCTGGCGGCAGCCTACGCTCGGTGCCATTACCCAGGCCGGCCTGGTGAACAATCTGAACGACGGTATGATCTGGGGATTATTGCCTTTACTATTGAAGCACAAGGGGTTCTCGCTGACCCAAATTGGTAGCATTGTGGCAATCTATCCAGTCGTGTGGGGACTATTACAGCTGGGCACCGGAAAGCTGGCAGACGTCTGGAATAAGAAAGATATGCTGATCGGCGGCATGCTCTTACAAGGTATGGCTATAATCTCCATGGTTTGGGCCTTTTCATTCAATGCATTCATTGTCCTGAGCATTTTACTGGGCCTGGGGACTGCATTGGTTTACCCCACTTTTCTGGCTGCCATTACACAGAACACAACTCCGCAGCAGCGGGCCGGCAGCATCGGTGTTTTCCGGTTGTGGAGAGATCTGGGGTATGCCCTGGGTGCATTGCTGACTGGCGCGATAGCAGACCGGTTCGGGATGGTTGAAGCTATTGGATGGACCGGAACAATCACCCTGTTATCAGCTGTCATCATCCTGGTCAGAATGAAATCCTAGTCGGGTATGGGAGGATAGGCTTATCTTAATTGCAAATCGTTCTGCATTAAGATGACAAAGCGTGGGACTTATACTTCAGTAATAGCAAATGTTCCGGTCTGCCTCATTATTTTTCTACTGTTAATCAGCATTCCACTGGCAGCCCAGTTTCCATTGCGCCTGAGTCCCAATCATCGTTACCTGGTCGATTCCGGTCAGCAACCTTTTTTAATCAAGGAATTTTCCGCCTGGGGATTAATACAAGCGCTTTCCGAAGCGGATGAATCTGCCTTTCTGGACAGCATAAAACTGCGTGGTTTTAATACCGTACTGGTTAGTGTGATCAGCAATGCAACCAGTCAAATGGGCGGTAACCCTCCCTACTGGCAGGGTATATCCCCGTTTCAGATTGAATGCGATTTCTCAACACCCAATGAAACTTATTTTCAGCACGTGGATCGCTTTCTGGCCATGACCCGGGAGAAAGGATTTTTAGTGTTGCTCGTGCCCTGTTACCTCGGCTATTTCACCGACGGAAGCCAGGGATGGTGGGATGAGGTTCGCAGCGCCAACAACTCACCGGATAAAATGCGCACCTATGGTGAATTCCTGGGCCGCCGTTACCGGGAGTCATCGAACATCGTCTGGGTAGCCGGCGGGGATAACGATGCAAAAGATCAGGATGAGCCCTATATGCAAGCCCTCATTTCAGGCATCCGGTCTGCAGATGATCAACATCTATGGACCGGTCATTTTGACAATACCTCAGGAACATTCTGGTCTACCGACAACCCCAGATACCGGTCTATTATGGAGCTCGATGGACTCTATGTCTGGAAAGAAATCTCACTGGGAGATCGGGGTCCGCACTACCGGGCTGAACTTGAACAATACGGAAAAGGAAAAATGATCTTTCAGCTGGATATGAGCTATGAGCATGATGTACCTCACTATGCCGATAATGAGGATCCGCGATGGATGCGTCGTAAAATGTACGATGGGTTGCTGAGTGGATGCGCCGGCACATCCTTTTCCTCCGGCACATTAGACAATCAATGCTATTGGTTTAAAAACTGGAAACCGCTGATGAACACCCCCGGCATGGAGTTGGCCAACAATTGTTTTAAACTGTTTGATGCTCTTCCCTGGCAAAATCTTATTCCTGACACCAGCGATCAGGTCCTTCTTAATGGTAGAGGGACATTTGGCCAGCTGGATTTCGCCTGTTCTGCTAAGACCATAGATGGCTCATATTACGTTGTCTACATCCCTTCCGGGCGTACCATGTATTTCAATCTGAGCGCTATATCCGGAAAAACCTTTCGTATGCATTGGTACAATCCCCGTACCGGCGTTTTTATGTTTATCGGTCGTGTGGGGAAGGACCCTCATTTCGGAGTGGTAACACCGGATACGGACGATTGGCTGCTTGTGTTTGATGCAAATCCAGACTGGCAAATACCCGATTAGCCTGGATACCCCCGGAATTACTTATTTTCCGAACCCAATTAAAATCTTGTATACATGATTATACGACCAGCTCAAATGGATGACCTGGACACATTGCTTACTTTCGAACAAGGAGTAATTACCGCCGAAAGGCCTTATGACCCGACGTTGAAGGAGGACCCGATTACCTATTATGACATTCATGATCTGATCCATTCACCATTGGCTGAGATACTGGTGGCTGAAATCGATAACCAATTGGTGGGTTGCGGGTATGCCAAAATCAAGGAAGCAAAACCAAACCGTAAACACCGGCAGTTTGCATACCTCGGGTTTATGTACGTGATACCGCACTACCGGGGAAAGGGTATCAACCAGGCGATCCTCACCGGACTGATCCAATGGACCAGGCTACAAGGCTTGCATGAATTGAGGCTGGAAGTTTATGTCGGAAATGGATCAGCACTGAAAGCTTATACAAAGGCCGGATTTATGCCTTTGGTCCAGGAAATGCGCCTGGATTTATCCACCGTAGATGATTCTATGTGAGACGGCCATCTCCTTTATGTGTATTTTTATTCCTAAATCCGGATCATATATGTGGTTAAAGTTCTCAAGTCTGATCGCCTGTTTGGCCATTTTGTTTGCATGCAATACACCAGAAAAGCAACTACCGGTGAATGCAGTACCCGTCGATTCGTTATATCACGAGCCATATCGCCCACAATTTCACTTTTCACCTCCCCATAACTGGATGAACGACCCCAATGGTCTGGTTTATTTCGACGGTGAATACCACTTGTTTTATCAACACTTTCCGGATAGTAATGTATGGGGTCCCATGCACTGGGGTCATGCGGTGAGCACCGACCTGGTCCACTGGGAGAATCTCCCCATTGCTATTTATCCCGACTCGGCAGGATACATCTTTTCCGGCAGTGCCGTGGTGGATTTAAAAAATACCAGCGGCTTTGGTGAAGGCACGCAACCTCCCATGGTTGCCATGTATACCATTCACGATCCCATGAAGGACCGTGCTGGCCTTAATGATCGTGAATCGCAAGGCATCGCTTACAGTAACGACAAGGGCCGCACCTGGACCAAATATCCCGGAAATCCGGTCATCCCAAACCCTGGCGAGGAGCGCGACTTCCGCGACCCAAAAGTCTTCTGGGATGGAGGTTCGGGTCAATGGATCGTGGTGCTGGCCGTAAAAGATCATGTGGCCTTCTGGGGATCTCCGGACCTGAAGTCCTGGAGGCACCTCAGCGACTGGGGCACTCAATACGGAGGTCACGGCGGCGTATGGGAATGCCCGGACCTATTCCCTCTGACCGACACAGCGACCGGTGAGACCAAATGGATACTGATCGTGAACATCAATCCTGGGGCGCCAAATGGCGGTTCCGGCACCCAATATTTCACTGGTACTTTCAATGGAAAGGAGTTTACAATGGATGATAATCTGAAGGATCAGGTATCTGGCGGTCAGGGCATCTGGCTGGATTATGGCATGGATGACTATGCCGGCGTCACGTGGTCCAATGCGCCGCTGGCCCCAGATCGGCGATTGTGGATCGGATGGATGAGCAACTGGGAATACGCAACGGTCGTACCTACCACCGACTGGCGCAGCGCCTGTACTCTCCCCCGTGAATTGTCTCTGATCCAAACAAGTCATGGATACCGTCTGGCGAGCCATCCGGTTCAGGCTCTGGAACAATTACGTCAGGAGTCAAGGACTATCAGTCCTGCCAGGATCGACAGCACTCTTGATCTGGGGGAGATACCATCTATTTTTGAATTGGAGCTCGACTTTCAGCTTCCGGAGTCCGACGATTTTTCCATAGGTCTTGTGCTGGAAAACGAAGCAAAGGAGTCGTATCGCATCGGTTATGACAGCCGGTCGAATCAATTTTACAGCGACCGGACGGCGGCAGGGGATCACAGCTTCTCGGATCGCTTCGCAGCAGGTAACCACACGGCACCCCGGATAAGTGATAACCGGCATCTGCACCTGCACTTGTATTTTGATGTTGCTTCTGCCGAACTTTTTGTCGATGATGGTTCGACGGTCATGACGGAGATCTATTTCCCCAGCACTCCCTTCAGCCGGTTAAAACTTCAGGCTAGCGGCAATCCAGTTGAAATGACCGGGGCAACCATTTATCCATTGCATTCGATCTGGTAATCCGGACAGGTAATTATTCCATATCCAGGATCTCCGCTGCTTTCAAGGTCACTTTGATACGCACATCCGATGAATTGGATCGCCGGTAGGCGGCTTTGGTTTTATAGGCCAATACCGTCTCGATCGCCGGATAAACAGTGATATTCTGACCCATCGCTCCTTTGGCAGAGTAGGCACCTTCGTAACGGGGATCACTTACTGCCTGCCACAACCACCACATGTAACCATAGCCATAATTTACTCCGCTGTCCCGGAAAACCGGCACATTGCGATTTAACTCGGTATAGGTGGTACGCTCTTTCAGCATTTCATCCACCCAGGCTGCGCTGACCACCTGCTGGTCCTTCCACTTCCCCTTATTCAGCATGAGCAGGCCGAGACGCGCCATATCCCGGGTAGAGAACCACATGGGATAGGCCAGATAGCGGGAGATGGTCGTATCCCCTTCCTTGTGCTGCAGCGCACGATCCCAATCCTGCATTCCCAGTGGATCGGCTAATTTCACCTCCACCTCATCGTATATGTTCTTGCCGGTCTCCTGTTCGAAGATGTAGCCGGCTACATTGAAGTCCCAGTTGCTGTAAAGCCAATAGGATCCCGGCTTGACCGACCCCCGTTCGGGAGCATATTCCTGCATACCACCGGGATAGCCTTCCTTGTGGTAGACACCGGACCGGGCCGAGATGATGTCCCGCACGGTCGCTGTTTTTTCGATGGGAAGGAGTCCTCCCACATCGTCCAGGCCTAAATCAGCAATCGTTTTATCCAACTTTATGGTGCCATTTTCGACGTACTCTCCGTACAGCATGGAGAGTACACTCTTGCGGCAGGATGCGATGTAGCTGACTTCCGAGACATCTCCGAATTCGAAGACGACTTTGCCTTTATGAACGATCATCAACCCGGTTATTTTGGTACTGTCCACCAGATAGCGGTAGAATGCCTGTGTCTTAGCGTTATGCCAGGGTTTTGCCTCCTCATCGGACGCGTCATGCCATACCCGGTCTGGAAAATCCTGGGCCGGAAGAATGGTGGTCCAGAGGAAAGCCAGCAAAAAGAAAAGGTTTTTAGAAGTCCTCATTCAAGTTTGATTTTTAGTAGTTCATCTTACATCCCGGCCTGTGCCAGGGTTATTAACAGCGCCAGCTGTATGGCTTTTGCTCCGTCTTCGTTCAGGTACCACTCATGGAGTGCATGTGCGCCTCCTCCTATTCCACCTCTGCCGATACATACCGAAGGGATTCCAAGCGACACCGGTATATTGATGTTGGTGGACCCCCTTCCCAGGACCGGTACTTCTCCAAAGGAGGCGGTGGCTGCCATGGTACGCTGGATCAGGGGCAATGTAGCTGGTAGCTCTCCGGAAGGCCGGTTCCCGATCGGTTCCAGTTCG
Source organism: Lewinellaceae bacterium (assembly GCA_020636135.1). Taxonomy (NCBI): domain Bacteria; kingdom Pseudomonadati; phylum Bacteroidota; class Saprospiria; order Saprospirales; family Lewinellaceae; species Lewinellaceae bacterium. The sequence goes on from JACJYK010000003.1 coordinate 23,383, forward strand.
TATTCAACTTTGTCTTTGACTCCACTGGCATTGTATTCGTCTATGGCTTGCTGAACAGACGTTTTGAGGATCTGCTCTATTTCTGCCAGGTTTTCAGGGTCTAACGCACGCATATCCACTTCCATCCAGGATTCAAAAGGAATCGAATTCACCGATGTACCTCCTCCGATGCGGCCCACATTAAAACTTGTTTTGGAAATGTCGCCCGATGTGAAAGCCCACGCTGCCGTGGAAAACTGATCGATGACTTTACCCAGGGCGTGGTGCGGGTTGGCCAAGCCAAATGCACCCCAGGAATGCCCCCCAGGTCCACGGATGATCACTTTATAGCGTTTGGATCCCAAGCCGGCATTGCTGATGCGTCCTATTTCACCACCATCAATGGCAATCCAGGCATCAATCTTCAATCCGGACTCGTTAAAAATGTATTTCATTCCACGTAAGTCCCCAAGTCCTTCTTCTCCCACTGAGCCGACAAAAAGCAAATCTTTCTGGGTTCGTATGCCTGTCTCCTGCATGACGTTCAATATCCGGATGACCATCGCCAGCCCACGGGTGTCATCGCCGATACCGGGCGCTTTAAGGGTATCCCCGGAATAGCGAACCTTTACATCCGTACCTTCCGGAAACACCACATCCAGATGGGCATCCAGGCCCACGTACCCCGGCTCGCCGGAGGTACCTCGCCGCAAGCCGAAGACATTGCCTTCCGGGTCGGTCCAGACACTGTCAGCCCCTGCCTGTCGTAGCATTTCTGCAAATGCCCGGCCTTTAGGTCCTTCCCCGAAGGGCGGTGCCAGGATTTCAGTCAGGAGGATCATATCCTTTATGGTTTCGGCATCTTCTTTTTCGATGAACTCAAAGGCCTGCTTTACCTGCCCGTTAGATTTCAACGCACCAATTTCTTGGATGTATTCCGGTACAATGACCGGTTCCTGAGACAAACCTCTGCATGGCAAATAAGCGGAGAGAGACATCAGGATGATGAGCGTTCGCAACATATGCATTTTGCTATTTGATTCAATAATGAACTTAATCGGTGTTAAAAAGCTGGCAAGGTAGGTCTTTACCAGGAACTTACCTTTTCCGGAGTACTAATCCCGGGCGGGTGTCCATATACTGGCCATCATCTACCGCCAGCACTCCATTGATGATCACATAGGAGATACCCTCCGGGTACTGATGAGGCTCCTCAAAGGTGGCTTTATCGATGATGGTTTCAGGATCAAAGATGACAACATCGGCACGCATGCCTTCCCGTAGCCTACCCCGGTCGGCCAACCCGATGGTTTCCGCGGATTGTTGAGTCATTTTATGGATGGCCTGGGTCAGTGTCAGGGTTTTTTCTTCGCGCACATAATGTCCCAGGACCCTCGGAAATGTACCGTACCAGCGCGGATGCGGATGCCCCATGCCAGGCTTGACCAGACGCCCGTCCGAACCGATCATCGTCTGCGGATGCTGCATGATGCGTTTGACATCCTCTTCCACCATGACATGGTAGACGCAGGAAGCGCCTCCGTTGAGCTGAGCCTGGATGACCAGCTCAGCGCCGTTCTCGATAGTCGTATCCATTCCTTTCTGGATACACCAGTATTTGAGTGTTTTGCCTTCCAGGTCGGGCTGCCAGTCCACTTTGGCAAACTGGATCCGGTCCAGGTCTCCACCACCGCGGTCATTCAGGATATTAAAAACGATCTCTTTTTTTATACTATCCCTGGTAACGGGATCCGCTACCCGCTCCTTAAATGCCGATTGACCTCCGGCCATAGCCCAGCTCGGGATCAATACCGAAATGCCGGTATAACTAGCCGTATATGGATATTGGTCCATCTTAATATCAAGTCCCAATGCCCGTGCGGAGTCCACCAGCGCCAGTGTCTCCACACTTTTGCCCCACATAGGCTTGCCGATCACTTTATGGTGGGTCAGGATCACCGGAATATCGGCTTCGGCGGAAATTTGAATGGCTTCCCGCACGGCCGGGAGCAGGCCCAGGCCTTCTTCACGCAAATGGGAGGTATAGATGCCGCCGTATTTCGAAGCAACTTTTGACAACTCAATGACTTCATCCACTTTTGAAAATGTACCGGGTAAATATTTCAGGCCGGTAGAAATGCCATAGGCGCCATCGAGCATACCCTGTTCGATCTCGGCTTTCATAGAATCCAGTTCGGATGCCGTGGGAGCGCGGTTATCCAGTCCCATCACATTCCGGCGCACGGTGTTGTGGCCGATCAGATAGGCTACATTCATGCCCACACCTTTGGATTGCAGGCTGTCCATAAATGCTTTCAGGGGCCAGGGTGAACTGCCATCCGGACCTCCCAGTGCCGTGGTGACACCCTGACGGACCATACTTTCACAGTCATTCAGCTCCATGATGGGTTCCAGGTGGGCATGCATATCAATGAATCCGGGTGTTACGGCCAGACCTTGTGCATCAATGATCCGGTCGGCAGTAGCCTTCTGCAGATCTCCTATAGCTACGATCATGGAGTCCCGGATGCCAATATCCTGCATGACCGGTTCTCCTCCGGATCCATCGTATACCGTGCCATGGAGGATCAGCACATCAAAATGTGCAGGTTTCCCACAAGCCAGTACCCACAAGGCCAATACCCCAAATAATAAGTTGCGTTGATTCATATCGACAATTTGGCTTAAATTACAATTTGCGACCCAATGGATGAAAATAAATGACCCGGGTTATCGTCTATTTCCCGGGATATTTGCTTGAACACTGGTAAATCCAGCCCATCAGAATGTCGCAACACCCCCTTCTCAGAATCCGAAATTAAGTGCAAATTTGAAATATGGAAAAAACAGAATACCGATCCATTGATGAGTATATTGGCACCTTTTCCCCTGCTGTTCAGGAATTGTTACAAGCTATCCGTACGACGATACGAAAGCATGCCCCGGAAGCAAAGGAGACCATCAGCTATGGCATGCCAACCTTTAAGTCTACTGAAAATCTGGTCCATTTTGCAGCTTATGACCATCACATCGGTTTTTATCCGACTGCTTCGGGCATCCAGGCATTTCAGACGGAAATCAGCAAATATAAATGGGCCAAAGGCTCGGTCCAGTTTCCCCTATCCGAACCCATACCTTTCGATCTCATCGAACGCATGGTAGCCTACCGGGTTAAGGATGCCAAGGCAAAGTTTGAGGCGAAAAAGAAAGTTAAAAAATAGTCGTTCACGTTCTGATATATACATAATTTATGGATCGAAATAAAATAATTCCCAGCCTGTGGTTTTGCGTTGAAAATGGTCAGATAAAAAACATCCTGGACTATTATCAGCACATTTTTGGAAGTGATTTTACTTCGGGACCCGTCATCCCGTTGGGCGAGACTCCCAGCGGTTATGCGGAAATGTGCGAGGTGGAGCTATTTGGCGGGAAATACATGCTGATGAGTACTGCCAGCGAGCACCACCCCTTAAATGATGCTATTTCTTTTATGATCAATTGCGTGGATCAGCAAGAAATTGATAAATACTGGAATTATTTCACCGCAGAGGGAAATGAGTCCCAATGCGGATGGTGTAATGACAAGTATGGTTTGCGCTGGCAGGTATTACCGGAAAATTTCGGATTACTGATGCAAAAACCCAATGCCTGGCAAGTGATGATGTCTCAGCGGAAAATTGTCATCGCCGAATATTAAACCCCAAATACCTGCGGTTGGTCATTTTGGGTTAAAACAATAAATTGTTGCCCACAACACTATTTTAAATGAAAGAACACACCACCAATTATTTTGACACCTTAATTGAAATAGCAGAAGACAGTCCAGTCAAGAATGCGGAGATCCCCTCAGTCAAAGGGGATCAAAAGACCATTGCATTCATTCAGTACGAGTTACTGATCGATCATCCCTACCAATACACCTCGGATGACCTGATCTTTAAATGCCATGCCTTAAGCAAAGAAATCGATCCGGTCGAATGGCAAGAAGCCAGGGCCGATTTCTTCTCCAGGGGCCAGGCTTGTATGCGGTCGTCCCCGCTGACCAAGCGCTATGGCTGGGGTGTCCACAGTGATCACCAGGGAAAGATTGCCCTGATCCCCTCAGAATCGGATGAATACCTCAACTTGCAAAAAGACCAGCATGTGCAGAAAGTCAAAGCCATGCGATCGAAGAGATCCCGATGACAAAACGTCCGGGTACTTTACGGATCTGTCCCCGGGGACACCGGTACTACAAAAGCAGTGCTTGTCCGGTCTGCCCTCTCTGTGAAATAGAACATACACCTACCGCAGATTTTTTAATAAAAGTCAGTGCCCCCGCACGCAGGGCTCTGGAACGCGAAAATATCCAGACCCTGGAGCAATTGGCTTCCTGGACGGAACAAGGGTTGCTGAAACTGCACGGCATCGGGCCCCGTACTATCCCGCCACTCAGGGATGCGCTCACTGGTCAGGGTTTGAAGTTTCGGGAGTAGCAATTCTGAATACATTTATTTATGTTCCCAGTAACGTGCACAAAAGTCGAGGAAATAAGGATAATTTGGGGCCGGTGTGTGTCCTTCATTGTGCTGTCGCCAGACCAGATCTCCCTCCAGTAATCCGTGATTAATTTCCGGCATCTCATCGGTGCCCAGGTCTTTTTTACCCAGCAACCGGTAGACCGGTCCGGCAGCTGCCGTAGCCATAAACATGCCCCGCTGGTCAGTCCACTGGTCACCGTCACTACCACAACCTACAAATACCGGCCTGGGAGCACAGAGCGCAATGAGTTCATGGGCATCCACCGGTAAATCATCCCAGTTAAGGGGTCCGCCGTAGCGGATGAAGTTACCCGCCATCCAGTGGTATTCTCCACTTCCGGTGAGGTTTTCGACGATCTCACCGTAGTTGCGGCGGTTCAGCTTTGCGCCCCCCTCTCCGGATGAAGACACATAAGCCACAGAAAACCGTTCATCGGAAGCCATCGTCACCAGAGCCGCCTTGCCATACCTGGAATGGCCGCCGATACTGACCTTAGTTTCGTCGAGATCCTGACGTCCCGTGAAATAGTCAAGCGCACGGCTGGCGCCCCACGCCCAGGCACGCAGCGCACCCCAATCGTCCGGCTTTCGACGCAGGCCTTTATTGACCAAACCAATGATCCCTTGTGTCAGTCCGGCGCCGTTGTCGGCCTGGATACTGGTAGGACGCAACAGGGCATATGCCCAGCCTCTCCGGATACAATCGACCTGCCACGCAGAAGGCTGGGGTACCGACGTGTCTCCGGGGCGACGCCATAGTCCCCAGTAAAACTCGATGACAACCGGCTTCCGGTCAGGGTCATGCGCTGGCAGGACTAGGGTAAGATCCATATCCACGCTGATCTCCGGGTAACCGGTATTGTCTGCATGGCCGGTCAGTTTTTGCATGACCGCCGCCCGGTCACCGATCATGGTGTCCCTCTCCTCCAGTATCCTCCAATCAACCGCTGGTGCCTGGGCGGGCACGCGGCCGTACACCTCCCGATCAAAAAACTCGGCGATCTCCTTTCGACGCACCATCCAGTCCGCTGGTGTAACTACCGGCTTTCCGTTATTAAATACCAACGGATCAGGCAGAACCGGATATGGATTGGCCCTGGCTTCATCGTAGTTTACGGCATTGGGTGCGTTGAGGTCATTGCCGTTTGCTCCCTGCCGCAAAGAGTCAATACCGAGGAGGATCATCATTTGCCGGTGATCCTCGTAAGACAGCCGGTTAAGACTGTCACGTTCACGCTGAGAAGGAAACTGTCCAAATGCGGCGGTGCAGATCAGCCATCCTGAAACAAATACGATCAACCGTTTCATCACGTCATTCTATTCTTTAGATATACAGAAAGATACGGTATTGTGTGGAAAAGTCGGTGATTGAGTGGGCGTCGTGGGGCGCAGGTTTGCGAATAACCATTAACTTTGCGGCTTCGTAATCAAGCAATTAGCATGGCGACACCCCGATCTGTAGCATTTCACACCCTGGGTTGTAAGTTGAATTTTGCAGAAACCTCCTCGATAGCCCGGCTATTTGAGGATGCCGGCTATGCGATCCATACCTGGGAGGAAGCTGCAGATTTTTATGTGATCAACACCTGCTCGGTGACCGATTTTGCCGACCGGAAATGCCGTAAAGCGGTACGTCATGCATTACGCCAGTCGCCTCAGGCCAAGATCATCATGATGGGCTGTTACGCACAACTAAAACCGGAGGAAATTGCTGGCATCCCGGGCGTAGATCTTGTACTGGGCGCCGGGGAAAAATTTAAGATCCTGGAATACATCGATCAATTGCGTGACACCTCCGGTAAGGGTCTGGTTGCCGTGCAGGACATCCAGTCCATAACTCATTTTGATCAGTCATTTTCCTTTGGCGACCGTACCCGTTCCTTTTTAAAAGTACAGGACGGCTGCGACTACAATTGTGCTTTTTGTACCATACCTCAGGCACGGGGTAAAAGCCGCAGCGAATCCATCGATCAGATTGTTGCCAATGCCCGCGCCATCGCCGAAATGGGGGTGAAAGAAATCGTACTGACAGGCGTCAATATCGGGGACTTTGGTAAATACCTGGATTCACAGACCGGGCGGTTCCGGCGACAGACCAAATTTCTGACTCTCCTTCACGCTTTGGATGCTGTCGAAGGCATCGATCGCATCCGCATTTCCAGTATTGAACCTAATTTGTGTGACGATGAGGTAATTGATTTCATCAGCCAATCCAACACCATTGTACCACATCTCCACCTTCCGTTGCAATCGGGAAATGATAAACAACTGGAGCAGATGCAACGCCGCTATCGTCGTGACCTTTATGCCGACCGGGTCAGTGCCATCAAAGAAAAAATGCCCCATGCCAACATCGGGGTGGACGTTATCGTCGGATTCCCCGGAGAAACGGACGAGGACTTTGCGGAGACCTACCGGTTTATTCAGGATCTGGATGTGACGTATCTCCATGTATTTACCTATTCCGAACGTCCCAACACACCTGCCTATGCGATGCCTGGTAAAGTCCCCATGGAGGTGCGGCGGCAGCGCAATAAAATGCTTACCATCCTGTCGGAGAAGAAACGCAGGGCTTTTTACGAAGCATTTTGTGGTAGTACCCGCCCCGTTCTTTTTGAAAAGAGCACCCATCCAGGCCAGATGAGTGGATTTACCGATAACTACCTCAAAGTCGAAATGCCTGAGGATGCCCTGATGCTAAACACCATCAGGCCGGTGCAGTTATCCCAATTGAATGCTGAAGGTCACTTTGAAGGTCTGATCCTGACAGCAGAAGCGATCGGCTGACCGGTCAGTGAGCAGGAATCAGGCGTGACTGTTCAAATGCGTAGCAAAGGTCATCCACTGTCTGAACTTTTTCGATGGCTTCAGCGCTCAATTCCACGCCAAACATATTTTCCAGTTTGAATATTAAGTCGAGACGATCGATGGAATCCAGTTGCAGGTCGTTCTCCAGGGATTCAAAGTAGTTGATCTGCTGGACCGGGCGTCCCAGGATATAGCTCAGATATTGTAAAATGTGCGTTTTCATAAATTTGGATGTTACACGATTCACATTTAATCTAGCTAAAACGATGTTGGGGAGCCACCTGTTTAAAGCTGACTCTGAGTTTAAGAATTCGTTAACATTTTGTTAATCTTTGAGTAGCTTGATAGTTCGGGAACCTTCTTCCGCCACCAATTGCAGGTAATACAATCCAGCTGAAATTCCCTGCAGATCGTTACTCCAATTGGATTGCCGGTCAATTGATGCTGATAACACCAGTCTGCCCAATTGATCATACATCCGGATCTGATGCACATTTATTTTTTGACTCCAGTTCAAATTTATTTTGTCATGAGCCGGATTGGGAACCACCTGAATTGCCCAGTCTGAAACAATAGTACCGCCATTACCTGTGGTAGCCAGGGCTAGCTTGAGCGCTTTGCTCAGGTTGAGAATGCCGTACCCATAGTATGCATTGGGAACGCTCATGCCATCAAATGGGCCACACGCTGTCGGATCATACATCGGATCTGCGCTGGATTCGAGGATGTACTGGATGCGATCAACATCGCCGTCCAGGGCAGGCACTGCCGATAAAAGCAGGGCGACACCGCCCGCGACATGGGGGCCGGACATACTGGTGCCATTCCAGTTCTGATATCCGCCTCCCAGCACAGCGGATCGTACATTAACACCGGGAGCCACCAGATCGGGCTTCAGTCGTCCACTGCCATCCACCAATACCGGTCCGCGCGAAGAAAAGCCGGCCAGGGTGTCATCCTGCCGGATGGCCCCGATGGTAAAACTGGAAGCGTAGATCGCTGCCGGGTCATTGACTGTACTACAATTAGTCCCGTCATTGCCCGCAGATACCACCACAAAAATGCCTGCCTGCCTCAGCTGTGCGACCGCTTCATCCAGTAGTGAAAAATTGGTTGCATTGCATCCCTCTTCTGGCGGACAGCCCCAACTGTTGTTGATGACCGCCGGAGCCAAATCCGGATTTGGGTTCTCTCCGGTCAGGTCGGTGGGCGCCAGTAACCATTCAAAACACTCCAGATAGGTCCAGGGTGATCCCCACCCCCGTTCCATACACCGGCATCCTATCCACTCTGCTTCGGGTGCTATCCCGATCGGCTCATCCGGTGCCAGTCCGGCCATGGTACCCATGGTGTGGGTGCCGTGACTTTGATCATCACAGGGGACCTGACTATCGAGCCCACAGGGATTGCTTTCCGGTGTAGGCATTTCATCCTTGTTAAGTGGATTGATGGTATGGATGGCATCGTGCCAGTTGTAATCATGAACCGGGTCGCCCGTGGTCCGGTATCCGCGGTATTGATTTTTGATGGCCGGATGACTCCAATCGTAACCGGTGTCCTCACCACCGACCGTGACCCCTTTGCCTTTTATACCCAGATCCCACAGGCTGTCCGCTTTGATCCGATGGATGCCCCAGGGAATGGCGGTAGGGCCTCTTACTTCCACCTGGGATACATTCCACTCGGCCGGTGTTGGCTGAAGCCGCCACTGTGGATTGGGCAGTACCTTTTCTACTTCCGGAAATAATATGATCTCATCGATTTCCTGTGCTGTCAAACTGACGTGAATAGCATTGACGATCCAGCGGCTCGACCATGATTTATTATGCTGATTGCACCACCGGATCAATGCCTGCTGGGACTGATCCGCATGCTGACGGAGTTGATGATAGACGGAGCGTGACTTCATTACCTTACCCTGCAGGTTGCGGGTATCCGGACTGATTTGGTGGAGGTAAACAATGCATTCGATAAGGTCATCCGGGCCAGCAGATTTCATTTGGGCTACTATCCGGGAGTCGATGTCCACCTGACCTGAAAGAGATCTGGTCACCAGCAAGGTAAGCAGTAGAGTTCCACCGGTAATGTATCTTTTCATTGCACTCAAGGTAATCCGCTCAACCATTAACATCTGAATCGTGGAAATGATTTAACTCATTGTGTATAAAAATCAGACCATGAAGGTAACAGTTTCCGAATCTGCTATCTTTGCAAGCTATGGTTTCACGACATTTTCTCGGCAGATATCTGGGGCAGGAAAAGGGGCCGCTCATGGTCGCTATCGGGGCGATGCACGGCAACGAACCGGCTGGTGTGAAGGGGATTGAACTAATCCTTAAAATGCTGGAAGTGGAGCCCATCACGCGACCGGAATTTGTCTTCCGGGGGCGATTTATCGGTATCCTAGGCAATCCCGTTGCTTATCAGCGCCGTTTGAGGTTTATTGATATGGATATGAATCGCCACTGGCAAGCTGAACGAATACGGCAGCAAATCCAACAACCCGAGCAACCCAAATCCGTGGAAGAGCGGGCGATACTCAATGTCCTGCGGCTGATCCACGAGGAAATAAAAAATTATCGGCCTACCGAAGTCGTCTTGCTCGATTTGCACACGACTTCTTCGACTGGTGGCATATTCTCCATTGCCGGAGATGACCCGTCCAGTCAGGAACTTGCCGTGGAGCTGCCTGCACCGGTGATCCTCGGTCTGGCCGATGAACTGAAAGGTACTCTCCTGCAATATTTTAAATCCATCAAACTGGATGTTCCGGTGCGAACCATATCCTTTGAAGCCGGACATCATACCGACCCGCTGTCCGTAAACCGATGCATAGCAGCCCTCACCTGCTGTATGCGTGCGATCGGATGTGTCGGTCAAAATGACGTAGAAAGCCAGCACATGCGGGTATTACTGGACCAGGCCGACGGTTTGCCCAAACTCACGCGCCTGGTTTACCGGCATTCCATTCAGCCGGAAGATCATTTTGTCATGCAACCGAATTACAGCAATTTTAAAATAATACGACAAGGGGAGATCATCGCGCACGACAGCAAAGGTGCCGTCCCTTCTCCCTTTGACGGCCGGATCCTGTTGCCTTTGTATCAGAAACAAGGAGATGACGGCTTTTTTATTGTTCAAGATATCCAAGTATGAATACCAATCCTGTCCAATGGGAAACCATTGATGCACTGATCAATGCTACCGCTGAAGATGAAAATTTATCCTTCACCTGGCTTGACGATCTCGCCACCCATCAACTGGAGCTGGTCGCTTATGCCATTTCCGAAGAGATGCAAGCAGTCTATTCGGAACTGGAACGAGTCCAGGTGCTTTATCTCTTATCCGTCATCTGGAAAGCGCTGGAAGGCAAGTTAAAGGCGGAACCCCTGGATCCGGAGACCCTGGAATCCGTGGATGAAGCCAACTGGCTGCGGTACGAAGAGGCGGAAGATGAGGTAAAATTATTGGATGACTGGATCGATGAGAGCGAAGAACCCGAATTACTGGAACTTTTAATCCAGGGAATACTGGAAGAAGAGGAACTGGGCGAGAATTCACCGGAAGCCATCTGGGGATTGTTCATCCAGGCCAAATCCTGTCTCGACGCTTTGCTGACCCTGCGCTTGTAGCAATAACCGGGTTGATACGGCCGGAATCCCGGATGGCATTCTTTTGGGGAATTATGTAACTTCATAACCTGTACCTGTGTTGGTACGTTTAAGTATAAAGTCTTAACGGATGCTGCAACGCCCCCATATACTGCTATTCGTTTTTAGCATGCTTTCCCTGACCAGCATGTGGGGCCAGCGCATTGCCATTTCGGATGAAGTGCAGTTGCGCAATGATATTTCCTACGACATCCTGGGCCGGTACGACGACCGGATTTTGCTATTCCGGGATAAGGCCAATAAACAGGAAATCCAGTTTTTTGACGATCAGATGCGCTTCCGTAATTCGAAAGAACTGGAACTTGAGGACCGCAGGGTGATCATGCTGGGAGTGACAAGGCATCCCGAGTTTTTCTCCCTCATTTATTATTACCGGCGTAAGAACAACCTGTACATCGCAGTTCAACAATTCGATGGCAAAGCACAGCCCATTGATACGGTCCATGTCGTCAAGGTTCAGGAAAATATTTTTCTGATGCCTGACTATAAAATGACCATTTCGGAAGACCGTTCGAAAGTGGCTATCTTTTCTTCCGACCGGGAGCGTGAAATGGACATTTTTGTGGTCGATCTTCTCCACTTTGGCTTGATCGGAGAGCATACGCTGCTTTTTGACGATGTGATTTTGCGTCGGGATTTTCGATCTATTGAGGTCAGCAATCAGGGTTTGGTATCCATCATCCTAGAAAAAGACAACACGGTTTTCAAAGCTTCAGATCACCTCCTAAAACTATTTTTATTGAATCCGATGACCGACCAGATCACCTCATCGGATATTCCGGTTACCGACCGGGTCACCGTGGACCTGCATTTCCAATGGGACAATATCAACCAGTGTGTTGTTGGTGCTGGTCTCTACTCCGAGCGCAGCTTTGATCGCTCACAGGGATTTTTCTCCATGCGCTATTGCCTGTCGGATGACGCGATATACATGCAGTTCCATCCATTTACGGAGGACATATTGGTGGATATTTATGGTAAGACCGTGGAAGAACGACGCGGTGTCGATGAGGTTGAGGTTCAGGATATCCTGCTCCGTGAAGATGGGGGAATGATCCTGATCGGTGAGATCAAAAAAGAATTTGCGCGCCGGTCCTTTTATGGAGACCGGCCCTACGCTTCGGCAGGATACGGATATCTTAGCGACTATCAGTATGAGGATCTGATCCTGTATTCCATTCAGCCCAACGGAGATCAGCAGTGGGCCACCGTCTTACATAAGAAGCAGTATTCTCACGATGACGAGGCCATCTATTCCTCTTATTTTATTTTTAAGAACCCGTCAAAAGTAAGGCTGGTGTTCAATGATGAGATCAGCAAAGAAAATACAGTCAGCGAGTATGTGATCCGTGGCAATGGCGAGATGCTCCGCAACAGTCTTTTTAATACGGAATACCAACACCTCCAGTTGCGTTTTCGGGATGCTGTTCAGATCTCTTCCACTGAATTTGTCGTTCCCAGCCAGCGCCAGTTGCGTCTGAATCTCGTGAAAGTTGATTACAGATAAGGATTCCTGCCCTCAATCACCCCACTCCACTTTCATCTTCCTGATCCGGTCAGTAAGGCTTTCAGTACTGAAACGCTCCCGGATACGCTCGACCATGATCGGGAATGCAAACGGTGTGACCTTGTCCGGATATTCAACCCGGATGTTTTGAGCGGATATACGTTTAAGTGCAGCGCGCAGGCGGGCCTCTTCCAGTTGGTACGTCATCACTTCTTCATACGTTTGCCGGTAGAGGAGGTTATCGGGTTCATAATCCCGGAACACATTAAATAACAGTTGGGCGGAAGCCTGTAAGTGCTTTTCCTTCTTGGGTTTATTGGGAAATCCGGCAAATACCATCCCGGAGATGCGCGCCACTTCGCGAAATTGACGGCGTGCCATCTCCACCGAATTGATACTGGATTGAATATCGGTCTGCAGGTGATCGGTGGAAAACCAGGCCTGAATGCTGACCGGATCAAGGTCGACCGGTTTATCCGAAAGCAGCTCAAATCCGTAATCATTCATAGCTATCGAAAAAGAGATGGGCCGATGTCGAGAGATACGCTTGGCAATCAAAGCGGCCATACCCTCGTGGACAAAACGCCCTTCAAAAGGATACATCAATAGGTGGTACCCTTCTCTGGTCATAAAATATTCAATGAGGAAGAGATCCCTGGTGGGCAAAGAAGACCTTTCCGTCTGCAGATCAAAAAGCGGTTGCAGATAATGTGCTTCCGGAGAGGGTGCCTGCCCTTCAAAGTAAAGATAGAGCTCCTGTCTGAGCATTTCCGCCAGCTGGGAACTAAGCGGGGATTTGCCTCCCTGCCAGGAAGGAATCCGCCCTGATTTTTTGGTGGTCTTACGAACGAGGGCATCCATATCCTTAAGCATGACAAACTCCAGAGCCTGGCCGGCAAACCAGAATACATCACCCGGTTGGAGCTGGGAGATAAACCATTCTTCGATGTTGCCCAGGAATTTACCCCGCAACAGCCGGACTTTGATCATGGTATCACCCACAATGGTACCGATGGACAGCCGGTGCCGCAGCGCCACACGGCGGTCATGGATGATGTACCTGCCGCCTTCGATCACGACCTTTTGAAATTCATCGTATGCTTCAAGACTTTTGCTCCCCCTGGTGATGAAATGCAGCGCCCAGTACCATTCTTCCAGGTCAAGGCTGGAAAAACAATGGGTACCGCGCACTTCCGGCCAGATCTCCTGCGGCACGAATCCGTCACTTACCGCCAGGGTCATCAGGTATTGCACCAATACATCAAAACAACGAATATGCGGCAGGCGGTCTTCCACATATTGTGACGCGATCGCCCTTCTCAGCGACGGCGCCTCCATCAGTTCCAGAGCATGGGTCGGTACAAAGTAAATTTTACTGGAAGCTCCCGGCCGGTGGCCGCTCCGGCCGGCACGCTGGATAAAACGGGCTATGCCTTTGGGACTCCCGATCTGGATGATGGTCTCCACCGGACGAAAATCCACTCCCAGATCCAGACTGGAGGTACATACTACGGCTTTTAACCGACCTTCATACAGGGCATCTTCCACCCAATCCCGCAGTTCTTTGCTGATCGCGCTGTGGTGCATTGCCATCCATCCTGCGAGCTGCGGCTCTGCCTCCAGGAGACGCTGATACCATATTTCACACTGAGACCGCGTATTGACAAAAATCAGGGCACTTTCCGATGCCATAATGACGGGTATGACACGCTCCAGCAATTTAATGCCCAGGTGACCACCCCAGGGTAATTTTTCCACCTCTTCATCCAGGATGGACTCCACCACAATTTCTTTATGGATATCAGCCCGGATCAGGGCGGCTTGCTCAGGTGCATGATCGGCACCGAGCAGGACTTCCAGCGCCTGATCCAGATTGCCAATGGTGGCCGAAATACCCCAGATGCGCAGATCCCCGGCGATGGACTTAAGCCGGGATAACCCCAGCTCAATCAGAATGCCCCGCTTATTGCCCAGCAGCTCGTGCCACTCGTCAACAACCACCGCATGTAATCCGCGGAAAAGCCGGTCGTATCCTTTGGTGGCTAAAAGCAAATGGATGCTTTCCGGCGTCGTGATAAGCAGGGTAGGTGGTTTCTGCTTTTGTCTTTGCCGCTCCTTCTGATCGGTATCACCTGTCCGAACCGCGATCTCCATCTCGATGCCCATACCCTGGGCTGCCCTTGAACACGCATTGTAAATTTCTTTGGTCAGGGCGCGGATCGGCGTGACCCAGATGGCAAATAATCCGGCTGGGCACCCAGCCTCCAGGAATTGCAGAGCTATCGGTATAAACAGGGAATAGGTCTTACCGCTACCGGTGGGTGCATTGATCAGGCCGTGTTTACCATCCCTGAATTCATGCCAGGCCGACTCCTGGAACGGGAACGGTTTCCAGCCCTGCCGGTCAAACCAATCCAGAGCAACTGCCATCCCATCAATGTCCGTGCGCTTAACTACCATAAATCCAATGTAAAGCATTTACCTTTCAGGTAATCCGTCGAATTCAAGAAATTAGGAGCAGAAAATCTGGAATGTATGGTGATCACCGGATTGGATCGAATCGTGGAGGATGTCCAATTACAACAGCAGTTTCCTGGAAAGGTGGCCCTGTTGGGACACAACGCATCCCTGGACCGGCGGGGAAAACATGCTGCATTGCTTTTTCGGCAGATTTTTGGAGACCGGTTGGTCAAGCTGTTTGGCCCTCAGCATGGTTTTGCCACCTCAGACCAGGATAATATGATTGAAACCGATCATTTCATTCATCCTTTCTTCCGGATACCGGTCTATTCCTTGTATTCTGAGACGCGGGTTCCGACAGATGCCATGCTTGAAGGCATTGACCATTTGTTCGTCGATCTACAGGATATCGGCAGCCGGATGTATACCTACCTGTACACCCTCACCTTATTGCTTGAAAAATGTGCCGGCAAAGATCTCGAAGTGATCGTGCTGGACCGCCCTAACCCCATCAATGGGCTCATGGTGGAAGGCCCGGTGCTCGACCTGAAATATGCTTCTTTCATTGGACGCCATCCACTGCCGGTCCGCCACGGATTAACCCTGGGCGAATTGGCTGTCCTGCATCAGAACCATTGGACGCCGGAGCCTGCTCAGATGAGTATCCTGACGATGCAGGGCTGGCACCGGGCTATGAATTTTAGTAATACGGGACTTCCCTGGGCTTTACCATCACCAAATATCGCCCGGCCGGAGACGGCACTGATCTTTCCCGGGACGGTTCATTTTGAGGGCACCCAGTTGAGTGAAGGCCGGGGCACCACCCAACCTTTTGAGGTCTTTGGTCACCCCCGCATAGAGCCTTTTCGTCATGTAAAACACCTTGAGCAGGTTCTGCATGCTTCCGGGCTCGGTGGTGTGACCATGCGACCCATCTCCTTTCTACCTACTTTTCACAAACATGCAAATACCCTCTGCGGCGGATACCAGGTCCATGTGACTGACCGGGCTAACTTCCGCCCCTGGCGTACCGGAATGATCCTGATACGGGAGATGTATCACCTGCTGGAAGGCGATTTCCAGTGGCTGGAACCTCCCTATGAATACGTCCACGACCGCATGCCCATCGACATTCTCAGCGGTACCCACGGGATACGACATTGGGTCGAAAGCCTGGATGGGCTGGATGTCTTGAATGATCTGGAGGATTTGGATGAATTTTTGACTTTGCGTAAGGAGGTTTTATTGTATGCTGAGGATTAAAGCCGGTGTTTATGTCCTGACCGGGACGACATCCTTCACCGGGATGTATTTTTTTTGGGGTAATAAATGATGAACGCATGAGCCGCATCTTCCTCTTTATTATTTCACTGTTCCTGACAGCTACCAGCTTTAGCCAGAAACAACCCATCGAACTGGGTGATGTCACCTGGCTCCGGGATTACGATCAGGCGCTGCAGCAATCGGCTGCTTCAAAAAAACCGGTGTTGATTTTGTTTCAGGAAATTCCGGGCTGCTCGACCTGCCAGCGTTTTGGAAGAGAGGTCATGTCGCAACCCTTGCTGGTGGAGGCAATTGAGCAATTTTTCGTCCCACTGGCCATCTACAACAACCGCCAGGGTAAGGATGCGGAGGTCCTGCGCATGTTTCAGGAGCCAGCCTGGAATAATCCGGTCGTGCGCATCGTGGACATGGAAGGGCGCAACCTGACCGGTAGAGTTTCCGGCAACTATACCCCGGCCGCGGTGGTCAATGCCATGGTCGAAGTTTTGCAGAGAACCAATGTCAATCTTCCCGGCTACCTGCAATTGTTGCAGGAAGAATTGTCGGCTTCAACTCCGGTCACTAAAACCTACCAGATGTATTGCTTCTGGTCGGGTGAAAAACTGTTTGGAGGCACCACCGGGGTCCTCCAGACGCGCGCTGGATTCCAGCAAGGCCATGAGGTGGTCCAGGTGACTTACGATCCCACCCAGTTGTCCGAGAAAGAGCTGGACCGCGTAGCTCAATCGGGTTCCTGTTCAACCGTGACCGGTGGCAGTTTCCGGGATGACCGCGAGCCGAAATATTACCTGACCAACTCGGAGTATCGTTTCATCCCGATGAGCGAACTGCAGGCTTCACGCATCAACAGCATACTGGGCAGCGGGAAGGATCCCCGGGACTGGTTATCACCCCAGCAATTGCAGTGGCTGAAAGACATCCAGGCCCATCCGAAAAACAACCGGAAATCATGGGTTCAGCAAGATCTGCAGGAAGGATGGCAATCCATGCGTAAAGCGGATCTGTAGGATGGTGGTTTCTAAACTCACTTTTGGGTGATGGTTCCTGTTTTATTACCTGCTTATTGATTTTGGTGATCAATCCAGTCGATCACCTGACCGTTTTTAAATTGCCATAATCCATTCTTTCCGCCAAACCAGACCGCGCCTTCTGCATCTCCGACGATGAATACAATCCGGTCAAAGATCCTACCATCATCCCCTTTAAATAACGTGAATTTCTGCCCATCGAATAGACACATCCCCGAAAAACCACCAATCCACAAATTTCCATCCGGGTCCTGATGGATGGCCCTGATATTCTGGGTACAAAGGCCGTCCCCGACAGTATAGGTCTGAAAAGAGGTCCCATCGTACCGGGTCAGACCACTGTTCCGGTTTCCGTTAAATCCAAACCAAACATTTCCTTCTTTATCTACAAAAATAATCCGGACCATATCATCACTGATCCCATCATCAGGCATAATCTGCCGGAAGCTATCCCCATCATACCGGCTCACGCCACCATGAGTCATGGAAGCAAACCACAAGTTGCCGGAATGATCCTCAGTAATGCTCTGAATGATGTTGTGGTAGAGGCTGTCGGGTTGCTTGCGCCCTATGTGGTCCAAAAAATGGGTAAATGTGTTCCCATCGTACCGGTAGGCCCCGGCTCCGTTGGTGCCGAACCAAAAAGATCCTTGCTTATCCTGGTGGATGGATTGGACCTCGTTTGGATTGACAACAGGATACGATTGTTTCAGCCAATCGGTTATGGTGTCATAATGAGGGAGGTCAAGATGGGAGAAGTTTTGCCCGTCAAAAATACAAATACCGCTTGCCGTTCCGAGCCAGATGTTCCCTTGGTTATCCTGGGTTATGCTGGATATTTTATTATCGGAAAGCCCGTCCTGCAGCATATAGTGGACTACCGAATTTCCGTCATACCGGTAAAGGCCTTCGGAAGTAGTACCAAGCCATAGTTGACCTTCCCGGTCCAAATATCCGCAATACACATCACCATGAATGCCTGAAACTTTTGTGCCTACATTTTTGGTTCCATGTGATTCTTCAGCAGAGTCACTGGGCTGGCAGGAAGCGAGTAACACCGAAAAAAAGAAGAAAAATATCTTAATTAATTCCTGAGCCATCATTTAATGGTTAATACATTTCTTTCATGAATATTTTTGATCCTCCACTATTGACCAATCATTTTATAATAATCTTTAACGGCCAGCTGGATACTCAATAAAACGATATCCGGATCATCATTTTGAACATAATGCCCGGCTATCGAGCTGTAAAAAAGCCGGCCATAGGGTGATTTATTGACCACATTCATCCAGTTCTCCACCCAATGCCTGGTCCTCGCCCGGAATAGCGATTCCTGGTCATAGTCTTTTGATCTGTATTCCGGAGGGACAGAAAATCGTCCGCCAACAATAAAGTGAACCGGAATGGCAGGCAGGTCCTTTTCATTTAACGCTCTAAAATCCGTGATCCTCAGATTCCGCAGCAGCTCACTTTCCTGCTGCACCCTGATATTTTTGGAAGAATCGATTACTGCCGGCTGACTAAATTTTGCTTTCATCATCGAATCGATGTAAGCATCGCCAACTCCTATTTCCCGGTAGGGAATCTCAAAATCGGAAAGCTTCTGTGTAAAATCCGCCGGATCAACGAAAATCAACCCTGCCAGATCATCCGGGTATTGGTTAGCAAATCCTCTTATGTAAACACCACCCAGGGAATGTCCCACCAGGAGATAGGGCGGATCAATATGCAATACATTTAATATCTGGTTCAATTTTTTCGAATGACCTTTTATCGTGGGAATTACCTGATCTGGCTCAGACCCTCCGGTACCGGGCCGGTCATACATTAATACCGGACCTAATTGACCCACAGCCTCCGCAATCGTTTCCCAGGAATTGATGGTCTCACCATGACCATTCTCAAATACGATCACCGGTTGCCCTTCCTTGCGGTCTTCAAGTCCTTCAGTATATACCCTGACCGCCGCATGATCAAGTGTAATCAATCGGGACTGAGCGCTGGACCAATAACCCATTGTACTTAAAAAAATAATTATCAAAATTCTCCGTACAACGCCTTCTACCACGGTAATGAATATTTTTATAATTAAAAATTACTCGCAGACTTATTCCATTTACTGCAGCAAGATCTTCCCTGTTCTTTAAATAGGTTCTCTTTACCCGGAAGGCCCTCAAGGTATAAATATTAGCCTGGGTAAACCCGGATAACAATGTCCAAATTCGGGAGATTAATTGCAATATCAAGACACATGGATACCATTATTCGACAGATAATTCTTTCAAACACCAGACCAATACTCGAAAAACAATATTAAAATGTCAATGTACTTATGGATTTGTTTCCTGCCGGAAAACAATGGTCCATGTTACAAGAACCAGGCCTGCTAATTCTGCAATTGTCCGCAATTTGTGAAAGAACCACCACCGGTCCCTCAGGGTAGTCCAGTGATCAGGGAGTGAAGCACCGTCCCATGTGAGCATCTCCTTCTGGATGGGGAGATTGCCAAACCGAGAAATGAAAATACAGGATGCAAAACAGGCTGCAGCAAGCAGTAATACTATAAATACGGTGTTGTTTTGTCTCAACCGGAATGCCAGTGCGATGGTCACAAGCGTCTCCACCACGACCATAGCAACCATCATGGTATTGAGTGAACTGACCAGATTTTGCTGTTGCTCCAGGTAGGTTGCAGGTGAGTATGCACCAGGATCCAATCCCATCCATATTCCAAAACTTGTTCCCGCAAGCAGTGCAGCAACAATGATGGATGTAAATTTTAGAATCTTTACCGTCATGACAGAAATAATTTAGATTTCCACGGTTTCAATAACCTCTAAAATTTTTAATTGAACGCCAAAAATGATGCTTCCCTCTATTTTTGGAAAAATGTTTTCCAGCGCTGCCTTAGTTGCCTGTGCTTGCTCCAGATGTTCAAACTCCAAATCAATAATTACAAAAGCCTCATCACCCACCGGACGATAAATTCGATACTTTTTAACCCCTGATTGTTTTCGGTCTATCGGATCGTTTTCAAACGCTTTTTTCCAACCGGTATAATTAGCGATTTTATGTTCAATTCTTAATACGATCATAGCCTTGCTTTCCTATACCAATTTAGCTAATTTCCTGATGTGCTCCGGCTTTTTCTTTTGTCAGCGTTTCTTACATTATTCGACCATGTCAGAAGGGATTATTCAGAACAACTCCGGGAATCCTGACAAACCCGTTTTAATTTCTGGCCAACAGAATTAAACAGCTATTTCGATCCGGTCTCCTCTCGTTGACGGCCTGGAAATCACTAAAAAGACCAGGTCTTCCGAGTTATCATTGCGGATCTGATGGATGATGTGGGGCGGAATGTAAATTCCACTTCCGGCTTCGACTGTGATGGTCTCATCGGATAGAACAAAGGTGGCTGCGCCGGATAAAATGCGAAAAAACTGTTCTGCGTGTTGATGGTAATGGGTCCGCTCAGCCGTACCGGAAGGCATCCGCTCCTCGATGATGGTCAACTCCGGGGAATTAACCATAAACCATCCGTCACATTGACCACCCCAGATGTAATGTTCACTGTGGTCTCTGTTGCGGATTAATTGATGCGAATTCATTTCTTTTCCGATCGATGGACCAGGATAATGTCTTGGATCAAAGGTCTGACATCTGATTAGTACGCCCTGACTTCTTTCTTCTCCATATAGTTGATGAAGGCCTTGTTCACCACTTTATTTCCTCCCGGTGTCGGGTATCGTCCGGAGAAATACCAGTCGCCTTTGTGATTCGGGCAGGCCACATGCAAACCATCGATGGTCTGGAAGATTACATCAACCGGGATCTCCAGACCTTTGGGTGTGACGATCTCGGCGATCTTTTGGGAGATCTCTTCATCGGTGAAGGTGTTGTAAAGCTCGATGACTTCATTGGTGACCTCTTCTTTTGGCAGGTCTTCCTGTGCTTTACAGCGGTAATAGGTCTCGTCCAGTAAATGGGACTGCCCTTTTTCCTCGAGCAATTTGACCAGGGCCTGGAAGGCGACAAATCCATTCATTTTGGACATATCGATGCCGTAACAATCCGGATAGCGTATTTGCGGAGCCGAGGATACAATGATGATGCGTTTGGGCTTCAGCCGGCTGACGATGTTGATGATACTATCCCGAAGGGTGGTACCACGGACGATGGAGTCGTCGACGAGGACTATGGTATCCACATGGTTCTTGACAATACCATAGGTGACATCGTAGACGTGCGACACCATTCCGCCACGGATGACCTCATCGGCAATGAAGGTGCGCATCTTATCGTCCTTAACGGCTATTTTTTCGGTCCTGGGTAAAACTTTCAGGATTTGATCCAGCGCTTCATCGGTCAGCTCCCCCTGCTCCTGCAGTCGCTTGATGCGTTGTTTCTTGATCTCACACATCCGTTGCTGCAGTCCTTCTACCAATCCATTGAAAGCCACTTCCGCCGTGTTCGGAACGAATGAAAAGATGGTATTCTCCAGGTCGTAGTCGATGGCCTCCAGGATACGGTCGGTGAGGAGTTGTCCCAAACGCTTGCGTTCGAGGTATATATCGCGGTCTGTTCCACGCGAAAAATAGATCCGCTCAAAAGAACAGGGAGTTACCTCACGTTCTTCTGTGAAGGGTTGTTCCATGACTTTGCCATTCTTTTTAATGATCAGTACGTGTCCCGGCTTGACTTCCCGGATAGACTGATAGCTGACATTGGCTACGGTCTGGATGGCTGGCCGCTCGGAAGCCATGATGACGATCTCATCGTCGTGGTAATAAAAAGCAGGACGGATGCCATTGGGATCTCTGATGACAAAGGCATCCCCATAACCGATCATACCGGCCATCACATAACCACCGTCAAATTTCTTACAGGCTCTTCGCATCAGCCGCTGGATATCCAGATTTTCAAAGATCAGCTGATTGATCTCGTCATTGGAATACCCGTCCGGTTTGTACCAGTCGAACAACCGCTGTACTTCATCATCCAGAAAGTGGCCGATCTTCTCCATAACGGTGACGGTGTCGGACTTTTCTTTCGGATACTGTCCCAGCTCAACCAGTTCATCGAAGAGCTCATCGACGTTGGTCATATTAAAGTTACCGGCCAGTACCAGGTTACGGCTTATCCAGTTGTTGAGCCGCAGGAAGGGATGGACGGTCTCGATGGTATTGCTGCCATGGGTGCCGTAGCGAAGGTGGCCCAGGAGTACTTCACCGGTATAGGGCATATTTTCTTTCAACCAGTCGGCATCGTGCAGTTTCTCAGGTGGCAAGTCGTTAAAGTACGTAAAGACCTGGTCAAAAAGATCTTTGAGGTAAGTCGGGCTATTACTGCGTTTACGGCTGATGTAGCGGTGCCCGGGTTCGGGATCCAGTTTGATGGTTGCCAGGCCGGCGCCATCCTGACCGCGGTTACGCATTTTTTGCATCAGCAGATGCAATCGCTGCAGACCGAAAAGGGAAGTGCCGTATTTTTCTTCGTAAAAGGAAAGCGGTTTCAGCAACCGGATGAGTGCAATGCCGCATTCATGCTTAATGACTTCGCTCATAACTGGAATCTAAGCTGCAAAGTTACAGTGAACTACAACGTAAAACAACAAGATTCCGGTTCCGGTTAATTTCATTTGTAATTGAGGGTCAATTTTTAACATAATCAAGATGTATTAAATCATATTAGTCCCGGCTGTTAAATTCCGGTAGGGTTCTTGGCAGAATATCCACCCAATGCTAAAATCTGCTTTTAAATCAAATTGAAACCTGTGTGGTTAAAATATTGTTTAGCGGATATCGGGTTCAGACGTCAATCCGTATCTTTGATAAGCTGGTGACCTGATGGTTAATCATTTCTGTCACGGAGGCCTGGAGTACCAAATCCTAATAAAATGAAATTTTTACACCGCCCTAAGCCGCGCACTTACCGCTACATTCCCCGGTTTTATGATCCGGCTAAAGAAGAGCTGGAACAGCGACTCAGACAGCATGAGACCGGCAAAGGCGACGATGTGGAGGCGGCCAAAGCCCGCATCTCTTCCGGGCTACGCCAGCGCAGTCAGGTCGATACGGAATACCAAAGCCGGCTGATCCGCAAGTCGAATCGGACCCTGTTCTATACCATTGTCCTGTTAATACTTATTACCTTTGTCCTTTTATCTAAAGGTTTACCGACCATCATTCACCTATTGGAATAAATTATGGATATAATCCAGCTTCTACCGGATGCAATAGCAAATCAGATTGCGGCTGGTGAAGTTATACAGCGACCTGCTTCCGTCGTGAAAGAGCTGATGGAAAATGCTGTTGATGCCGGTGCATCCTGGATTCAGGTATTGGTGCGCCAGGCTGGCAAGCAGCTCATCCAGGTGGTGGATAATGGCAGCGGTATGTCGGAAACCGATGCCCGGCTTTGTTTCGAACGCCATGCAACCTCCAAGATCCGGCAGGCTGATGATCTCTTTCACATCCGCACCAAGGGATTTCGCGGAGAAGCCCTGGCATCCATCGCCTCGGTAGCCCAGGTGGAAATGAAGACGCGGGTCACCGGCGAAGACCTGGCTACGCTGATCGCCATCGCGGGCAGTCAGGTAGACAAGCAGGAATACACCCAGGCTCCGGAAGGCACGTCGTTTGCCGTCAAAAATTTATTTTACAATGTCCCCGCCCGTCGCAACTTTCTGAAGTCCGACCCGGTAGAAATGCGGCATATCATCGAAGAATTTCACCGGGTAGCCATAGCCCATCCTCAGATCGGGATGGATCTCTATCACCAGGAAGAAGCCATCTACCGCCTGCCTGCCCAGAACCTGCGTCAGCGTCTGGTTGCTATCTTCGGTAAGGCCATCAATGAAAAACTGGTCCCGGTGGAAGAAGAGACCAACATCGTGCGGATGCATGGTTTCATCGCCAAACCGGACTATGCCAAGAAAAGCAGGGGTGAACAATATTTCTTTGTCAATCAGCGGTACATTAAAAGCCCCTACCTGAATCATGCCGTGAAATCTGCCTACGAGCAACTATTACCGGAAGATCACCATCCCTTTTACGCCTTGTTCCTGGAGATCGACCCGGAGCGCATCGATGTCAACGTCCATCCCACCAAGACGGAAATCAAATTTCAGGAAGAACGCCTGATCTATAATTTATTAAAAGCCAGTGTCAAACATGCGCTGGGCCAATTTCAGATCGTACCCACCCTGGACTTTGAGGCAGAGGGTCTGCAACATCAGCACCAGACTGGGCGTAGTAGCTCATACATGCCTGCCAAAGAAACGGTCGCCACAGATCAGAACTGGCGGAAATTATACGAAGGACTCCAGGATCCATTGCCTAAAAACATGACCGACCCGGTCCCGATCATTCGTCCCTCCCAGGCAAATCATCCGGATCCTTCAGTGGATACCACTCACTGGGGTTGGGAGGCCAAAGAACCGGTTCAGATCCTGCTATCCTACATCCTGGTTCCCATCAAGTCCGGGATGATGCTGATCGACCAGCAAGCAGCCCACGAGCGCATCCTGTACGAACAATACCTCGAACAATTATCAACAGCTGAAGTGCCTTCCCAGCGGGCGTTATTTCCAGCCACGGTGGAACTGAACGGTGGCGACGCCCTTCTGCTCAGGGAATACCTGGCCAAGATCAACCAGCTGGGATTTGAAGTGGAGGAGTTTGGTGGCAACACCTTCATCATCCATGGCTTGCCGGCACAACTGCATTTCGGCGATGAACCCTCCCACCTCGTCGAACAGTTATTGGAAGAGTTGAAACAAAACCGTGATCTTAAGGTCGATGTGAATGAAAAGGTAGCCCGGTCACTGGCCGTGAGTGCCGCATGTAAACGCGGAACCCGGCTCAGCGCAGTGGAAATGCAGGAGATCATCGATCAATTGTTTGCCTGCGAACTTCCATTCAAGAGTCCTGCTGGTCGAAATTGCTTCATAACCCTGGAGAAAAATAAACTGGAGCGACTCTTTTTAAGTTGAACATTGCACAGAATCAGAAATTATGCTCAGACTGACCGACGTCGTTAAACACCTGCTGATCATCAACGTCCTGGTGTTTTTCGCCATGCAAATTTTTCCGGTACTCTACGATTATCTGCCCATGGCCAGTCCCTGGAGTGATTCGTTTATGCCCATGCAGATCGTGACGCACATGTTTGCACATGCCAACTTTACACATATCTTTTTAAATATGTTCGGTCTGTACATGTTTGGTCCCATACTCGAAAGCAGAATGGGCCCCAAACGATTTCTTGCATACTACCTGATCACCGGATTGGGAGCTGGCGTCATTTATATCCTGAGCTTTATGGTCCAGTTTTATCTTCGATTTGGGGATCAGTGGACCATGGCCTTGCCGCACATTCCAACCGTATTGGGTGCATCCGGAGCCATCTTTGGATTGCTGGTCGCCTTCGGGATGCTCTTCCCCAATATGCGGGTGATGCTGCTTTTCCCTCCGATACCGATGAAGGCGAAATACATGGTGATCTTGTTTGCGGTGATCGAAATCGTCAGTGGCGTGGGTAATCTGCAACCGGGAGTGGCCAACTTTGCACACCTGGGCGGAGCCATAACGGGAGCGATCCTGATCCTGTTTTGGAGAAAGCGGTTATGAAGCAAAATCCATGGAATCATCCTAATTATTCCTCTATTTTTGCGTTTATTGTAATAAATCCTGTTTACCTAATATGTTTCAATCGATCTGGCAAGACATCCGGGCAATTTTCCAGCATGGACACATGCTCAACCGGATCATCGTTGTCAATCTGGCCGTATGGGTAGTTGTCCTGCTGGGACAAGTCTTTCTGAAAGGTGCAGGATGGTATGTCCCATTTATCCAGCATCTGGAGCTTTCATCGGATTGGCGTGAGATCCTCTTCCGTCCATGGACGCTGGTCACCCACATGTTTCTGCATGAAGGGCTGTTTCATATCTTATTCAACCTGCTGGTGTTGTATTGGTTCGGGCGGATCGTAGGGGATTTCATTGGAGACCACCGTGTATTGCCGCTGTATCTGCTGGGTGGTTTGGCCGGCGCCGTATTTTTCTTTTTCAGCGCCAATATTCAGCATCCGGACATCACGCATTACGCCCTGGGGGCATCAGCAGCAGTAACCTGCTTTATACTGACCAGTGCGTGGTTGTCCCCTAATTACGAGATGCACCTTCTGCTGATCGGTCCGGTCAAAATCAAATACATCGCTTTCTTCGTCATGTTGCTGGACCTGGTGGGCGTCGCCAACAATGCCAATTCCGGTGGGCATTTCGCACACCTGGGTGGTGCCGTGATGGGCATCGTTTATGTAGAAATGCTGCGACGGGGTGATGATCTGGCCTATCCTTTCATCCGCTTTTTCAATTGGCTTGGCCATCTGGGACAAGCGCCGGTAAAAAATCCACCTCCCCGTACCGCCGTGCTGGTAAAGCATCCCGCCATGCGGTCTCGGCAAAAAATAAATGACTACCAGGGTATGAACCACCAGGAAAAACTGGATGCCATCCTGGACAAGATCAAAGCCAAAGGTTATGAAAAACTATCCGATGAAGAGAAAGCCTTTTTAACGGAAGCAAGTAAAAAAGACTGATTTTGAAAAGACTGGCCAAGATCATGCTGGGACTCAACATCGGATTGGTCATTCTGACCCTATTGTCCTACCTGTCCCCCCTGATCAACCCCATCACCTTCTGGCCTACTTCCCTGCTGGGTATTTTTTACCCGATTCTCTTCGTATTGAACCTTCTTTTTATCGTCCTATGGCTGGTGAGCAAACCGGCTTATGCACTCATATCTTTTTTAACCCTGGCTCTCGGCTGGCGTCAGGTCCAAAACATTTATGCCTTGCCCTTAACCGAGCATGAAATACCTGCCGATGCCAGTACCCTCCATGTCATGAGCTACAATGTGGCTTATCTTAACCGGGTCATGAGCAACGCACGCCATAGCAGGGAAGATGAATTCAGCGCTTACATCAAAGAGAAAAATCCCGATATCGTCTGCCTGCAGGAAGTCAATGAAAAAACCGTTGACTTTTTTGCCAGCCTGCTGGATTCCAGCTTTACCTCCGAAATTCGAAAACCGGCCGGTATACTGTCCCGGTATCCCATCAGGCAAACCGGCTATCTTTTTGACTATGCACAAAAGGTGTATGCCCTGTGGGCTGATATCGAGTACGACGAATCATTGATCCGTGTTTACTGCCTATACCTGCAATCCAATCAAATCACCCGGGATGCGGATAATCTGGTACGCGAGGGAGACCTCCAGGAGGAAAAAACCTGGTCTACCGTTGCAACGATCCTAACCAAATATCGTTCAGCCGCACAAAAGCGGGCTGAGATCCTTCCGGTCCTTGAGCAACATCTTAAGGAGTGTCCATATCCATATATCCTGGCCGGGGATTTCAACGATGTGCCGCATTCTTATCTCTATCATCAGCTCAGTGAAGGTCTGAGTGATTCCTTTCATTTTTCCAAAGGAGTCAAGTTTACCTACGGTGGTGTTATACCTTTTTTACGCATTGATTACATCCTGGCTACCCCGCATTGGAACATTTATACCTTCGACCGCGACCAGGTTAATTATTCGGATCATTTCCCCATATTCAGTACCTTAGCGCTCGCAAAAAAATCATGATGAACACCAAGTTAGTGGTCTACAACAGCTGGTCTGGGGAGAAGGAAGTATTTACCCCAATTCATGAAGGCCGGGTTGGAATGTATGTTTGCGGACCGACCGTTTACAGTGATGTCCATCTCGGAAACTGCCGCACTTTTGTCAGCTTTGATATCATCTTTCGCTATCTGAAATACCTCGGTTACCAGGTCCGGTATGTTCGCAATATTACTGATGTCGGGCACCTGGAAGGCGATGCAGACACCGATGCCGAAGATAAAATTTCTAAAAAAGCTCGCCTCGAACATGTTGAGCCGATGGAAGTGGTCCAGCGCTACTCCAATGGCTTTCATGAGATGATGCACATCTTCAATACCCTGCCACCAAGCATCGAGCCCAGAGCCACCGGCCACATCATCGAGCAGATCGAAATGGTTCAGGCCATACTGGACAATGGCTATGGCTACATCAAGAATGGATCGGTGTACTTTGACGTACAGAAATTCATCAATGAAAAAGACCTGTACGGCAAACTCTCCGGCCGGGTCGTCGAAGATCTCTTGTCACTGACCCGTGATAATCTGAAAAACCAGGACGAAAAAGAACATCCCTCGGATTTCGCCATCTGGATCAAAGCAGATCCACGCCACCTGATGCGCTGGAATTCTCCCTGGTCGGTCGGTTTCCCCGGCTGGCATCTGGAATGTTCTGCGATGAGCACCAAATACCTGGGCAAACAGTTTGATATCCACGGTGGTGGTACCGACCTGAAATTTCCCCATCACGAAAATGAAATAGCACAGAATGTAGGCGCTTGTGGCACTCCACCGGCAAAATACTGGCTTCATAGTAATATGCTCCTCATGAATGGACGGAAGATGTCCAAGAGCGAGGGTAATACCATCACGCCCTTCCAATTGTTTACCGGCGACAGTCCGCTGATTTCCAAAGGATACAGCCCGATGGTGGTGCGCTTCTTTATGCTGCAATCCCATTACCGCAGCACCCTGGATCTGACGGACGGCGCCCTGCAGGCAGCCGAGAAAGGTTTCCTCCGTCTTATGGAAGCGACTCATACCGTGAAAGAAATTGCAGGAGCGGTCGGTAAAAGTGAAAGCACCCTGGATCAGGAGCTGAACGCCCTGATGGACGGGATCTTCGAAGACATGAATGACGATTTCAACACACCCAAAGCTATGGCACGGGTATTTGATCTGGTCACCCGTATCAATGGTTTGAAAGCGGGTCATTTAGCCATCGCGGAGGTAACCCCGGAAACCCTTGACCGATTGCAAAAAATCCTTCCGGACGTCGTCTTTGAAATATTTGGATTAAAAGAAGAAACCGGATCGGATGACAGCGCCCTGGATGGGGTGATGCAACTGGTCATTGACATACGCCGGCAGGCACGAACAAAAAAAGACTGGGCGACCGCCGATCAAATACGGGATCAGCTCAATGATTTGCACATTCAACTCAAAGATGGTCCGGAAGGCACCACCTGGTCCAAATCTTAATCTTTATGCATTTCTACAAGCATTCGTTATCGCTGACCCCATTCTGGGTCGTTACATTATTTGTCTTTATTGCAAGTATCAGCTGCAGACAAGAACCAAAAACAGCGGTTTCTTCTGCGACTGAAACGCCTGCTTTGCAGCCTCCGTCTTTTCAGATGGACAGTGCTTTCGCCTTTGTCGAAAAGCAGGTCTCATTTGGACCCCGTGTTCCGGGAAGTCCTGCCCACGAAGCCTGCCTGGAATGGATCGCCAACAAACTATCTGGTTTTGGACTGCAGGTCGAAAAACAGATGTTTTCAGCAACCATTTATACCGGCCAGACAGTTACCGGTACGAATATCATCACCCGGATCAACCCGGATCAGAACAAGCGTATTTTATTAGGCGCCCACTGGGATAGCCGGTTTATCGCCGAACAGGATGCGGATGTGACCACCCAGAAAGAGCCCATCCTGGGCGCTGACGATGGTGGTAGCGGCGTTGGCGTATTGATAGAAGTTGCCCGCCAGCTTGCTCAGTCATCCATTCCATTAGGCGTTGATATTATCTTTTTTGATGTAGAAGACCAGGGTGAGCGGGCCGGAGCCAATGACTCCTGGTGCCTCGGTGCCCAGTACTGGAGCCGTGAACCGCATGTAGCCGGATATCAGGCAAAATACGGTATCCTGCTGGATATGGTAGGTGCTCATGATGCCCAGTTCCCGGTAGAAGACCTGACCAATATCCCGGGCTATACCAACCAGGTTGCCAGCCGGGTTTCCGCCACCTATCTGAAAGTCTGGCGGCTGGCCCAGCAGATGGGAAAAGGGAACCTATTTGTCAACCGCTCGGTCGGTGGTGGCATTGATGATCATTATTTTGTATCCACGATCCGTGGTCTGCCGATGATCGACATCATCAATAAACCGATGAACAGCCCGACTTCGTTTGGTACACACTGGCACACCCATCAGGACAACATGGAAGTGATTGACCGGCGTACCCTGCGCTCGGTAGGTCAGGTGCTCCTGGCAGTCTTGTTCCGGGAGGCTTCAGGCAATTTCTGATTACTACGATATCCGGTTTACCGGAAGTTTCGAGACACCGGCCGTTATCATCCTCATCAGGTCAGACCATATGTTGGCTTCCATATCCCGGTTATTGGGAAATGGCACCTCCGGATTATCCACCAGACGCTTTTCATCGCTGGTCAATGCGCGAATGTCACCCTGATAGCGTGCAAACTGGTTGTTGAATTGCTGGTATAAATCGACGGGATGACTCCATACGATGGCACCGTTCGATTCATCCCTTAATTCAAGGCTTCCATGCAAGACGGCTTCCCGGGACTTGATCACTTCCACAATTCTGGCACTGGCGGTGATCCAAACCGGATCTTTTATTGCGTGTCCAAGGCTGTCGAATACTGCATTTCCTGCCGTATCTCTGCGTACCCGGTATCCGTCAATGACCCGTTGCTGAGCATGGTGTTTTTGTTCTGAGATACGTTCCGGACTTATGGACCAACGGTCCACATCCAGGTACAATACAAAATCATAGGGTATGGGATCATCCTGAAAGTGCAGGTTTGTCCAGTTATTGATCAACTGGGCTGGTACATCACTCCGCCATGCGACAGGCAAATCAGCCCAGGCTGGGGTGCGTTGATCCGCCACGATAAACAAAATATGATTGGTTCCCAGCTCCCGGCTTTCTTCTATAGCATCGGTGAGATCTGACCGGTCCGGCTCTAGCTGATACCACTTATGGTAAAGCTCATAGACTTCTCTGGCCGCATATTTATCGCCATCCCGGGCCTGAACCATCAGGGCATCCGTTTCAACCTTATAGGCATCCGTAAGCCGGTCCAGGATCCGGTCTTTCCAGTTCAGCAACGTGTCGATTGACAGCGTTGAGATTGAGAATCCGGAACCTTCAATGCGGTACCTGATCTGCTCTATTTGCTGCTGCTGCCGGATAACCAGGTTAACTTCGGATAAGGTCTCCTCCAGCTGGCTGCTGCGGCCAGGACTGGACAGAAATGGGGTGATACGCCGGATGAAGACGGGCTCATGACGATTGTAGGCTTCCTGTAACCAGGCTACTTTTTCTGCAGTTATTTTACCACGGTCCAGGCGCCGGATCAAACCATCCAGGGCTTCCTCATAGCGTCCTTGCTGAATTAATTTTTCTGGCCCGGCGCACGACATGATTGCGATCATGAAGATCAGGGCAGGATAAATCAGGCGGTGTAAATTGTATTTCATGGCTTTCCGGTTTATCTGATAATACTGTAGGACCGGAATGAACCACACAAAAAGTTTTAACGCGGCGTTAAACCCGCTGCAGAAAGCTCTGAATTTGTTGTGAATGCGCAGATCAGAACATATCAACTTCCCGGTACGCCCTGATAACCGCTAATTCTCCTTCCTTGCCATTCAGTGAATTACCATGTTCCATGCCCAGGATCCCCTGCCAGTCACGGCTATGGATGTATTTAAAGACATTGCGGTAGTTGATCTCCCCGGTTGTCGGTTCCTTGCGGCCGGGATTGTCACCAATCTGGAAATAGGCAATTTCGTCCCAGGCAGCTTCAATATTCGGAATGAGGTTACCTTCCGTGATTTGCTGGTGGTAGATATCAAACAGGATCTTACAGCTGGGGCTGTCTACGGCTTTACAAATCTCATAAGCCTGAGCTGCTTTTTTCAGGAATTGTCCGGGGTGATCCCGGAAATTAAGAGATTCCAGCACCATCACCAGACCGTGAGGTTCCAGAATGGCTGATGCCTGCTTGAGGGATTCGATGACATGTGCAGTCTGGTATCCCATCTCCATCCGGAGTTCTACATGACCTGGTACGACCGTCATCCAGGTAGCATTAACCCGTTTGGCTACTTCCACACTTTCGCGGATACCCTGCAGGAATTCGGCTCTTTTGTCCGCATCCCCATTGGTCAGGTTGGGCTCGTCCCAGTAGATCTTGTGCGCAACAAATACACCCATCTGCAGATTTCTTTTGGCCATGGTGGATGCCATTTGTTGCTGGACGGAAATATCCCGGTCTTTCATCCCGTTGTCTTCAAAGGCCGTAAATCCCTGATCCGCCATAAATTCCAACTGGGCAATTGGGTCTTCGCCGGCGGTAAGCCTGAACATCCCCAGATGGGGTGCATACTTGAGCTGGAAAGCGGCGCCAGCGGGCGGATTTGATCCGGATAAAGCAGTCATTCCAGCTCCACCAATAACCGATGCTGCGGTTGTAACTGCTCCTTGTTTGATAAATTTGCGACGGTTCATGACCTTTGTTTTAATCGATTTATGATGTCTTCAAAAGTAATCATTTTCGCGGCAGTCCTGACATGGGTTACAGTGCATTCATCACCACCGGCCTGGATCCGGCTGGAGGCCGATCAACCCAAACTGGGAACCCTGGTCCGTATCGTGCTTTATACGACCGATTCGCTGGCGGGAATGACAGCCCTGGAGGAAGCTTTCCGGGAACTGGACCGGATCAATGCCCTGATCAGTGATTACGATCCTGACAGTGAGCTATCCCGGATCAACCGGCTGCAATCGAAAGATACCATTGCCATTTCTCCCGAGCTTACGGAAATACTGTCCACTTCCCGGTCCGTTAACATTCAGTCCCGGGGTGCCTTTGACCCGACGGTCAAACCCTGCGTTGATTACTGGCGTGAAATCCGTGTAAGTGGTAAGCCGTTACGGATGAATAAGATCCGGCGGCTCAAACGATCGATTGGATTTGACTTAATGTATCTGGACACGACCGGCCACCGGATGGCGAAGGGAACCCCAAATATGGCATTGGATCTGGGTGGTATCGGCAAAGGGTATCTGGGCGATCGCATCATTGCCTTTCTGTCTGGGAGGGGATTTCCCCGGGCTATGATCGATCTGGGTGGTGACCTGGTAGCCGGCGAACCACCTCCCGGACAATTGGGATGGCCTATAGCATTCCCGGAGGAAGACGATTGCCACTTTCTGCTTAACCATCAGGCGCTGGCCGGTTCCGGGGGTACCTATCAATACATCGAACGTCGTGGCAAGCGCTACAGCCACATCATTGACCCAAGAAACGGTCTGGGTATTGAGGCATCCCGTTCAGCCTATGTCCTGGCGTCAAAAGGCTCCGACGCCGACGCCTGGGCATCAGCGTTAAGCGTGCTGGGAGCAGAAGCAGCCAGCCTGGCTTTACCGGTGATCTGGCAAGTTACGGATGATCAACTAAGCTTGGCATCTCCGGATTTTAATGAGTATCTTCACTGTAAAAATGAACGATAAAATGCGAACCTTCCTAATCACGCTGACAAGCTTGATCGTGGTCACCGTGAGCGCACACGGACAAATGGCCTCCTGGTCCCTGGATACCGCACAGGTACACGTGGATGGCACCTCTACCCTGCATGACTGGACAGTACAGGTTCCGGATGTAAAAGGTACTCTGGTGCTGGATGGCACCAATCTCAAAGAGGTGGAATTGTCCTTTGGTGTGGCTACCATGGCCGGCGGCCGCGGGGTCACCATGGATGATAAAATCAAAAAGGCCCTGAATAACGATACCCATCCCCGCGTCCTCTTCAAAAGCACTCAGATCAAGGCGATGGGCAATCAGATCATCGCTTCCGGCAACCTGGATGTGGGGGGTGTGAGCCGTACGGTCGAAGTGACCTGCCAGTCCGATCGTCAGGGACATTATACGGCGACCATACCCTTGTCCTTCTCACAATTTGAAATAGAACCGCCCTCAGCATTGTTTGGTTCGATCGTTTGTGGGGACGATTTGTCCATCCATGTTAACCTGGAATTTAAAAGCAACTAGACGACTCAATTAAAATTATCAACCATGATTAAGTTTATTTTGCTCCCAATGGTATTCATCGGAGCTGCGGTACTGGATGCTCCGGTGCCGGCAGATGCCTATAAGGAGACACTGGCTGGTACCGATGTATCGTTTACCATGGTTCCTATCCCTGCAGGAAGCTTTTTGCTGGGCGCTTCTCATAAAGACAAAGCCCATGAGGCTGACGAGTTACCCAATAAGACCATTACAATCGATGGCTTCTGGATGAGCTCAACGGAGGTTAGTCACAACCTTTATGATGTCTACCGCAATAAAGAAAAGGATCTGGATGCGAACGGGACTCCGAGGACGGAAGGTATTGTTCGCCCCAGCCCACCTTACGAAGATCCCAGCCACGGCATGGGCGGATCCAGTTATCCGGCCAGTGGGATGACACAGTTTGCTGCATTACAGTTCTGCAAATGGCTGTCCGAGCGTACCGGTAAATTTTACCGCTTACCCACGGAAGCAGAGTGGGAATATGCCTGCCGGGCTGGCAGCAATACACCTTATTTCTTTGGTAAGAAGGCTAAAATGCTAGCCGATTATGCCTGGTATGCAGATAACAGCGGACAAAAGCTGCATCCGGTAGCTACCCGGCAACCCAATCCCTGGGGACTGTACGACATGTATGGAAATGTGGCAGAATGGACCCTGGATCAGTACCAGGCCGATGCTTACACCACTTTTGCCGATAAATCAAGCGACCCCTGGTACAAGCCGAAAGCGCTGCATCCCAGATCGGTGCGGGGCGGTTCCTATCAGGATGACGCCGCCGCCATGCGCAGCAGCAACCGAATTGAATCGGATCTCCAGTGGAAAAAACGGGACCCACAAATTCCCAAAAGTTTCTGGTGGAATACCGATTCACCTTTCGTGGGTTTTCGCATCATCC
This sequence comes from Lewinellaceae bacterium, assembly GCA_020636135.1. Taxonomy (NCBI): domain Bacteria; kingdom Pseudomonadati; phylum Bacteroidota; class Saprospiria; order Saprospirales; family Lewinellaceae; species Lewinellaceae bacterium. The sequence goes on from JACJYK010000003.1 coordinate 58,529, forward strand.
GCCCCATGAACGAACCCAGCCAGGCTGAACAAAAAGCGTTCTGGGAAATGGTATTAGGCGGATAATGATCCTGCCTTTATCGGATTGATTTGTATCTTAGGGAGTGGACGAAAATATGCCATATTCTTCTGTCCATTGTCCTTTAACTTGAAAAAACATTAAACATCATGTCAGGAAAAATAAACCGTCGTTCATTCGTAGAACGCACCGCACTTGCCGGAACCGGAGTGGTCATCAGTCCTTTTATCTCGAGCGCAGCCGGATTTTTTAACAGCGTGGATGACACCATCAAAATCGCATTGGTTGGCTGTGGTGGCCGGGGAACCGGCGCGGCTAGTCAGGCCCTGAGCACCAAGCAAAACGTCAAGCTGGTCGCAATGGCTGATGCTTTCAAAGATAATCTTGAAGCCAGCCTTACCAACATCATCAATGAAGTCGGCAAGGATAAGGTGGATGTACCCAAAGACCGCCAGTATGTTGGCTTTGATGGTTACCTGCATGCCATACAGCATGCCGACGTCGTTATCCTGGCAACACCTCCCGGATTCCGGCCCATCCATTTTGCTGAAGCCATCGCTCAGAATAAACATGTATTTATGGAGAAACCGGTAGCTACCGATGCTCCGGGGGTTCGTAAAGTACTGGAGACTGCAGCAATTGCCAAGCAGAAAAAACTGAATGTCGTCGTCGGATTACAACGCCACTACCAGGCCAAATACAATAAGATCATGGACCTGGTCCACGATGGAAAGATCGGCGACATCACCTCAGCCCAGGCTTATTGGAACAGCGCCGGGGTGTGGGTGCGTCCGCGCGTTGCCGGCCAAACGGAGATGGAATACCAGATGCGCAACTGGTACTATTTCAACTGGCTCTGCGGTGACCACATCAACGAGCAGCACATCCATAACATTGACGTGATCAACTGGGCTAAACAAGCCACCCCGGTATCTGCACAGGGTATGGGTGGTCGCCAGGTACGCACCGGCAAGGAATATGGGGAGATCTACGATCACCACTACGTCGAGTTTACGTATGCCGACGGATCCATCATGAACAGTCAGTGCCGACATATCAAGAATTGCTGGGATGAAGTGAATGAAAAACTGACCGGCACCAAGGGAACCGTTGATTTTGGGGAAGGCAGTGTGATGGGCTACAATGGCAAATCCATCCTGAAATACGACGATAAGAACGACCCGAACCCCTATCAGGTGGAACACGATATGCTGTTTGACGCCATTGCCAAAGGAGAATACAAGTTTGATAATGCGGAGTACGGCGCCACCAGTACGATGACCGCCATTCTGGGTCGCATGGCCACCTACTCCGGGAAAATGATCAAGTGGGATGAGGCCCTGAATTCCAAGATCAGCATCATGCCGAAGGAATATGCCTGGGATGCCAATCCTCCGGTTCTGCCAAATAATGAGGGATTCTATCCGATCCCGATGCCTGGCAGCACCGAGGTGATCTGATCGTTTAAAAAGCTAAATATCGGGCCAGAGCAATCTGGCCCTTTTCATTTTAATACCTCACGCCCGCAGCACATAGGTATCCGACCGGAACCGTTTTCTGAAATACCAGCCAAACAGCAGTCCAAATGAAAACCCTCCGATGTGAGCCCACCAGGCTACGCCGGTTTCTTCCGCTGCTACGCCCATGGAATAATACCCGCTGACCAGCTGCTGAACGATCCAGAAGCCCAGAAATACCAGTGCCGGCACATAAATTGACCTGAAAAATATCAGGATTAACACTTTTATCCGGCTCACGGGAAACATGACCAGATAAGCGCCCATGACTGCCGATATGGCCCCGGAAGCGCCAATGGAAGGGACGGTACTGCCCGGGTTTAAGAATACATGTACTCCGGAGGCGACTACACCACCGGCAAGGTAAAACAACAGAAACAAGCCGGAACCGACCACCGCCTCTATGTTGTCGGCAAAAATCCATAAGAATAGCATATTGCCCAGGAGGTGCATCCAGCCGCCATGCAGAAACATGCTGGTGAACAACGTCAGATAGTCTTGTCCCTGTAAGATGTGGTATGGTGTGGTGCCATAATCAAATACCAATTGCTGCAGTTGATCCGGCGACAGTGAAACCTGAAAGAAGAAGACCAGAAAATTGATCAGGATCAATGCATACGATACTATCGGGCGGGCCCCGCCACGCACCTGATCATCACCAATCGGAAATATCATAACCAGCCAGTTTAATTATAAAATGCCTTCCTGCAGTATGTCGTGAAGATGGATGATCCCGACATAATCCTCATCCTCCATTACAATCAGTTGGGTGATGCTGTTTGTGCGCATGAGCGCCAGGGCATCTACCGCCAAAGCGCCTGCAGCAATGGTCCTGGGCGCCCGGGTCATTATCGTTCCGGCATCCCATCCGGAGAGGTCCCGGGATTTGCTGAGCATACGCCTTAAATCACCATCCGTAATGATCCCCTTCAATTTCCCATTTGTATCCGTCACCGCTGTCGCTCCTACACGCTTGGAAGTCATCTCCACGATTACCTCCTGCAAGGTGGCGTCAGGCCTGACCGCCGGTTTTTCATGCCGGATCATCAGATCCCTCACCCGCAGATACAACTGTTTACCCAGTGTCCCTCCGGGATGAAAACGGGCGAAATGTTCAGGGGTAAAGTTTCGCATAGCCAGAAGACAGGTAGCGATGGCGTCACCGATGACCAGCTGGGCAGTCGTGCTGGCAGTAGGCGCCAGGTTATTTGGTTCGGCTTCACGATCTACCGGCGTGTGAATCACGTACTTAGCCTGGCGGGCTAAAAAACAATCTGCCTGCGCGACCACCGCGATGAGCACATTGCCAAAATCCCTGATGAGCGGGATCAATACCCGCAGTTCCGGGGTCTCACCGCTTTTGGACAAAACAATCAGCGTATCTTCCGGCTGGATCATCCCCAGGTCACCGTGAATGGCATCTGCACCATGCATAAAGAGGGCGGGAGAGCCGGTCGAGTTGAGGGTGGCTACCCATTTTTGCCCGATGATGGCACTCTTCCCGATGCCGGTGACCACGATACGTCCGGGGCTATGGAGCAAATGTTCAACCGCTAAGACAAAATCCTGATTCAGAGTGGATTGCAGCGAATGAATAACTTCTGCTTCGATTCCAATGGTACGGGATGCAACCTCTAAAATTCTGTTTGATTTATTCACGATATGTTGGTATCTTCGTAGCCTTTTTAAAAGGACCTCCCTCTCCAAGAGAACTCAATCAAGACCTAAAATGCTGCAAAATAAATGAAAACATTTCAAGCGCAGCCGCTTTTTTTACGTACCTTATGTAGGTAATACACTAGCTGAGAAATAGGAAATTCGAGAATGTATTTGGTTCAAAAAACAATATAAGACGCAATGCAAGTGTCCGAAATCTCTTTACACGAGTCACTGCAAACCCACTTTGGTTTTGATCAATTTAAAGGAAATCAGGAATCCATCATCCGAAGTGTACTCTCCGGTAACGATACCTTTGTTTTGATGCCTACTGGAGGCGGTAAGTCCCTGTGTTATCAATTACCTGCACTCATCATGCCCGGCACGGCTATCATCATTTCACCGCTCATCGCACTGATGAAGAATCAGGTGGATGCGCTGCGGGGATATAGTGAAAGCGATCATGTAGCGCACTTCCTCAATTCGTCGTTGACCAAAAAACAGATCAACGAGGTGAAAGAAGACATCATCAAAGGCAAGACCAAATTATTGTATGTCGCTCCTGAGACCCTGACCAAAGACGAGAACATTCAATTCTTTCAGAACGTACCGATCAGCCTGATCGCCGTAGACGAAGCCCACTGCATCTCAGAATGGGGCCACGATTTTCGCCCGGAATACCGCCGGATCAGGGAAATGATTGATGCCATCGGTGACAATACCCCAGTCATCGCCCTGACAGCCACGGCTACACCGAAAGTACGGAGCGATATCATCAAGAACCTCGATATGCAGGAAGTGAAGACGTTCGTCTCATCCTTCAACCGGGAGAACCTTTATTACGAACTGCGGCCCAAACTGAATAAAGCCCAGACCATCAAACAAATCGTGCAGTTCATCAGTGAGCATAAAAATGAATCCGGCATCATCTATGCCCAGGCTCGGAAAACCACGGAAGAACTGGCTGAAGCGCTCTCAGTGAACGGGATAAAAGCAGCGCCTTATCACGCCGGTCTGGAAGCTAAAGTGCGGGCTAATGTCCAGGATGCATTCCTGATGGAAGACATCGATGTCATCTGCGCCACCATAGCCTTCGGGATGGGGATCGACAAGCCTGATGTGCGTTTCGTGATCCACTTTGATATACCCAAGAGCATCGAAAACTATTACCAGGAAACCGGCCGTGCAGGACGTGATGGTATGGAAGGCCATTGCCTGGCATTCTACTCCTATAAAGACATCATGATCCTGGAAAAATTTCTCCGGGATAAAACAGCTGCTGAGCGGGAAATGGGTTCCCAGCTGCTGAATGAAGTCATCGCCTATGCCGAAACGGCCACCTGCCGGCGCAAATTCCTGCTGCATTACTTTGGCGAGCATTTTGCCGAACAGGACTGTGATGCCATGTGTGATAATTGCCGTCACCCCAAAGAAAAAATAGAGGTTAAAAACGACATGGTCAAAGGTTTGCAGGCCATCCTTGAACTGAATGAGAATTATGGCGTGAAACTCCTTGTGGATTTTATGACCGGCAAAGAAACCCAGGAAATCAAGAACTTTCGCTTCGACGAAAAACAATATTTCGGATCCGGAAAGGCAAATGACGAAGCTTACTGGCACTCCATATTCCGCCATGGGCTATTGCAGGATCTGCTGCTTAAGGATATCGAGAACTATGGCCTCCTTAAGCTTACGGATGCGGGAAGATCGTTTATCAAACATCCGGTATCGCTCAAGATCCCTATCAATCACGTCTACAGTGAAACGGACCACCATGACCACGAAAGCAGCCCTCGTTCCGCTGCACTCGACATCGCATTGGTGCAAATGCTGAAAGACCTGCGCAAGTCCTTTGCGAAAACGAAAAATGTTCCTCCTTACGTGATCTTCCAGGATCCGTCCCTTGAAGATATGGCTACTCAGTATCCCATTTCCATGGATGACATGAGCAAAATTCAGGGTGTAAGCCTCGGTAAAGCACAACGCTATGGGAAGCCCTTTATCGATCTGATCCATCGCTATGTGGATGAAAACGACATTGAAAGACCTACTGACTTTGTCGTCAAACAGGTAGCCAATAAATCCAAGAGCAAAGTGGCAATCATCCAGGGTATCGACCGGAAATTACCGCTCGAAGACATCGCCTCAAGCAATCAGCTTTCGATCGAAGAATTGTACCGTGAACTCGATGCCATCGTATCGTCCGGCACCAAACTGGACCTGGACTATTATCTGGAAGAGAACCTCGATGAATACAATATCGAAACGATCTACGACTATTTCATGGAGTCCGTGAATGACTCCATAGACGAGGCGTATACCGAACTGCAGGATGATGACATCACCCTGGAAGAGATCCAGTTGGTGCGGTTGAAATTTCTTTCGGAAATGGCCAATTAACGTTTCGACTTCATCTGGCTGGAAGACAGTAATTCAATTCTGACCACGTATTGTCCATAACATACGCGTATCTTGCATGGTCCTTTAGGTTGGACCTTGCAAAACAGAATGCTTCACGGGTATGAATATTTTAATTCTTAATGGACCAAATCTAAATTTACTGGGTAAACGAGAGCCGCATATTTACGGCACAAAGACCTTTGAAGATTATTTTCATGAATTGCAGGCACGATTTCCGCAAGTCGAGCTGGTTTATTATCAGTCCAATCACGAAGGCGATCTGCTGGATGAATTACACCGGGTAGGTTTTTCCTGGCCAGGCATTGTTTTTAATGCCGGCGCCTACACGCATACCTCCATCGCCCTGGCAGATGCGATAGCAGCGATTACTTCACCGGTCGTCGAGGTTCATATCTCGGATATTCACCAGCGGGAAAAATTCCGGCATCATTCCTACATGCAGCCTTATTGCATCGCCCAGATCAGTGGTAAAGGACTGGAAGGCTATGCCCAGGCTATTCAAATGCTAATAGATCGACACGTCGAGAACCCGTAAATGACATCTTTTGCCCATCTTATAAACCGGTTTGCCCAACAGCTGATCGATGCCCAGACCTAACAGAAGATTACCCGCACCATAAATGTAGGGCTGGGGATAATCCTTGATCGGAGGAATGATATTGGATCTGGCCAGGAACAAGGAACTGATCGCTATATTGGCACCTCCAGCCATCAGGGTTTTTCCCACTATCCGCCAAATTTTGCCCTTGGAGCCAAGTTTGATCTCCGTTATTTCCTGTACATCGAGATGCATGGGGACGCCTGAACTAACGTCCTCGATCAGGATGGTACCCCGGTCAGCATTGACATCAAGGATGGTGCGTGTAATCCAGGTATCGGTGCCCAGACGGAATACCAGATCATCACCCGGGTAAAACTTGATGGTGCGGGGTGAGCCGTATTTTTCAATTTGCATAAACTTCTGACTGTACGCAGCCAGGTTCAGCATCAGTGCTGTCAAAATCAACCATGATCTCATGTTGATTATACGTCTGAGGGAGAAGCTTTGCGAACTGATTTCTTTAAAAGTTTTGTTAAAAAACGAATACCCCGGTCAATGGCATCATAGGTAAGGGCCTCTTTACCCACATAAATGTACATAAGCAAAATGGTCTTTCCTGGGATAGTGGGGATCTGATGTTGTTGCAGGCGAAAAGCTTCGCGGGTTTGACGCTTGAGCCGATTGCGGTCTACGGCTTTAGGAAATGGTTTCTTGGGGATGGATACTGAAAATAAAAAAGGGCTCCCGGTAACATCATCTACCGGAAGCCATAAAAGTTTAAATGGATAGTTGAATAATGATTGACCTTCCTTAAATAAACGGGTGATTAGCTTTCGATGCTTTAATCGCCGTTCCGATCCCAAGAACAGGTCAGGCATTTATCCATTCGTGCCGGATCATTTCAGTCTGCGCTCGTCGCTGACGGAAAGCTTATGTCTGCCTTTAGCCCGGCGGCGAGCCAACACCTTACGACCATTTTTTGAACTCATGCGGGTCATGAACCCATGTTTGTTTGATCGTTTGCGTCTGGATGGTTGAAATGTACGCTTCATGACTTCTATCGATTTATCAGCAAGCTGCTTAAAAAAAGGACCACAAAGGTAGCCTTTTTACGCTTATTACCTACGGATTTTTGAAAAAATTAGCTTCAGTTTTGAATCTTATCCATTCATGGATGCCAGGAATTCATCATTATTCGTGGTTCCCCGCATGTATTTTAACAAGAACTCCATGGCTTCGTCGGGTTTCATATCGGCAAGGTGGTTGCGCATAATGAACATCCTCTGCAAGACGTCTTTTTCCAGAAGCAATTCTTCGCGGCGGGTGCTGGACTTGGTCAGGTCGATGGCCGGGTACAACCGTTTGTTGGCCAGGCTGCGATCGAGTTGCAACTCCATGTTACCTGTGCCCTTGAATTCTTCAAAGATGACACCGTCCATTTTGGAACCGGTGTCGATCAGTGCGGTTGCCAGGATCGTCAGGGAGCCGCCATTTTCGATCTTACGGGCTGCACCGAAAAACTTCTTGGGTTTCTGGAGTGCGTTTGCTTCCACACCTCCGGACAATACTTTTCCGCTTGATGGTGCTACCGTGTTATAGGCACGTGCCAGGCGGGTAATGGAGTCCAGCAGGATCACAACGTCGTGGCCGCATTCTACCAATCGCTTGGCTTTTTCCAGAACGATACCGGCAACACGCACATGGTTATCAGCCGGTTCGTCAAAAGTAGAAGCGATCACTTCAGCATTGACACTCCGGCGCATGTCGGTGACCTCTTCCGGACGTTCGTCGATCAGCAGGACGATCATGTAACAGTCGGGGTGATTGGTGGCAATGGCGTTGGCAACATCCTTCAATAAATAGGTCTTACCCGTCTTAGGCTGTGCCACGATCAAACCCCGCTGGCCTTTTCCGATCGGTGTAAACAGATCTATCATACGGTTACCGTAATCTCGACCGAGTGGATTGGTGGTTAAATTAAATTTCTCCCGTGGAAAAAGCGGCGTCAGGTAATCAAAGGGGACCCGGTCACGGATTCTGGCCGGCTCCAGAGCATTGATCCGGGAGACCCGCAGCAATGCAAAATATTTTTCTCCTTCCTTCGGAGGGCGAATAGCACCGGTCACAGAATCGCCGGTCTTTAATCCGAACAATTTAATTTGAGAAGGCGATACGTAGATATCATCAGGTGAAGACAGGTAGTTGTAGTCAGAAGAACGCAGGAATCCATACCCATCAGGCATCATTTCCAGTACGCCTTCTCCCTCAACAATTCCATCCAGATCAATGTTGAACCGCTCAACCGGTTCTCTTTGCTCACGTTGGTCCCTGGGATCCCGTTGTTCACGTTGATCGCGCTGTTCGCGTTGTTCACGTTGATCGCGCTGTTCGCGTTGATCGCGCTGGTCGCGAGGCTCTCTCTGATCCCGCGGTTCTCGTTGTTCCCTTGGTTCACGATATTCCCGTTGTTCACGCTGTTCTCTTGGCTCCCTTTGTTCTCTTTCTGCCGGCTCGGGGGCAGGATTCCGCCTGGGCTGTTCTTTCGTCTCATTTTGATGCTGCTGAGGCGGGCGAGACGGTTCTTCCTGACGCGCCGGTTTGGCTTGTGGCACCTCTTTGCGATTGGCTGGACGCTCCTCACTAGCTGGTGCTTTCACTTGTTCTGCAGGCTGGGGAGCAGGTTTGGGATCGGCTGGCGGTTCTTTTATGTTGCTGGCACTGGGTGTCCGGCGCCGGCGCCTGCTACCGGAGTTACCGTCATTGGCTTCAACTGCCGGTGGGGATGACGGTTCATCCTGCTTTTTTGTTTCTTTTTGCACAGGTTTGGTATTTTTTTCTTCTTTATTTGCTGCAGCTGTGCGGGGAGCCGGCTTTTCAGCGCTTCCATTTTCTTTGGGTGCAGCTACCTTGCTGGTGGGAGCAGGTTTGGCATTCTCGGGGTTTGTCAATGCTTGCTGATCCAGTATTTTGTAAATCAGCTCCTGGCGAGTTAATCGCTTGTAACCTTTTAGACCGATTTTTTCTGCGATGTCCCTCAACTCAGGAACCAGCATATCGTTCAACTGCAGAATGTCGTACATATCTTGTCCTTGATAAATTAGATGTAAATCACGTTTAGTAGTAGGTGAGATGTTTGCTTTCTCAAATCAGCTATAAATCAAATTCCCCTTAACAAAATTGATGATCTCAAAATATCGTGATGGGAGTTTCCTGCTTAAACTTCTAGTTGAAGCTGGAAGTTGATGTGCTTTAAACGCGGTAAAGTTAAATCATTTTTTAATACCAACGAATAAGGGTCACATTTTTAAACATTTTTTTTGCCAAAATCATTCCAATACTGATTCCTTCAGAATTATTGCCATCCAACTAACAATCAGGCAGCCGCACGTTGACTCAAAATTGTATTAATTTTGCCCCGAAAATTTAACGATATCTGTCATGCTAGAAATTTCCCGCATACGTAGTGACTATAATGCCGTGGTAACCGGATTGCGCAAACGAAATCTGTCTCCGGAAACCATGCAATTGGTGGATGAAGTGTTGCAGCAGGATGACCAGCGCAAAATGATACAATCTGAACTGGATCAGCTGCTGGCTCAACGGAATCAGCTATCCAAGGAGATCGGCTCGCTGATGCAACAAGACAAACGCGAGGAGGCTGAAACCATGAAACAATCGGTGGCCGACATCAAGATCACCGCCGAATCCCTGCAGGAAAAACTCAACAGTGCCAAGGACCGTATCGAGGCCATTCTGTTGCAGCTACCCAATGTCCCGCAGGCCATCGTACCGGAAGGCCGATCTGCCGATGACAATGAAATGTACCGGGAATGGAAAGGACCATTACCTGCTCCGGGGGAAAAGCCCGAACCTCACTGGGAGCTGGGTAAAAAATACCGGTTGTTTGATTTTGAACTGGGTGTGAAAATCACTGGCTCCGGCTTTCCCTTGTACCGCGGTAAAGGAGCCAAACTGCAGCGTGCACTCATCCGTTTGTTTCTCGACAAAGCCATTGATGCAGGATACGAAGAGATCATTCCTCCTCTTCTGGTCAATGAAGATTCCGCCCGGGCAACCGGCCAGCTTCCGGATAAGGAAGGGCAGATGTACCATTGCACCGTCGATAACCTGTATCTGATCCCGACAGCAGAGGTTCCAGTAACCAACATCTACCGGGACGTGATCGTGCAGGAATCCGACTTTCCCATCAAGCTCACCGGTTATACGCCCTGCTTCCGCCGCGAAGCCGGATCTTATGGCTCCGATGTGAAAGGCTTAAACCGGGTACATCAGTTTGACAAAGTAGAAATCGTCCAGTTTCAACATCCGGACCAATCGGACAAGGCGTTGCTTGAAATGGTCGAACATGTGGCCGGTATCCTGGATGAATTGGGTTTGCCCTACCGCATCGTACGCTTATGCGGAGGGGACCTGGGCCATACTTCATCCATAACCTATGACTTTGAGGTATTCTCTGCCGCACAGCAGAAATGGCTGGAAGTCAGCTCGGTCTCCAACTTTGAGACCTTTCAAACCAACCGGATGCGGTTGCGTTTCCGTAACGCAGAAGGCCAAAACCAACTGGCCCATTCACTTAACGGCAGTGCCCTGGCGCTGGCCCGTGTTGTAGCTGCATTGCTCGAATATTATCAAACATCTGACGGTATAGAAATGCCTTTCGTCTTAATACCTTACACCGGATTCGAACGAATTGACTAAGTCAGATGTTAATATCTCACAAACCTTAACAAAAGTCGGACTATGTATCTAATCATCATTGTCATTTTCGGTATTCTCTCGCTGGTCGTCAGCTCGCGTCTGAAGAATAAATTCAAAGAATATAGCCATATGCCTCTTTCCACCGGTATGTCCGGTGCGGAAGTAGCTCAAAAGATGCTGCGTGATTATGGCATTCACAACGTACGGGTTGCCGAAGGTCAGGGAACGCTGACGGACCACTACAATCCAAAAGAAAAAGTGGTCCTGCTAAGTCCGGATGTTTACCATGGACGGAGTGTGGCGTCCGCTGCGGTGGCAGCTCACGAGTGCGGACATGCGGTACAGGATGACACACAGTATGCCTGGCTCAAGTTTCGTTCGGGCATGGTGCCGATCGTTCAGTTTGCTTCCATGGCCCAACAATGGTTGTTCATGGGCTTGTTATTTGGATTCGGTGCAACCCACAACAGTTCATTCCTGCTGATTCTGGTAGTTGCTATGGCCATCACAACCGCATTTTCACTGATAACCTTACCCGTGGAATTTGATGCCAGCAACCGGGCACTGGTCTGGCTGGATAAAGAAAATGTAACGCACTCGGACACCGAGTATTATGGCGCCAAGGATGCCTTGAAATGGGCTGCGCTGACCTACGTCGTAGGAGCTTTGAGCGCCCTTGCTACCTTGCTGTATTTCGTACTGCGATTTATGGGCAGCAGGGATTAAAGGATAACAATCTGAGGTCAAAAAGATGATCAGGGAACCATTCCGGGTCATCTTTTTGTATTTTTGGCAAACCGGATGGGGGTGGAATCGTTATCCGGTTATTGATGATTTAAAAATTTGATCGGAAATGTACGAGAATATTAATTCGGTAATCAAAGAAGCGACTGAGCATTTTGACCGCAGTCTGGAACACCTCCAACGTGAATTGACCAAGATACGTACCGGGAAGGCAAACACCGCTATGCTCGAAGGTGTCCTGGTTGAATATTACGGGAGCCCGGTGCCGATCAACCAGGTAGCAAACATCACGGCCAGTGATTCGAAGACCATTACCATCCAGCCATGGGAGCGCAAAATCATAGCCGACATCGAGCGGTCCATTTTCGAAGCTAATCTGGGTGTCACGCCGCAGAACGATGGAGAGGTCATCCGTCTGACCATTCCTCCGCTTACCGAAGACCGTCGTAAAGACCTGGTCAAACAAGCCAAAGCCCTGGCTGAGGATACCCGGGTCGGAATCCGCACCGAGCGCCATAAAATATTGGACTTCGTGAAAAAAGAAGTAAAAAACGGCTATGCTGAAGACGCCGGGAAGCGCATGGAAGGCAAGGTGCAGGATCTGGTTAACGAATACAATGAGAAGGTCCAGCACATGGTTGATGTCAAAGAAAAGGATATCATGACCATCTGATGCGATCAGGAATTTTCCGGATAAACCGTTCGCCTGTCCATCTCAAAAAACTCCAGTCGCAATTCTTTCCCATCGAAGACACCGTATGAATTGTGGTGCAGCCAGTCACCAAGATTGATGTATCGGGCCTGCCCACCCGGAATAACTGTGTCTATAGGTAGATGGCGGTGACCAAAAACATAATAATCAACCGGATCAAGCTTTTGATATCCACAAGCATACTCGAAAAGCCATTCCCGCTCCAATCCATTGAATGCTTCCATTTGAACATTGGCTTTTCTGCTTTTTCCTGACCAGAACTGTGCCATCCGGATCCCTAAATTGGGGTGAATACGGGCAAAGCTCCATTGGGCTACCGGATTGGTAAATACCTTCTTGAGAAACTTGTAGCCCCGATCATGGGGACCGAGACCATCACCGTGGCCGATAAGGAATGTTTTACCCTGGTGTATGGCCCGGATAGGCTGGTTCCGGTGAACGGCAACCCCAATCTCTTCTTCCAGGTAACCGAACATCCAGAGATCGTGATTTCCGGTAAACACCGAGACCGGCATTCCACCATCCACCAATTCCGCCAGAGTCCCCAGTAACCGGGTATTTCCTTTGGGGATCACCTGATTGTACTCAAACCAAAAGTCAAAAAGGTCACCCACGAGGTAGAGGTGGGCGCAATCGGGTGCGATGGAATGCAGCCATCGTACGATCTGTTTTTCCCGCTCCCGGGAAGTCAACCGGGCATCAATACCCAGGTGAAAATCGGATGCAAAATAGATTTGACTCGCCGGCATGCATTTACTAACTTCCCTGCAAAAGTAGATAATCTGCTATTTATCACCATATGGAGAAGCTATCGCACCAGTCGGAACTTCCACTGACCGGCAAGAATGCACTGGTCGGAGGAAGCAGTAAAGGTATTGGCAGAGCTTGCGCCCATGAGCTTGCCAGGCTTGGCGCCCGGGTTATTCTCGTATCCCGCAGTTCGGATTTGCTGCAGAATGTTTTGAATACGCTGGATCGACCGGTTAATCAGGAACACCAGTATCTGGTTGCCAATTATGATAATCCGCAGGGATTGGTCACCAAAGTCCAGGATATCCTTCAGCTCATGGCTATTCACATCCTGATCAATAACACCGGCGGGCCGGCTTCCGGCAAGATCGTCGAGGCTAAAGCTGACGCCTTTCGCAATGCTTTTGATCGGCACCTCATTTGCAATCACCTGTTAACACAGGCAGTGCTTCCGGGCATGCAGCAGGCAGGTTATGGCCGCATCATCAACATCATTTCCACGTCCGTCAAACAACCGCTGGAAAATCTCGGTGTATCCAATACCATCCGTGGGGCCGTGGCTAACTGGGCCAAAACATTAGCCAGCGAGGTCGCTGCCGCGGGGATTACGGTTAACAATGTATTACCAGGCATGACTTATACCTCCCGGCTCGAAGAGCTCATCAACATCCTGGCCAGCCAGCGGGGAATAACTGCGGAGGAAGTGGAGCAAACCATGATACGCGAGATACCAACCGGGCGATTTGGAGAACCAAGGGAGATTGCCGCAGTCGTCGGATTTTTGGCGTCTCCGGCGGCATCCTATGTCAACGGCATTAATTTGCCAGTCGACGGTGGTCGCACCAAATCATTGTGATGAATGAATTTGAGAACTTATCCGATCTCCACCGGGAGTATACCTACCGGCTGCAGAACACCCTGGAGTCCATCCCATCGGAACTGATCGTGATAACCCCGGAATCAGGATGGTCCTTTTATCAGATCTTTGATCATATCGTACAGGTGGAGTCCAGGATATTCGGTTTCATCACTTCCGGCAAAAAGCAGGAGCCAAAACTGAACTGGGAGACCAGACGCCTGCACAAGGCCATGACAAACCGTTCGTATAAAGTCAGCTCACCCGAACCATTCCTGCCAAAATCGCGCGAAAGCTGGTCCGAATTGTATGAAAAATGGCAATCGATGCGCAGCCAGCTTGAACATCGGATATCCGTGGGTTCCATATACTTTGACGATGAGGAAATGCTTCATCCGATATTGGGGAGCCTGACCCGAATGGACTGGTTCTATGTGTTTTATTTCCATGGTGAAAGGCACCGTCTGCAGATGGAAGAATTAATGGAGCGTCTTGCCAGTGCCTAGAATTTCAGATGCCGGACCGTTTGGGCATTGTTGATCAGCTGATGCAGTGAATCAATCCCGATATTCAGATGGCGTTCTGCAAAATTGGCGGTGACCCGCTGATCACTAATATCGGTCTTCACACCATCCGGCGTCATGGGCAGGTCGGAAATGAGCAGCAGGGCACCGGTCGGTATCTTATTGTAAAATCCAACCGAGAAGATGGTGGCCGTCTCCATATCGATCGCCAGACAGCGCATCCTGCGCAGATAATCTTTGAACTCCTGAATGTGCTCCCACACCCTGCGGTTCGTGGTGTAAACTGTTCCGGTCCAATAGTCCTGAGCGTAGTCCCGGATCGTGGTGCTGATCGCTTTTTGCAGGGCGAATGCAGGTAACGCCGGGACTTCTGCCGGAAAATAGTCATTGGAAGTACCTTCCCCGCGGATGGCTGCAATGGGCAGGATCAAGTCGCCAACCGCATTTTTGTCGGTACGCAATCCTCCGCATTTCCCTAAAAAAAGACAGGCTTTGGGTGATATCGCCGCCAGCAGATCCATTATCGTCGCCGCATTGGGGCTTCCCATACCAAAGTTGATGATCGTGATGCCGCCATGGGTTGCATTGGGCATCGGTTTATCCGCTCCAATGACCGGCACATCAAACTGATGGGCAAAGAGCTCCACGTAAGATTGAAAATTGACGAGCAAAATATACTTTCCAAATGCTTCCAGGGTCAAGCCGGTGTAACGTGGCAGCCAATTGTTAATGATCTCTTCTTTTGTTTTCATGGCCCATTTTAAAGCACGAAATTAGCTAAAAAACATCCCTTATGTTAACATTAGATCACGTGGGGATTGCCGTGGAAGACTTGGAAACAGCAATTTCAATGTATGAGGACCTGCTTGGCCAGCCACCGGTACACCGCGAAATAGTAGAGTCACAAATGGTGGAGGTAGCTTTCTTTCAGACCGGTGCAACACAGATCGAACTGATCGCGAGCAGAGACCCAAGCAGCGCCATCGCCCGTTTTCTGGACCGCAAGGGACCCGGCATCCACCACATGGCTTACAAAGTCGCCAGAATCCAAATTGCCATGCGTTACATGGTGGAAAAGGGATACGAGCTCATCGACCAGACGCCCCGCCTGGGTGCGCAAAACAAACTGATTTGTTTCCTCCATCCCCGGTCAACCCAGGGCGTGCTTATCGAACTTTGCCAGCATCAAAAGGCCTGATGGAATATTTTATCCTGCTTTTTCAATAGCAATTATCAACTTTGAGGATGCAAATGGATTGGCTGCAAATCACCATCGCAATCATTGGCGGTTTATTTGCCGGAATCATCAATACCCTGGCCGGCAATGGATCAGCCATCACGCTGACTATTCTGACAGAAGTACTGGGTCTTCCGGGTAATGTGGCCAATGGAACCAACCGCATCGGTATTCTGGCGCAGGGAATGGCCAGTGTTCGATTTTTCTGGAAGCACAACCAACATGCCATCCATCGCGCGCGCTGGTGGATCCTGATCATCTTTATCGGGGCTATGGTGGGCGTTTGGGTTGCCACTGCCGTCAGCAACGCCGTTTTCAAACAAATTTTCTCCTATCTGATGATCGGTATGCTGGTGGTTACTCTCATCAATCCCAAGCGGTGGTTGCGCACTTCCGATCTGGAATGGAAAATGCCCTGGGTCCTTTCCATACCCATCTTTTTTATCCTGGGATTCTACGGAGGCTTTATCCAAATGGGCATGGGTGTGTTTTTTCTGGCCGTCATGGTCCTGGTAGCCCGTTACGATCTCATTGATTCCAATGCCATCAAAAATGTAGTCGTGGTCCTGTACACTGCCGTGGTCCTGGTCATTTTTCACCTGAAAGGACTGGTTGACTGGCCGGTGGGACTGGTCATTGCCATCGGGCAGGCAAGTGGTGGATGGCTGGCAGCGCGTTTTGCCACGCGGATCCCTGCTGCTAACCGCTGGGCCTACTGGCTACTCATCGCCGTCGTCGTACTTTCCATTTTCAAGCTCTTCGGTTGGTGGCCATTTTAATCCGGAGCCTGATCGGATTGCACATCGTTTAAATCGGAAAAAGATACCTGAAATGATGAAAATTGATTGACCATGTTTAAGACCTTCGAACCAGGCCCCACACCTCAGCGTGATTTTTACCAATACCTGATCGGTTGTGTCGGTCCCCGTCCTATCGCGTTTGTGAGCACCATCAACCAGGAAGGAGTGCCGAATCTGGCGCCCTACAGCTTTTTTAATGCCTTCAGCAGCAATCCACCCATGGTGGTATTTTCTTCCGGACTGCGCGGTAAGGACAGTTCAGCGAAGGATACGCTGAACAATGTTCACCTGAATGGGGAAGTGGTCATCAATATGGTCAATTACGCCATTGTGCAGCAGATGGCCATAGCCAGTGTGGAATTTCCACCTGAAGTGGATGAATTTGTAAAATCCGGCCTGACGCCTCTGGAGAGTACTTGGGTCAAACCATACCGGGTTGCTGAATCACCTGCTTCCCTGGAATGCCGCGTGCAGGAAATCATACCACTGGGAAATGCCGGTGGGGCCGGACATTTGGTTATTTGCCTGGTTCTGGGGATCCATATCCGCGAAGATGTCATTGACGAAAATCACCGTATCGATCCGCATAAAATGGATTTGATGGGCCGTCTGGGTCGCAGCTACTATGTTCGTGCCAGCGGTCAGGCTGTGCATACGATCGTCCAGCCTATCCTTGAGCAGGTCGTCGGTTTTGATGCCATACCGGCAGAATACCGCAACAGCTCTGTTCTCACAGGAAGCGACCTGGCACATTTTGCAGGCCTTTCATACCTTCCGGCATCGAAGGATATCGGGGAACATGTTCACGGGGACATGACCTGGCAGCAACTGCGGCAAGAGGCTGAACGGAGTGAAGAGCTCCACCGTTACCTGCAGCATCTGGTCCATACCGGCCGGACAGACCATGCCTGGCATCTGATGTTTGGGTAGGCTGATGCTTTATTGTTCCTGATGCTGTTCGAGTTTTTCGATCCTCCTTCGATTGATCACTTTACGGATCCAGTTCGGAATAATGATCACGCCTGCCAGCAGGTAAGAATAATAAGCCATAGCCCGCCAGATCAATGCAACAATCAGGGAGATGCCTCTTGGTACATAATCGCTGAGAAAGCCACCAAATACAAATTCGGCAAATCCCGCGCCTCCCGGAGTGGGGCTGAATGCCATAATGACAAACATCGCTTCCAAGCGGGCGTATAAGGCGAATTGAGCCATAAAATGCATGTCGGTAGTGGGTACAATAGCAATGATCAACGCATTCAATAAAAGAAATCGCATGGACCAGGCGATCGCTGTACTGGCAAATGCCGTGAAGTGAAAATACAACCCGCGGTTTTTCAGTTCCCTGGAAGAAACGACAAAATCACGGCCCAGTTCTGCTGCCCGCTTTCTAAACCGGCGCAGCCAACGGAAGCGTGTCACCCAGCGCAGCAGTACGGCGGTTTTGTCCGGCCGGATGAACAAACCGTAAAAAAAGAAAAAGCCGTAAGTGGCCATGAACAGGTAAGAGGCCAAAAAGGTAAAGAACCAGCCATCCAGGTCGCTCCATCCATGGAGATTGGGCCGGATCATATTGGAACCAAAGAGCAGGTAAAGAAAGATCAGGGTAAAAATAAAGAATGCGGTATCCAGGACGATGGTGTACAGGACGATGGCGGTCACCTTGGCGGTTTTAAGTTTTTCCTGGGCCAGCACAAATAAGGCTACTGCAGAGCCTCCGATGCTGGTTGGGGAGACTGCACTGGAAAATTCCCAGATAAATATCAGCTCAATGGATTTCATCCAGCTAAAAGCCCCTCCGGCCAGCGTATGCAGTCGCCAGGCGTAGGCTAAATGCCTGATAACCAAAATGATGGCGGCTATGCTGATCCAAAAAAGCGTGTGCTGATTCCAGTCGATCTTCTTAAAATCCTCCGGATTAAATTTTTGCCAGAAGAGGTATCCAACGACCAGCAGCCCCAGCAGGATGGGTAAAATGATCCGCGAAGAACGGATGGAGCGCAACACCTCATGTTCTTCTTCGGGTTTAATATCTTGGTAGTGGTCTTCCAAAAAGGTAAATTATAGCACAAAGTTGAAGAAAAATAGGAAGTTCGATTCTGGTAACTTACGGATTTAAAACAAGTTAATCTTTGTCTATGAATTTGCTGTATACCTTAATTGTTGGAGCAATTGCCGGCTGGTTGGCTGGTTATTTGATCAAGGGCCGTGGTTTTGGTTTGGTGGGAAACATCATCGTGGGCATCATCGGCGGACTGATCGGCGGGTTTATCTTTAGCATCGTGCCTATTCTTGGCCGGGGCTATGGTTTTTTGGGTTCGCTGATCACTTCCATGATGGGTGCCGTCATCCTGATCTATGCGGTCGGATGGTGGAAAAACCGGAAATAAAATCCCCATTCCATCCACCTTTGACTGGTCAGTATTTCCGGTTGAGTACCCGTAGCAGATACTCTCCATATCCGCTCTTCAGGTATCGCTCACCGAGGATCTGCATCTGTTGGGCATCAATGAAGCCGCGGTGGTAGGCTATTTCTTCAATGCATCCGATTTTTAATCCCTGCCTTTCTTCAATGACCTGGATGAATTGTCCAGCCTGCATCAATGAATGGTGTGTACCCGTATCCAGCCAGGCAAAACCACGGCCCATGACAGCCACTTTCAATTTTCCCTGTGCCAGATAAGCCCGGTTCACATCGGTAATTTCATACTCACCCCGGGGGCTGGGCTTAAGATTTCGGGCTATTTCAATGACGGAGTTGTCGTAAAAATAAAGGCCCGGAACAGCAAAATTGGATTTCGGTTCTGTGGGTTTTTCTTCAATGGAAAGGGCATTGAACTGGGCATCGAATTCGACCACCCCATATCGCTCCGGGTCTGCAACCTGATAGGCGAAAACGACCCCGCCAACTGGATCCTGGCAACTAAGGAGCAATTTGTCCATGCCATTCCCGTAGAAAATGTTGTCGCCCAGGATGAGGGCTACTTTATCATCGCCGATGAAATCTGCACCCAAAACAAAAGCCTGAGCCAGTCCATTGGGTACCTTTTGTTCCTTATAGGCGATAGTGCAGCCTATGTCCGAACCATCTTTCAGCAGTCGTTGAAAATTAGGGAGGTCTTCGGGTGTGGAAATGATCAGGATCTCACGGATACCCGCCATCATCAGGATCGAGAGCGGATAATAGATCATCGGTTTGTCGTAAACCGGCAACAATTGCTTGCTCGTCACCAATGTCAGGGGGTACAAACGCGTGCCCAGTCCTCCTGCTAAAATGATCCCTTTCATTCCTGGTGTTTATAGGGTAAAAATAGAAACTCCGCCTGATTAGGCCCGATGTAAAATATGCAGATATGGTTTTCAGGGTCTTTATAAACCTGGATAAAAGCATCGACTTTTTCCATTTGGATCACCTGCTTGGTCACCAGCTCCTCCAGGGTGCTGACGTGAATATTTAATGGTCCCCCAGATTCTTCCCGGTCGATGAGGGGTATGCCCAGGTCCACGGGCGATATCGACACGATCATGATGGGATATTTGGAGATCTCCTGTTCCAGCACGGCATTAACAGCCCGGTCCATGATGGAATGATACGGGAATAACTCCTCCCGGATCTGTTTATATTTTTTAGTTTCTTTCATGCTTTTAATGTCAACAAGGTAATATTTTCAATGTGGTGGGTATGGGGAAACATGTCCATAGGCTGATGGGATATATCCTGGTACACTTCGCGCATTTTACCCAGATCCCGTGCCTGCGTAGCTGGATTACAACTGACATAGATGACTTTCGGCGCTTTGATGGCATTGAGAAACTGGATCACCTGATCGTGTAACCCGGCTCTTGGCGGGTCGACAATGATCAAATCCGGCCTTCCGTATTTTTCGGCAAATGCATCGGTCAGTACATCCTTAACATCCCCGGCGAAAAAATCCGCACTTGCTATCTGATTGATCTCTTGATTCATCCTGGCCTCATCGATCGCTTCAGGTATTACTTCAATGCCGACCACATGGCGGCATTGATCTGCCAGGTAGAGGCCGATACTGCCGGTGCCGCAATAGAGATCATAGACGTTTTCCGTACCGTTGAGATCGGCGAGTGATGCAATGGTCTCGAACATCCGCAGCGCCTGGTAGGAATTGGTCTGGAAAAAAGATTTCGGCCCTATCCGGTAGGTCCGGGAGCCCAGGCGTTCATGGAGAAAAGGAAGTCCGGCATAGGTGATGAACTCAAGATCATGCAGGGCATCGTTGCGCTTGGTATTGACTGCATACTGACAAGATGTGATTTCCGGAAAATGCGATATCAGGTATTCCATGACCGTCGCAATCGCATCCTGATCGTCGTAGCCAACGATTACGGCAACCATGAGATCGGGAGTAAATGCTGCTTTACGGACCAGAATCCCCCGTAAAAAACCTTGCTGGGCAATGAAATCATAAAATGTGAAATCGTGCTGCCGGGCGAGATCCCGCAAACCATTGCGGATGGCATTGGTAGGCTCATCCTGCAAGTGACACCAATGGATGTCCACGACCTTATCGTAAAATCCGGGCGGATGAAATCCTACCGCTCCGGTGGACTCGAGCTTCTCACCGGACCGGATCTCTTCCGGTGTCTTCCACCGATGCCGGGCAAATGAATATTCCAGTTTGTTGCGAAAGTGCCTGGTGTGTTCAGAGCCCATGATGGGCCGGACTTGTGCATTTTCGATTTTTGCGATGCGACGCAATGATTCCCTGACAGATTTTTCTTTGAATTCAAGCTGGTGCTTATAATCCAGGTGCTGCCATTTACAGCCTCCACAATTCCCAAAGTGTTCACAGAAGGGCCTCACCTCCCACGGAGACGGGCTGACCTGCCGGATCACCCGTGCCATCGACATTCCCTTGCGTTTCCGTAAGATCTGAACATCAACCACTGCTCCCGGCAAAGCACCTTCCACCAACAGAATCTCACCTTCGGGTGTCTTACCAATGGTCCGTCCTTCATCCGCTATGTCAACAATAATTACCTGCTGACGAGTTTTTACCGGTCTGCCCATACGACTATTTCAGAACAATAAATTCAGTGCGGCGGTTTTGCTGTCTTCCCTCAGCCGTATCGTTGGAAGCAATGGGCTTATCAGCTCCGAATCCTCGATAGGCTAAACGGGATGACAAAATACCTTCATTGATGAGGTAATTATATACCGCTTCTGCCCGGAGGTTGGACAACTCCTGATTAAACGCTTCAGAGCCGGTGTTGTCCGTATGTCCCCGGATTTCGATGCGAATATCGGGGTTTGTTTCCAGAAATGTCTTTAACCGGGATAGTTCCTGGGTGGAACCGTCCAGCAACTCCGCTGAACCGGTAGCAAAAAACACATTATGCAGAATGACCGGCACCTCAAGGGTATCTATTGCACCCGAAGATCTCACCGGCTGCAGGTAAACGGAATAGTGTACCGGCTCGTAATAATTTTGTTGCGGAGTAAGATCCACATGGCCGCTGAAAGGCAACCAATTGGGCACATTGACATATACTCCATACGTCGAGTGGGCCGGTAGACAGGCGAACCAGGCATGGGTTGAGTCAATGGCTTCGATGGTTGGCGCCTTTTCACCATTCGGGCGGTAAACTTCCACGGATCCATACACCGGAGTACTGTCAATAGCCGAGAACAATTCGACATAGAGGAAAGTCATGGGTTGGGGTGCCCAGGAAGCATCCGGATGAAAGCGGTAAATGTCCAGCTGGCCCTGGTTGTTTTGGTAATTGGAAAACCGGTCCGTGGCCAGATAGGCCCATTGTCCATCCAGCTGAATGGACAAGCCACTGTCATCTCCTTTGGTATTGACCGGGTATCCCAGGTTCTGGGGTTCGGTCCAGTGTCCGGTACTGTCTTTGCGGCTGACAAAAATGTCTTTAGCCCCCAATCCAAAGAGGCCATCTGAAGCAAAATACAAGGTTTGGTCATCGGCATGGATAAATGGTGTCACTTCATTGCCGGATGTATTCACCGGGGCTCCCAGATTAACCGGGGCGCTCCAGAAGGAATCCTGCCAGAATGTCATCCATATATCACTACCCCCTAATCCACCAGGACGGTTCGAACTGAAATAGATGGTCCGACCATCTGCTGAAATGGATGGCTGGGACTCCCAAAACTCGGTATTGACCGGTGCCATGAGCAGATGTGGGGTATCCCATCCAGAAGCAGTCTTATCCAATAGAAAAAGATCACAACTACGGTGCATGGATGGATCAAAGCATACGGTTACGACCATGCGGTTACCACCGGGCGTGATGCTGTAGCCACCCAGATCATAGCGCGTGTTCCAGGAAAAAACAGATTGTGGGTTTGACCACCCGGTATCCTGATACTGGCTCTGGAGTAATAATTCCCGCGCTCCTACTCTCCTGGTGAAAATTAACCGCTCAAATGCGGTGATGGCTGGCAGGTACTCCAGATACGGGGTATTGATGTTGCCGGGAAGCGGCTCCATCTCAGAAATAGTATGTTGTTCGCCGTCCAGGATCAGGACAAGGCGATCGAGTTCTTCCCGGGCTGTCTTGATTTGCTGCGGTTGGCCTTCACCACTGTCCAGAAAGGCCTGTATCGATTGTCTGGCCTTATCAAATTCTTTCTCGTGATAATAGAGGTCCCCCAGTGCAAGTAAATATTGCGGTTGAGGGTCGTATTGAAGTTCCATTCCTTTCCGGATGGATCCGATGGCTTCGGGATATTTGCCCAGTTGCTGATAAATCCCTCCCAGGTCCAGCCACGCCTGACCGTTAAGGGTATCTTCCTGAATGATCTTCTGATAGATGGTTTCAGCCTGTTCGAACTGCCTGGCTTTGATCAGCTCTCTGCCGCGCTCCATCCATTTATTGATTTTTGAACTATTCTGAGTGTATGCCGGTAGGACGACACCCATACAAATACACAGGATCAGCAACCGTGGCGCAGTCATTAAGGGGGATAAAGGGAATATCCTGCGATATGAAAATAGGCCTGCAGTCAAGGTCAGTAAACTACTTTAAGAACAAGAACGTGTTTTGCTATTATTTTAATGTGCTTAACAACGCATTGGCCTGTTTCGATCCGGCAGTAGCTGCTTTTTCAAAATCAGATGCATATCCGGCGACGCCCTGTGCCTTTTTGATTTCTCCGGATAACAGATACCATTCAGCGTCGTCTACAGGATGTTGTGATTGTTTTAGTTTTTCACCCTTTTCAATCACTTTGAGTGCCTCGGCATTCTTGTTTTGTTCATGCAGAAGTTTGGCGTAATGGTAACACGCGTATTTCAGCCATTTGTAATTGGGGTGGTCCGGGGGAAAATCCCGGTTTACAAATAACTTGTAATCAAAGAGGGCTTTATCGATCATGTTGCTGAGTGCATAACACTGGGCGCGCATGCGGGTGGCGGTCCAGTAGATAGGCTGCAATGCAATGGAGGTGGTGGTAGCCATCCGTAAGTCAGCGATCGCCTCTTTGTATTGTTTCTTTTGCATGTAAAGATGAGCTCTTCCGATGTAAGCATAGGAATTGCCTTCATCCAGTCGCAGACTTTTGGAAAAATCATAGTGTGCATCTTCCCAATTGCCCAGCCGCATATTGACATAGCCCCTGCGCTCGTAAGCCTGGGCATGTTTATCAAATTTCTCAATGGCTTCCGTCAATGCCTGGATAGCTTCTTTTTCCGAGCCTTCTTCATCGCTGAGTGCCCGTCCGCGCAAAAAGGCCTGCACCGCAATCTTGTCCCCTACCGGTTCAATCATAGCTGCTTCGAGGATAGACCCTTCATCAACCATCCAGGCACCGATACTCCCGGAAATAGCAAACTCCGCCAGGTATTCGAAGATCCCGACGGTGTTACGCCAGGCTTTTTTAGTTACCTGGACGACCGTACGGGGCACGATATAACTCAATTTCTCTTCGTCAAAATGGGCGGATTCTTTCAGAGCCAGTTCATTTTTGTAGAAGTTCTCGACACGATAGTTATACATATCCAGCATCTTCTGGTAACTCTTGGCATTCCTGAACTGGAGATACCCCTGGAAGATGGATTTGTAAAACAAGTCTTGCATGCAATTGATGTTTCAGGAAAATTTCTCGTTCAATTCATTCCCCAACCGGCTTGAATTGAGCATACCGCAGGGGTCTAAAGATACAAATATCCCTGCATCCCTCTCCCTGCAATGGTGGTATGCGGAGCCTTTATACGCAGGTATCAGACACTCAAATACAATCCTATGTTGCTCGCATCCTGTGACTTAGGTTGTTATAAATAGTATCGATATATATACAAGGAAAATAAATGTTTAGAAAATTAAATTAACCAGGGTGCAACCTCAAGAAAATCATCATCTCTTACGCTTCACCGGGCTGTTAGCCAATCAATGGCCGGGTAAACCAACATAATAATTTAATTTTGCGCCTGGAATCATCGAAGCTATGGGGTGGTTAACAAAGTGGTTTAAACCGAAAGAAGAGACAGACCGTACCATGAAGTATTTGATCGTAGGATTAGGTAACATCGGCAGTGAATACCGCCATACCCGGCATAATGCTGGTTTTCTGATCGTGGAGGCATTGGCTGATCATTTAGGCGCCACCTTTCAGGAAGGACGGTACGGGGCGATGGCTCAGGCCAGTTTCAAAGGACGGAAATTGTGGTTGCTCAAACCAAACACCTACATGAATCGCAGCGGTCAGGCGATCCGGTATTGGTTGGACAAGGAAAAAGTCCCGCTGGAGAACCTGCTGGTGGTGGTCGATGAGCTTCAGCTTCCATTCGGACAATTGCGCCTGCGGAAGAAAGGCAGCGACGGAGGACACAATGGCTTGAAAAGCATTCAGGAGCAATTGCAGTCTACAGAATACAACAGGTTACGGATCGGTATCGGCAATGACTTTAACCGGGGCCAGCAAATCGATTATGTTCTTGGGGAGTGGTCGATGGAAGAAAAAGATGGCCTGCCTGATATCCGCAATGCGGGGATTGAGATCATCAAGTCCTTCATTGCCATCGGCGCCGACCGCACCATGAGCCAATACAACGGGTAATGCTGCATGTGCCAGGATTATATATCCAGGATATCCCTCATAAAGGGCGCGGTGTATTCTGTGGGCATGATCTGCAGGAAGGAGACACCATTGAGCTCTGTCCTGTCATTATCATCCCACCCTCGGAGGTTCCTTCAATCCATGGAACCCACCTGCATGATTATTATTTTTTGTGGCCTGCATCTCCGGGAGCGGCTTGTATTGCATTGGGCTATGGATCGCTATACAATCACCACCGAGATCCGAATGCTGAAGTGATCATGGACCTCGATGCAGCAATGATTGAGATCCGGTGTTCAAAACCAATACCCGCGGGTACGGAAATACTGATCGACTATACAGATGGAGGTTCGGCAGAAGCGCCATTATGGTTTCAGGAGGAATAGGGATCGTCCTTAAAATCCCATTCCAACGGAGGTTGACGATAGTGCAATTTGGTTTGAGCCCGGGCCACCTGACGGTAAAATATCATTCGTGCCAGCAGGATATTGACCGGATCTTCCTGAGGAAAATTGAGTACCTGCGCTACTTCCTGTTCATCAATATCCATACGGTAAAAATAACTGAACAAAAGGTCCGGCTTGTGTTCCAGAAAATAGGCAACCTGGTCCGCCAGTTTCTCAATGATTTGCCCCAGGTCCGGATCGCTGGCAAAGTCAAGTTGAAATTCCTGCCGTAGCAGATTCAGAGCCTCTTGTTCTTCAGGTTTCATGAATTAATGTATTCCAGGATGGCATCAACGTAACGGCGATCGTTGGCCAGGCGGGGGACTTTGTTTTGACCACCCATTTTACCCCGTTGCTGCATCCAGCGCAGGAAAGTACCATGGGGTACCGATTTAATCTTCAGGGGATTGAGGGCCAGATTTGCATGCCGCTTAGCCTTATAATCGGAGTTGACCGACTGCAGATGGATATCGAGGCGGCTGGCAAACCGATTAAGGTCCATCGGGGCTTTCTCAAACTCGATGATCCATTGATGTGCGCCCTGGTTGCTGCGGGTAAGGTAGATCGGCGCAACGGTGTACTCGGTTACAACAGCGTTAAGCTCCTCGCAGGTCCTTGCCACTGCCAGATCGGTGTTATGGATCATCACCTCCTCACCGAAAGCATTGATGTACTGACTGGTCCTTCCGGCAATTTTAATACGAAGCGGCTGTACACTGGTAATCTGGACCAGATCACCAACCACATATCGCCAGAGACCGCTGTTTGTGGATACCAGCATCACGTATGTTCTTTCCAATTCCACCTCATCAACCCGCAGGGCAGGTGGTGCCGGCTGACCCCAGGCCTCCCGGGGGATGAACTCGAAGAACATGCCATTGTCCAACAGAAGCAGCAGGTCCTCCCGGGAATAATCATCCTGAACGGCAAAATAACCTTCCGATGCATTGTATACTTCCTGGTAGATGAAGTCCTTGCTGGGTAAATATTGCTGAAACTGCGGTCGATACGGTTCAAACCCCACGCCGCCATGCATGTACACTTCCAGTTTCGGAAAAAGTTCGAGCATGTGAGCAGCACCGGTGTGTTCAAGCAATTTCCGGATCAGCACAATATTCCAGGTAGGCACACCACCGATCATTGTGAGGCGGCGGTCCCTCAGCAGGACCTCTACCGTACGGCTGATCTTCTC
Organism: Lewinellaceae bacterium; assembly: GCA_020636135.1. Taxonomy (NCBI): domain Bacteria; kingdom Pseudomonadati; phylum Bacteroidota; class Saprospiria; order Saprospirales; family Lewinellaceae; species Lewinellaceae bacterium. Next base: position 85,720 of record JACJYK010000003.1, read on the forward strand.
TTCCCAATCGGGATAAAGTGCCGTGGCAAAATCCGGGGTGAAGAAGGGCCGGCCTATCCAGGGCATGTGGTCCAGCATGATGGCGCTGACATCCCCAACTTTCGTTGCCGGATAAGGCTCATAAGCCGTCAGGCTGCCACCAAGGATAAGTGATTTATCGGCAAACAGGCGTGCGGCGGGATGGTTGTGGTAAAGGATGCTGGTGGAATCCCAGGCACCCTTGATGTGGCATCGCTTGAGATTTTCTTTGGAAACAGGGATGTATTTACTCTGATCCTGGGTGGTGCCGGAGGACTTTGCAAACCAGGACACGACACCAGGCCAGAGCACATCCGGCTGACCCTCCATCATTCGCTGAATGTAGGGCTTGATGGTGTCGTATTCAAACACCGGAACCTGCTTCTGCCAGGTGCTGTAATTTTTAATGCGGCGGAAACCGTATTCCTTGCCAAATGCTGTTGTGCGACCCCGCTCCAGCAGGTACTTGAACCAGGACTGCTGCACTGAACCCGGGCTTTGGCGGATGTGGTCCAAACGCTCATAGTGCCGCCGCAAATAACGACGAACCATTGTATTTGTAAGCGTTCTCCAGCTCATACCACCATTTGCTTAGGTAAAAGATACGCTAATTTATTTGAATTCTTCGGGAGCATCCAAATGCGGCTGCAGGAAGCCGTGCTTAGTTTGTTTTTTTTAATTAATATTGCACTCCAAATTTCTATAATATCATGAAAAAGATCTCAACGCTTACTTTACTCGCAATGATACTGGGATTAGCCACTTCCTGCGTTTCCAAAAAGAAATTTGATGCTTTGACACAGGATAAGATGAACCTGGAACAGAGCCTGGAAGCCAGTAAAATGCAAGTTTCCAAATTGGAAGACGAGAAGACCAGCCTCACCACTGAAAAGAATGAACTTTCAACACAAGTCAGTACGCTGAAACAAGACTTGTCCAAGACTCAGCAAGAGGTTGCTCAGGTAAAAACGGAGGTTCAGCAACAAGCAACCAAACTGGATAAACTGGAGTCAACCATCAACAGTGCGTTCGCTCCGATTGAAAAAACCGGATGGTCGGTTCATCAGGAAAACGACATGCTGTATATCTCGGTTGAAAATCCTGTTTTATTCCGCAGTGGGTCTGCTTCCGTCAGCCGGGATGCCAAAGACATTATCAATGGCATTGCTGAAGTTCTCAAGAACAATCCCGACGTGAAGATGATTGTAGAAGGACACGCGGACAATAAGACCATCAGCACCGATCGTTATCCCAGCAACTGGGAATTGAGTGCCGCCCGTTCTGCCAGTGTCGTAAAAGCATTGGTAAAAGCTGGTGTTGATGCAGCCCGCCTTACTGTAGCCGGACGCGGTGATACCATGCCAGCCAGTGCGGAAGGCAATACGACGGCTGATGCCCGTAAAATGAATCGTCGTACCGAATTTATTTTAGTACCAGGCATCTCGAAGCTTTACGAGCTGGACAAAATGTAATCCTTACTTATCCGATTATAACTGAAGGCCGGACGATATATTTCGCCGGCCTTTTTATTTTTGATTCCAAATCGGAAGCTCATGAGTTTGATGACTATCGGCACAGTCGCCTTTGATGATATTGAAACGCCTTTCGGCCGGGCTGAAAAGGTGGTTGGTGGTGCCTGTACTTACATCAGCTGGGCAGCATCGTATTTTATCCACGACATCAAACTCGTTTCCATTGTTGGCGACGATTTCCCATCATCTGAACTCCAGTTGATGCAACAGCGGGGAGTGGACCTTGCCGGTCTGGAGATTGTGCCCGGCAAGAAGACCTTCTTTTGGGCCGGACGCTACCATGAAAATATGAATCAGCGGGATACCCTGGTGACCGACTTAAATGTGCTGGCTGATTTTGATCCCGTATTACCTGCTTCTTACCGTGATTGTGATTACGTCATGCTGGGTAACCTGACCCCGGAGATCCAGCTGAAGGTGATCCGGCAGCTGGACCGGCGACCTAAGATCATCGCGCTGGATACCATGAATTTCTGGATGGATGTAGCCATGGATGGGCTGCTGGAAGTATTGCAGGAGGTGGACCTTTTGACCATCAATGATGAGGAGGCCAGGCAGCTCAGCGGAGAATATTCATTGATTTCTGCTGCCCGTAAGATCTTCACCATGGGCCCTCGTTTTTTAGTGGTGAAAAAGGGAGAACACGGAGCGCTTCTTTTTGCCCCGGACCGGGTATTTTATGCTCCGGCGTTGCCGCTGACCCAGGTAAAAGATCCTACCGGTGCAGGGGATACCTTTGCCGGAGGATTTATGGGTTACCTGGCTAAAACAGATGATATCTCATTCGATAACCTGAAGAAAGCCATCATTTACGGATCGGCGATGGCCTCATTTTGTGTTGAAGAATTCAGCCTTGACCGGCTTAAGGTACTGGATGAAGATGCCATTCAACACCGGGTCAGGCAGTTTGCCGACCTTGTCCACTTTGAATTATAACCGCATTACCAGTCACCGGGATACGGTTTAAATGTGAAACCGGCATTTTGTATCTTGCCATGGATAAAATACATGTCTATATGCGCTTTACCTTCACACTATCATTTTGTTTTGCCCTTACTCTGGCCTGGTCACAAACCAAAGACTGGCAGGATGATGTCCTGAAAAAGCTGGACATGCAGCAGGATCACTATGCTGCCACTGCCCTGCAGATCTGGAACTATGCGGAGGTTGGTTATCAGGAAACCAAAAGTTCTGCAGCCCTGCAGACGTTGTTGCGGGATGCCGGATTCCAGGTTACCACCGGCGTTGCCGAGATTCCTACTGCTTTTGTAGCCTCCTATGGTCAGGGTAAGCCCGTCATCGGGATCCTTGCTGAATTTGATGCATTGCCCGGTGTCTCACAAACAGCGGAACCTTACCGGGAAGAACGGGAAGACAACACCGCTGGCCATGCCTGCGGACATCACTTATTTGGCACTGCCTCCGTGGCTGCCGGCATTGCCATCAAACAATACATGCAGGAACACGGTTTAACCGGAACCCTTCGTGTTTACGGGACACCTGCTGAAGAAGGTGGTGGCGGTAAGGTCTACATGGTCCGGGCTGGTCTGTTTGATGACGTAGATGCTGTACTGCACTGGCATCCCGGCAATCAGAACAGCGCATCCGCATCCTCCTCACTGAGTAATAAATCCGCAAAATTCCGGTTCTATGGTAAGCCGTCACATGCGGCAGTATCCCCTGAGCGTGGCCGCTCTGCCCTGGATGCCGTCGAAGCGATGGATTATATGGTCAATATGATGCGTGAACACATCTCCTCAGAATCCCGGATCCACTACGTCATCACGCGCGGTGGGGAAGCACCTAATGTCGTCCCCGAGTTTGCCGAAGTCTTCTATTATTGCCGGCATCCGGATATGGCTATCGTAAAGCAAAATTTCGACTGGATCGTAGAAGCAGCCGAAGGCGCCGCCAAAGGAACCCAGACTCGGATGGAATATGAAGTGATTCACGGCCTGTACAATCTGCAACCTAATGAGACCCTGGCGCGGGTTATGTACCATAACCTTGAAAAAGTCGGAGGGGTCACCTATGATGCCGAAGAACTGGCTTTCGCGAACAAACTCCAGGAATCTTTCAGCCCCAAGCCTCCGGATCCTGCCCAGGCTGCTGACATTGAACCTTTCGAAGTCAATGAAAGAGGAAGCGGAGGTTCAACCGACGTCGGTGACATCAGCTGGGTGGTGCCCACGGCCGGCATGAGTGCGGCAACCTGGGTACCCGGCACCTCTGCACACAGCTGGCAAGCCGTAGCATGCGGTGGAACTTCGATCGGAATAAAAGGTATGATGGTCGCCGCGAAAACCATCGCCCTTACCGGTATTGAACTCATCCAGGATAAAAAAACCCTTGATGAAGCTAAAACTGAACTCCAGAAAAGGACCGGGTCGGATTTCAAATACGAACCTTTGATTGGCGATCGTAAACCTCCACTGGATTATCGCAACAACAAATAATAATCCATGACCGGACCCATCCTTTCTGAATTAAGGCAAGCCAAAGCACAAAACCAGAAGAAATTCGCGGTCCTCATCGATCCTGATAAATTGCGTCTGAACCATATGGAGCAGGTTCTGACCCTTGCTTCCAATGCCAAAGTGGATTATTTTTTTGTGGGCGGCAGTTTGATCGTGAATGATATGCTCGATCAATGTCTGACCCAGATCAAAGCACTCTGCGATATTCCATTGATCCTCTTTCCCGGAAATTCATTTCAGCTCAGTTACCGGGCCGATGCCATCTTATTTTTATCACTGATTTCTGGGAGAAATCCGGACCTGCTGATTGGAAAACACGTCATCACGGCACCATTTCTGAAAGTGAGTCCACTGGAGATCATAGCGACCGGTTACATGCTGATCGACGGTGGTGTTCCGACCACCGTAACGTACATGAGTAATACCGTACCCATACCACGCAACAAGTCGGACATTGCCCTGTGTACCGCTATGGCCGGAGAGATGCTGGGTTTGAAGACCATCTATCTGGACGCCGGAAGCGGAGCAGCAAATCCGGTGGCAACCACCATGATTGAAGACGTTGCCGGTGCCATCGAAATACCACTGATTGTCGGAGGCGGAATCCGTACACCCGAAAAAGCTTATGCCAATGCCAAAGCCGGGGCCGACCTGATGGTGGTTGGCAATGCCATCGAAGAAGACCCAGGTCTGATCCTTGAACTATCGGCAGCCATCCACGAGGCCAATACAACTATCACTAAAATAACGCCGTGAAGACGTCTGAAAAATCAAAGTGGACTTTTGAGGAATCGACGTACGGAGAAGACCTCAGGATGTTTAAAGTGCGAAGGGATTCATTTCGTCAGGGAGATCTGCACTTCGTAGCTTCGGTATTGGAGGCACATGATTCTGCCAATGTAGTAGCCCTAACCGATAACCTTGAGGTTGTTATGGTGGACATCTTCCGCTTCGGTTCCCGTGACCGTTCTCTGGAAATACCTGGCGGCATGGTGGACGCAGGAGAAGAACCCTTACATGCAGCACAGCGTGAATTACTTGAAGAGACCGGATATGTAGCTTCAGAATGGTCCTACCTTGGTTACTGTTATTCCAATCCGGTGTTTATGGATAGCAAAGTCCACCATTTTGTGGCATTCCAGGCCAGGCCGGCAGCCAGTGCCACGCCGGAAATGGCTGAGGATATCCAAATCCAGCTTGTACCGGTGAACCAGTTGGCATCCACTGCCTATCAGTCCATCCATCATCCACATACCATTTCGGCCTTAGGCCGTGCCATCGTATTAAAACCGCTTCTGCAGATATGACCGAATTAGGCACTGTCATTAAGTCAACCGGAAGTTGGTACAGTGTACGTGTTGCTTCCGGGGAAATCCTGGACGCCCGGATACAAGGAAAATTTCGACTGCACGACCTGGACCTGACAAATCCGGTAGCCGTCGGCGATCTGGTGGATATTGAACGCGAGGAAGAAGAGCCGGTGGCAACCATCCGCCACATCCATCCCCGTACCAATTATGTCGTGCGCCAATCGCCCCATAATAAACACCAGTTGCATCTCCTGGCTGCCAATATTGACCAGGCCTGCCTCATCGTGACCATTCGCCACCCCAAGCTCAAACCCGGATTCATTGACCGGTTTTTGATGATGACCGAACCTTACGACATTCCGGTGATCTTAATTTTCAATAAAATAGACCTCTGCAAGAATGCCGATCTGCAGGTCTTATCCTACCTGGAAGAGGTTTATCAACGCATTGATTATCAGGTTATAAGAACTTCTGCTATCAATAAATCAGGTATCAAGGAACTCAAAAGCTTGTTGCACGGCAAAACTACCCTGATTGCCGGCCAGTCCGGTGTAGGAAAGACCAGTGTTTTGAATGCTTTGCTACCGGATCTTGATTTAAAAACGCAGACGCTTTCAGATTTTTCGGGAAAAGGCCAGCACACGACAACCTTTGCCGAAATGTTCTCCATGGATGAACAGAGCTTCATCATTGATACCCCCGGCATCAAAACCCTGGCTTTCAACCACCTTGAGCTCCTGGATGTAGCACATAATTTCCGGGAGATATTTGAAGTATCCAAAGATTGTAAATTCAGCAATTGCCTGCACCGGGGCGAGCCCAAATGCGCGGTAGGGGCTGCCGTGGAAGCCGGGTTAATCAGTGAAATCCGTTATGGTAATTACCTTGATCTGCTTTCCGAAGTGGAAGAACAAAATTATTGGGAACGTAAAAAGGATGTTTAACCGGGCCTAACCGGCCGGCGTTGTGTTTGCTACTTTTCTTTTGCAAAAACTTTAAACAGCAACGAAGTATCGAGCCCGTTGCGCTTGCCCATTATCATACCGTCTCGCACCGTCAGGTTGGCGTCATTGGATGCTCCCAGCCGGAATTGAAAGAAAGCAACCGCGGCATAGGAATCGGGATGTTGTTCCCAACCCAGCACCTGTTCTGCCAGCGCAAGGCCATCGGTAAAAATAGTCTTATCGGTTTCAAAATCCTGATAGGTCAGGAGCAGGTCCACCGCTTCGCGCAGCACCTCCCGTTTTTGGGAGACAACAGTCGCCGAGTCATAGCGTACTTTTAATTCAGGTATTTCATTCCGGACCAATGTCTGCAGCGTTTTCAAGTCTCCTGTTTCCTGTGCATAGCCTATTTTACTGTCACGGATCATCTGGTGGATCTCCTGTTGTGACTTTTCAAAAGCTTGGGACCATTGCTGCAGTTGATCCCAGGTTGTGACGGCCAGGGTACTGTCTTTTTTTGCAGCGGCTTGATGCACACGTTCAAGCAAGTCATCACGCACATCACCGTACCAGGTTCTTCCGGCAAAACTGAATTTTTCGGGTGAACTCATTTTTCCGAGGTAACCCAGCTCCTGTTCCCAGGATTCCCCGGTTCCGGGTTTTTGCCACAGTGACCGGGAAGCAAAGATGGCCAGGTCCGGATGTTGTACCGTATCCAGAAACGGTGCTACCTCCTTCCACACATTGGTATCCCGCAAATTCAACTCCTCCCGCTGAAGGATGTAACTGCTCAATAATTCCGGATCACGGTTTCCGAGTGCATATTTTTGATAGGCAACCGCGAAGGTGGGATTCTTTTGGACCGTAGCCATAAAGACCTGCTTTTCTTTCTCCTGCTGCAACAGCATACGCTGATAGGACAGGTCTTCCTTGTATTTCTGGGCTATCTCCGGGACATGCTGGGGATCAGCGACACTCATCGCTTCATCCAGGAATGGTTCTGAAGGCCGGTATCCGGTCATCTTGTGAACCAGCTGACCATTGTAATCCACAAAGATCATGGTGGGATAGGCGCCGATCTGATACTGATTGGACAGGCCTATCCCCTCTCCCCGTTCGGCATCGACCTGATAATTGATGAAATGCTGATTAAAAAATACGCCGACCTGAGGATCCGTAAAGACGTTCTGGCTCATTCTTTTGCAGGGTCCGCACCAAGTGGTGTAGACATCCATAAAGATCAGTTTATTTTCTTCCAGGGCTTTTGACCGTACTTCATCCCAGGTCCCTTCTGTAAACTGAATGCCGGACTGCGCGGTGATGGTGGCGATTATTCCGAACAAAAATCCCGGTAACAAAAATCGGCGAAGAGCTAATTGCATCTTTATTGATATTTTGTGGTTGCAAAGGTATATGTTTTTGACATTCCAGTTTTGGAAGCATTTCCGGAAGCGTATCTTTAGTTTGCAAACCGTGAAACGATGGAATTTTACACCATACTCAGACACTTGCACTCAGGTTGGCGCTGGGTGGTTCTTATTTTGGTAATTGTAGCAATCATTCAGGCAGGAGTTCAAATCCGCCGTAAGGCCAACTATGTCCTGACCAGACACCGGAAATTCCCGCTCTGGACCATGATTGCTGCTCACATCCAATTATTGGTGGGCCTGATCCTGTATTTTGTGAGCTCCAAGGTTCATTTTGGGACAGATACCATGTCGAATCCGCTGGCACGGTTTTTTACGGTTGAACATGCTATCTCTATGGTGCTGGCAATAATTCTGATATCCGTAGGTTTTTCCAGAGCCAAAAAACAACTGGATACCCCCGGAGGCTGGAACCGCATCTTCTGGTATTATTTACTGGCCATCCTCCTGATCCTGCTGCAGACACCTTATCCCTTCCAGGAATACGGTGCACATTGGTTCTAGTGGTTTCGGATCCAGAAATTGCCTGAGTACTTTATCCCAATTGGTGGCATCTTACAGGTGCAATAATCTAATTTGGCTACGACAGTAAACTGAATCTGGATACCTGAATCCATCTTTGGATCATTTTGCGTATTTACCATCGTTTGCTCAGGGCACGATACGTAAGGATCACACTGCGGCCTTTATCGTCCGTTTCCGGAATTTCTTTCTTACTCTCCTGGTAAAATCCCGATGCGCCGCTCCATACGGTTTGCATCATTCCCAGGTATTTTCCTGCCATTGGTTCCGGGCTTGAAGCACGAAACAGCCGGGTCATCTCAACCTCGGTCTCCGCTACCTCGGGCTCCCGCCACGGACAGGTAATTACCTGGAATCCTTTGCTGGCAAAATAAGCCGCGGTCGGTATTGCCTGCTCGTAGTGCCAATCGCAAATAACCACATCCCTGGGGATCATATCGATGGCCCGGGCGGTATTATTCAAGGATGCTTCCCACATGCCAATGCCGGTCAGTTTGCCATCGATCAGGCGGTCTCCCCAGATCCACAATTCTTTATTGGTTTGTGCCAGATGGTCGTGGATCTTCCGTACTTCACCTGCAAACAATTCTGCCGGGTCCATGCCATTACAACGAGGACATTGTTCCTCAGCCAGATAGAAAACCTCATCCAGGCCGGCATGGAATGCATCCGTCTCAAAAACCTGGACCAGCTCATCCACCAGATCAAAAACGATGTCGTGGACTTCGGGATGTAATGGGCAATAACTCTTGCAATACAGCCCATCCTCATTGGGCCAGACATAATGATCCGGAAATGCGACGTCAGGGGTTTCATCAAACTCGGGATATACTTCTAATAGTCTACCGGGAGTGCTGTGCCATGATTGATGTCCGAGCAGGTTTATCTGTGGAATGATCCGGATTCCTTCTTCCCGGCATGCCGAAACCAGGGATTTGACCTGAGCATAACTCAGTGTTGATTCATTACGTAATTCTGGGTGGGAGGTAAAAGCGTAGTTGTAATCGACACGAAGCACTAGGGTATTAACCCTTCCGGGAGCCAGTACCTCATGGATCATCTGGATGAATTCAGGAACCTGTTCACTGGAGGGAGCTCCAATGCAAAATCCCCGGACCGGAAAATCTGCCGATTCCTGTGACCAGGCTGCAGAGGTGAGCGTCACCCATAAGATCCATTGAATGAAAATAAATCTGTGCATATCCCTTTGTTTTAGCTGATCTTGAAAATGCCAACTTACTTATTCAAGACAACAATTCAAATGATTTCAGGCATAACCCCAATCCAGATTTTCAAATGCCTCCCGGCCCTGTCCCGTTAAGTACGGATAGATCAGTTCCATCAGTATCCGGTGATGCTGTTGTATAAACCCTGCCTGCTGATCCACCTCCATGGCGACTGCTGAGGAGATCCAGAAATCACCGAGGATCTGCATCCGGCGATAGAGATGCTGGTATTCCTGTGGAAGCTGGGCCTCCCGCATCCAGCCGGCTGATTGCATCTGGTCAAATAAGGCCAGAAACTGCATTTCCCGATGTTCTTGCAGACGATTGTAATGTTTTTGAATGTCCGGATAATTACGCATGATATGGACCAGGTCAATAAGGAAAAAGCGGTATTCGTAGAACATCTGCATCGACCGCAGAGCTCCCTGGTGAATTTGGACAAACGCTGATTTCTCACGGATAAGATCCGCCATAACTCCATCCATCTTCGTCACCAGATCCTGGTAGATGGCCATGACCAGATCTTCGCGTTTCTGAAAATGGTAGGTCAGATTGCCCAGGCTGATTGCCAGGGCTTGCGCTATATGGCGCATGGTAATGGAGGTGAGTCCCTGCTCGTTAAACAACCTCCTGGCCTGATCGATTATTTTTTCCCGGGTATTCATTTAGTACACTTGACCTAAATACAAATCTTTAGTACATTTGACCTAAATTTACGAAACATGCACGTAATTATCGTTGGCGGTGGCTTAACCGGGTTGACTACGGCACTGGCACTGGAGAAATTGGGGATCTCCTACCACGTCTATGAAAGGTTTCCTTATCTGGCAGAAGTTGGTGCCGGGATCTGGTTAGCTCCCAATGCCCAGCGGGTACTGGACTGGATCGGCATCGGGGATGAAGTCCGTAGCGCTGGCAAGATGATTGCTGAAGTAAGCATAGCCAACCGGCTTATGCAGTCGCTGCGTCACTCGATCGATGACACTTTCCGGACTGAGAACAGCCAGCTGGTTGCCATACACCGCGCCAGACTGCAACAAATATTGTACAACCACATTCCAGACTCCCGGAAGTCCCTGGGCCAGGCATTTCAACACTATAAAGAAGATAACGGATCTATTGTGGTCACGTTTGCCGGTCAGCAGGTGGAAGGTACTCACCTTGCCGGCGCCGACGGCCTCCAGTCCATGGTACGTCAACAACTATTTCCGGATAGCCCTTTAAGATATTCGGGGCAAACCTGCTGGAGAGGGGTCTCGCAAATGTCACTTCCCCGGCCTTGGACCGAAGCAGCCATGGAAGCGTGGGGACCCCGAAAGCGATTTGGCTTCACCCCTATTTCCCCAAACGAGGTTTACTGGTTTGGCGTACAGGATGCTCCAGCTGGTGAGATGGACCCCTCCGGCGACAAAGTCGCATTCCTCTCCCAAAAATTTGTTGGCTTTGGTGAGCCGGTGCACCAACTATTGCAAAATACACCTGGTGAAAAAATATTTCGCAGCGACCTGTATGACCTGAAAAGGCTGGCCACCTGGCACCGTGGAAGGGTCTGCCTGCTGGGAGATGCCGGACATGCCACCACACCGAATATGGGTCAGGGAGCGGCTCAGGGCATGGTAGATGCCTATCATTTCAGCAAATCACTGAGTCAGGACCCGAACCCGGAAAATGCCTATGCCCATTTTGAAAAGTCACGGCGGGCAAAAGTGGATTACATCGTGGATAACTCCTGGCGTATGGGAAAACTTGCACATCATCCGCTTGGTCAACCATTACTCAAAACCATCCTCCGGATAACGCCGGCGTCGGTCTTGAGTAAACAAATGCAGAATGTTTATTCCATTGACAACTGATCCTTAGTGGTTTTGGCCCGGTAACAGAAATCATTACCTTAGTCCATTCACAAAAAGACAATCAGCATGTGGAAAGCTTGGCTTCTTGGTATTGGAATGGCGTTTAGCTGGACGGGAACCACCCCGGTTAATCCTGAAATCATCCGGGATATGATCCAGGATGATCTTCCCTATTTGTCCGAATTCTACAAGGACCTCCACTTGCATCCCGAGATATCCCTGCAGGAAGAAAAGACGTCCCATAAACTCGCTGAAACCATGCGGGGCCTGGGCTTTGAAGTCACGGAGAACGTAGGAGGGTATGGCATAGTTGCCCTGCTTCGCAATGGCGATGGACCGCAGATCCTTTACCGGACCGATATGGATGCATTGCCCATGTATGAGAAAACCGAATTGCCCTATGCCAGTTCCGTAGAGATCGTCAAGGATGGAACAACCGTGGGTACCATGCATTCCTGCGGGCACGATATGCATATGACCACGTGGCTGGGCGTGGCCCGAACGATGATCAAACTTAAGAATCAGTGGCGGGGAACCCTGATGATGATCGGAGAGCCGGCAGAAGAAATTGGCCAGGGCTCCAAGCTGATGCTTGACGCTGGTTTGTACGACCGGTTTGGCGTCCCTGATTATGGTATTGGTATACATTGTAATCCTACACTTCCGGCAGGTCAAATGGGCTATGGCAAAGGCTACACCATGGCCAATACCGAGTCCATCGACATCCATATCTCTGGTGTGGGTGCCCATGGTGCTTCTCCGCACATGTCCATCGACCCGGTCGTCATCGCCGCAGAAATGGTGATGGAACTCCAAACCATCGTGAGCCGGTCCGTGCCGCCTACAGAATCTGCCGTCGTCACGGTTGGAGCCATCAAGGGAGGTACCGTTCACAATATTATCCCTGACGAGGTTACTTTACTGCTCACTGTCCGCACATTTAAAGAAGAGGTGCGTCAACTGGTCCACCGGCGTATAAAGGAAATAGCCCGTGGGGTGGCAATTTCAGCCGGTCTCCCGGAGGATAAAATGCCGGTAGTGACCATCCCGGATGTATTCACTCCAGCTAACTTCAACAATCCGGACCTGGTCGATAAACTGCGGATATCGGCGGTCAAAACCATCGGCAGTGACCTGGTTGCAGAAACGGAACCATTGACGATTGGTGAAGATTTTTCGCGCTATGGCCAAACGGCGGATCAGGTGCCCACGGTGCTGTGCTGGTTGGGCACTGTGCCGGATGAACGCCTGGACCAGTCGGATCTTCCCGGGCTCCACTCACCTTATTATTACCCTGCCATTGAGAAAAGCCTGATCACCGGTATTGGAGTGACTGTACAGTCCTTATTGGACTTAATGCCCGCTCATTAAATCAAGCTGGTATACGGGACTGCTTTTTGTGAGGCGTGCCATCGCTACCGTTTTTGTTCCCCGGTCCTTCGTAATCTTCAGAACATTGATCTGGGTGGGAAATAATTCCATAAGAAAATCACCCCGGATGGATAATGTAGCTGTGTTCAGTGGTGGTGAAATCGAAAACCTAAGCCAGGTTGCATCTCCTTCCGTTTGATAACCTTCCCAGGTCAAAGGGCCTTCCAGCGATCCATTTCCACATTTAAAGTGCGTGTCAAAATAGGAAGTGAGCTGTACTTTCACGGATTCGAGGTCCTTTCCGGCAAGGGGGATCCGCTGGTGAAACGCATTGTTCAGGGCATCTTCCAGATCATTGGTAAATACTTTTATCTCGACTTGATATCCGGATTTGCCAAGCTCCACCTCTATCACACCCAGATAAAGGGCATGGTCCGGCAAAAGCCAGAATAAGCTCAGGAGAACTGTGAAAATCATCCCATTCATCGCTTAAAATTAAGCTTTGTGACCGGGCTTAAAAAATTGGTCTATCCAAGGTCACGCTTGTTCATCGTCCAAATTTTATTTTACACCAGGTATCATTCATTGCTGAAAATGATCCTCCAAAAATATTTTTATTCATTCATTGCAGCCTAATTGTGGAAAACTACTTGCTTAATTGTGGGAATGTTTAACTTTCAATCATGGTATGGTTATTCGTAATTGGATATGTCTTTATCGCACTGGAACATGTGATCAAGATTGATAAGTCGGCTTCGGCTGTGCTTACGGCGGTTGTATTGTGGACGTGGCTCATCCTGTTTGGATCGCCCCTGGTTCCTGATATGGATCAATTAGGAATCGAGCACGCCCTGCTTGAACATCTGGGAGATATTGGCAGCATATTGTTTTTTCTGCTTGCTGCCATGACCATCGTAGAGCTCATTGACGTGCATGATGGTTTCCGGATCATCACTAAACAAATCAATACGTTAAACAAGGTCAAGTTACTGTGGATCATTTCGCTCGTGACCTTCTTTCTTTCCGCCTTGCTGGATAACCTGACCACCACCATTGTGATGGCCACCTTGATCCGGAAACTGATCCATGAAAAGCAGGACTTGTGGGTCATGGGTGGATTTGTCATTATCGCGGCGAATGCCGGTGGTGCCTGGTCACCCATTGGTGATGTGACGACCATCATGCTGTGGATCGGTGGACAAATCAGTGCCTTACACGTCATTCAGGCCCTCATTATACCAAGTTTGGTCTGTATTTCTGTCCCTTTACTTATCATGTCATTTACTTTCCGGGGCAACATCAGCCCGGTCAAATCCAAGGTTTCTTCCGAAGCATCCGGAGAAACAAAGAGCAAAAAGACCTCGGATCTTATCTCCAACTGGGAGACCCAGCTGGTTTTCTGGTGCGGAATCGGTGCCTTGCTATTTGTGCCTGTCTTTAAAAACCTGACCCACCTGCCACCGTTTATGGGCATGCTCCTCAGTCTGGGCTTCATGTGGATCCTCACGGACATGTTGCACATGGGTAAAAAGGTGGAACGCGGCCATTTATCGGTGAGCTCCGTTATTCGCAGGGTTGACACCCCCAGCATACTCTTCTTCCTGGGTATTTTATTAGCCGTGGCTGCTTTGGAAACCGGAGAATTCCTCCAGCATGTGGCGGTTTTCCTGGAAGAAACTCTGAAGAATATTTATCTGATCAACATGATCATCGGTTTGTTATCGGCGATTGTTGACAACGTTCCGCTGGTAGCTGGTGCGATGGGAATGTATTCCATGACCGAGTTTCCGGCAGATCATATTTTCTGGAGTTTGCTGGCCTACTGCGCAGGAACGGGTGGTAGCGTACTCATCATCGGATCCGCAGCCGGGGTCGCCATGATGGGAATACTGAAAATTGATTTCATCTGGTATTTAAAGCGCATATCGCTCCTGGCTCTGATCGGATATTTAGCCGGTATGGGAGCTTACATGATCCAGCACATCTGGACCTGATCCCTGATTTATGAAGCAGGTCCTGAACGCATTGCACGAATTGGTGGAAGCTGGTATCATCGACCTGTCGACAGCAGACCGTATCCGTCATTATTACGAGGAACATTCATCCACCCGTCCGATCCCTCTGTTGGTCATTTTCGGTGTTATCGGAGCTTTGCTGACGGGATTGGGTATTATTCTGATCGTTGCTTATAACTGGGAATGGTTAAGCCCCGGGTGGCAAACCAGCTTCGCATTAATTCCCATATTGCTGGCGCAGGGTTTGGTTATCCACGGGGTGCTGCGGCATGGGGTTGGAAGTACCTGGAGAGAAAGCAGCAGTGCCTTTTTGGTCTTCGCCCTAGGTGCCGGTCTGGCGATGATCAGTCAGATTTTCCAGCTTCCCGGTGAATTACCGGAATTTTTACTGGTCTGGATCCTGCTCGGGTTGCCGCTGATTTATCTGGTACCTTCATTGGCGGTATTTTACCTTGGCTTGCTGGGGATCACCTGGTATGGCATCCTGACCGGCTACCAAGGTCCCGTTTTTTCCCACTATTGGTGGTTACTGGTCCTTTGGCTTCCCGCTTATTATTGGGGTATTAGGCGTTTGCAGTCATTAGCCTGGTTTCAATGGGCACATGTTATATTACCACTCTCCGTCACCATAATGCTGGGTAATCTGACCTACCCCTTCACCGCCGGCACCTGGCTTATTTACCTTTTCTGGACCGGCATACTGTTGCATATGGCAGCATTCGGGTCCTGGAGCACCCAACCCTGGTTTCATAAAGCCTACCAATGGATCGGAAGCGGTGCTTTATGGATCCTGCTTATTATATTCAGCTTTAAACCTTTTTGGGATCAGTGGCCCAAATGGTTTGGTCAATATTTACCTCCTGTATCCAGTGCCTCATTCTGGATCCTGGTAGCATTTGGGGTCTTATACCTGGCTCTGTTTTTCAGACGTAACCATTCTGCCCGTTCAGTAACGCAAGTGGTCTGGAAATGGATTCCTGCTTTTGTTAGTTTATTACTGATGTTTCAGACACCTGCCGTTTGGGGCACAGTCGTAATGAATCTGCTGATCCTGGGGCTCGGCGTACTGGGCATCGTGCAGGGGTGGCTTAGAAATAATCTTGCAGGGGTTAATCAGGGTCTGTTCATTATCCTGCTACTGATCTGTTGTCGTTTTTTTGATACGAACTGGAGTTTTATCGTCCGTGGATTGCTGTTTACCATCATGGGTATCCTCTTCTTTGTAGCCAATTATTGGATCATCAAACGGAAAAAAGATGGCGTTTAAGTGGCCCAAATGGACATTTCCCGTTTTAATCGTTGCATTGGGTATCCAGCTGGTTATACCCCTCACTACGATCTGGAACAGCTGGAAAGTATTCAGCCGGGGTGAACAACATTTCCTGGCCTGTGCTCCGGTTGATCCGACCGATCCTTTCCGTGGTAAATACCTTACGCTTCATTTTGCAATTGAGGATTCTTCCTATGCGGCATTACCCGACTGGAAAATCGGCGATGAAGTTTATGCCCGGCTGGAAAAACAGGCTGACGGATCTTCAATCATTGCTGAAGTTTCCACGACCATCCCTAAAGATCCCTATTGCAAAGTGATCATTTCGAACCTATTCCAGGGTACCGGCGGTTTCCGCGCCAAGATCGGGCTTCCGGTATCACGGTGGTATGTGGAAGAGTCCAAAGCGCAGGAATTGGAAGTGCGGTACCGCGAACATTTGCGCAACCACCGACCACTCCAGGCGGAGATACGACTGTTAAAGGGCCGGATGGTCCTCGCGGGATTACACTTTTTATAGCATGATTGTTTACTCTGCTACCGAAGGGCAGATGTAATCCGGTATGATACCGGTGGATTCGATGAGGTTGATCGCATTTTCCTTCCGGGTATTGCCGCTCAAAACTAAAATGGTGTCCAGTCCAAAGCGATTTCCACCCAGGATATCGGTGTGCAATGTATCTCCGACCATCAGGATATCCTCTTTAGCTATCGTCACCGAGCGATTGAGCTGATCGAAGGCATAAATGAACATCTGACTATCCGGTTTGCCAAAGTGGATGAATTTCTTGTTCAGCATATTTTCCACCAATTCGGCAATCCCACCGGTTGCGATGGATACATCATTCCTTGACACCGGATAAACCCGGTCCGAATTGGCTACTATCACCGGCATCACTTTTCGCCGCAGGATATTGACGGTCTTGCTGATGTCGATATTCCAGTCGAATCCCTCATCATCCAGAAATACGAACGCGGAAATGGCTTCCAGGTCTTCCAGATCAATATCCCGCACGGCGATGTGCTCCAGCCCCGATTGCAGGATGTATTGCGCCGAATTCTCCGTGCCCAGATATGCGATCTTACCTTCCCGGATCTTCTGTTCCAGAAAATGCTTGGCCATCATCCCGGAAGTAATTATCTCCTCCGGATCAATACCGGATAACCCCAACCGGGTAAAACTGTCTGCTTGCTGTTCCTGACTGCGTGACGCATCATTGGTAAGTACACGAATGGCGATTCCCTTATCCCTTAACTGATCCAAAGTCGCCTGGGCTCCTTCGATGAGGCCTTTGTAATTCTTCAGCACCCCATAGGAATCAAAAAAGACCGCTTTAT
Source organism: Lewinellaceae bacterium (assembly GCA_020636135.1). NCBI lineage: Bacteria > Pseudomonadati > Bacteroidota > Saprospiria > Saprospirales > Lewinellaceae > Lewinellaceae bacterium. Next base: position 103,023 of record JACJYK010000003.1, read on the forward strand.
AACGCTGAGCAATGTTTATGAATGTGGTCTCTTCCATCGTACAAATTTACAATTGGAGTGCCTTTAATAAAACATCCGGATTAAAGCGCGCTTCGATGGATGGCAGATAAATGTCATAGGCTTCCTTCTGAAGCTTGGTCGCGAAGAGTTCATGAAAAAAGAAACGGCCATCCTTGATGACATAATTAAGGATAAAAAACCGGTATATCTCTTTCAGAAAACGCACTTCTTTCTCGGTTAGCGGAAATATTGCATGATAGGCTTTGAGAAAGACCAGAAAGCGCTCCTCCATCAGCGGGTCGATGTAATAGCTGAAGACAGTTCGGTCCCCGATGGAGGAACAAACCCGGGCCAGAAAATAAAAATCAAGCATTCTCGACCCCATGCGAAACCAATCGTAATCCCAGCGTGAAAACAGTTTGAAAGAAGATGAGACGGAAAAATTACCAATATTCCAGTCTACAAAAACAGGAATGGATTCAAGTTCATCCGCTTTCAGCTCAGCACAATGCTTAAAGAACAAGTCGCATTGTCTGCGGATGGTATCGTGCTGCATACGATGCTCATAACCACCCATTTCGGTATTCAGCGTGTTGAGCAAATGGTTGATGTCCCATGCCAGCGTTTTGGAGGATCTGGGCAAGGTGTGCCTGATCTGATGGCACGCTTTGTGGAATAAAGCCATTTGCTCTCCCAGTGCTTCTATTTGCCCGGTGTTCAGGCGCCGGGGCAATCGTTTTTTAATTTTGATCGGCCGGTAAAATACGACCCAAACATCCAGGAATGCATCTTCATGCCGGTAGACAAACAGTTGATTCCCTTTCATCAACGACCGGGCGAGAAGGTTTTCAAATGGCGCCGGCAGGTTATTGGAAAGAGCATTGATAATGGTATGATCTTCCACAAAATGCTCATACTTGCCGAAATAAGAAAGTTTGGCAATGATGATGCTGTGGTCGGAAAATTGAATGCGATAAACGTGGTTGGTCGATACTTTGGCACTGATGTCGGTAATCCTTACGATTTGCCGGGAGTTATCATAAGCCAACCAGGCCTCACGCACTATTTCGGTGAAATCAATAAATGCAGACATATCCGGAAATATCGGGACTTAAGATAACATTTCCGGAATTCTCCTCAGTTTGGCGACACTAAATTCTGATCCTGCTCATTCATGAATTCTAGCTCAACAGCTTTCCCAGCCCAAAAAATATCGCCAGCCACACCAGGCCTTTGATGAGAAAAAATAAAAACCCGGCCACACCAAAACGCTTCAACCAGGTTTTATAATTGTGCTTTCCGGTCATACGGTAAGTACTTGATACGTCTGGAAAGAGCTTTTCATGGGAGGTTCTTTGCCGGCTGCTCTGGCTTCATCCAAATCCTTAAAACCCCGTTGATGCCCTTCCCTGAATTCTGCCGAGCCTGTCCAGTCTTTGAAGGACTCTTCACTCTCCCAATGGCTAACAATCAGGTAATCGGCAGTTTGGTCCACGGGTTTAAGCACCTGCATGTTTAAAAATCCCGGCATCCGGTCAATCGCATGTGCCCTGGTCAAAAAAAGCGATTCAAATCTGGGTTTGTATTCTTCCTGACAAGTGATGTAATTGATGGCAACAAACATAATACTTAGGTTTTTCACTAAGTCAAAAATAGTTAATTAGATTTAATCTAAATATAAATAAGAGTTAAAATTATCAACTTATCCTAGCCACGATAGCTGATCCACTTCCACAACTCTTTAAAATTGGCCTTTTTCCCATACATCAGGATACCTACCCGGTAGATACGTGCTGCTACCCAGATACTGGCCAGTACACCCAAAAACAACAGGATCAGGGAAAGTCCAATCTGCCAGACCGGAGGATTGAATGCCAGCCTGGCGGGCATGACGATCGGCGAAAAGAAAGGAATCAGGGAGGTCCAGAAAGCCAGGCTGCTATCCGGAGAACGCAGGATACTCATAGCGATGTAAAAAGATAAGATCACCGGCAGCATGACCGGAAGGGTCAGTGACTGGCCTTCATTCATGTCATCGCCGAGTGCCGAGCCAATGGCAGCGAAAAGGGAAGCATACAACAGATAGCCGCCGATAAAATAAAGGATCAGCGTGGGCAGGATCAGCAGCCAGTTTTGGTTTGAGATTTCATTGATGACCATTCCAAAGTCGAATTCAGAGATCTGGTTCATCATTTCCGGATTCATCTGTGGGGGATTCTGCACCGCTCCGGGCACCAGAAGTTGTCCGATCATGACCACGATCGGCATCAATATAGCCCAGATACCAAATTGGGTAAGCCCGACACCACCGATTCCGATGATCTTGCCAAGCATCAGTTCCATTGGTTTGACCGAAGAAATAATCAACTCATTGATCCGGTTGACCTTTTCTTCAAAAACACCGCGCATCACAAATGACCCGTAAACTATGGTGATCATAAACATCAGGATGGTCATGATATAACCCAACGCTGCTCCGATAATATTGCTGTAGGCACTGGTGTTTTCTCCGTTATCGGTGATCGACTGAGGTTTAATCTGGATTCTGGTATCCAGCCGGTCCATCTCTTCGGCGGTAATACCCATTGCTTTGAGTTTGAAGTCCCTGACCTTACCCTTCACGATGTCTTTCACAGTCTCATCCAGGGTCAATGGCAAACGTTTATCGGAAAAATATTGCGGCACATATTCCTTATTCGATACCTGGATGGGTGGCAATACCAATACTCCATCGTATTTACCATCCTGCACTTCCGCCTTAAGCTGATCAAGGGATTCATCCGGAAATTTGAAATAGATATTTTTAGCGTCCGGAATGGCTTTGTTCAGCAATTCCGACTCGTCGACCACAGCGATTATTTTCTGCTCGTCACCTTCATAAGCAAAGATGAGTGAAGCCACCACGATGAAAAGCAGGAATAACACGGGGGTCAGCAAGGTCATTAAAATAAAGGATTTCTTCATAACCCGTGTGACATACTCCCGGCGTATGATGAGCCCGATCTTTTGAAAATTCATGGATCAAAAATTTATTGTACCGATTGCCGATTGGCCTCGCCTACCTGTTCGATAAAAATTTCATTTAGTGTGGGAAGAACTTCCTGGAATAGCCGGATCTGGCATCCTGCCTGCATGAATTGGGACAATAGGGCATTGGAATCCTGCTCCGGTTGTAATTTTACTTTGATCCAGTCCCGCTGTTCGTCAAGGATCTCGTATTTAGCCGGAACGACACCAGGCATCGTGCCGTCAAAAACCACTTTGTATATGTTTTTCTTGAACTGGTCCTTTAAGTCCTTCATGGAGCCGGTCAGGATCAACCTTCCCTTGTTCACCAGGGTGATTTGCTCACAGATCTCTTCGACCTGCTCCATCCGGTGGGTTGAAAAGATGACCGACGTCCCGGCCGCATTCATCCGGTGAATTTCATCCTTGATCAGGTTGGTGTTAATGGGGTCCAGCCCTGAAAAGGGCTCATCAAGGATCAGCAATTTGGGATCGTGCAATACCGTAGCAATGAACTGCACTTTTTGCTGCATTCCTTTCGATAACTCCTCAATCTTCTTATCCCACCAGTCTGAGATCTGAAAGCGTTCCATCCAGCTTTTGATGCGGTCTTTGGCTTCTTTCCGGGACATCCCTTTCAGCCTGGCGAGGTAAATAAGCTGGTCCCCGACCTTCATTTTTTTATACAGGCCGCGTTCTTCCGGCATATAGCCTATGTCCCGGATGTGATCTTCGTGAATGGGGTTCCCGTCAATCAGGATGCGGCCTTCATCCGGGCCGGTAATCCCGGTTATCATACGGATCATGGTCGTTTTACCAGCCCCGTTTGGGCCAAGCAAGCCGAAAATTATTCCTTTAGGAATCTGCAAGTCAACTTTATTGACTGCGCGAAAGTCTCCAAATGATTTGCTTACTCCCTGTAACTCAAGGATATTCATGCCTGTCGAATTTGTGAACAAGCTGAAAATACAAGGTAACCGTTTGCGATTTGCACATTTTCTATGACTTGTCCGGATTTATCGACCAAGGTCAGGATTGGAAATTCAAGATGTGACCGGGATTGATTAACTTACTTGGGGACGTGACGAAATTTACGGTTCGCCGTCCAAAAATCAAGAACTTTTACAAAGCTGAACGCATTAATTACTTTGAATAAACGAATCTCCAGATGAAAACTAAAATGATCTTCTCGCTGATACTGCTCGCAGGAACCTTTATCCTTCGTGGTCAGGATGTCATGTCCACCGATAAAGTAATGAGCAAAGGGGTACAGGTCGCTGCATCCATTGACATTTACGATGTTGATGAAAAACAGGTGGAACAATGGTGGCGCAATTTTATGAAGCAATACACCAAATCCATCAAGAAAGACCGCAAATCGAAAGAATGGATGGCGGATAATGCCAATATCTCTGCAATTAGCCCTTCTACGCCCATAGACCTGTATACCACGATTGAATCTACGGGCAAGTACGTAACGGTCTCTACCTGGGTGGATGGAGGTACCGGATTCATCAATCCATCTTCCAATCCGGAATCTTTTCAGGCGCTTGAAGGACTGATGTCTTCTTTCGCGCACGAAGCTGAAGTCGAAAAGATCAACACCGAACTGGGTAATGAAGAGGATTCCTTGTCCAAGCTGGAAAAAGACCTGAAACAACTGCAGTCACGCAATGAAGGTTACTACAAGGATATCGAAGCTGCGAAAGCAAAAATTGCCAAGGCAGAAGAGGATATCCGTCAAAACGTGAAGGAGCAGGAGGCAAAACAGGCTGAAATCGAATCACAGCGTCAAAAAATCGAGTCCGTCAAGCGTAAGCTCGATGATACTAAAAAAGGTAATTAAGATCTGAAAGCCTGAAAACTATTCGATCAGCAGAGCACTTCCCGGCTGAACCTGATCAAAGGATGTCAAATGATTGATTTCCATCAATTTGGCAAGTGAAAGCTGTGGGAAACGCTGGATGATCTGCAGTAGGGATTCCCCTTTTTGAACCACATATTTCGTGCGGAATACGTCTTTGGAGACTGCAGGTATTACGACGGCAGTCTGTGATTGATTGATGGCGTGAACCAGGTTATTTGTCAGCGATGCATTAACACTGAGATCCCGTGTCGGAATGACACTCATAACTGCTATTGTCCGGTTGATGCGGTAAGGTAACCTCACCTCCTGTTCCGGATGTTGCAGAATGTATATGATCAGTGTCTGGTCTTTTTCAATGGTGTTGGTAGGTAGCTCGTTCCAGTAGCGGATGTTGTAATCATTGATCTCAAAGTGAGAAGCAATATCGGTGAGGTCATCACCCTTTAAGGCCTGAAACTCTACTTCCTTGTAATTGCTTTCTTTGTAAAAGCTGCTTTCTTCGGACTTCTCCGCCTTGTCGGTACCACCTAACTTGTCATCAACCAGGGGAATGACCCGTTTAGGCAAAATAATCTGATACCCATCGTAATTGGCGGGAATCAGGTCTTTACGAAAACCCGGATTCAATGTGCGGATGACGTTGATGTCCAGATTGGTCCAGTCTTTCAGCTGACTAAAAGTCAGTTGATCATGGACATTGACTGTTCCGGTAATCTGTAAATCGAGATCCGGAAACTGAGGCATCAGTTCGTGCAGTGAATAGAATTTAAACAGATACGTAGCGGCCAGAAACTTGGGAACATAGTCCTGGGTCTCTTGAGGCAAATAGGGACGGATATCCCAGTAATTGACGCTGTTAGCGCGCTTGATCGCTTTGTTTACGTTTCCGGGACCACAATTATAGGCCGCCAGAACCAATTGCCAGTCCTGATAATAGTCGAACAGGTGTTTGATTTGTTTTGCTGCAGCTTCCGTAGAGCGGATCGGATCTTTGCGTTCATCAACCAGCTGGTTGATCTTTAACCCGTTGAGTTTTGCGGTGCCGGGCATGAATTGCCACAGCCCGATCGCGCCTGCCCGTGAACGGGCATCCGGTCGCAGCGAAGACTCAATGATGGTCATGTATTTGAGGTCCAGAGGGAGGTCATTTGCAGCCAGTTCTTTCTCAAAAATGGGAAAATACAGCACCCGCCGTCCGATCAACATTTGTGTATAAGCAGGGTATTTAAGCAGGTATTGCTGGAGAAAGGGCAGGATCATATCAGCTTTATCGGCATCGACCAGGGTTTGGATCGATTCCAGTCGGGTCTGGATCAGTTCGCGATCCAGTTCCGCTTCATTATTGTATGGGATAGCCGCCATCAGGTCCGTCAATCCCAGGATAAAGACAAAGATTAGGGATATCAAGTATTTTGAAAATACTTTCATATTCATAGGATTCAAAAACAAAATAAACCGATTCATCCTGTTTAATGCTACAATTTAAGCGCATTAACAATCAGAATCTTCATATTACACAAAAGTGTAATATTATTTGAAACGAACAGCAAAGGTACGCCTGCCATTCCATTAATTCAAATAAATATCACATTTAACGTTTTGCCTTCAAAACAATTGTGTAATCTTCAGTCCAGTTTTAAACAGCATATCATCTGCAAATCTTGGACCAATTATCTGAATCGCCCGGGGAAAGGCTCCCGCTGAACCTTGTAAAGCAAGGCTTATTCCGGGCTGCCCGGTAAGGTTCGCCAGTACTGTGAAAATATCTGCGTAGTACACCGCCACCGGGTCATCCAGCTTGGCGCCCACACGCCAGGGCAATACCGGAGAGACCGGAAGAATCAGAGCTTCAGATTCCTTAAATAAGGACTCCATCTCCCGGATGATCATCCCTCTCACCTTCTGTGCTTTGCGGTAGTAAGCTTCGTAGTAGCCGGAGCTTAACACATAGGTACCCATCATCAGCCTGCGCTTGACTTCTTTGCCAAAACCCCGGGTCCGGGTATTGGAAAGGATCGCTTCTACATCATTTCCCGGAGCGCTCATACCATAACGTATGCCATCATACCGGCTCAGATTCGAGGAAGCTTCGGCTGTCGTAAGAATATAGTAGGTAGGGACGAGAAAGGACTCCAGGGACAAAGACCAGCTTTGCAGATCCATACCCGACTCTTTCATGGAGTCAATAAGCTGGTTGTAAGCAAGCTCCACTTCCGGGTCCATCATTCCCGGAGGCACTTCCAGGTAGGCTATCTTTTTTGCCGCACCTCCACTGTCCGGGTCCCAATGAAAAGGCACATCCACTGAGGTGGCGTCATGATCATCCTTCCCGGCACTGATCTCAAAAAGCAGAGGCAAATCAGCCACGTGCCGGACCAGGTATCCGACCTGATCGAATGAAGAGGCATAGGCAATCAATCCAAAACGGGAATGTCTGCCATAGGTAGGCTTAAATCCATGCACTCCGCAAAATGCTGCCGGCTGCCTTACAGAACCACCTGTATCTGATCCGATCGAGAAATGACACGTCTGCAAAGCCACTGCACTGGCAGATGCTCCGGAGGACCCTCCTGGTACGTAGTCAGAATCGATGGGATTTAACGCCGGACCATAACACGAATTTTCGTTGCTGCTGCCCATGGCAAATTCATCACAATGTACCCGCCCGATCAGAATCGCATCCTCATCCAGCAGTCGCTGCACCACGGTAGCAGTATAAGGTGCCTTGAATCCCTGCAGGATCTTTGACGATGCCGTGGTGGCATGGCCTTGCCAGCACAGGACATCCTTAATACTGAAGACAACGCCAGCCAACCGTCCACATGACTGCCCGTTCCGGCGTCTCTCATCCAGCTCCGCCGCCCGCTTCAGAGCCGCATCGGATGCAATTTCAATGTACAGATTATATTGACTCGTAGCCTCGATCCTTTGCAGACAGGATTGAACCTGATCGGTACATCTGATGGTTCCATTTTGGAAAGCTTTCTGTGTATCCTGAATGGATAAAAGCTCCATGCGCTATTGAATTTTATTAACCACATCACCGATGGAGATACGGTTCTGATCACCGGTAATCATATTCTTAAGCATCACTTCCCGGGCCTGAAGCTCTTCCGGCCCAATGATGGCTACCCAATGAACACCGAGCGCATCGGCATATTTCATCTGCTTTTTAAACTTGTCTGGTTGTGGATAAAGGTCAGCCCGCAGCTGGGCAGACCGCAGATCGCTCACCAACTTAAATGCTGCCTGGTGACAGGCCTCATCCATAGCTAAAACCAATATATCCAGCTGCCGGTCCAGGTCTTTCGGCCACAATTGAAGTTCGTCCAAGACATCATAGATACGTTCTGCGCCAAAACTGATGCCCACACCTGGCATATTATCCAATCCAAAGACGCCGGTAAGCTCGGCATAGCGGCCACCGCCGCCTAAACTTCCCATCTGGACCTGATCGGTATCCAGGGCAATCTCAAAAATGCACCCCGTGTAATAGTTCAGGCCCCGGGCAAGCCGGAAATCTTTTGTCAGTCGGTTATGCAGAGCAATTCCATCCAGATAACTCCACACTTCTGCCAGTTCCGCTACTCCTTTGACCCCCGAAACGGTACCTTTCAACACGTCTGCCAGATCATTCCATTCCAGTTGGATGGTGTTCAATATCTGTAAAGCATTACCCTCCGGGATACCTTTGCGTACCATTTCTTCCAGGACTCCATTGGCTCCGATCTTGTCTAATTTATCGATGGCGACGGTCATCTCAGTGAGCTTATCCGGTACTCCGGCAGCTTCTGCGATCCCAGCCAGGATCTTACGGTTGTTCACCCGGATCTCCACCGGGATCCCCAAATTGTGAAATACGGTATCATATATCTGGATCAACTCGGCTTCATACATCAGGGATTCTGAACCAACCACGTCGACATCACACTGATAAAATTCCTGATAGCGGCCTCGCTGAGGGCGATCGGCACGCCATACCGGCTGGATCTGGTACCGCTTGAACGGAAAATACAATTCGTGCTGATGCATGACCACAAAACGGGCAAAGGGCACCGTCAGATCATAGCGCAAACCCCGCTTGGCAATATCGGGTAATAACCGCCCGGAGTCCCGCCCGGATAAGGCCTTCTCATCGGCCTTAGCGAGGAAATCTCCGTTGTTCAAAACCTTAAACAACAGATTGTCACCCTCCTCACCGTACTTGCCCATCAGGGTGGATAAGTTTTCCAGTACCGGTGTCTCGATGGGCACATATCCAAAGCACTGGAAGACCTGTTCAATCTGGGAAAATAGATATTTCCTTTTCCGGGCCTGAGCCGGAAGGAAATCGCGGGTGCCTTTCGGCAAACTGACCTTCATAATTAGAATGCTGAACCAAAATGCGCCAGGAAGCGCATGTCATTTTCAAAATATTGGCGGATATCATTGATCCGGTACTTCTGCATGCCCTGTCTTTCGATACCCATACCGAATGCAAAGCCCGAATAAACATTGGGATCGATACCACAATTTTCCAGCACGGCCGGGTCCACCATACCACAACCCAATATCTCCAGCCACCCGGTACCTTTGGTGATGCGGTAATCGGTCTCATCTTTTAAGCCCCAATAGACATCCATTTCTGCGCTGGGCTCGGTAAAAGGGAAGTAAGAAGGCCTCAGACGGATTCGCGTTTCCGGACCATAGAGCTCCCGGGCAAAATAGTATAATGTCTGTTTCATGTCCCGGAATGAAACACCTTTATCAACGTAAAGCCCTTCAACCTGGTGAAACTGGCAATGAGACCGGGCAGAGATGGTTTCATTGCGATATACCCGTCCCGGGGCTATAATCCGGATCGGAGGTTTGCGCTGTGTCATAACCCTGGCCTGAACGGACGATGTGTGCGTACGTAAAAGATAGGTGCTGCTGTCTTTAAGGTAAAAGGTATCCTGCATATCCCGCGCCGGATGATCGTCGGGCGTGTTCATGGCTGTGAAATTATGCCAGTCGTCCTCGATCTCACGGTCCTCCACCACGATAAACCCGATCCTGGCAAAGATGTCTACAATGCGGTTCAGGATCAATGAGATCGGGTGACGCGCACCTGCAGCCATCGGTGTCGCCGGCGCAGTAAGGTCAAGCTGATGCTGGACACGCGTAGCCTGCCGTATCAGTGTTTGTACTTCGGAATACCGGGATTCGGCCTGATTTTTTACTTCGTTCAATAATTGACCGAATGCTTTACGGCTTTCCGGTTCCACATCTTTCATCTTGGCGAAGTAGCCCTTAAGGATGTTTTTAGTCCCAAGAAAACGCTTACGGTATTCTTCCAGTGCTTCCGCATCCATGATTTCGGCTTCACCAGCTTCCTGAATCAATGCGTTTACTTCATCGATCAAATTCATAAATCATACAGGATATTAGCTCACAAAAGTAAACATTTGTTTGATTAAAGGCCATCTCAACTCCCGGTAGAGCACACAATCAGCAAGGTAAATCCCGTTGTTTAGGTTATGCAATGCGTAACACCGGAGAAGACATATTAAAGATGAATTGTTTATCTCCTCAAGTAATTGATAATTTTGCACGGAAGTGATATCTATGAAATTTTCATACAGCCTTCTTTTAACAGGCTTTTTTTTGACCTCCTTTCTGACTGCCCAAACCCCGTACACGCCGGAATGGTCATCCCTGGATCAACGACCCGTACCATCCTGGTTTGAGGATGCCAAACTGGGCATTTTCATCCATTGGGGAACTTATTCCGTACCCGCCTGGGCGCCTAAGGGCGTGTATGCCGAATGGTATCAATACTGGCTGGAGACCAAAACCCTTTATGGTAATGGCCAGTACCAGGGAGATGAGATCTATAAATACCACCGGCAGAAATACGGAAACAAAACGTATTATGACCTGGCAGCCCAGTTCAAAGCAGAGAATTACAATCCCGAAGACTGGGTCAAACTCTTTGAAAAAGCCGGTGCCCGGTATCTGGTGGTAACATCGAAACATCATGACGGATACACCCTGTGGCCAAGTGACCAGGCCGATGACCGGGGATTTCCCTGGAACAGCCAGGAAGTAGGTGCCCAACGGGACCTGCTGGGAGCTTTAAGGGATGCCACCCGCAAAAGTGATCTGAAGTTCGGCATCTATTATTCATTGTATGAATGGTTTCACCCCTGGTATAAAGCCGGAAATTTGTCCAAATACGTTGATGAACACATGATGCCCCAGATCAAGGATCTGGTCACCCGCTATGAACCGGATATCCTGTGGGGTGATGGGGACTGGGAACAGAGTGCCGAAACCTGGAAAACTCCTGACATGCTGGCCTGGTTGTACAACGAATCACCGGTGAAGGACCGGGTTGTTGTCAACGACCGCTGGGGGAAAGGGACCCGGCAGCATCATGGAGGTTATTATACCTCCGAATACGAATCCGGCATGCATTCCGACCATCCCTGGGAAGAATGCCGCGGTATCGGGATTTCATTCGGTTACAACAGCAATGAAGATCTCGAAGATTATGCCACCACGCAAAATTTGATCTTGCTATTAGCCGACATCGTATCCAAAGGCGGCAATCTGTTATTGGACATTGGTCCGCGTGCTGATGGAAAAATTCCGGTAATCATGCAGGACCGTCTCAGTGGCCTGGGTTCCTGGCTCAACCTGAACGGTGAATCCATTTACGGGACGCGTCCCTGGCGCAGGACAGCACAATGGACACCAGGCTCGCCAGCTCCCCAATCCGATCAACGCTATCTGAGCAGTGACTACATTTTAAAAGAGTGCTTTCCGGAAAATGACCGCTTTCGCAGGAAAGCTTTCTTCTTTACGACCAAAGGGAATACGCTTTACGCCATTACACCTGAATGGCCGAAAAATTATTGGGACCTGAACCAGGTCGTGCCAACCGATTCCACCCGGGTTACCTTACTGGAAACCGGGCAGGAATTGTCTTTTTCACAAAGAGACTCCGTATTCCTGGTCAACGTTCCGATCATTCAGCCCCAGGTTCTCAATAAGGAAGGCATTTATGTACTTAAGATTGAGAACGTTCAGGGCTACCTCCCCAAACCAACCATCCAGGTCACCCGTGACCGTGATAACGGACCTTCACGGGTTACGCTTACCTGCGCCGATGAGCGCGGACAGCTTTTTTATACCCTTGATGGTACTGAACCTACAACCCAGTCGAAACCATACAAGAGACCATTCATCGTCCGGGATGGCGGTAAGCTGGCGGTAAAAGCTTTCGCTCCCGGAATATGGCCCAGTGAAACAGCAACATTTAATATCCGGGAAGATCAGTTTTTCTCTCAGGTCCAATGGGACAGCCCTCCTGACCGGGTAGCCCAGGGCGATGGCCTGGCGCTGATTACCGATGGAATCACCGCCTCGGGAGATACTGAAGATGATCCCCAATGGGTCGGGTTTAAAACCAAGGATGCCGAACTGGTTATCGATTTTGGGAAGCCGGTGAAGATCAAAAAGGTACGTATCGGCTTTCTCCAGAATGAAGATATCTGTGCCAAAGCTCCTCAGGAAGTACGCCTGGAGGTATCGAATAACGGATGGGACTACCAGGGATTTAAGAAACTTGCTCCGGTAACAAGTACCCCGGGAACAGGCCGGAAGGAATACAGCACATCGGTATTTAATACCACCGCCCGCTACCTGTACATTCGCATGATCAATCCAAACGTATGTAAAAAATCCGGTGGATCGTGGATCTACCTCGATGAAGTGACCGTCGAATAACTCATCCAAACTACCCGCACATGTTGTGGTTACGCATACTTAAGGAATCAATTCTCCACCTGCTTTATCCGCCGGTATGCATCGGATGTGGTGCGCGTACTGCAGCCCAATTACATCCTTTCTGTGTTCATTGTTTATACCGTATGCCATTTACCAACCAGGAAAAATTCCCGGATAATGAATTTACCGATCATTTTGCCGGAAGGATACCTCTGACCTTTGGCATGGCCCTGATGTATTATGAGAAAAATGGAATCGGTCAGCAGATCATTCAGCGCCTGAAATACCACGGTCGTAAAGATCTGGGGCAACTCACCGGTGACTGGCTGGGTCAGCGACTTAAGGAGTGTGAATTCCTGCCACCGGTCGATTTCATTATCCCGGTGCCTCTTCATTGGCGCAGAAGACTCATCCGCGGATACAATCAATCTGAAATCATTGCACAGCGTCTCTCTTCGCAACTGAATGCTCCCGTAAGTGAGAAACATCTTGTCCGCCGTCGCTGGACCGGTACCCAGACCAAGCGCAAACGTTTAGACCGGCTACAAGCGCTAAACGCTGCATTCAGACTCCAAAATCAGGAAGATCTTGCCGGGAAACACCTCTTATTGGTTGATGATGTGATGACCACTGGAGCCACCATAGAGGCATGTGCCAAACTACTCCTCACCTGTCCGAAAGTGAAGGTCTCTGCCGTTACAATAGCTCAGGGAACTTAGCCCGCAGTAACCTCTTCTTCGGCTTTGCCGCCGTGTGCCGTTTCTTCAGCGTGGCCTTCGTAGGGCTTTTTCTCTTCATAAGGACGCGGGCCGATCATTTTTTCCACATCGCTTTTCAGGATGACTTCCCTCTCAAGCAGCGTGCGGGCCAGTTTTTCCAGCTCGTCCCTTTTATCGGTCAACAAAGCAATTGCGCGACGGTATTGAGACTGCACCAGCTCGCGTACCTGCTCGTCAATCAATTTCGCCGTATCGTCAGAGTATGGCTTCTGAAACTGATCCTGCGCAAGGCTATAAAAAGATACATTACCGACCTCCTCATCCATACCATAGACCGATACCATGCTGTAAGCCATTTTGGTAACCTGGTCCAGGTCACTCTGGGCACCGGTTGAGATCTTTCCAAAGACCACTTTCTCGGCAGCCCGCCCTCCGAATGTCATACACATGCGGTCCAGCAGTTGCTCAGTACGCACGATGTATTCCTCTTTTGGCAGGTATTGGGCATAACCAAGTGTGCCGACACCACGCGGAACAATGGTCACCTTTACCAGAGGGGAGGCATGTTCCAAAAACCATCCACAAACAGCGTGTCCGGCTTCGTGATAGGCGATGATCTCCTTTTCTTCCGGAGAGATCAGTTTGTTCTTCTTTTCCAAACCACCAATGACGCGGTCCAGAGCAGCATTGAAGTCATCCAGATCAACGGCATTCTTATTCCTTCTGGCGGCAATCAGTGCGGCTTCATTACACACGTTCATGATATCTGCTCCGGCGAAACCGGGTGTCATTTCCGAAAGGATGTAGGGATCTACATCATTGGATATTTTGATGTTTTTCAGGTGTACCTTAAAAATGGCCTCGCGACCCTTGAGGTCTGGCAGGTCGATGGCGATCTGACGGTCAAAACGTCCTGGACGCAATAAAGCATTGTCCAAAACATCCGGCCGGTTGGTAGCGGCCATCAGAATAACCCCCTTGTCGGTGCTGAAACCGTCCATTTCCACCAGCAGCTGATTGAGCGTGTTTTCACGTTCATCATTGCCACCCTGGAATGTGTTGCGCCCACGCGCCCGGCCTATCGCATCGATCTCATCGATGAATACGATACAGGGTGCCTTCTCCCGGGCCTGTTTAAACAGGTCACGCACCCTGGAAGCCCCCACACCTACAAACATCTCTACGAAGTCAGAACCGGATAGTGAGAAGAAGGGCACTCCGGCTTCTCCGGCTACTGCTTTGGCAAGCAGGGTCTTACCCGTTCCGGGAGGGCCTACCAGCAATACTCCCTTAGGGATCTTGCCACCCAGTGCCGTGTATTTCTTTGGGTTTTTTAGAAAATCTACCACTTCCATCACCTCTTCCTTCGCTTCATCCAGCCCGGCAACATCTTCAAAGGTGACGTTTACCTTGGTGTTCTTATCAAAGATGGTCGCTTTGGATTTGCCGATGTTAAAGATCTGGCCCCCGGCTCCTCCGCCGCCGCCACTGACCCGGCGCATGATGAACAGCCAGATCATGACGATCAAAAAGATGGGTATGATCCATCCCAATACCGGGGTTAGCCAGTCTTGCTTGGTCTCGTATTCAATCGGCACGCGGTCTTCGGAACCTCCTTTGGCATTCAGGTCTTCGATGCTTTTGGCAAATAACTCGATGGGACCTGTTTCGATCGTAAACTGTGGACCTTTGATGGTACTGAAGCGGTCTTTCAGATCCGGGTATTTGTCCATTTTACTCCGCTTGAGGTACACATTGGCCAATCGTTCATTGATGACCACGATACGCTCTACATCACCGGCCTCGATCATACGGTGAAGATCCTGGGTATTGTATTTGGTTTCGTTATTGCCGGAAAATCCGATCAAATTCAGAATCAATAAGATTACGATGATGATTCCGTAAAGCCAATACGTGTTGAAATTGAACCGGTTGTCTTTCCGCTTATTATTATCTTGATTATTTTCTTCCATGCGTACTAGGCACTATATTTTGAGCTACGATAATTAACGGGATTCTCCATTATTCGTTGCTGATTTTCGAAAAATAACGGTTTTTTATCTACAAAGTTTCAAATTGCTCAAACTTAGCATCACTCCACAAAGATTCTAAGTCGTAATAGGACCTGGTTTCAGGATGAAAAACATGAACAATGGTATTGAAGTAATCCAGCAAGATCCAGTGGCCTTCCCGTGTTCCCTCGACATGCAAGGGCCGCTCGCCAGCTTCTTCTCTAAGCCTTTTTTCAATACGATCGGAGATGGCTCTAACCTGGGTGGTGGAGTCTCCGGAACATATAATGAAAAAGTCAACCTGGGCATCATCTAATTGTCGGAGATCCAGTTTGAGGATCTTTTTTCCTTTTACGGATTGTATGCTGTCAATGATCAGAGGGTGTAGACTTTCGGTTCTCTCTTGCTGTTGAGCGGTTGCACTTTTTCTTTTCAAATTGAATGCTAGATTTATGTTCGAATACAAAATTACCATTTTTGTCGGAGTCTCGTCACTTTTATCCATTGATCGGTCAGGAGATCCATTACTTTGAAACCCTGCCCTCCACGCAGGATCTGGCTTTGTCCTGGGCCAAAGAGCGACAGGTGAAGTCGGGATCGGTCATCCGTGCCGGGCATCAAACGGCGGGACGCGGCCAGGCCAATAACACGTGGCAGGATGAAGGTGGACTCAATATCGCCTGTTCGGTCATCTATTTTCCCGAATTTACCCTACTGCCGGTGCAGACATTTTACCTCAGCAAATGGGTCTCACTAGCTGTCCTGGACACCTTAAAACCCTTACTTCCGGAGGGTTTGGTCATTAAATGGCCGAATGACATCTGGTATCATGAGAGAAAATTAGCCGGAATACTTATCCAGACCAGCATCAGCGGGACAGCTGTCCTTAGTGCTGTCGTTGGAATCGGGATCAACATCAATCAGCAACAATTTGGAAATCTGATCCGGGCCACCTCGGTAAAAGAGCTTACCGGAGAGCACCATGACCTGGAAGCTGTCATGCGGGAATTGTTGTCCAACCTCAATCGTTGGCTATCGGTGCTGGAAGCCGGTGAATTGGAGCGGTTGGATGAAGCATACTTGAACTGCTTGCTGGGACTCCATCAAAGCCGGTCGTTCCGTCTCCCGGACGGGCAAATCATCCGTGGTCAGGTGACTGGAATCGATGAACATGGTCGCCTGCAGATCGTTTACAATAATTCAGTCCATCATTTTGGCTTTAAAGAAATAGAATGGCTAATCCAATGAATTGCTATCTCATCAGTATCGGGGATGAGATCCTCAATGGTCAAACCCTGGACACCAACACCTATTTTCTTGCTCAGTCCTGTCGCGCCCAGGGCTACCAGGTCCGGGGCATTTACAGCATTGCAGACGATCTGGATGCCATTGTTACCATGCTCAACCAGGTCAAACCAACCGCTGACGTCATCGTGACGACCGGTGGGCTCGGTCCCACCAAGGATGATGTGACCAAAAAATCCATCGCTGCTTTTCTGGGTGTAGACTTATTTTATCACCAGGCTACAGAAGAAAGGATAAAAAGCCTGTTTGCTCCGCGAAAGATTCCCTTTACGGAAGAGCACCGCCAGCAGTGTTTCTTTCCGGAACAGGTAGAACTCCTCGAAAATGATTTGGGAACTGCGCCAGGGATGTGGTGGGAACTGGATGATCAGAAAGTACTGATCAGCCTTCCGGGGGTGCCTTATGAAATGAAGCATCTGTGGACCGACCGGGTTATCCCAAGGCTTAAGACCCGCTGGCCTTCCTCTCTGCGTAATTTCACCCTGATGACGGCTGGTACCGGAGAAACTGTCCTGTCCTCCCTGCTTCATGAATGGGAAGAGCAATTGCCAGAGAGCTGTTCGATTGCTTACCTGCCGGACCTCGGTCGGGTACGCTTAAGGTTAACCTGCCGCGATGCCGATCTGCCAAATGTCCGTTTTGAACAATTAAAGGCAGAAATGGAACAGCTGGTGAAAAAATACGTCTATGGATACGAGGGTGAAACGCTTCCTGAAGTATTGGGACAGTTGTTGCTTATGCAGAACAAAGCGCTGGGCCTGGCTGAGAGCTGCACCGGCGGATATATAAGTCACCTGATCACTGGTATACCCGGATCATCAGCTTTTTATAATGGCGGAATAGTCAGTTATTCCAATACCTTCAAAGAAGCATTATTAAATGTATCTCCGGAAACACTGCTAAACCACGGTGCTGTGAGCCGTGAGACCGTCCTCGAAATGTTGCAGGGTATCCTTGCCCAGCCTGGCATCGATGTGGGTATTGCGATCAGTGGTATTGCCGGACCGGATGGAGGAACTCCGGAAAAACCGGTGGGCACCATCTGGATTGCTTATGGAGATGCCAAAAGCCAGCATGCCAGGAAAATATTGTTCACAAAGAGCCGGTTATTAAATATTGAGTATGCCGCTTATTATAGCCTCAATCTGCTCCGAAAGTTTTTATTGGGTCTATAATTCGCTAATTTTGTAAAAACTTGGTCCTATGCCAACAGTTGATCTGATCATGCCCAAAATGGGAGAAAGCATCATGGAGGCAACCATCCTGCGCTGGTTGAAAAAACCTGGTGATCAGGTTGAGCTTGATGAGACCATTTTGGAAATTGCCACAGACAAAGTAGACTCTGAAATACCCTCTCCGGTAGCCGGAACCATTCAGAATATCCTGTTCAATGAAAATGATGTGGTCGAAGTGGGAAAGGTGATAGCCACCATAGCCCCGGTAGGCGAAGCGCCTGCCAAGCCTTCACCAGCACTGGCTCCCGAAAAAGAAAAACCGACCAATGGTGCCCATCCGGTGCATCAATCCGTGTCCAACAGTACGGCACCGGCACCAGTCCTGGAATCACAACTAAGACCCAGTCAGACGGAGCGATTCTATTCTCCGCTGGTACGCAACATTGCTTCGCAGGAAAATATCAGCCGCCAAGAGCTGGAAGCTATCCCGGGCAGCGGCGCCGGCGGAAGAGTAACCAAGGACGACGTGATGAACTACATCGCACAGCGCGGGCACCTACCACAGGATATGCCCAGCGCTGCACCGGTGACGACCGCCATACCAGAAAGTACTTCCAATACACCACCTGTGCCGGAGCCTGTCCGCGAAACACCCCGTGAGCCTGTAACCTTCAAATCATCGGCAGTTGACGGACAGGTTGAGATCATCGAAATGGATCGTATGCGCCGGTTGATCGCCGATCATATGATCATGAGCAAACAAACCTCGGCACATGTCACCTCATTTGTAGAAGCCGACGTCACGGAATTGGTTCGTTGGAGAGACCGTGTTAAAGACACTTTTGAGAAAAAATACCAGGAGAAAATAACCTTTACGCCTTTGTTTATGGAAGCCGTTATCCAGGCTATCCGTGACTTCCCACGGATCAATGCTTCCGTCGAAGGATACAATATCCTGGTTAAGAAAGACATCAACCTGGGTATGGCCACTGCACTGCCTAATGGGAACCTGATTGTTCCGGTGATTAAAAATGCGGATTATCTGAATCTGGTTGGCTTGACTAAAACCGTCAACTCACTGGCTGACCGTGCCCGGAACAACCAACTCAAACCGGAAGAAATCCAGGGCGGCACCTTCACCCTAACGAACGTGGGTACATTTGGTAATGTCATGGGCACTCCAATCATTAACCAACCCCAGGTAGCAATCCTGGCCACTGGTGCCATACGTAAAAAACCCGCAGTGATCGAGACTCCCCAGGGCGATGCCATTGGAATTCGCCAGATGATGTTTTTATCCCTATCCTACGATCACCGTGTCGTGGACGGGTATCTGGGAGGTTCATTCCTGCGCAGGATAGCCGACTATCTGGAAGCATTTGATCCACAAAGAACTATCTGATGAGTAAGCCTGCTGGCTATTCCCATTCTCCCTTGAAACAGGGAGCTTTTATGATGATCCTGCTCGCTCTTTGGATGCTGGTGTTCATCCCATCCGGATTTGCACAACAATCCAAATGGCAACAGGTCGATCAATACCTGGCCTCCGGTCAATACCGGGATGCATTGGATATGCTGCGTTATATGGAGGGCGATGCCTATGCCCTGGCTTTAAAACAAGGCATCTGTTATTATGGCCTGAACCAGTTAAAAACAGCCCAGGATTTCTTTACGCAGGCCTACCAGTCCACGAAAGCTCCGGATGCCGATCTCTATTATTGGCTGGGAGAGACCTATCACCAGCAATTACGGTTTGAACCTGCCGTACAGCAATTCAAAGCTTTCCTGCGCGTCGCCAAAGATTCCGACCCGAGAAAAGAACAGGTCAAAGAGCTTATCAGGGTCTGTGGCAATGGCGTCCGGATTCAATATCAGGACCAATTAGGATATCTGGAGGTATTTCCTGCCCAGATCAATACCCAATACAATGAAATAGCACCCCGCTTTAGTCCAAACTATTCTGACCGCATCTATTTTTCTTCCCAGCGCTTTCCTGAAACAGGAAAGGGATATGACATGATGAGCATTGAAATCCAAAATGGGAGCTGGTCCAGCCCCTTTGAATTTAACGCTACCCTGAACACAGTGGCTGACGAAGTACTCTATGGTTTTGCCAATCAGGGACAGGAAGCCATCTATTTACAGCAAATGCCTGCCCAACGAACCGTCCTGGTTGACACTTTCAGTCAAGCACAACAGATCCACCGCGGGGTATGGAAATCACCGTTGCAATTGAACAGGGATGACGATTACCTCTATATCTATCACGATTCATTGATACTGTTTTCCAGCAAACGTTCCGGAGGATACGGTGGTTACGATCTGTATGCTTCACGCAAGGATCACGGCACCTGGTCCGTTCCATTTAACCTGGGACCTTCCATTAATTCACCGGCCGACGAGATCACGCCCTTCCTGACCAATGATGGTCAGGTCTTGTATTTCAGTTCTAACCGGCCTGACCTGACAATAGGTGGCTTTGATGTGCTGTATTCCCGTCTGGAAGATTCATGGAGTGCACCTGTGAATCTCGGATTACCGGTCAATTCTGCGGCCAATGACCTTCAATTTTCCATTGGCCCGGAAGGAAAGACCGGTGTGTTTGCGTCCGATCGAAAAGAGTCGGTTGGCGGCATGGATCTCTATTTCTTCTACTTCAAGGAGGTGGTAGCAGCTCAGCTGGCTATGATTCAGGATCAGGTAGCATGGTTTCACCAGTTGATGCCTTCGGATTCGGCATTTACGGGTCCGGGAGGTAAACCAGCCCTGACCGTTGAGGTCCCGTATCTGGCTTATGGCACAGATGATGTTCTGCTCACACCTGTAAATCTGAAATACCTCCAAACGCTGGTTACTTTGCTCAAGCAACATCCGGCCTGGACCATAGATATCATCGGACATTCTGACAATCAGCAAACCAAAGAATACAATCCATTCTTTTCGATAAAGCGCAGTGAAAAGATCAAAGACTATTTCACCCAAGCGGGCATCGCCGAAAACCGGATTTTCCTCGAAGGCTGCGGATCCACTTTCCCGGTTGCGCTGAATGAAATCAATTTATTACCCAATCCCAGCGGACAGCGGCTTAACCGCAGGATTGAATTCCGGCTGCATACCAGTCCTGAAGAGATCGTTCATTTTATCTATCAGCAACCGGTCGTTGTTGCCCATTTCCAGGATACCGCCTACCGTACCTTTGATGCATTCGCCACCGGATTGCAATACAAGATCCTGGTGCAGCAAGCCACCCGTCCGTATTACGATCACCGCCTGGACGCCTATCCGGGTTTCACCATTGAACAATTAGCAGGCCAATCGATGTATGATTACACCATACTTGGAGCGGATACCTACTTCAAGGCTAATCAATTAAAACGGGAGATCCGCGAACTGGGATTTGAAGATGCTAGCGTGGTAGCCTATGTCGACGGTCGTCGAATTTCACAAAATGAACTTCGTTTTTATACTGAAAAGTATCCTGATCTGATCTACTACCAATACCGCAGTGAATAACTTGGCTTAGAATGAATACCGGAGTAATTCATGAGGCCATCCCGACAATCCCTGCGGCCATTCGGGATCCTTTGTCCAAACCTGGAACATCCCTCCGCCACCGGCGCCACATAATTTGATCAGGAATCTCTGTCCTTCAAGTCCTTCCCGCCATTTCTGTCTTATCGATTCCGGGATGAGAAAGTCCAGATACTGCAGTTGCCAAAGGCTCAAGGCAGTTAATTCCTGCCACGCCTGCTGGTGTTCCTGCTCGATCAGATGCCAAATCAACTGGTCGGCGATGGACGTTCCGTGAGCCAGATGGCCCAGAAATTCTGCTTGTTCTAGCTTCTGGTTAAATACGTTAATGGGTTGAGCTGTCCGTGGTGATTGTGAGTCCATGATCCAGGGGTGCATATCAGGCAGTATCAGGTTGTCTAATACTTCGATCCCACTGGCTTTTTTGACCAGCGGCTTGGCACGTAAAATAATCAATGGATCAAACCCGGATGAGGTGCCATGAAAAAAGTTCTCCATTTGCGCCAGGATCGATTGGAGGCGGTGTTGATCCTTTTCAACATGATAAGCAAAACGGTCATAAACTGCAGCAACCAGATTACCGGAACTGCCTAATCCCGCTCTGGCGGGAATAGAAGAGCGTAAAAAATACCCGGATTGCAAGTCATCGTACCAGCGTTCGAGATCCAGGATCTCCGGGCAACATGTCTGCAAATAGCGATGGAATGCCAGCAGTGGCCGGGCCTCTGCCATGGTACCCTTATCCCATTCCGAGAAATAATTTACAATCGGAAGCCCTATTGCAGCCCCACCCTGCAACACCGTATACTCTCCAATGAGCAGCACTTTAGCTGGATAAGTTGGCCCCAATTTCATGTGACACAAGATACTTAGATTGAAAGTATATCCTCCACTGGCATGGAATTTGAATACTAAAAAATCGTCCCCTTCGTTTTGAATTGTGTGTAAATAATGGAGGTAAATTCCATTTATCTGGATTAGACTCCTATTTTTACACTCTATTCGAGACGCTTTTTTCTTCTCTACTGATTTTTGGATTTTTCCAAAGATGCTCACTTTAACCATGAACATTTTTCGGGCATTGCCTCGAGAAGGCAATTTTATTTTATTTTTTTGTCAAGTTAAATTGAGACTAATGAAGTGTATGAAAACATTGCTACTATTTCTGAGCTTTATTACCATCGGATTCGGGCAAAACCGGTTGTATCGGGAAGTACAGAAAGAGCGCAGTCAGGGGTTACCTGCAGTATCTGCAACTGACCTGTTCAGTGTTGATGCTCAGGGTAAAAGATCGAGCGAGATCAGTAAAATGGTTTACCAGGCGACTACCCTTAAGATCAAGCCTGCCCAATTAGAAAAAATAGTGGCTGCTCCGGGTGACAAACTTGATCTCTCGGTTCCTTTTGAGAATCGCATTCTACAACTGGAACTGGTTGAACAACAAATTTACGCGGACGGATTTGAGGTTTTTACCAGTGAATCCAATGGCCACCCGGTTCCTTACACCAAGGGAAAATACTACCGGGGAGTTATCAAGGATGATCCGAACTCATTGGCTTCCATCAGCATCGTGGATGGAGAGGTCATGGGTATCCTGTCAACCACCCAGGAAGGAAACATCGTTCTTGGCCGTTACAGCAGCACGGATCCGGACAATTATATTATCTATATGGAGTCCCAGTTAAAGGACCCGCTTTCTTTTAATTGTGACACCAAAGAACCAGAGTGGGACAACGACTACCTGCAGCAAATGCAAAAATTGGCGCTGAATGTGCCCCTGGAAACCCGTGCGGGAAATTGCGTAAAGATCTATTTTGAGTTTGACCAGCAATTTGTCAACAAACACGGAAGCGTCAGTGCCGCTACGAGCTATTTTTCAGGCATTTTTAATGGCATGAAAACCCTGTATGCCAATGAATCCATTGATGTCCAGATTTCAGAGATCTTTGGATGGACATCAGCGGATCCTTATCCATCCGGCAATACCAGTGGTGCGCTGGATGCCTTTGTTAACCTGAGGAAAAACAACTTTAATGGCGATATCGCCCATCTGATCTCGGTTCTGCCAAGCTCTGGCGGAGGAGGAATCGCCTATGTTGATGCGCTTTGCGGAGTATACGGCTCCACAGATTATCGTTTTGCCTACAGTGAAGTATCCAATACGACAACAGCCGTACCTTCTTTTCCTACCTACTCCTGGAGTGTCAATGTAGTAACGCATGAAACGGGTCACGTAATGGGTTCTCCACACACCCATTCCTGTTCCTGGCCGGGCGGCCCGATCGATAATTGTGCCCCGGTAGAACCTGCTAATGGTTGTACTGCTGGCCCCACACCTTCCGCAGGTGGTGGAACGATTATGAGTTATTGTCACCTAAAAAGCAATGTTGGCATCTCTTTTTCCAATGGTTTTGGACCTCTGCCTGGCAATTTAATCCGTAACCGGGTTGCCAACGCATCCTGTTTAAGTGCCTGTGGAACTACCTCCGGACCAACGTGCTCCGATGGTATCAAGAATGGAGATGAGACCGGCATCGATTGTGGCGGTGCTTCATGTCCTCCTTGTCAGACCGGGGTTTCCTATTGTGCAGTAACCGGAAATACCGGCTACGAATACATCAAGCAGGTTGTATTTGGAGGTACCACCTTTAATTCAGGTGCCGAAGGATACGACTATGTCACTTCACCCACAATAGATGTAACTACAAACAATTCCTACCAGATCAAAGTAACCCCAGGATTCACTGGTAATGCTTACATGGAAGCCTGCAAAGTCTGGATCGACTGGAACCAGGATGGTGACTTCAACGACAGTGGTGAGCAGGTGTTCACTGCCAAGAGTTCCGGAGCCATGTCAGGATCCGTAACGGTTCCTTCCACTGCTACAGACGGTGTAACCAGAATGCGCGTATCGATGCGGTATTCGAATTATCTGGCTACCTCATGTACCAATGTGGACTATGGAGAAGTAGAAGATTACAATATAGATGTAGCCGCCGGCCAGGTTGCAACGCCAACTTGTAATGACGGCATCAAAAATGGTCAGGAGACTGGTGTCGACTGCGGCGGACCTACCTGTCCGGTATGCCCTACCTGCAACGACGGCATCAAAAATGGTGACGAGACCGGCATCGATTGTGGCGGTTCCTGTGGTGCATGCCCAACCTGTAATGACGGCATTAAAAATGGTGACGAGACCGGTATCGACTGTGGAGGTTCCTGTGGCGCTTGTCCTACCTGTAATGACGGCATTAAAAATGGCGACGAGACCGGCATTGACTGCGGCGGCTCCTGCGCTCCTTGTGCCACGGTACCGACCTGTAATGACGGTATTAAGAATGGTCAGGAGACCGGTATCGACTGCGGCGGACCTACCTGCCCGGTATGCCCTACCTGCAACGACGGCATCAAGAATGGTCAGGAGACAGGCATTGACTGTGGAGGACCAAATTGTCCCACTTGCCCGGTAAGCTACTGTTCTGCCCAGGGTGGCAATATCACTTACGAATACATCAAGCAGGTAACCTTTGCTGGAATTAACAATACTTCTGGCAGCTCGAAATACTCTGATTTCACCAGTGATGTAGCCGCCGTATCGGCGGGTGGTTCCTATAGCATTAGTTTGACACCTGGCTTTACCGGTTCCTCTTACAGCGAAGCCTTCCGTGTCTGGATCGATTTTAACCATGATGGTGACTGGAACGATAGCGGAGAACTGGTATTCTCAGGCGTAAAAAACAGCACGCTGTCCGGAACAATTTCAATTCCGACAAATGCACAAAATGGCACTACACGTATGCGGATATCGATGCAGTATTCTTCTTACCCAAGCAATGCATGCGCAAACCTGAGCTATGGTGAGGTTGAAGATTACAGTGTAAACATCCAGGGTGCATCCGGACCGGTAGAAACCTGTAACGACGGCATCCAGAACAATGGAGAAACAGGCATCGATTGCGGTGGTCCTAACTGTGCTGCTTGCCCAACTTGTAATGACGGAATCAAAAATGGTCAGGAGACCGGTGTTGACTGTGGTGGTCCTGACTGTGTACCCTGTTCTACGCCAACACCGACCTGTAATGATGGTATCAAGAATGGTGATGAGACCGGTATTGACTGTGGCGGTTCATCCTGTGCACCTTGCGCTATCAGCTACTGCAGTTCAAAAGGTAACGTAACCTACGAATACATCCAGTCGGTAGTCCTGGGTTCCATCAACAATACCAGTAACAAAGATGGCGGTTATGGTAACTACCTCGATCAGAGTACTTCGGCATCCATTGGTCAGAACATCCAATTTATTCTGACACCAGGATATGTGAACAGCTCCTACAATGAAGGCTGGGTTATCTGGGTCGACTGGAATGCGGATGGCGATTTCGCCGATAGCGGGGAGAAAGTATTTTCGAAGAGTCCGTCCACAAGTGCGGCAAGCGGATCATTTACCGTTCCTAATTCGGCTACTACCGGAGAACACCGGGTTCGTATCCAGATGAAGTACAACGCCATCGAATCAAGCAGTTGTGCGAACGGAAGCTGGGGTGAAACCGAAGATTATACCCTGATCGTACTGGGCTCAAGTGTTGCTGGCAACTTTACAGATGCTCAGCGTCCACTGGATGTGCAATTATTCCCGAACCCTGCAAGAAATACTTTAAATCTGCGCTTCGATCAGCCCGTTTTTGGTACGATTGTTGCAAAAGTATATGATGTACTTGGTCAGGTAGTGATCCATACGAACATCACCGAAGGGGAAGCCCTGGATGTGGATGCACTGCAAGCTGGTTATTATGTGCTGGAATTGGAAAATGGCCAACACAAGTTGATCAAGAAATTCATGAAAGACTAAAAGAGACTTTTTATAGATTGGTTGGTTTAAGAAGTGAGAAGGGTGCTAAGGCACCCTTTTCCATTTTAGGGCACCTCGAAAATTTAATTCCCTTCTTGTACCTTTGCCCCCGTGGAAAATCTGCAGCGGCTACTGAATATCTACCGGCAGACCGCCATTGTCCGGCGTCTGCAGGAATTCCTGAATCAAAATTCTCCCGGAAGACTGCATCTGCACCGCATCGTCGGCTCTGTTGATGCCTTCTACCTTTCAGCGCTTACCCTGGAAAATCGGCACTGGAATCATTTGTATATAGCCCGCGATAAAGAAGAAGCCGCTTATGTACAGAATAACCTGGCCAGCCTCCTCCCCGAATTAACCACTTATTTCTTCCCAGACTCGTTTAAATATCCATTGAATTTTGAACATGTCAACCGGACCAATGTACTTACCAGGTCCGAGACCATGCATCAAATAGCTGCCGAATCATCCGGTCAGCTGATCGTAACCTACCCGGAGGCATTATTCGAAAAAGTAGTGCATCCGGATCTGCTCCGCAAGTCCCGCATAGACCTCAGTGTCAACGATCAAATTGATCTGGACTTTCTGATTGAGATCCTGGTTAACAACGGGTTTGAAAGAACGGACTTCGTCTATGAGCCGGGCCAGTTTTCGATACGCGGAGGGATCGTGGATATATTTTCTTTTGGAAACGAGCATCCGTACCGTATCGAACTCTTTGATGAAGAGGTTGAGAACATCCGGATTTTTGATCCTCTTTCCCAGTTGTCGGTACGTTCCCTGAAGCATTTGCGCCTGGTTCCCAACCTTAACTCACAGTTCACACCGGAACAAAAAGTATCGTTGCTGGAAGTCCTCCAGGAAAATACGGTGATCTGGCTGCAGGATACCGAATACCTCGTTGACCGCTTGCAATTCTGCTTTGAAAAGCTCGGCGCATTCGCCAGGATTTATCGTTCCGGTGACGAAGGTGTGGAAGCAACCCAGCTTTTTCAGGACCGCACCTTTATTTTTCCACATGAGATCATGGAAGCAGTGGGCCATTACCACCAGATCTATTTGTCACCGGACGCCATGGCTGGGGTGATCCAGTCCGTACCCATCCAGGTCGATCCCCAACCGAGCTTCAACAAGAACTTTTCCCTCCTGATAAGCGCATTGCAAAAACTGGAGCGGGAAGGCATGGAGATCTTCCTCTTTACTGAAAACACCAAACAGATTGAGCGGTTCTACCGGATCTTTGCCGATCTGAATGCCAATTTCGTTTTTCACCCGATCACCCAGGCGATCCATCAGGGCTTTATAGACCGGGACCAGAAAGTGGTGTGTTTTACCGATCATCAGATCTTTGAACGTTACCATCGCTACAATCTTCGCAAAGGGTTCTCCAAGGAACAGGCGCTGAAGCTGCGCATGCTCCGGGAATTGGAGCCGGGCGATTTTGTAACCCACATTGACTATGGCATTGGCCGTTATTCCGGGCTCGAAAAGATCACCATCAATGACCGGACCCAGGAATCCGTCCGCTTGATCTATAAAAACAACGATGTCCTTTATGTCAGCATCAACGCGCTGCATAAAATCTCAAAATACGTTGGTAAAGAAGGAACTGAACCCCAGCTATCGCGTATCGGCGGGGACGCCTGGAATAACATCAAGCGCAAGACCAAGCGCAAGATCAAAGATATCGCCAAAGAACTGATCCAACTGTACGCGAAGCGCAAGGCTGCGCCCGGACATGCCTTCCCTCCGGATGGATACCTCCAAACTGAGCTGGAGGCTTCTTTCATCTACGAAGACACCCCGGATCAATATCAGTCTACCATAGATGTCAAAGAAGACATGCAAAAGGCTTATCCTATGGACCGGCTGATCTGCGGGGATGTGGGATTTGGAAAAACGGAAGTCGCCATCCGGGCCGCATTCAAAGCAGTAGCCGATGGAAAACAAGTGGCCATCCTCGTACCCACGACGATCCTGGCATTGCAACATTTCAACACCTTCTCCGAACGGTTAAAGGATTTTGGCGTTACCATCGAATATCTGAACCGCTTTCGAAGCTCCAAAGAAAAGAAGGAGATTTTCGAAAAGATCAATGAAGGAAAGATCGAAGTCATCATCGGGACCCATAGCCTTTTGAATAAGGAGATTGTCTTCAAAGACCTGGGTTTGCTGGTCATTGATGAAGAACAAAAATTTGGCGTTGCCGCCAAAGAAAAAATCCGCAATCTGCGGGTTAATGTGGATACCCTTGTACTGACCGCGACGCCTATTCCCCGTACGCTGCAGTTTTCCCTGATGGCAGCCCGGGACCTGTCCATTATCCGTACTCCACCACCCAACCGGCAATCCATCCACACCGAACGCCGCGTATTTAATGATGATTTGATCCGTGAGTCCATTTATTATGAAGTCAATCGTGGCGGACAGGTGTTTTTTGTTCACAACCGGGTCAAAAACCTGGCCGACATCCAGGCAATGCTAATGAAGTTATGTCCCGATCTGGATATCCGCATGGCTCACGGTCAAATGGAGCCCAAGCAGCTGGAAAAAACCCTCATGGCATTCATTCACCATGAGATCGATGTTCTGGTATCAACCAATATCATCGAGACCGGTCTGGATATACCCAATGCCAATACCATTATCATCAACAATGCGCACCACTTTGGTCTGAGTGATCTGCACCAGCTGCGTGGACGGGTGGGCCGTTCCAACCGCAAAGCGTTCTGTTACCTCTTTTGCCCGCCACTATCCGTTCTGACCTCCGATGCACGGAAACGACTGCAGACCCTCGAAGAATTTTCGGATCTGGGCAGTGGCTTCGACATTGCCATGCGGGATCTGGATATCCGCGGCGCCGGTAACCTGCTGGGTGCAGAACAATCCGGATTTATTTCAGATATCGGCTACGAGACGTATCAGAAAATCCTGGATGAGGCTATCCAGGAATTAAAAGAAAAAGAATTCAAGGACCTCTTCGAGGATGAACTGGCCAAACAGGAGAACTATATCCGTGATGTCCAGATCGAAACCGATACGGAGATGCATATCCCGGACGACTATGTGAGTAATGTGCAGGAGCGACTCCGGCTATATACTGAATTGGACCAATTGGAAACCGAACAGGAGATCGCAGTATTCCTGGAAATGCTGGATGACCGTTTTGGTCCGGTCCCCGAGCCGGTCTTCGAATTGTTTGAAGGTCTGCGGCTACGCTGGATTGCACGTAAACTGGGATTTGAACGGTTATCCCTGAAAGCCAATAAGCTGCGTTGTTATTTTACTTCCAATCAACAGTCCCTGTTTTTCGAAACGGAATTCTTCAAGAAAACCCTTTATTACCTTTCAAAATACAGTGTTGAGCACCAGTTATCACTCAAACAATCTGCCCAGCATCTGATCCTGGTCCGCGATCATATTCATTCATTGAAGGAGGCTGCTGCTTTATTGACGCTGATCCATGGTGAAATAAAAGCCATTGAAGAAGTGCCCCCCATGTAATTGCGATTTATCGATAATTATCCGGATTTCTTCATTAAGCAGGTCGATGCAATTATTTTAGCGTAAAGGATATCCTTATGTTTTCCAATACCACCATTTCTCCCGATGAGCTACCCAAGGTGGAATTCCTGGAGTATCAACCACTGCATCCGGAATACCGGCAAATCATGATCCTCCGGGTATTGCTGTTTAATGCGGTTCTGCTGGTTGGATTGATCATTTATATTGCCTTCAATGGTTTAGCATTAAAATGGATCGGGATGACCGGCGCCTTATTCCTTCTATTTGTCGGTGCCCAGATCATCATAGCCTATCGAAATTTTGCTTATAAGGGCTATGCCGTCCGTCAGCACGACCTTGTTTATACCTCCGGGTGGCTGTTCCGGAAATGGACTGCCATATCTTTTAATCGTATCCAGCATAGCGAAGTCTCCCAGGGATTGATCGAGCGTATGTTCGATCTGAGCACCCTGGAGGTCTTTACGGCCGGTGGTTCCTCGTCCGATTTGAAGATAGGGGGCCTGCCGGAAAAGACGGCACACCAGCTCCGGGACTTTATCACCAGGAAAATCGCCCGGGATGAGGAAGAGTGAATCTCTGGATCTTCGCACACCTCATCGCCAGTCTCCGCTTGCCATTTTGGTCATTCTGTATGAATTCATCCGACGGATCCTCTCCGCATTTTGGCCGATTCTGCTGATTTATGTGGTTCGTGGCCGTACGACTGGTCAGAGTGGTGATCCGGTTTACCTATACATTGGTATCGGCATTTCTCTGGTATCCGTCATCGGATCGTTGATCTCCTATTTCAGGTATTATTATTACGTCACCGATTCGGATCTGGTCATTGAGAAGGGATTGATCGAGCGGAAAAAAATCACCGTGCCGTTTGATCGTATTCAAACCATCAATACCGAACAGAAGATTATCCACCAGTTATTTGGGGTGGTCAAACTGGAAATTGACACGGCAGGTTCCAAGAAAAAGGAGATTGCTATCGATGCACTGGATAAGGGCGTTGCCGAACAAATTAAATTCTTCCTGCTGCAGAAAAAGAAATCCCTGCAGGGGAAAGAAACAGACGAAAAACGATCCCCGTCGGAACAAACCCCAGATTTTGGCCATCTGCGCCCCCTTATCCGGCTCTCTGTTGCCGACCTGATTAAGATAGGTGTCAGCCAGAATCATATCCAGACCGCCTTGCTGATCATCGGTTTTGGCATCGGGTTTCTGGATGATATTCAGGAACTCATCAACTTCGATCTGTACAGTTGGGTTCAGGGACAGATCGGACAAGCCAGTGCTTCTTATGTGATCTTCCTCCTCATGGTCTTGCCTTTCCTGCTATTAATTACTTTCGTCATTACCCTCATCCGTACAGTGATCCGGTTTTATCAGCAAAAAGTCTGGATTGCCGGAGATGGTATCCAGTTGGAGTCCGGATTATTTACCCGGCACCAGTCGTTCATCCACCGGCAGAAGATCCAGCGTATCCAGTGGTCACAAAATCCCATCAAACGAATCTTCAGACTGTTTGAGTTGCGTATTTATCAGGCCAGCAGCCAGCAGGAAAATGCTAAAAAAACCAATCAAATACCGGGTTGTTACCGGGAAGCCCTGGAAGCATTAAGAGACACCACATTTCCGCGGGAATGGTTTGAGACGATGGATTATGTGCAGGTCAGTAGTCATTATCGTGGCAGGCTGTGGTTGTATTTTGGGATCCTTCCCGGTATTTTGCTGGGCTTGCTGGGTTATCAGCAGGATGGACTTCCCGGGCTGTGGTTCCTGATCTGGATTCCTTTGGTATGGTGGTGGGCAGGTATTGTTGTGCGGCGCTGGCGCATTGGCCTCAATGATTTTGCCCTTTACCTCAAACATGGTTTCTGGGAAGTCAAGGAAGATTTCATCCCTCTCTATAAAATTCAGGCTGTCCGGCTAAAACAGAGCCCTTATCAGCAATCACACCAATTAGCGTCCTTAGCCATTTCCACCGCCTCCGGTAGTCTTGAAGTGCCTTATTTGCCCCTTGATCTTGCTCAGCGATTGATGAATTATCTGCTCTACCGGGTAGAATCCAGCCATCTTGCCTGGATGTAAAGACATAAGTTCGTCTGCCCTGAAAATACCTGAATCACTGGCTCCTTCGTCTTACAAACCTTACCTTTGAGGTCATCCATGATTTGAATGGATTCCTTTCCGGTAAATTGAGAGCCCTGATTCTGGTTACATTCACCAATGCTGTGAGCCAATTTCCAAATTCA
Source organism: Lewinellaceae bacterium (assembly GCA_020636135.1). Lineage (NCBI taxonomy): Bacteria > Pseudomonadati > Bacteroidota > Saprospiria > Saprospirales > Lewinellaceae > Lewinellaceae bacterium. Next base: position 135,007 of record JACJYK010000003.1, read on the forward strand.
TGTTTTGGTTAACCTGCCACAGTGCCTATATTTGCACGAATTTTCGCTTACCATGCCAAAAGACAACTCAATTAAGTCGGTACTCATTATCGGTAGTGGCCCTATCATTATTGGTCAAGCTTGTGAGTTTGATTACTCCGGATCTCAAGCTTCCCGGTCCTTACGGGAAGAAGGCATTGAGGTGACCCTGATCAATTCGAATCCGGCTACCATCATGACCGATCCGGTTACGGCGGATCACGTGTACCTCTTGCCATTGACCATTGAAAGCCTGGAGAAGATCCTGAAAGAACGTCAGATCGATGCGGTGTTGCCTACCATGGGCGGACAGACAGCTCTCAATCTGGCGAAGGAAGCGGATCAGCTAGGGATCTGGAAGGATTACGGCGTGCGACTGATTGGCGTCGATATCAACGCCATCGAGTTGACTGAGAACCGGGAAGAATTTCGGAAACATGTCATTAGCCTGGGTCAGGAAGTAGCTCCTTCGATGATCGCCAATTCATTCCTGGAAGGTAAAGAGGCTGCACAAAAGATCGGGTTTCCTCTGGTCATACGGCCTTCATATACTTTGGGAGGTACCGGAGGAAGCTTTGTCATGAAATCGGAGGACTTTGATGAAGCATTGCGCCGTGGACTGGATGCTTCACCGACGCATGAGGTCCTGATCGACAAAGCCGTATTGGGATGGAAAGAATTTGAGCTGGAACTACTCCGCGATAATGGCAATAATGTCGCCATCATCTGTACGGTTGAGAACCTGGACCCAATGGGTATCCACACCGGTGACAGCATCACCATTGCGCCGGCAATGACCTTGTCGGACACCGCTTTTCAGCAAATGCGGGACGATGCCATCGAACTGATGCGCTCTCTCGGCAATTTTGCCGGCGGATGTAATGTACAGTTTGCCCTGGATCCGGCTACCGAACAACTACTGGTCATCGAAATTAATCCCCGGGTTTCGAGATCTTCGGCACTGGCAAGTAAGGCAACCGGATATCCGATTGCCAAGATCGCTGCTAAACTTGCGATCGGGTACAATCTCGATGAGCTTAAAAATCAGATCACCAAAACAACTTCTGCTTTCTTTGAGCCGACCCTTGATTATGTGATCGTCAAAATGCCAAGATGGAATTTTGATAAATTTTATGGTTCCGATCACACCCTGGGATTGCAGATGAAATCGGTGGGTGAAGTAATGGCAATCGGCCGTACTTTCCTGGAGGCCATGCAGAAAGCCTGCCAATCGCAGGAGAATAACCGCATGGGCCTGGGTGCCGATATGAAGGAGTGGATCCGTACCGCTGATATTTTAGAACGACTTGAAAAAGTAAGTGACGACCGCATTTACAGGGTAAAAGATGCCATGCGCCTGGGCGTCCCGGCAAAAACGGTCCATAAGCTAACCAAAATTGACCCGTGGTTCCTGCGTGAGATCCGCAGGCTGGTTCAGATAGAAGAACAACTGCAGCGCTACAATGTGGCAGAAGATCTTCCGCGTGAGTTTCTTCTGGACCTGAAGAAAATGGGCTACTCGGATGGCCAGATAGCCTGGGTGCTGCGGATCAAAGAAGAAGAAGTAACCCATTATCGTAAAAAACTCGGTATCCGGCGTGCTTATAAAATGGTGGATACGTGTGCGGCAGAATTTGAAGCCAGAACCCCGTATTTCTATTCCACGTTTGAAAGCGAAAATGAAAGCATTCCCAGTGACCGTAAAAAAGTGATCATCCTGGGCTCAGGCCCCAATCGCATCGGTCAGGGCATTGAATTCGACTATTGCTGTGTGCACGGCGTATTGGCGGTCAAAGAAGCGGGCTATGAAGCCATCATGGTCAATTGCAATCCGGAGACCGTTTCAACCGACTTTGACGTAGCAGACAAACTATACTTTGAACCAGTTTACTGGGAGCATCTGGAAGAGATCATCGAACTGGAAAATCCGGTGGGCGTTATCGTCCAGCTGGGTGGCCAGACCGCCCTTAAGCTCGCCCAGAAACTTCATGAAAAAGGTATCCCGATCATCGGTACCGACTTCCCCGATATGGACCTGGCCGAGGACCGTGGCGCCTTCTCCGAATTGCTCAAAAAGCTGGAGATTCCGTATCCCAAATTCGGGGTGGCCACCAATGTCGATGAAGCGCTGGATGTCGCCAATACCATCCCGTATCCTCTGCTGGTCAGGCCTTCTTACGTTTTGGGTGGACAGCGAATGCGTATTGTGATCAATGATCAGGAGCTGGAATACACCGCCCTGGACATCTTTAAACACCTTCCGGACAATAAGATCCTCATCGATCAGTTCCTGGAAAGAGCTAAAGAAGCAGAAATCGACGCCATCTGTGACGGTGAGGACATCCATGTAATGGGTATTATGGAACACATCGAGCCGGCCGGTATCCATTCCGGAGACAGTTCTGCCGTATTACCTCCTTACAGCCTGGGTCCCCTGGTCATCGAAACCATGGTTGAATACACGCGCAGACTGGCACTGGCCCTTAAGATCAAAGGCCTGATCAATATCCAGTTTGCCATCAAGAATGATAAAGTGTATGTGATCGAAGCCAACCCCCGTGCCTCCCGTACCACTCCATTCATCGCCAAAGCCTATAATGTACCCTACCTGAATGCAGCAACGCATGTGATGCTGGGGCACAAGACGTTAAAGGACTATCATTTCGAAAACATCCTGAACGGATATGCCATTAAGGTTCCGGTATTCTCCTTTGAGAAATTTCCGAATGTGGACAAGAATCTCGGCCCGGAGATGAAATCCACGGGAGAAGCCATCTATTTTATTGATAGTCTTCGCGATCCTTATTTCCGTGATCTGGAGAGTAAGCGATCGATGTTCTTATCGAGGTAATTATTGTATTGCTGCCGCTGGAGCTATGGCCAGCTGGATTTTGTGGATGCCTGCAATGGGTGATTCCCGCATGTATTGCTCCAGACAGATGGTATACGCTCCTGCCTGATTAAAAAAGGCATTCGTCTGCAGGGGTATATGGATTGAGCACCGGTCGCCCCGGCAAGTACCGTTCCACAAACCATTTTTATCGGCTAGTTCAAGCGACAAGGTCTGATCCTTCGTGGTACCATCCGGATAGGTCGTATGGAACTGGGTATAGATGTTCTGGTATGCATAGCTGGCATCATAATCAATATCCAACCAGAAATCGTAATGAGCAGAGGTATCATTGATGGTAAAATGAAAACAAACTGTATCCTGATAGGACCAGCCGCTCTCCGCTATGGTAACAGCCTCCTTATAGATGTATTTGGATCCGCAGCCCGTTAAAATCGCCAACAGTGATAATGCAGTAATGATCTTTTTGGTAGGATTCATTTATCTGAAGTAATCTCTCATTTTCTCAAAAAAGCCACGTTCACCTTTTCCCGGTTTAGGATCAAAGTTGGATAACTCACGCATACGTTCCAGCAATTTACGCTCTTCATCAGAGAGGGATTTGGGCGTCCAGATATTGACATGGACTAACAGATCTCCCTTTTCATAACTCTGGACCACCGGTAATCCTTTTTCTTTCAACCGGAATATTTTACCGCTTTGGGTGCCGGCAGGGATTTTGATCTTTACCTGTCCCTGCAGCGTCGGAACTTCCACCGAGCTTCCCAAGGCGGCATCGGCAAAATTGAGGAATAACTCATACACCAGGTTCATGCCGTCGCGCTCCAGAAAATCGTGCTGTCGTTCGGTGATGCTGATCAGCAGGTCCCCGCTGGGTCCTCCTTTGCTTCCGGCATTGCCTTTTCCACGCATCGATAACTGCATGCCCTCTTCGACACCAGCCGGGATCTCTATTTCCAGCGTCTCTTCTCCATAGACACGGCCATCACCTTTACAGGTGCCACAATAAGCAGAAACGGTCTGTCCGGTACCATTACAGGTGGGACATGGTGCCGTCGTCTGCATCTGACCAAGGAAAGTGGACCGGATCTGACGAACATAACCGGAACCGTTGCAGGTGCCACAGGTGCGCACAGAGGACTTATCCTTCGCTCCGGTGCCCGAGCAGGTCGAACATTGGATCTGCTTTTTTACTTTGATCTTCTTGGTGGCGCCGGTTGCTATTTCCTCCAGGGTCAGCGGGACGTTGATGCGAAGATTGGAACCTTTTTGCCCACTAGGCCGTGAACCCCGGCTTGAACCCCCAAAAAATCCTTCGAAAGGTGAATCACCAAAAATATCTCCAAACTGACGGAAGATATCTTCCATGGTCATACCTCCACCACCAAAGCCGCCACCCATGTTGGGGTCGACCCCGGCATGGCCGTAACGGTCGTAGCGTGCCTTTTTGTCCTTATCACTCAGGACTTCATAGGCCTCTGCGGCCTCTTTAAATTTCTCTTCAGCGGATTTATCGCCCGGATTTTTATCCGGGTGAAACTGCATTGCGATCTTACGGTAGGATTTTTTGATGGTTATCTCATCCGCAGTGCGCTCAACACCAAGTATTTCGTAATAATCTCGTTTCGCCATAAAAATATGGATGGTTGCGTCTGTGACGGTCTTAACTGCCTACCACTACTTTCGCGTACCGTATTATTTTGTCATTCAATGTATACCCTTTCTCGACGGTATCGATCACTTTTCCTTTCATTGCTTCACCCATAGGAATTTCAGAGATGGCCTCATGCAGTTCGGGGTTGAAATCGGCACCATTGGATTCCATGGCCTTTAAACCCTGTTGTTCCAGGATATGATACAACCTTTTGTACACCATGGCGACACCTTCCGAGAAGACTTCTGCGCTTTTGTTATCCTCAGCACTTTTCTTGGCACGGTCAAAGTCATCCAATACCGGTAAGAGGGATTGGATGGTTTCCTGACCTGCTGTTTTCATCAGATCCAGGCGCTCCTTGATGGTGCGTTTTTTATAATTGTCAAATTCGGCAAACAGGCGCAAATATTTGTCTTTCAACTCATCCAGTTCTTCCTGCAGCGAATCCTGTGCTTTGTTTTTCTTTCCTTTCTGCTTCAAATCGGCATCTTCCTGGGCGGAATCCTGATTTGGCATGGTGGCTTCGGTTCCATTTTGTGTGTCCGGTGTTTCTTGCGGATCCTTGCTCATATTTCTACGTTTTTTCCACATAGCTCCTATCAATTTGCCTGCCAAGTTGGATATTCAGTCATTTTGGCAGTCATGATGTCATACGTCTGTCAAAAAAAGTGCTAATAAATTCAATATCAGGATTTACCGCGACAATTTTACCACTTGGATTCACCAGGTAAGAAGTGGGAATTTGCCGGATACCGTATCGTTTAGCTACCGGGCCCTGAAAATTTTCTCCGTCGGTAAAATGGTTGGGCCAGTCCAGACCATCTTGATTAATGGCTTGTTTCCATCGTTCCGGATCTCCCTCTATGGCAATGTTAATCACTTCAAATCCGCTTCCATCTTTGAACGCAGCATGATGGTATTTTGCATAGAGTTCCCGGATCTTGGGGTTTTGTGCCCGGCATGGTCCACACCAACTCGCCCAAAAATCTATCAGTACATACTGGCCCTGAAAATCACTTAGTTTTTTTGTTTCCCCGGCAAGATTGACAAACTCAAATCCGGGCGCATCAATACCGGCTTTGTATTTGGGTTTGAAATAAAGGTATTTAGCCAGCCAATACAGACCCAGAATCAAAATCAGTATCCCCAAAAATCGAATAAAACGCATGCTGCGGTCCTTTGCAGCAAAGATACGTCTTCCATACCTTCCCAACCTAACCGGCACGGATCGGTAGTTTCCTGCCTGTGTACAAATCCGTACCTTTAGGTGATGTCAAGAGATTCACAACTCCTGCTGGATTTTGCGTCCCGGGCACGACAGGATGCCCGGTTTATGGATGCACTGGATCACCTCAATGCCGAACAAAAAGAAGCGGTTAATGCGATCGAGGGTCCGGTACTGGTCGTTGCCGGACCAGGGACTGGTAAGACGCAGATCCTGGCTTTGCGTATTGGACAAATCCTGCAATTGACCGACACGGACCCCCATAACATCCTCTGTCTTACCTATACCGAAGCCGGCGTATTTGCGATGCGTCAACGGTTATTGCAATACATCGGACCGACCGCCTACCAGGTGCAGATCCACACGTTTCATTCGTTCGGGAATCATCTCATACAGCAATACCGGGATATTTTCGGAGCCTACCGCGATCTTCAGCCAGCTTCAGAACTGGAATTGATCACCATCTACCGGCAACTGATTGATCAGCTTCCCAAAGATCATCCCCTGAAGCGCCTCCGGGGTGATTTGTATTTTGATGTTCCCCGGTTACGCCATCTTTTTGAGTACATGAAGAAGGAAAACCTGGATGCGAATGCATTTGTAGCACTCCTGGATGATGAGATCGACAGGTTACTGAATGACCCGGACTCGATAGTTACAAAAGGTCGCCGGCAAGGTGATATAAAAAAGTCTGTCCTGGAGAAGATCGTCAAATGGGAGAAGACCAAATATGCCGCGAGATTATTACCAAAATATGATGAGGCGTTACAGGCAAATCATCGGTATGACTATGGTGATATGATCCAGTGGGTGCTGAAGGAATTGCAACGCAACGCAGATCTGCTCGCTTCACTTCAGGAACAATATTTATACGTACTGGTGGATGAGTACCAGGATACCAATGGTGCTCAGAATGCGATCCTGGAAACACTTTGCCCGCCAGCGTTCCGGCCAAATCTATTTGTTGTCGGAGATGACGATCAGGCGATATTCCGATTTCAGGGGGCCAGTGTCCAGAATATCCTGGATTTTTGGGATCGCTACAAACCCAAAGTCATCCTTCTTAAGGCCAACTACCGTTCCGCGCAGCTGATCCTGGATGCCGCCGGAAGCCTGATCCATTCCAACCTGGATCGGCTGGTTCATCATTTACACATTGAGAAGAATCTTAAAGCCACAGGTCAAAATCAGAAGTATTCCGGGGCAATTCATCTAACCCATTTTCCCAACCGGGTGCAGGAAGAAACCGGAATTTTACATCAAATCAAACGCCTGCATGAAGAGGATCATGTACCTCTTGCCGAGATTGCCGTAATCTACCGGAATCATAAGCAGGTAGAGGATCTCATCTCCGTGATGGAGCAAAATCTGATACCACTCTCCGTCAAGCGAAAGGTCAATATCCTACAATTAACCCTGATCCGCAATCTACGCACGATCCTAACTTTTCTGCAGGAAGAATACGATCATCCATTCAGTCAGGACCATCTGCTTTTTGAGATGATGCATTATTCTTATTTCGGTATTGCTCCGATTGATATCGCACGCCTGGCCAAATATCAAAAAGAGCAGGCAGACCTCCGGAAAAAGCAGGGGCTGGACGAACACGATACCTTATCCTGGCGTGCACTGATTCTTGATTCGGAATTATTGCGTGTAGCAGGAGTCGCGGAAGCTTCACCAATATTACGTCTTGGCGAAAACCTGGAATCCTGGATGCGTGGGGTAAAGGAACTCACGCTGCAAAATTTGTTTGAACGAATATTAAAAGACGGGGGCATCCTGCAAGAGATCCTGCAGTCCACTGAAAAAATCTGGCTGCTACAAGTGCTAACGTCTTTTTTCGAGTTTATCAAGTCAGAAATGGTCAAGCAACCTACCCTTGATCTGGAAGAATTTCTGGAGATGCTCCGTAAGATGGACAATCACAGCATACCTCTGGAACTCATACGGGTTATTCATTCCGAAGAAGGGGTTCAGTTCATGACAGCTCATGGCGCAAAAGGACTGGAGTTTGGTTATGTATTTGTGATCGGATGTTCAAATAATATCTGGGAACGCAAAAAAGGTGGAAATCTGAACCAGTTTTCGATGCCTGCCAATTTAAATGCCAATGATAATGGCTCCTCGGTGGAGGATGAGAGGCGTTTATTTTACGTCGCAATGACCCGAGCCAAAAAGGCACTCTTTCTTTCTTATCCCCTCGAGAATGAAAGTGGGACCCATCTGGAAAAGTCACAATTCCTTTCCGAGCTGGAAGCGTCCGTTTCATTACCAGACGACTTCGAGCAGGTAGTTACTGATCAGGTGGCATCTTTCTACACCCGGCTTTTACTTCCGGAATCCCGGCCATTCCAGCTGTTGGACCACGACTGGATTGATCACCAAATTCAGGGATTGAAGATAAGTTCTACCTCGCTCAACAAGTTTTTGCGTTGCCCGCTTACCTTTTATTTCGAACAGATCCTTCGAGTACCTACTGCACGTACAGACCGGATGGGATTTGGTAATGCAGTACATCACGCACTGGAAAAATTCCACAAAAACATCCAGGATAATTCAACAGTCGAGGCCCTGATCCGCTATTTCCGCGAGGGGATGGAGATCCATCAGTCCCATTTCACCAAAAGGCAATTTGAAGAGCAATTATATTATGGCGAGCAGATTCTACCGGCTTATTACGACGCCCGGATCGCGTCCTGGCGGTCGTTAAAGGAAAAACCGCATGTGGAATTCAGGATAAAAGATGCTGTATACGCCGGCGTACCCATTTCCGGCATGATCGATAAAATTGAGCTACATCCGCACAGCATACGGGTCGTTGATTACAAAACAGGCAAATATGCTTCAAATAAATTAAAGCCACCGGCCGACGAACTGGACCCCGGAAGTGAATACTGGAGACAAATTGTATTTTATAAATTACTTTTAGACCAGATCCCCGAATACCGGCACCGGATGCAGGAAGGAGTCATGGATTTTATCATACCTGACAATTCTGGAAATTTTCAGTTGAGTACCATTACCGTACAACCGGAGGACGAGGCAAGTGTCGGGCGAGCATTGAACCATGCCTATGAAAGGATCAAAGCGCATGCATTTTATCCAGGCTGCGGCAAGGAGGATTGTTACTGGTGCGCATTGGTCAATCATCATTTTGATGTACAGCATGTAGAATCGCTCCAATTGGAAAGAGAAGAAATTGAAGAACAAGATTAATAAATGGAATTCATGAAAATCATATTTACCAGTCTCTTACTCGCACTATTTGGCTATGTTCAGGCCGCTGTCACGCCGGGTTATTTCCCCTATGAATGGGATAATGCCAAAGGCAAGATGTATCTGTACGTCGACAAGCTGGACCAGGAATTTTTATACGTCAATTCACTCCCCGCAGGCATAGGCTCCAATGATATCGGCCTGGACCGGGGACAGATCGGAGATGAAGGCGTGGTAAAGTTTACACGCTCAGGAAATAAGATTCTGCTCATTAAAATCAATTACGACTACCGGGCGGTCAGTGACGACATCCTGGAGCGGAAATCGGTAGAACAGGCTTTTGCCCAGTCGGTACTATGGGGATTTGATGTGGAAAAAGATACCACGCTGGGAGCGAGGATCGACCTGACCCCCTTCCTGTTGAGGGATGCCCATGGTGTTGCCAACCGCCTGGCACAGACCAATCAGGGCAATTACTCCCTGGATAAAAGCCGTTGTGCCCTCTACCTGGAGCGCACTAAAAACTTTCCGAAAAACACGGAATTTGAAGCTACCATCACCTTCACCGGCACACCAAAAGGCGGATGGATCCGCTCCGTGACACCGGACCCTACTGCTGTAACGGTCCGCATGCACCATTCTTTCATCGAATTGCCTGGTCCGGGATATGAGCCACGGGAATTTGATCCGAGGAGCGGTTATTTCGGCACCTCTTATGCCGATTATGCTACCCCGATAGAATCACCACTGGTAAAGCGCTTCATTACCCGTCATCGACTACAAAAGAAAGATCCGAAAGCCGCTAAAAGCGAAGCGGTAGAACCGATCGTCTATTACCTGGATCCCGGATGTCCTGAACCTATCCGCAGCGCGCTGCTGGAAGGAGCCCGCTGGTGGAATCAGGCGTTTGAAGCGGCCGGATACATCAATGCATTTCAGGTAAAAATGCTTCCTGATGATGCCGATCCGATGGATGTACGGTACAATCTCATCCAGTGGGTCCACCGGTCTACCCGGGGCTGGTCCTACGGTGCAGGAATCAACGATCCGCGTACGGGCGAGATCATCAAAGGCCAGGTCTCGCTGGGATCCCTGCGGGTACGGCAGGACTTCCTGATCGCCCAGGCTTTGTTATCTCCTTACGGCAAGAGCGATGACAATGACGGACCATTGCTTGATGTGGCATTAGCCCGCCTGCGTCAGTTAGCCGCCCATGAGGTGGGGCATACCCTGGGACTGGCACATAATTTCGCCGCCAGCACCAACGATCGCTCTTCAGTCATGGACTATCCACATCCTCTCTATGAAGTGACTGCTGATGGCAATGTCACTGCGGCCAATGCCTACGATGATAAGATCGGAGCCTGGGATAAGCGTACCATTCTGTATGGATACCAGGATTTTCCTGCCGGCACCGATGAGCATGCCGCTTTACAAACCATCCTTCAGGAAAATGAAAAAATGGGATTACGCTACATTTCCGACCGCGATGCGCGGGCAGCGGAAGGTGCCAATCCCTATGGACATCTGTGGGATAGCGGTTCCGACGCAGCCCAGGAATTAACCCGCCTGATCAAGGTACGGCAAACGGCGATGGATCACTTCGGATTAAATACCATCCGTACCGGCGCACCTTTGGGAACATTGGAAAACGCCCTGGTACCTCTGTATCTCCTGCCGCGCTACCAGATCGAGGCAACGAGCAAGGTTATCGGTGGCGTACAGTATGCTTACGATGTCAAAGAAACCAATACCGCTCAGGTAAAGCCCGTATCTCCTGCAGATCAGAAAGCAGCAATGGAGAGCCTTTTTGCCACTCTGGAGCCTCAGTACCTGGTTATCCCGGAATCCATTCTGCAATATTTGCCGCCACAACCGCTGGGTTACAACCGCGACCGTGAATTATTCAAGATCTATACCAGCCAGACCTTTGATCCATTGGGTGCTGCCGAGTCATCCGTACAGAATACCCTTGGATTTATGCTGGTTCCCGCGCGTCTCGCCCGGATCGTCGAACAACACGACCGCTTTCCAACCGCTCACATGTCCCTGTCGGATTACCTGATGGCCATTTCCAAACATGTAGGCTCCAATACCGGAAAAACGGCGATGGAAAAAGAAATAGGTCGACTTACAGAACAGCGCTTCTACTATACATTGATGGATGATATGAAACAATCCGGTGTATCCGCACAGGTGCGTGCCGAGGTACTCTTCTTCCTCAACAACGCCGCGGATCATCTGAATTCCGGCGGACAAGAAGCTGCCGACCAGGCCCATCGTTTTGCTTTGGCTGCGGCCATTAAATCCTACCTGGATGATCCGGGTGAATTTACCGTGCCTGAAGCCAAAGAAATGCCGGATGGATCTCCCATCGGTATGGAATGTATGAGTGGTGATACTTTTGATCATTAAGTTAAACAACCTGCATCAGCTCCTGGTCGGAGATCCGGTCTGCTGATATGATCGTAATTTTGACTAAAGGATGAAGCGATCCCTGATGGCCTTGGATGGCATCGGACAGGTCGCATAGGTCCCAAACCAGCGGTACCGGTTGCGGGCTATCCAATCGTAGATGGTATCCCTCCACGGTCGGGGAATGATCCTGAATATCCACAACCATCGCCATGGACGGGGCAGGATGGCAAGGATTTCCAGGACCGCGCTGCTCCGGTCATAGATCTTACCATCCTTCCAGAAGAGTACAGAATCCATCTTCGGACGCTGACCGGTGGTTTGCTCCAGCAATTGGTGTGCAAAATTTGAGTCCAGGGCAGCGACACGGATATGTTCCTTCGGGTCATGTCTTAATACCCAGAGGATAGACCTGTTACAAAGGACGCAAATACCATCGTACAAGAGATATGCTTTGGATTGAGGTTCCATACCAGACTAAACACCGGTTCAGGGCTCGATGTTTGCCCGTCCGATCAAATCATACAATTCCTGTATGCGGCTGATGGGAAGCAGGCGGATTCCGGCAGGAACCTTAATGCCTTTGGTGTTGTAAGCAGAAAGCACAAAGGTGTGCATGCCCAGTCGCTGTGCCTCCTGGATACGTTGTTCGATGCGGTTTACTGCGCGTACTTCGCCAGTCAAGCCGACCTCAGCCGCAAAACACCAGTTCGAGGGTATGGCCATTTCCTCCAGTGAGGAGATCAGCGCTGCTGCCACCGCCAGATCCATTGCCGGATCCATCACTTTGAGTCCACCGGCCATGTTAAGAAAAACATCCTGCTGTCCGAAGTTAAAACCACATCTTTTTTCAAGTACGGCCAGGATCATGGATAGCCGGCGGAGGTCAAAACCTGTGGTCGAACGTTGCGGCGTTCCGTAAACGGCGGTACTTACCAGGGCCTGCGATTCGATCAGTAGAGGACGCATCCCCTCCATGGTAGCCCCGATGGCAGCGCCACTCATATGATCTTCCGATTGGGATAATAATAGCTCCGACGGGTTAGTCACCGTACGCAACCCTGCCGCGGTCATTTCATAGATGCCAAGTTCATCTGCAGATCCAAACCGGTTCTTCAGAGTCCTCACCATCCGGTAGGTATGATGCCTGTCGCCTTCAAACTGCAACACGACGTCTACCATGTGTTCCAACAATTTTGGACCGGCGATCGATCCTTCCTTGGTAATATGACCGATGATAACTACAGGGATCTGTGATTGCTTGGCAAATTGCATCAATGCCGCTGTACACTCCCGGATCTGGGTGATGCTGCCGGGTGCTGCATCCAGCGCTTCCATTTGAATGGTCTGGATAGAGTCGATCACCAACACCTCCGGCTCCAGCCGCTTAGCTTGCTTGATGACTTTTTCCAGTCGTGTTTCGGCTAAAAACAGGGCGGTATCGGTTTGAGCACCAACGCGGGAGGCGCGTAATTTGATCTGTTGGAGGCTTTCCTCGCCTGAAACATAAAGCGTTGGCCGGGGATGTTGAAGGACCACCTGAAGCAGGAGGGTTGATTTACCGATACCCGGTTCTCCGCCGATCAGAATAAGCGATCCGGGGACAATACCACCTCCCAGCACCCGGTTTAGCTCAGCATCCCGGGTGTCCAGACGGGTATAGGCGGAAGCTGGGATATCCGTTAAACTCGTGGGCTCTTCCTCCAGGGTTCCGGACTGGGTGCGAATACTGGATTTTACCACAACCTCTTCTTCCCGGTAAGTGTTCCATTCTCCACAGGATGGACATTTTCCTATCCATTTTGGAGATTCAGAACCACAATTTGTACAATAATATATTATCTTCGACCTTGCCATTAACCCTTATTACCAATCATCGCCCCAAAAGCTATAAATTTATTGTTTAGTGCATGTTACTTTTTACACAGGGCACGTCTAAAGAGTGAAATTAAGAGATAAAGTTCTCTTAATTCTGCTTATTTAGGCATAAGTAGATTGTTTTCAATTGGTTTTTTGGGGTTATGCAGGGTGCTCCAGCGCAAGCTGGTAGTGCCCTGTTTTGTTTTAGGCCCTTATGTTTTTCAGGTTTGTATAGTGAAAAAAATGTAAATTGATTCACGATGCCCCTCCGTATTTGTCCCTTTTACGAGAAGTTGAATGTTTTTTAGCTCCAACTAAATTTTAGCACGGTTATTGCCGTTAAATAGGGATAGGATAAAAAAATTAACGGATAGACCTGATAATCAACGCGATTGCCACAGTTTAAATGGACATATATTGATGACATGGGTCAGCGGTTCAACATCGGCTTGTTCCATGGTAACAAGACTGGTCATCTGATGGTCTATTGTAACCAAAAGATCGTTGTCATCGATTTTAACGTGCTCAGGACTAAAACTTACTCATTTTTCATCGACGATGAGATGTGTAATCTCACGGTAGAACGCAAGAATAACCGATGGTACTACGGATTGGTCATAGATCACGAAGTTGATACCCCAAAGAACGCTCTGCGTAAAAAACTAAACCGGAAAAATGTCATCCAGGCGATTATTTTTCTGATTATCGTCATCCTCTCCATCTCAGCCATCACCTTGTTCTTCTCCTTTGTCTAGCCACCCGTGTGCCTACTGATGTGGTGCCTGTATATCCAAATGGTTTTACCACACCGTAAATTCCCTTATTTTCGCGGCTAAATCATCATGCTTTGGATCCTTTAGCGCTGCATATTGAAAGCCTGATCTTTGTTGCTGAACATCCCGTATCCCTGCAAGACCTGCAGGAAACCCTATCACAGGCCTTTGAACAGGAGATTCCGGAGGAAGAAATCCTTAATGCCCTGGACCAGCTGGTGCTGCGTTACCGGGAAGGTGATTTTTCTTTTGAGATCGCGGAGGTTGCCGGCGGATACCAGTTTCTCACTAAAGGTTCCTACTTCAATACCGTGGGCACCTGGCTGCGCATCACCAACAAGCGCAAGCTGTCCAAGTCAGCGCTCGAGACTTTGGCGCTTATCGCTTACAAGCAGCCGGTGGCCAAAGGAGAAGTTGAACAGATCCGGGGTGTCAATTGCGATTATGCCATCCAGAAACTATTGGAGAAAGAACTTGTTGAGATAGTAGGTCGTGGTGATGGTCCGGGAAGACCGTTGCTTTACGCTACGGCTCCAAAGTTCCTGCACTACTTTGGCTTAAAGAATATGCAGGATTTGCCACAACCAAAAGATTTTAAACAAGCTGAATCCGAGATCGGAAGTATTCCGGATATTGAAGAAATGGTAGCATATGGAAATGAAGAAGAATGATCCACTCGAACTTCCGGTCAACCGGGTAGCCGAAAGTGGATTGATGACCATCAACCTGGAACATTTCTACCCGGATGCCCCATTCTATAAATTTGACCTCAAGCCTTTCTTGTTCCGGGAGTTGATCCTGAAAGAAAAGGAATTCCGTGAGGCCATGAAACGGTTTGACTGGCAGGTGATGCAGGATCATATTCTGCTGGTTACCTGTTCTGCCGATGCCGTCATCCCCTTATGGGCATATATGCTGATTGCCTCTCATGCCCAACCCTATGCGAAGGATATTTTCCTCGGAGATCAGCCAGCCTACCTGGATGCCTATTATCACAAATGCATCGCCGCTCTTCCACTGGATGAATACCGCGATCAACGTATTGTCATCAAAGGATGCAGCGAAAAGCCGGTGCCTGCCGGTGCCTATGCCGCTCTTACCCATCATCTCCGTCCGGTTGCCCGCAGTATATTTTTCGGAGAACCTTGCTCCACGGTGCCTATCTATAAAGCAAACAACATACTGAAAGGTTAAAGTTTTGGCTTGTCTTCGGTTATTTATTTACCTTAGGTGGCTAAAAATCAATTAGATATGCACCTGTTCAAGAACTTCGCTGTATTTCTGGTGGCCGGATTTGTAGTGATGCTCTTCATTTCATATACCTCCCGTGAAGAAGAAACCCCTCAGCCTGCTGCTGCATCCCCAGCTCCATACGAGAATGAAATCCTGCCTCAGGTCATCAAAAGTATTCCCCTGGACCAGGAATATACGTTTGCCGGAGAGACGGTGCCCCTGGATAATTTTGATGTTTATGAGCGTTTCGATCGCGAAATGCTGGTTAATTCCTACTGGCATTCCAGCACCGTACTGAACATCAAGGCTGCTAACCGGTATTTTCCCATTATGGAGCCGATCCTGGCGAAAGAAGGTGTGCCTGATGATTTCAAATACCTGGCCGTTATCGAGAGTAATTTACGCAATGAGACCTCACCGGCCGGCGCCCGCGGGATCTGGCAGTTCCTCAAGAGCATCGGAGCCTACTATCATCTTGAAATCAATGACGAAGTCGACGAGAGGCTCAATGTGGAGAAATCTACGGAAGCCGCCTGCAAATACCTGAAGGACAGCAAACAAAAATTCGGTTCCTGGACCCTCGCAGCTGCCGCTTACAACATGGGCGATACCCGGCTGAGGAAAGAACTGGACATGCAAAAAACCGATAATTACTACGACCTTAATTTAAATGACGAGACCTCACGCTACGTATTTCGTATTCTGGCTGTGAAGGAAATATTGAAGGATCCCCAGGCATTCGGGTTTATCATCGAACCCCAGCAATTGTATAAACCTCTGGACAAATACAAGATCATCGAGGTAAAATCCGGCATTTCCGACTTAGGCACCTTTGCTGTTGACAATGGCATAACCTACCGGATGCTGAAAGTGTACAATCCCTGGCTGCGTACCAGCAAGCTGACGAACAAAACGGGCAAAACGTACGAAATAAAAATACCGGACGCCGCCGACTGATGTACATCGATTTGATCGCTCTTTCCGTATCCCACAGAGGCATTTTTTTAACCCATAAATGCTTCACTATGAATTGGAGAATACTAATACTGGTTGTTCTGTCGGTATCCACGGGAACCGCTCAATCCGTATGTGACCCGGACTCCACACCACCTGATCTTAAATTGTATGCGGGAACCGCGACTGTTGCACTGGATGCTGATTCGGCTATTATCATCTATGCCAAAGATCTTGATGCCGGGACGACTGATAATTGTACACCGTCTACCAATCTTATTTTTTCATTCAGTGAAAATCCTCAGGATGTCATGCGGACAATAACCTGTGCCGATGCCGGGTTGACTACGATGACCATCTATGCTTACGACGCATCAGGGAACAAGACTTCGGGAACAGTAATCCTTCTAATCACCGGAACGCTTTGCCCCCAGGTGATTGACGAATTTGATGTTTCGATTAACCTGATGAATTTCAAATCCAGCTACAGAACCGTTGTGGGATCCCCTTTAATCAAACTGACCGCTGGGAACGGCGCTGACACCAGCTCCATCCCGAATTCTTATTATTCCAGGCAGCCAGCTGGTTCTGGTATCTACCTGAAATTTACTCCGGAGTTCTATTCCGATTATGCAGGGCGATCGGTCAGGGTTGCGCTTCTCGACTCCGATCTGGACATCATCAACGGCGTTTCTACGCTGGATGTACTTGCCATTCGGAAACACATCCTTGGGATACAAAAGTTTTCCAACGCTTATTATGCGGAAGCAGCCGATATCAATGGTGATGGTAAAATAACCGCTATCGATATCATTGAATTACGACGCGTGGTGTTAGGTATTCAGGATTCATGGCGCTATGTGCCGAACTGGCATTACGAATTCTTGTCGGAACCAGTCTTCCTGGTTGATGAGTTACACCAGAAAACACTGAATTGCATCGCTGTAAAAACCGGCGATGTGAACTGAGATGATACTTGGTCAATGTGCTTCCAGCCAGTTGGTTCCAGTGCCCATTCCCACTTCGATGGGAACCTTCAGATTAGGCAGTGCATGCTTCATTTTATCCTCCACGATGTGCTTGACCTGATCCATTTCGCTATGGATTACATCAAAGACCAATTCGTCATGTACCTGAAGGATCATCTTGGATTGAATTCCGGCCTGAACAAATGCCTCGTGAATTCCTATCATCGCAAGCTTGATCATATCCGCTGCTGTGCCCTGGATTGGGGTATTGATGGCTACCCGTTCCGCGTTACTTCTCGATAATCCATTGCGAGAATTAATATCCCGGAGTATACGTCGCCTTCCCGAAAGGGTCTTGACATAACCATGATCACGGGCAAAGGCCACTGTTTGTTCCATATAGGCTTTCAAACCTTTATATTGCTTAAAGTAGTTGTCGATCAGCTGGCTGGCTTCGGCCCGTTTAATACCCAATTGGCGGGACAGGTTCAACGAACCTGCACCATAAATGATGGAGAAATTCACCGTCTTGGCATTACGCCGCTGATCGGAAGTAACTTCATCAATCGGCACGCCATAGACGCGGGCAGCAGTAGCCCGGTGGATATCGAGATTTTGCTCAAATGCTTCCAGCATTGCCTCTTCATGACTCAGATCGGCAATCAACCGAAGCTCAATCTGTGAATAATCCGCCGATAACAGAATATGGCGATCATCCCTGGGTATAAATGCTTTCCGGATCTCCCTGCCGGCTTCATCCCGGATGGGTATATTTTGCAAATTCGGATTTTCGGAAGATAGTCGCCCGGTGGCGGCCCGTGCCTGATTGTAGGAGGTATGGATCCGTCCGGTACGCGGGTTGATCATATTCGGTAAAGCATCCACATAGGTAGATTTCAGCTTGCTTAATTTCCGGTGATCCTGAATGTGGGCGACAATGTCAAAATCCAAAGCCAGCTCGCTCAACTTGTCTTCATCCGTAGAATATTGGCCCGTTGCCGTTTTCCGCCAGCGGTAGGGTATCCTGAGCTTATCAAAGAGGACTTCTCCGACCTGCTTGGGCGATGCAATGTTAAAATCGACGCCTGCCAGTTTATAGATTGCCCGTTCTTCTTCCACGATCTGTTTTGCCAGCTGTACCGAATAATCCGCCAGCATTTTGGCATCGACCTTCACGCCTTCGTATTCCATGCTGGCCAGGACTTGGATCAATGGAGATTCGATGCTGTCAT
This sequence comes from Lewinellaceae bacterium, assembly GCA_020636135.1. Taxonomy (NCBI): domain Bacteria; kingdom Pseudomonadati; phylum Bacteroidota; class Saprospiria; order Saprospirales; family Lewinellaceae; species Lewinellaceae bacterium. The sequence continues at coordinate 153,409 of JACJYK010000003.1, forward strand.
ATACCTGGAGGACTTGCTCTTCCTTCGCTTTGGGAAATAAGACCTTATAAAGCTGCCAGGTGATGTCGGCGTCCTCTGCTGCATATTCTTTTACCTTTTGTTTGTCGACATCCCGCATCGAAAGTTGCCTGGCACCCCGCTTACCGATCAGATCTTCGATCGGTATCATCTTGTAGTTGAGGTAGTTTTCCGACAGGTTATCCAGTTTATGCCTTTGGTCCGGCTCCATCAAATAATGCGCAATCATGGTGTCCCATAAGGCTCCCTTTACCTCGATGCCGTACCATTTCAGCATCAGCATGTCGTACTTGATGTTCTGTCCTACTTTCGCAATATTGGGATTTTCAAACAGCGCTTTGAACAGATGTATTTTTTCCCTGGCAGCCTCCTGATCTTCCGGAAAAGGGATGTAATAAGCATCATGGTCTTTCCAGGACAAGGACAGGCCCACCAATTCCGCCTCATTAGGGTCAAGACCGGTTGTCTCGGTATCGAAGCAAAACATGATCTGTTTTTCGAGTTCCTGGACTAAATCCCGGATCCCATCCAGGCTGTCAATCAACCGGTAGGTATGTTTGGTGTTTTCGGCATTTTTGTCCGCTACCGCATAAGCCGGTGCAGGAGTGGCCAGTTTTTCCGATACCTTACTATCCACAGGATTACCGAAAAGGTCTTTCTGTGTCTCTTTATCTTCTTCTCCGAGGATGGCATGAGCCAGTGTCCTGAATTCAAGTTCCTTAAATATTTCCGTAAGCACTTCCCGGTTCACCGGTTCGATTTCATACGCTTTGGCATCAAACTTTACCGGGGCATTCAAATCTATGGTGGCCAGTTTTTTGGATAACAGGGCCTGGTCAGCATACGTTTCGACGCGTTCCTTCAGCTTACCTTTTAATTCATCGGCATGAGCGATGACCTCTTCCACACTTCCATAATCTTTGAGGAGCTGAACGGCAGTTTTTTCACCTACGCCGGGAATACCCGGTATATTATCAACGGCATCTCCCTTGAGGCCCAGGACATCAATAACCTGATCAATGCGCTCAATTTCCCAGCTTTCCAGGATTTCCTTTACCCCTAAAATGTCGATGCCATTGCCCTGACGGCTGGGTTTGTAAAGCAGAATATGTTCGCTGACCAGCTGGGCATAGTCTTTATCCGGGGTGACCATATACACCGTGAATCCTTCTTTTTCGGCTTGTTTGGCTATGGTTCCGATCACATCATCGGCTTCATACCCATCCATCTCGACTATGGGAATGTTAAAGCCTTCAACAATCTTGCGGATATAGGGAAATGCTACCTGGATATCCTCTGGCTGGGACTCGCGGTTGGCTTTGTAGGGTTCATACATCTGATGTCGGAATGTAGGTGTATCGAGATCAAAAAATACGGCGATATGGGAAGGTTTTTGATTGCGCATCAAATCCCATAATGTCCGGACAAACCCGGTTATGGCGGAGGTATTGATACCTTTGGAATTAATCAGTGGCCGGTTGATGAAGGCGAAATGTGCCCGGTATACGAGGGCGTGTCCATCCAGTAAAAAGAGCTTTTTTTCCTGCATAGTTGTAGAGATGTTGTGCTTATGCAATGTTACAACATCTTTGCTAAACCGGTAAGGCAATCCTGGTACTTACAGGTTGAACCATCAAATCCGGTACGAGGGAAGGATCCATTTGCTTTTATCCATGAAACGCCGCTTTAAAAAACAAAATCCCCGGCCTTGAAGGACCGGGGACCCGCGAGGTATGCACTTCTATCCTTTATTTCTTGGATGATATGGCGTAGGAAAAGCCCAGTATCCAGTAAGTCTGCAACGGGTTTTTACCTGTGTCCAGCTTGCCTTCGGATATGGCAGCCAGTGATTCCTGTTTGTTATTCCGCAAACCGATGTCCAGCCCGATTCCAACTCCTTTCACGGCGGTGCTGAATCCGTTTACCCAGGTCCAGTTGTTGAGTTCAGATCCTTTATAGCTTAAGAAGGCAGAAAGGTTTGACTTCCAGGCTACTCCTTTTGTGATTTGGCGCGTGTAATCTGCTACGATCTTGCATCCCAGTGAAGACTCGTAATTGTAGTCACCACTGGAAAAGACAAAGTTGTAGTCCAGCGGATGAATTACCACCACCAGGTCTTTAACCGGAGTCCATGTTGCTCCAACCCCCAGGTCCAGATAACCCGGGTCGTTGAATTTACCATCGAGAATGGAAGTCCGGTATTCACCCAGTGCCGACAAAGCTATTTTATCCGATAATTTATACCCGTACAGGGACATCATATTAAAGGCGTCCGCTGCAACCTGAAATCCGGTAGGATCGGTACTGATGTCTTTATCATCAAATTTGATCCATCCAAGGGTCAGGTTGGCACTGTTCCGCCAGAAAGCCTTCTGATAATCGGCATTGGCAAATCCGGACAGCGTAGTACCAATGTTGGCTGCGGAGGTATTGGGCTGGGCTTTGGACAGCCAGTTATTAAATCCGGACAGGTTGAGTCCGATGTTTCCGAGCAATCCCTTGTCCCAGCGCGGGTACGGTGTCAACTGTTCTGTCAACGCTGCAATCTCGCCTTTGAGTCCATCAGCCTGACTGGTCAGTCCGGCAAGGTCTGCCTCCAGTTTGGCCAGTTCGGCTACTTTGGCTTCCTTTTGCTTCATCAACGCATCATTTGTCTGTGCTGTCATCTGGCTGATCATGAAGCAGCCGAAAACCAATACGAGTAAAACAATTCTTTTCATCATTTTAGGTGTTTGATTTTTAGCGAATTAATTTGAATCTCTGAACGGTGCTTACGATTATGAAATATCACTGCACCGGGTCTGGTTTCCGGGGGGCCTGCTGTTTTACAGATGGGGGAAAGTATCCGTCATAAAGGTAATGTGTTTTTAATCTTCAATCAATTTCTGATTGCGTTTATGCAGTGTTACCTGCTCCTGTGTAAGCTTCCGGATGGGTATAAACACCTGGCCCTGAGCAGTATAAAGGGTGATGTTGCTGCGGCCCATGGCAACAATCTGACCCCTCACACTACCGATGCTGATTTCATCACCAAGCTGGAATTGATCTTGCAGATAAAAGGAGGTGAGAAAATTACTTACCAGGTCTTTTGAGGCTAAACCATAGCCGAGCGCAAAAGCAAACACGGCACCGGCCACAACGATCAGGATGTTATTTTGCAAGAATGATGTATCTATCTCCACCTGCTTCAGGGCAATAACAAATACATTGATCAGCAGGAAGTAGAAGATGCCGTTGGAGATCAATTTGGCACTGGGTATGGCCAGTGATGTCGTAACGGTCAGCAGGGTCTGCCGCAACATATCGGACAGGATCAATCCGATGAAGAGTACGCCCAGGCCTACGACCAGTTTCGGAATGAAATTGATCAAACGTTCGATCAGGTCAGTAATGGTAGGAATATTGATGATCTCGGTGACCACCATGATCACCATCAACAACAGAAAATAATAGATGATCTTACTGATGAACACCGATAGTTTGACCTCCATTTTGGAGTTCTGCACCACATCGATTTTCTCCAGTCTTTCTCCAAACCGGTCAATTCCGATCTTGGAAAGAAGTTTCCGAAGAAACCGGGAGATCATGCGGGCAATCAGCAGACCAATGACCAGCAGAACGATAGCAACCAATATCCGCGGCAATATATTTGCCAGTTGCTTTAACAATTCCGATAAGAAGGGAAAGGAAAGATCCATTGTTCCGAGGTTATTGTTGCTCCTGTATGGTGTTAGGAGGTTGCCTTCGCGGCGCCCTGGTAACTGGTTCAGATCCCCCGACTACCTGGACAATAATTTTAAACATTTTAGGCATATAAAGTTCGAATAAATCTCCGAATAATCGAAAGAAACCCATATTCTGCCGCAAATTATTCCCTACTTCTGCAGGCGGTTGGCGATGATTACGAATCAGTTCTTCCTCCCACGCTTTGAAATTGTTCTCCTGTTCCATACAGGTCAGAATTTATTGATTTTTAAACAGCTTGTCATGTATTATCCTAAACTTCTCTTTGGCTCTGAGCAATTGCATCTTGATGGCCGATTCGGTCTTATTCATGGATTCGGCGATGTCGCGGATCGATAGATCATCCTGGTATTTCATAAGTAGCAGGGCCCGGTCTATCACGGGAAGCTCTCCCATTACGACTTTCAGTTCGTGGATCCGGGTCTCCAAAAGGTATTTGTCATCGGTTGTTTCATCCTGGACATCGAGTCTTTCCCATGATTCGTCAGGCATCAGCACATCGTATTTTCGCTTTCTTACCTGATCGATGCAGTAATTATAGGTGATGGAATACAGCCAGGTTGAAAACTTCGAACGCTCACCGAAATCGGCTAAGCGCAGTACTACTTTTATGAAAATATCCTGTAGTGCGTCTTCCGCCCATACTTCATCTTTCAGAAGCGTAATACACTTGGCGAAAACCTTAGGGGCATAGCGATCATACAATTCGTTGAAATACCATTGCTGCTGCGTAAGCAAATATTGACTGACGAGCATTTCATCACTAACCTTATTTCTAGTATTTTTATTCAACGTTTGTAAGGGGCTTGGCCGTGATGCAACATTATGACGCAATAAGTACTAAAAGTAACAAGATCATGTATGTAATTTGGGGAATGAAAATGAAACTTAAAATTAAGAATTTCCTGGTTTTGGCCTTCATGGCTTTCACCATGACCACCGCCTGGACTCAGGATGCCGAAAGCGATTTTATTAAATCCATCTACGATCAATCCCTGACCAGGGGATCTTCGTATGAATGGCTCCATTATCTCACAAAAAAGGTCGGCGCCCGGCTAAGCGGATCACCCCAGGCTGCCGCCGCAGTGGAATACACCCGTCAAATGCTTGACAGCCTCGGTCTGGACCGGGTCTGGTTACAACCTGTTGATGTACCGCACTGGGTACGCGGTGATGAAGAGCAGGTGCGGATTGTAAATTCTTCCATCCTGGGCACTCAGGACCTGCATGCCATTTCACTGGGTAATAGTATTGGTACCGGGCCACTGGGCCTGGCAGGAGAGGTGATTGAAGTAAAGAGTCTGAAAGAGGTAGAGGACCTGGGGCGTGCCAAAATCGAAGGCAAGATTGTTTTTTACAACCGCCCGATGGATAAAACCCTGCACCGCACGTTTATGGCTTACGGGGGTGCCGTGGACCAACGGGGTGGAGGTGCTTCACAAGCGGCAAAATATGGCGCAAAAGCGGTGCTCGTACGCAGTATGACCACAGCCACGGACGACGTACCACACACCGGAGCGCTACGTTACCAGGATGGTGTTGCACAGATTCCGGCTCTAGCCATTGCTACCAAAGATGCAGATCTACTGTCTCAGTTATTGAAACAAGAACCGGTAAAGGTATTTCTCCGTAACACCTGCCGCATGCAGCATCCTGAACCTTCTTACAATGTCATCGGAGAAATCACGGGATCGAAATATCCCAATCAGGTGATCCTGGTCGGCGGTCACCTGGATTCCTGGGATGTCGGCGAGGGTGCCCATGATGACGGAGCCGGTTGTGTCCAATCCATGCAGGTCCTGCAAACGTTAAAACGATTAGGTTACCGTCCCCAGCATACCATCCGTTGTGTCCTCTTTATGAATGAAGAAAATGGTGGCGCCGGAGGAGAAGAGTATGCCAAACAAGCGATTGCAGATGACATCTTTCATTTTGCAGCCATCGAGTCCGACGCCGGAGGGTTCCTTCCCCTTGGCTTTGGGTTAAGCGCCGATGCGGAAGTCGTTGATCATTACCTGGAAATGGTCAAACCGTTCAATGACTATCTGCAGCCATTGGGCCTGGAGCTCAGCAAAGGTGGCGGTGGATCGGACATTGGTCCACTGCGCCCTCAGAAAGGAATGCTTATCGGGCTTTCACCGGATTCACAGCGTTATTTTGATTATCACCATACGCACATCGACACCTTTGACAAGGTAAATGAGCGGGAACTAACCCTGGGAGCAGCAGCCATGACGACCTTGGTTTACCTGTTAGATCAACTGGGCTCACCATGAGCCAGACGATCCGGTTGCACGATAAACATTTCACTCCATATCTGGAACACGTCGACATTCTGGCTGGTATTGAGCGCCTGGCAGAAGACATCAACTCCAGGTATTCCGGTAGAGTGCCTCTCGTTATCAGTGTCCTGAACGGTGCTTTCCGGTTCACAGCTGATCTCGTTACTTTCCTGGAGATTCCCATCGAAATTGCCTTTGTGCAGATCGCTTCCTATGCCGGCACGAGCAGCACCGGAGAAGTCAATATCATACGCGGAGTGGATATTCCGGTCCGCGACAGGGACCTTATCCTGCTGGAGGACATCGTGGACTCCGGCCGAACCCTGCACCATTTCTGCAGCTATCTTGAAAAGGAACAACCGCGTTCCATACGGATCTATTCACTTTTGCGGAAACCGGATGTGGTTCAATTTACCTTACCGGAAACCTCGGTTGCTTTTGACATTCCCGATCGATTTGTGGTCGGATATGGATTGGATTACGATGGATTAGGCCGTGATTTGAACGACATCTACCAATTGGCCAATTCATGACTGGCATAGGCCTGGTCATCGGTGGTTATGTATTGATCTGCATCCTCTTTTATTTCTTTCAGCATTATTTCTTTTTCAGGCCGGAATTACTGCCTCAGTCGTTCCAGTATCAATACCCGTTTCCCTTTGAAGAGGTGAAGTTCACCATGGAAGACGGCGGCACGGTCAACGGAGTTCACTTTAAGATGCCCAATGCCCTGGGTGTCGTCTTTTATCTGAAGGGCAACTCGCGCAGCATCAAGGGATGGGGGAAATTCGCCAAGGACTTTCTGGGGAAGGGTTATGACTTTTTCATGATCGACTACCGGGGCTTTGGCAAGAGCCGTGGCAAACGGTCCGAGAACATCCTGTACAGTGATGCTCAGCATCTGTACAAGTGGCTGGCCAAACAATATCCGGAAAAGAAAATCATCCTATACGGCCGTTCCTACGGATCCGGTATCGCGACACGTATCGCCAGCTGGAACAACCCGAAGATGCTGATCCTTGACAGCCCTTATTACAGCTTCTGGCACCTCACACGCCGCTACGGCTTCTGGCTGCCCTTGCGGTGGGTCTTGCGCTATAAGATCCGTACTGACCAGTTTATGGCCAAGGTAGAATGCCCGGTTTACATCATACACGGCACCCGTGACCGGCTGATTCCCTATGCGATGAGTGTACGATTGGCAAAGGAGTTTCCGCAGATTACACTGGTCACCATTCCAGGTGCGAAACACAACAACCTGCCTGCCTATTCGGCATATCACGATGTCCTTTACGCCTTACTGAATGATGAATGTCCGGATGCCTCTATTTTGAATACCATCGTGAATCAGGCCGAACTGCCCGTTTCCTGATTTTTTCAGCTCATCTCTTTCCCGTGAAGTGAAATTGTTGTAATTTTGCATCCGCGATTGACCCATGGTGTAACGGTAGCACTCCGGATTTTGGTTCCGTCAGTCAAGGTTCGAATCCTTGTGGGTCAACTTAAGGGTTTCAGTGATTAGCTGGGACCCTTTTTTTGTTGGGCCACAAGGATGAGAAGCCTGTCCTGAACGCAACATCGTGTAGTGAAGGAAATCCTTGTGGGTCAACTTAAGGGTTTCAGTGATTAGCTGGGACCCTTTTTTTGTTGGGCCACAAGGATGAGAAGCCTGTCCTGATCGCAACATCGTGTAGTGAAGGAAATCCTTGTGGGTCAACTTAAGGGTTTCAGTGATTAGCTGGGACCCTTTTTTTGTTGGGCCACAAGGATGAGAAGCCTGTCCTGATCGCAACATCGTGTAGTGAAGGAAATCCTTAATGGGTCAACTTAAGGGTTTCAGTGATTAGCTGGGACCCTTTTTTTTTTGTTGGGCCGCAAGGATGAGAAGCCTGTCCTGATCGCAACATCGTGTAGTGAAGGAAATCCTTAATGGAGTCAACTTAAGGGTTTCAGTGATTAGCTGGGACCCTTTTTTTGTTGGGCCACAAGGATGAGAAGCCTGTCCTGATCGCAACATCGTGTAGTGAAGGAAATCCTTGTGGGTCAACTTAAGGGTTTCAGTGATTAGCTGGGACCTTTTTTTGTTGGGCCGCAAGGATGAGAAGCCTGTCCTGATCGCAACATCGTGTAGTGAAGGAAATCCTTGTGGGTCAACTCAAGGGTTTCAGTGATTAGCTGGGACCCTTTTTTTGTTGGGCCACAAGGATGAGAAGCCTGTCCTGATCGCAACATCGTGTAGTGAAGGAAATCCTTGTGGGTCAACTTAAGGGTTTCAGTGATTAGCTGGGACCCTTTTTTTGTTGGGCCACAAGGATGAGAAGCCTGTCCTGAACGCAACATCGGGTAGTGAAGGAAATCATTGTGGGTCAATCAAAGAAAGCACTTCGATGATTTATCGAGATCATTTTTTGTCATCATCCGGATACCTCCCGTTATCCAACATGAGTGGAGCGCATGTAATAAATTAACTTTAGATTCCCTTGATTGATCCTGAATACCAGAACCTAATTCCTGCCGAATATGACTCATCGAAAAATCATCCTGAACCTCTGCACCAGCCTGGATTTTTTTATCGAAGGTGCCAATGGTGAAATCGACTGGTGCTTCATCGATCAGGACTATTCCATGACGGAATTTCTGGGTCGTATCGACACCATCCTTTTTGGCCGCAAAAGTTACGAGCAGATGTTGAAACTCATGCCCGATGGGTTTCCAGGAAAAAAGCGGGTGGTCTGTTCAAATACACCGGGATTTAACGCCCAGGATGCCGATGTTATCCAGGGTAATCTGAAATATGGTATTGAAAACCTCTTGCAACAACCCGGTCAGGACATCTGGCTGTTCGGTGGCTCAGCACTCGCTTCATCCATGCTCGAGGAGAGCCTGATCGATGCACTGATGATCTCGGTTCATCCTCTGCTGCTGGGAAAAGGCAAACCGTTATTTCCGGATCTGCTATCCCGTATACCGCTGGAGCTGACAGATTGCCGGACTTTCTCAACCGGACTGGTACAATTGTATTATTCGATCCTCAAATCATGACCCTTTGACGATCGCATCAATTACTTTTCTTGCCGATTCCATCCCCGTATCCGGCTGCAAGGCTTTGCGATAACTGGCCATTGCATTTTTTTATCACCATTACATTAGGCGATATGCTGATATTGACTCCGCTCTTGTTTTTTGTGCAGCAGAGAATAGCCGTAATTCCGGAAAGCAACTATCGTCCGGTTGCTGACTCCCCGAACCATTGGCATCGTCAGGGTATGAAACCAATTTAACGGTTGATAATTTTTACTGGCATAGAAGTCAGCGGCTTCGTTCCATTTCCCATAGTCCTCAAGCAATGCACCGGTCTGAACAAAACCCTGGTCCCAGTCACCTTCACAATCCGGATCGACCGGACCCAATCCATAACCGAACTTAAGGCCTTTATCTTTGAGCAACATATCTTTGGAAGCGACAAACAAAGCCTGGTCGATGATATGGGCATCTACTTCATGCCAACCATCTTCGAGGGCAACGCTTATCCACATATGCGATGCACCGGAAGGTAAAAACGGAAAAGCCCAGTTCGGAAAGATGTGCTTCATGACCCGTGTGTCTATCTTGCCCGCCCGGAGTTTAACAGGAATTCCCGCGGCCTGGCAAAGCGCTTGCAATAAAATGGATTTGGTATTGCAGTAGCCTACACCATAATCAAGGGTTTCCGATGCTGTGACGTAATCCCAAACAGGAGGAAATCCAAATGGAATGTCATCCCGCACAAACCGAAAGAGCGCTATGAATTTTTCCCTTAAACTCGTATCCGGTGTACATTTCTGCCGGGCAATTTCGATGATTTTGGGGTGATCTGCATCGGCATAGGTCACCTTTACCTGTGCTTTATTTTCCATCACGGAATATTTTGGTAATCAGATAAACTGAAATCACCAAAAGCACAATGACATGCGTCAGTCAGTTAATATCATCGCAAAAATCAATTCCACCACACCGCATAACGTTGTCTTCTTAGTTCCTGCGCCAGTTTTTCCTCCATTTTCAACGCTTCTTCCCGTGAGCTGAAAGGCTCAATGTGGCTGTACAAACTCGGCCTGAGGTAACGACCGTATTTCTGGACAATGCTGGAAGACAGGTTATGTCCCCGCTTGTTCCGGTATCCAGTGCGGTGTTGTTCAAACCGTTCCTTAGGGTCTTTACTGGTCATCCCGACATACAGGCACTCCAGGACACCGTTGTATTGAGGGTTTGCTGTCCTGAAGCGGGTATTTTCCGAAAAGACTTTTTTTGATAATTCGATGACGTAGACCCGGTATTTAGCAGCCATACCCCAAGGTAATCCATCTCAGACAATTGGATTGTAACTAAAAATAAGGTCATTGGATCTAGGTATGCGAAAGCTTGTTTGAGCTGCTAAGACAGGATAAGATTATGTTGTCTTTGCCATTAGCCGGGCGTTGTGTATTATTATAAACATAAATCAGGGCAGAACACATGGAAAAAAGCATCGCTAAAGGCACCTTTGAGGTGAAAATGAATCCACAGTCTCAGGAACAAATCGGATTACATACGATGGGCCGGTATCTTCTGGATAAACAATTCAGCGGGGATCTGGAAGCCATCAGTACCGTTGAAATGTTAGCTGCCGGAACTGAAAATGGTGCGGGGGCTTATGTAGCCATCGAGCGGGTTACCGGAAAATTAAACGGCAGGGAAGGGACATTCATTTTAACCCATATGGGTACCAGGACCAAAACTTCCCAGGAATTGCGGGTCATCGTTGTACCGGGGTGTGGCACCGGAGATCTATCCGGGCTGACCGGAACCATGGAAATCATTATTGAAAACAAAGTCCACTATTACGTTTTCACTTACCAGATTGCCAACTGATCTACGGCCTTAATTCAGCCGAACATAGGGTGCATCCAGTTGCTTCAAAGCGCCATTAAGTGTAGTGACTTCGGCCAATATCCGGTCGTACATGGTTTTCTTCTCCGAGACCAGTTTGATCAGGTCATCGTAGCGTTCAAAACAGCCAGGAGTAGGCCGGTCATCCTGCCCATTGACTATGGAATATAGGTAGGCGATCTGATCATCCAGCATGGAGGGATAATTGATGGGATCCTGGTGACTCTCACTCTGGGTTTGGATCAATTGTTTCTCCAGATCATTGATCGCAGTGGTCAGCTGCTGGCTCTGGTTCAACCACGATGGCTTAGAATTATCGCGCATACCCCAAGCCTCCAGGCTTTTTACCTGTTCCCGTATCGTACGGATCTGGCCGATCATTGCGTGAACATCCTGGAGCATTCCTTCACATTGCTTTGACAACTGAAACTGCGCCTGCAAATCGGCTTCCGAACAAGTCCAGCGAGGATCTTTCAAAACCTGTAACGTCTGGGTAACCGTACGTCTGCCATCGGTAAATACCACCGTGTGGTTGCCGGGAACAGCCCGGATTCCTCGGGTATTGGCCAGTGAAAAAACAGACCCTTTCTGCACTTTTGGTGCCGAATAGCGCATATCCCAAAGTATGCGGTTCAGTCCTGGTTTTAATTCCAGTTTTTGTTCTCCTTCTTTGGGCTTAACGGCAAAGACCATGTTTTGCGTGCTGTCCGGACTGGTTATGGTAAGCCGTGCCTGGGACCAGTCCACACCGGAAGTCTGGTACAAATAGATCAATGCCCCCAGCGGAGCAGGATCCGGAGAAGCGCCGCCACCGCCGTAATTATTGGACAACTGCGTCCGGTAAGCATCCGGGATTGGCAATAGAGGCTGACCGGCAGCTACATCTGCCCTTAGCACCGGCAGATCATCCAGAATCCAGAAAGATCTGCCCTGGGTGGCAATAACCAGGTCATTGCCCTTTACCTGCAGGTCTGTGATCGGAACTACGGGTAAATTGCCCTGCATGACAGTCCACTTATTGCCATTATCCGTCGAAATGTATAATCCGTATTCGGTCCCCGCATACAACAACCCTTGACGCACCGGATCCTCGCGAACGACCCGGACAAAATGGTCGGCCGGTATGCCGTTATTTCCATCGGTGAGGAGATCCCAGCTACGACCAAAATCCGTTGTCCGGAAGACATAGGGCCGTAAGTCATTATCCCGGTATTTATAAACCGAAATGTATGCCGTACCCGGTGAATGGGGCGATACTTCAATGCTGTTTACTGTACCCTGTTCTGGCATGCCGGTCGGGGTGATCTCTTTCCAGGTCTTGCCGCCATCACGCGTGATGTGTACCAGACCATCATCACTACCCGCCCAGAGTGTAAATGGGTCGTGTGGTGATTCTTCGAATGCAAAAATGGTATTGTATAACTCTACACCAGTGTGATCGTGCTGGATGGGACCACCGGGGATGTCCTGCTGTGCGTCATTGTTGGTGGTCAGGTCAGGACTTATCACCGACCAGGTTATGCCTCCATCGGTAGACTGATGGACAAACTGGGAGCAGTGGTAGATGGTATTGCGATTAAAATGGGAAATACGGATTGGAGCATTCCACTGGAAGCGGTATTTGATATCCCGGGGTGCGGTTCCATCGTGCATCTGAGGATAAGCAACAACATCCCGGGACCGGCCCTGATCGCGGTCCAGCAAGGTGATCTGGCCAATGTAGTTTCCAGCGAATATACGATCCGGATTTTGTGGGTCTACCGCTACGTATCCGCTTTCACCGCCTCCGACAGCATACCAGTACTGGACCGGTGACAGTCCCCCGGCGGTTTCAGAAGGTATGCTGATGGTGGTATTGTCCTGCTGTGCTCCGTAGACCCGGTAAGGAAACTGCTCGTCAGTGGTAACCCGGTAGAACTCAGCGGTAGGCTGATTGTACTGCGTCGACCAACTGGTACCCCCGTTGAAGGATATGTTTGATCCGCCATCGTTGGATTCTATCATAACCTGCGGATTTTCCGGGTTGATCCACAGATCGTGATTATCCCCGTGAGGGGTTGCAATGCGCGTAAAATTATTGCCGTCATCGGTAGATTTCAGCATGCGGGTATTGAGAACAAAGAGGGTATGCTCTTCGGTAGGATGTGCGAATAGGTGGCTGTAATACCAGGCACGTTGACGCAGGCTGTGATCCCGGTTGATGCGCTTCCAGGAGTTGCCGCCATCTTCACTCTGGTAGAGCCCTCCGGTGGTTTCATCGGCCGTTTCCTGAAGTACCCACATCCGGTCCGGATTGACTGGTGAAATGGCAATACCGATCCGGCCCACGATCCCTTCAGGGAGGCCCCCGTTTACCTTCGTCCAGGTGTTTCCGTCATCGGTGCTTTTCCACAATCCGCCTTCATCACCTCCATCGATCATCGTCCAGGGTTTGCGTTCAGCTGTCCACATTCCGGCAAAAAGGATGTTCGAATACCGGGGATGCATGACCAGATCAATAGCCCCGGTGCGATTGCTGATGAAGTGGACTTTCCGCCAAGTCGATCCTCCGTCGGTCGTTTTATAGACACCACGATCCGCTGATGGACCAAATGCATTACCCAATACGGCGGCATAGGCTATATCCGGATTGTCCGGGTGAATAACAATGCGACCGATCTGAGCCTGAATATTCAACACGTGACGCCAGGTTTTACCCGCATCAACAGATTTGTAAATGCCATCTCCCGGAGAAACATTACCACGGATGCATGCCGAACCGGCACCGACATAAATGATGGCAGGATTAGGCTGATAGACCGTTATCGCTCCGATCGAACCTACATTAAAAAAGCCATCGGATATATTCTTCCAGGTCGTGCCACCATCGCCGGTTTTCCACACACCACCGCCGGTGGTTCCCATGTAATAGGTGAAAGGATCGCTCTCTACTCCGCTTACCGCGGTAGATCTTCCTCCCCGGGTCGGCCCGATCATCCGGTATTGGAGTGAGGAAAGCACATCGGAAGGAATGGACTGCGCAGGCATGTCCAAACCGGCAACAAAAAGCAATGCGAATAAAAAAACGCGCTGGAGATACCGCAACATCATAAGATTCCGGCTATTTTAATTGCTCAAAAATGCTAAAAATATTCCGGTCTATGATCTCAGGCCGCATAATTCCTGGACCGTGTAAGTAACAGAAAGAACTGAAGCAAGCATAACCATTAGCGTTAAATTCGAAACGACTGCACTTAAAGCAATAGTCCGCCGTGACCGAAGTCCTCCATATCAACGATCAACAATTGGAATCTGCCTTGTCCTATTCCTTTTTAATCAAAACATTGAAGGAACAATTACCTTCTCCAGAAATGCATATCCCTCCCCGGCAACATCTGGATATTGGAGCCAATACCCTGCTCCTGATGCCTGCCTGGAATGAAAAGTACATCGGCGTCAAAATGGTTACTATTTTCCCCGAAAACAAGACCCTGATGTTACCTTCTATTCAGGGAACATACACGTTAATGGACCGCAGGAATGGCAGTATGCTGGCTACCATGGATGCCAAATTACTCACCAACTTAAGAACCGCTGCCACCTCCGCACTCATGGCAGGAATGCTGGCCAGAAAAGATTCCCGTAACCTGGCCATGATGGGGACCGGTTCATTGGCTCCGCAACTAATCCGGGCACATTGCAGTCAATTCCCCATTGAAAAGGTATCCATCTGGGGCCGGAATCCGGACCATGCCAAACAATTGGCTGAGAGGTTACCGGATTTAAGTGTTGATATTGTCTGGACAACGGACCTGGAGCGGGCCATCCGTGAGGCCGATATCATCAGTACGGCCACCATGTCCGGATCACCCCTGGTCTCAGGAACCTGGGTTCAGCCTGGTACCCACATTGATGCCGTCGGTTCCTACAAGCCCAACCTCCGTGAGCTGGATGATGCACTGATCCGGAAGAGTGCGATCTATGTCGACACCATCGAAGGGGCCACGAAAGAAAGTGGGGATCTGGCCATCCCTTTACGACATGGTGTGATCCGGACGCGACAGATCCGGGGAACCCTTTTTGATCTGTGTCGTGGCACGGTAGATGGTCGGGTGCATGACAAAGAAATCACCTTGTTCAAGTCTGTAGGCCATGCTTCCGAAGATCTGATCGCAGCGGGATTGGCTTACGAGGTTGTAAGCGGTTTACAATAAATAGTCCTTAATTTAGGTGGAATTGAGCACCCTGATCTTTCTGTCGCCTTCCTGCGGCGGCATGGTCAAAATGACATTTAAGACGTTATGTTTTTAAACCTTAAATCAGCAACACCGGATTATCCAAAACCCAATCACTGGCTGGAGATCCGCACCATTGAGATGCACACCGGTGGTGAACCCCTGCGGGTGGTCCTCTCTGGCTGGCCGGAATTACCGGGAACCTCGGTTTTGGAACGAAGACGGCACCAGATGGAGCATTATGACCACCTGCGCAAAGCGCTGATGTGGGAACCGCGTGGGCATGCCGACATGTACGGCTGTCTGATCGTCCCGCCCAACGATGCCGGTGCCGATTTCGGGATCATCTTCATGCACAACGAAGGTTATTCGACCATGTGCGGACATGCCACCATCGCCATCACCCGGTTGACTGTAGAAATGGCCTGGGTGGAAATACAAGAACCGGAAACCAGGGTGGTGATCGATGCACCCTGTGGCCGGCTGGTGAGCTATGCCAGCATTCGGGATGGAAAAGTCCTTTCAGTACGGTTTGAAGGAGTCCCTTCCTTTGTGCTGGTCCGGGACCAAATGCTGCAAGTACCCGGTCTGGGATCCATCACCTTTGACCTGGCCTATGGCGGTGCCTTCTATGCTTATATACAGATTGAAGCGGACCGATTGCCTTTAACGCCGGCCTATTACCAGCAGCATATCCATTACGGACGGTTGATCAAGCAGCTGGTCCAGGACGGCACCTGGGACGTCAGCCATCCATTTGAACATGACCTCTCCTTCCTCTACGGAACCATATTCATGCAGGGACCAGTCGGCCCGGGAGCCGTTAGCCGCAATGTCTGCGTCTTTGCCGACGGAGAAGTGGACCGCAGTCCCACCGGATCAGGTGTGAGTGGCCGGATGGCATTGCATTACGATCAGGGATTGCTGCAGGTTGGTGAAACCATGACCATTGAGTCCATCGTAGGAAGCGCCTTCACGGGCAGGGTATTGCATACAGCCGATTATGGGCCCTACGGGGCGGTCATCCCGGAAGTGAGCGGCATGGCTTATGTTACAGGTGCAAACAGGTTCTGGATCGATCCGGATGATCCGTTTGGAGAAGGGTTTTTCCTGCGGTGATTTGGTTTTTCAGCTACAAATTCCATGGATGACCGCGAATGTCAAGGGAGACCTATTCTGGGATAAACGATCTAAAATCTCTGTGAAACTCGCGTCTTCTCCGTGGCCCTCCGTGTAACAACTACTCCTACCCCTTATTCGCCAGTTGTCCGCAGGCGGCATCGATGTCCTTGCCCCGGCTGCGGCGGATGGTGACCGGTATGCCCTTGTTTTGCAGGTAGGAAGCGAAGATCTCCAGCCGGTCTTCCCCGGATTTTCGGCCATCGAAGCCTTCGATCGGGTTGTATTCGATGATGTTGATCTTGACTGGGAAATGACGGCACAGTTCCGCCAGATGGCGTGCATCCTGTAGTGTATCGTTGAAGCGGTCGAAAGCGATGTATTCGAAGGTGATCTTGTTCTTGGTCTTGTTGTAGAATTGGGTGAGCGACTGGATCAGCGCTTCGAGGTTATTGGACTCGTTGATGGGCATGATGGTATTGCGCTTGCTGTCGTCGGCCGCATGCAGTGACAAGGCCAGATTAAACCGGACATCTTCCTCCGTCAGTTTGTCGATCATCTTGGCGATACCAGCGGTACTGATGGTGATGCGCTTGATGCCAAATTCCATCTCCTGATTCAGGATACGCACACTTTCCATGACTTCCGCATAATTCAGGAGCGGTTCGCCCATGCCCATGTAAACCACATTGGTCAGGGGATGACCGAAGTGCGCCTCTGACTGCATATTCACCTGAATAAACTGGTCTACGATCTCATGGGCCCGCAGATTACGCATCCGCTTCATCTGGCCTGTGGCACAGAATGAGCAGGTCAGACTGCAGCCGACCTGGGAAGAAACACAGGCGGTAAAACGCTTTTCTTCCGGCACGGGGATCAGGACACTTTCGATCAGATGATCATCCACCAGTCTGAACCGGGACTTAATGGTACCGTCGCTGCTGACCTGGGTGACATCGGTACGCAGGCCAGGAATCTCAAACGCGGCAACCAGCTCTTCCCGCAGTGCTTTGGAGAGATTGGTCATGTCGTGGAAATCACGGGCTTGCCTCTTCCACAGCCAGTCGTAGACCTGACGCCCTTTAAAGGCCGGTTCTCCACGTTCTTTGAACCAGGCTTCCAGCTCGGCACGAGACTTGCATAGGATGTTTGCGGTGGTCATGCTGCAAAGATAATGCGATTTACGGGCCGGATAATGAAAGAGGCCCTTTTCGCGTTTATTTGTATAACTGAGAGAAACCTCCTATTTTTCAAGCCTAGGCCGTATGGATTATGAAGACCTCCCTTCCGGTTGAGTTCTATTATTTAAATAACAAGTGGAAGACCTATCTGGGTATTGGCGGGGCATTGATCATCTTGCTCACCATGATCTATGTCAATTACCTGACCCAGCGCCTGAAAGAAGGTGAACGGTATACGGCGTTGGTGTTTTCCGGAGCCATGGAAAACATTACCCGCAAGCAGGACATGAATCAGGATTTCACCTTCGAGAGCGATATCATCTCCTCCATCAAGTCCATTCCGATGATCCTCACCGACAAAAATATGGTGCCGAAGCTGGGCCGTAACTATGGTGAAGGAAAGAATGAAGATACCGACTACCTGTCGCGCCGTGTCCAGAAACTGGTCGCCTCCGGAAAAAAACCCCTGGAAATACCGGGTGAAGGTGTGGTGGAGTATTTGTATTATGAGAATTCGCGCCTGTACACCATGCTGACTTACTTTCCACTGTTTCAGGGCATCCTGTTGTTTGGCTTCATTGCCCTCGGGTACATCGGGTTCAGCAATGCCCGGCGTGCCGAGCAGAATCAGGTGTGGGTAGGTATGGCCAAGGAGACGGCTCACCAGCTGGGTACGCCCATCAGTGCCATTATGGGCTGGCTGCAATACCTGGAGGAAGAAGAGCAGATGGATCCATCCCTGCGCAGGGAATATCTGCATGAAATGGGCAAAGATGTGGACCGCCTGAAGCTGATTGCCGACCGCTTTTCGAAGATTGGCTCTACTCCGGAGCTGGTTAAGATCAACCTCTTCGAAGAGTTGGACAAGTGCAAAGGTTATATGCAGAAGCGGTCACCCAAGAAGGTTCAGTTTGCCTTTCCCGACCCCGACCAGTCCGCCTTATACGTCAAGATCAATCCGCCGCTGTTTGACTGGGTGATCGAAAACCTGGTCCGCAATGCGCTGGATGCCATGGAAGGCGCCGGTCAGATCTCAGCCAATGTGCTTGAGGAGGATGGGTTCCTGAATATTGACATCTCCGACACCGGCAAAGGCATCCCGGCCAATAAGTTCAAAACCGTTTTCCAACCGGGTTTTACCACGAAATCAAGAGGATGGGGTCTGGGACTCAGTCTGGCTCAGCGGATCATCGAACAGTACCATCAGGGTAAGATATTTGTCAAGCATTCCCGCCTGAACGAGGGCACCACATTCTCCATCAAGCTGCCTAAGGTAAGCGAAGGGGAACCGGTTAAAACGAAAATCCAAGCGAAAATTTAAGCGTCAGGCTGTTGTCCTTATCCGCGCGTTGTATCCGTTCGCGATTGGCGTTCAGAGCCAATTTGGAATAATCGTAGAAGTTTTTGGTCACATCAGCAAATCCATACTGGATTTCCGCCCCGAAGTAAAATGTTTCATTGATGAAATAGGAGGCACCTCCGGTAAGTCCGTAGTCAAATACATTGAAGAGTGAACCTTTTTTGACCGGTTCTTCGTAGTAGGCTCCGATGATGGAAGGATAAAAGACTTCTTCACCGCTGATGATGCGGGACTGCAACACACCGCTGCCGGTGCCTACCCGGTCGGAACCATAGTTGTAGTCCAGGCTTAGCATGATGTCGGCCACCGAATTATTACCGGAAAGTGTGCGGATGTTGGTCAAATTCAGTGATCCTCCGGCATTACCGGCGACCAGAACGGAGCCGTAAAGGCCTCCGCGAAGCTCCAGTGAACCCAGCCGGGCAAAGATCATGGCCGGAAGGTCAATGTTTGCATTGGTAAATTTTACCTCCTGCTGCCTCGTCACCAGTGTGGCTACCGGCGCTTTGGCTCCTTCACGTCTGAAAAAGAAATAGGACGGACCGTCGTACCTGTATTTGGTGCCTTTCTGGTTAAACACCAGGCCGGTACGCAAGCCCACCTGATCCGTCAGCTTATAATTGAACAATCCTCCCACATGAAATCCATTGGCAAAATCAAAGGACTCCAGATCGGTCCCCGCATCCTGTTCCACCGGGCCCTGCAATTTGGAAAATGTCAAACCAGCCTGGAAACCAAAGCTCCAGCTCTGGCCGGAAGCGGACAAAACCGATGCCAAAAAAAGGACTCCAAAAGTTGCTCTGCGGACAAAACGGATCATGAAATGAGTTTTTTCATTAAGTAAATTCGATATTGTTCGACTTCCTGTTGCGGCTCAACTTCCGTAATATTGAAGCCGCTTTTCAGGGCAAAGATGATCATTCTTTTATGAATATTCCTCGTTTTCATCCTCACCTCCCGGTAACCCTGACGGATCATCCACTCTTCCTGAGCGCCTGCCAGAGACCTGGCGACACCCTTGCTACGGAATGCCGGCAACACACCTCCCAGCCAGGAATAGAAGACCTGGTCATCCAGTGCATAACCCAGCTTAAAGCCGATCGGCTCTCCATTTTGCCAGGCTACCAGATTTAAATAACGTTCAGAGGACGTCCTTCGCTGGTACTCCTCCAAAGAATAGGCATCGGTAAACTCCGGCAATCGTTGCGATATTTGCCATGACGTTTCTAAATTGGCGGCGCTAATAACCCAATCCATCTACACGCGTATTTATGGGAAGAAAGAATAAACTTAAAAAATTTGCAGCGATCCGGGACTATCCCAATGTGGTGGAAAACCTGCATCCTTCCACCGGGGAGGAAGCGTCTGTGTCCGGTACAGATCCTCATTCCCTGAACGGTAAATGGGGCAGTGAATATTTCCATAACGACCATCCCATTACACTGGAACTGGCTTGCGGAAAAGGGGAATACACCGTCCAGCTGGCCCGGCAATACCCTCAACGTAACTTCATCGGAGTAGACATTAAGGGCGCCCGAATCTGGAAAGGGGCCACCGAAGCGCTGGAATTACAATTACCGAATGTGGCCTTCCTCCGCACCCGCATCGAACTCCTGGATCAGTTTTTTGCCAAAGGTGAAGTGAATGAGATCTGGATTACATTTCCCGATCCGTTTCTCCGTAATTCACACGCCCAGAAAAGGCTGAGTTCAGACCGGTTTCTGGAAATCTACCGGCGGATTTTACCTGCAGGGGCGCGTATTCAGATCAAGACCGACGATCCGGAGTTGTATGCTTTCTCCGCTGCTACCTGGACCCATGCACCGGATCTTACCGTGGTCTATGCTGATGATGATATCTACAGCAAACCACTGCCCTTACCAGAATTAGCCATTAAAACCTTTTATGAAAAGATGCACCTGGAAGCTAAAAAAACCATCAAATACCTGGCAGCCATCTATCAGGGTTGATCTGAAATGTAGGTAACCCCCTATTTTCTGGACACTGTGAATGCCAATCTTGCCTGACTTTACGATCAAAAATGCTTCCACCCCTGCGCCTGCAGCGGATGGACATTTCCGCCGGAAGTATGCAGTTTTATCCCGTCAGCTGCCGGGGTGATTTCCCCGATAATGAACAGATCGGGTAAATACCGGGCTTTTTCCAGGTCGGCAGGATCGATGGTAAACAGCAATTCATAGTCTTCCCCACCGCTCAAAGCACAGGTGATCGGATCCAGACCAAATTTGATGGCCATCAGTTCCGTCTGCTGATTGATGGGCACTTTAGCCTCCTCGATAAATGCTCCTGTCCCGGACTGTTTGCAGATGTGAAATATTTCTGAAGCCAGGCCATCGGAAATATCGATCATGGCGGTAGGCTGAAGGTTGCTTTTATGGAAGAGTTCTATCACATCCAGGCGAGCTTCCGGTTTTAGCTGTCTTCCGATGATATAGTCCTGCCCTTCGAAATCGGGTTGTACATTGGGTGTGGAGATAAATACCTGTTTCTCCCGTTCAAGCAATTGTAATCCGACATAGGCAGCTCCCAGATCACCGGTAACACAAATCAGATCTCCCGGCTTGGCTCCGGAGCGATAGGTTATGCGATTGGGCTCTCCCTGCCCTACGGCCGTAATGCTGATGATGAGTCCCCGGTTGGAAGAGGTCGTGTCTCCTCCTACGAGATCTACCCGGTAGTGTTCACAGGCCAACGCGATGCCGGCATACAACTCCTCCAGGTCCTCAACACCATACCGGTTTGAAAGGGCAATGGATACCGTGATCTGCCTGGGGATGGCATTCATTGCACAGATATCGGAAAGATTGACAATGACTGCTTTATATCCGAGATAACGCAAGGGATGGTAGATGCGGTCAAAATGGATCTCTTCGACCAGCATGTCGGTGGACAGGACCGTGAGAAAACCCTGGTTGTCGATCACCGCAGCGTCATCCCCTACCCCGCGTACCGAAGAAGGCTGTGTCAGGGCAAATGACTCCGTAAGGTGATCGATCAGGCCAAATTCGCCCAATTGATTCACATCCGTATGCGGACTTTGGTTTGAACCACTCATTTTGGTTGATTTATGGAAAAAACAGACCAGATGGTATCTTCCGGCGTTGGCGCAATGATCACCTGCCGGCTGGATCCATCCAGATCATCAAATTGCATCTCGCGGGCATGGAGCTGGATGTGATGCTGTGGGTTGGAACGTTTGTATCCGTATTTAACATCTCCCCGTATCGGGCAATTCAAAAATTGAAGAAAAGCCCTGATCTGATGATGCCTGCCGGTAAATAATTCGATTTCCCATAAGAAGTAACGTTCGCTGGCCTCTAAAATGGAATACCGCAACGATGCCTGCTCATCGGCAGGATTCGATGATTCGCTTACCCAAACGGAGCGATTTCCGCGGGTGCGTTGAATAAAGCCCTGAACCTCGGCTTGATCAGACTCCGGGTGTTCTGCTGTGATCGCCCAATATTTCCGGGTAAGTGTGTGATTGCTCTGGAGCTCGTGAAAATGGCGGTTTGCTTTTGAGGTTTTACTCATCAGCACCAGGCCTGATGCCGGGCGATCCAGACGGGTTAACACATGCAGGGACCGTTTACAATAAGCCTGAGCAGCCGTTAATAAATTGGCATCTCCGGTCTGGTCGGGCTGAACGGGCATACCAGGAGGCTTGTTTAGGATCAGCCAATGGTGATTTTGCTGCAGAATATAGCTACTGATCGCAGTCATTATTCAACCTCTTCGTAATCTACCAATTCATCATCATCCTGCTGATCCGGAGACAGGGGCCGGGGTGGCTGGTTACCTGGTAATACGGGCCCACTGCCAAATATCAACCGGTATAACAATATCCCCGCGATGGCCAGGGTAAGAATCTTAACCATTTTTTCTGCAAAAATACAAAAACTGTTAACGGTGGCGTTCGATAACCGTTACAATCGCAAATACCGGGATTGATATCCGGAAATATGCTGGTTGTGTGACCTTGGTATGGGTTGGATTGTCCTTTGGCCATGGCGATTTCCGGAGATTCTCATTGAAACAGGTACATACCTAAAAGGGAATTGGTGAATTCTCGGTAGCAGGCTCCCAATTACCATATTTTGTTACTTTTGTACGTCTTTGGGATCAATAAGATATTACTAAAAATCCCTATTAATAAAATTTTGATTTACATGTGGTCTTATAAAAAGATTTCGACAACAGCCGGATGGATTGTTTTTGCTGTTGCCGCTTTGGTATACTTCTTCTCCGCTGAACGCTCGGGAAGTTTGTGGGACTGCGGTGAATTTGTCCTGGGTGCCTATAAATTACAAGTTGTTCACCCACCCGGTGCTCCGCTGTTTATTCTCATCGGAAGGTTGTTTGCCTGGGTTGGTGATATCCTCTCTGCGGATCCTTCACGGATTGCCTTTGCGGTCAACCTGATGTCGGGTCTTGCCACGGCATTCGGGGCCATGTTCGTGGGCTGGACCACGATTATCCTTGGAAAACTGGCCCTGGTAGGTAAGGATGATGAGCCCAGTTTCGGACAGAGTGTCGCCCTGGGATTTGCCGGCATCGTTGGTGGACTTACTACTGCATTTGCTTCCTCCATTTGGTTTTCCGCGGTGGAAGGTGAGGTTTACGCCTTATCGACCTTCTTCACTTGTATGACCTTATGGTCGACCGTAAAATGGTATTCATTGCCTAATGAAACCCAATACGACCGCTGGTTGGTCTTTGCTTTATACTCCATCGGTCTGAGCATCGGCGTTCACCTGTTGAGCTTGTTGATCATGCCGGCCATGGGATTGCTGTATTACTTCAAAAAATACAAAGAGCATTCATTGTGGGGAGGATTTCTGGCCATTCTCGCCGGCCTCGTCGGGATGTTCGTCATCCAGAAAGTCATTATCGTAGGGATACCTACGCTGTGGAGTTGGATTGAATTGCTCTTCGTCAATGGGTTTGGATTACCCATCAACAGCGGTATAATTCCGCTCGTCCTGCTCCTGGGCGCTGGCGCATATTTCAGCATTCGCTGGGCTACGCAGCGTCAGTATGTATTGCTGCAACAACTTTTTACGGCTTTGACATTAGCGGTTATCGCCTTCTCTGTGTTTGGTGTGGTAATTATCCGTGCATTGGCCAATCCGCCCATCAACATGAACGAGCCCAATAATGCTTTCCGTCTGATCTCCTATCTGAACCGGGAGCAGTACGGTGAGCGACCGCTTCTGAAGGGTCCCTACTACGACGCCCGGCCGATCCGGTATGACCGCTCGGATAAATACGATGAAGTGGATGGCAAATACGCCGTGGTCGAGCAACGATTTCAGCCGGTTTACAAAGCATCGGATGAGATGTTCTTCCCTCGTATGGGCTTTAACGATGCGGCGAGGAAGCAGCTGTATAAAATGTGGATGAATAAGGAAACACCACCCTCGTTCATCGACAACATCAAATTTTTCTTCAATTACCAGGTCTGGTGGATGTACTGGCGCTATTTCCTCTGGAATTTCAGCGGTACCCAAAACCGGGCCCAGGGATACATGCCCTGGGATCTGCGCACCGGACACTGGGCTACCGGGATCAAACCCATCGACGAAGCGCTCCTCTACAATGAGGACAAGTTGCCGGATACGATGAAAAATGATCCTTCGCGTAACAGCTATTACATGCTGCCATTGCTTTTCGGTATCCTGGGGCTGTTATTCCATTTACGACACAATAACCGGGAATTCTGGACACTCTTCTTCCTGTTCCTGATTACTGGTATCGGGATCATTGTCTATTCCAACCAACCACCCAATGAACCCCGTGAGCGTGACTACGTATTGATCGGGTCATTCCTCACTTTTGCCATCTGGGTGGGTATGGGTGTCCTGGAACTTTACAATATCCTGTCCAAGCGCATGGGGGACAAACTGGCACCTGCGGCAATCGCGGGGGTACTGGTTTTGACTGCACCGGTGATCATGGGATTCCAGAATTACAACGACCACAGCCGGATCCACCTGGCGGGAGCACGGGACTACGGAGCTAACTTCCTCAATTCTGTCGCACCGAACGCCATCATCTTCACCTTTGGTGACAACGACACCTATCCGTTATGGTATTGTCAGGAAGTCGAGAACATACGGCCGGACGTACGGGTGATCAACCTGAGTCTTATCGCCGTAGACTGGTACATCAACCAGATGCGCCGCCGGATCAATGAATCCGCACCGGTTAAGTTCACCATTCCTGCCGAAGCCTATGTCGGTGATGCCCGCAACCAGGTATTTATCGATAAAGGTCAGCCAATGGATATGGTTGCTGCCCTGAAATATGTCGGTGAGTCGCATCCGAAAACCATGTCAGGCTATGGCCAGGTGCCATCGACGTTGCCATCACCACGCTTGTATCTGCCGATCAATAAAGAGCAGGCGCTGGCCAGCGGATGGGTGGACCAGAAAGATTCCTCCCGGATGATATCACAGTTTGAAATCAATTTTGGAACCCGGCAGTACATCCTGAAAGATGAGCTGGCCGTTACCGATATCATTGCCAGCAACGTAAAGGACCGTCCGATCTATTTTGCCATGACGGCACAGCTGGATAAACTCCTTGGCTTACAAAACAACATGTATGTCGACGGTGTGGCTGCACGTCTGGTACCTGTCAATACCGGCAGTGTATCGCGCCTGAACATCTATGGCGTCGGCGAAATCCACGACGATGTCGTCTATGACAACATTATGAATAAGTTCAAATGGGGCAATTTTGATAAGTACAAGCAGTATGTCGACGGAAGCTTTACCCCGACTACAACCGTGACGCGCTATGTGATGATGCGTACCATGGAGCAGTTTACCAAAGAGGGAGATACCAAACGGGCTGCGGACATTGCTGCCAAGTTCTTCGAGGCCTTCCCATTCATGAACTTCCCATACAAAGGGTCTGAGATCTATGGGATCACTGGTACCAACTTCACGCTGGAAATGATCAAGGCGCTGATCCGCGACAACCGGATGGAGGATGCCAAAAAACAAATGAGACTATTGGCGCAGGAGACGGCTGATTATCTGGACTTCTACAATTCATTGGCGGAAGAGGATATGCCCAGCTTTGATCAGGAAAAGCAGTACAGCATGCTTACGGTAAGCCAGATCATGGCCGAAGCACCCAAGCTGAACGACCCGAACTTTATGCAGGAAATGCAAAATTTATTGAGTCCCTTCCAAACCTCAACGGTACCGAACTAAACGGGATTCCATAAGAATTTGTCTCAACGATATAAAGAGCCTCCAGGACGACAGGACTGGGGGCTTCCTTTTATTAGTTAATGGGTTAATAAGGGGATATGTTTATAGGTGATGACCGAAATCGCATACCTACTCAATGGTTAATGGGTTAATGAGGGGATATGTGAATAGGTGATGACCGAAATCGCATACCTCCTCAATAGTTAATGGGTTAATGAGGGGATAGGTTAATAAGCCGAATACCGCATACCTCCTCAACGGTTAATGGGTTAATGAGGGGATAGGTTAATAAGTGATGACCGAAACTCTCGTACCACACACCTCGAACCATATTCCCCATACCTCGAACCACATACCACATTCCGCATACCTCCTTAATAGTTAATGGGTTAATAAGGGGATAGGTTAATAGGTGATGACCGAAACTCATTGGCTCCAAAAATCCGGGTGGCCATAAAACCATAATTCCACAAAACCATGTTCCTATACAACCATGATTCCATCTCAATCCAGATCCACCGGTAATGCCGTGGTTTGTTTCAGCGTATTGATCACAAAGGAGGTATGGACCTGGGAGATCATAACGGACGAAGCCAGTTTGTTGACGATGAAGTCCTGGTAGTGGTGCATGTCCTTGACCATGACCTTAAGTAAAAAATCGTAATTACCGGCTACATGGTGGCACTCCACGATTTCCGGGTACTGCATAATCGATTCCCGGAAAGCATCCAGTAAATCACGGACATGTTCTTTTAAGGAGACATGGCAATACGCCATCAGCGGCAAGCCGACTTTATCCGGGTCCAGCAGCGCGACATACCCTTTGATGATCCCCTGCTGTTCCAGTTTGCGGATCCGCTCATACGTTGGCGTGATGCTCAATCCAACGCGGCTGGCAAGCTCCTTGCTGGTCCATTTCGCATTTTCCTGAAGAAGCTGTAGGATTCGTTGATCGGTGGCGTCCATAGTCTAGAAATTTTTTCGGTGAACTGAATACGGCAAGGCAAACTTTACGGCTGGCCTTCAATTGGCACTGCTAAAATAGTTATTTTTTCTGCTTGTTTGTACATGTATAGTAGCATCACTAACAAATGCACAATATTTGTGGTTATAATTACTAGATAACATTGAAATAACCGAAAAAATAAACGATCATGGATGCGATGCTGAATAACCTGTTGCGCAGGCTTCATAGTGAATCAAAGAACTCGATTGGCTATCCGGTATCCCGGGATTTTGATTACAGTGCCTTGGCACCATTTCTGGAGGTGGCCATCAATAATATCGGCGATCCATTCCTGGAGGGCGCCTATCACCTTGAGACGCATGCCATGGAACGCGAAGTGCTCGACTTTTATGCCCGTGTATTCCGTGCAGAGCCGAATCAATACTGGGGTTATGTGACCAACGGAGGCTCGGAAAGTAATCTTTATGGTTTGTACCTGGCACGCGAGCTGTATCCAAAGGGTATGGTATATTACTCGGAAGCCACGCATTATTCGGTGCAAAAAAACATCCATCTGTTAAACATGCCCAGCATTGCCATCCGGAGCCAGGAGAACGGAGAGATCGATTACGACGATTTGTATCAGACCATCCTGCTTAACCGCCAGCAACCGGTCATCATGCTGATCAATGTGGGCACCACCATGATGGAAGCCATTGACGACCTGAACCGCATCCGGGAGATCCTGCGTAAACTGGCAATCCATCACTTTTACATTCATGTCGATGGCGCCCTCGCCGGTGCTTATGCGGCCTGGCTGGATCCGAAACCTGCATTTGACTTTGCGGACGGGGTTGACAGCATCGCCATCAGCGGACATAAATTCATCGGCAGCCCATTCCCTTGCGGCGTGGTCCTTACCAAAAAACAACACCGCGACCGCATTGCCCGCTCCATATCATACATCAACAACCTGGATACCACCATTTCCGGATCCCGCAATGGGCATGCACCGCTCTTCCTCTGGTACACGCTGAGCCAGCTCGGAGAGGCCGGTATGCAGCAACGCCTGAAACACAGTCAGCGAATGGCAACGTACCTCCTGACCCAATTGCGCCTGATGGGTATCCAGGCCTGGAAAAATGAAGGCGCCATCACCGTTGTTTTTCCGGCTCCCGGCAAGGCTATCCGGGATAAGTGGCAATTGGCCACGGACAACGGGAATTCACACGTCATCTGCATGCCTCATGTGAGCTATAAACAACTGGATGCTTTTCTGGCAGACATGAAAGCAGTTCCAGCGACAAAAGGCCAGGAGATTGCAGTAAGTGTATAATGTTGAGGATGTAAAGGTGTTTTGGACAGCAAATTACTTATTAACTCATCCGCCTATTAACTCATTAACTTTTTCCATCAGTCAATATAAACCACCTTATGGATGAAGCGCAAGCCCAGGCTGAGCTCAAAGGATATATTCTTGACGCGGCGCTCCTGCAGGGAAATCAAAGAACCGGGATTATAGGGATCAACCACATTGGATAGTGCCGGTTGATAATATTGCCGGCTTAAATCCGGATGAAAGCCAAATTCAAGGACGCCTTCAATCAGGTCGCTGAAAGGAATTTCCATGCCTCCCAGCAAGCTTACCCCGTAATTCCAGTGTAGCGTGAAGCCGTCGAGAGGATAGATGGGATAAAACTGATTGATGTATTCGTATTGGGAGAGATTGGTCGAGATGGTGTATTCACCTCTAATCCCTAAGCCGTAATAGGCTTTAAACCAACCACCGTCGTAAAAGCGCTGTTTGGCGCCTACCTGAACGGAAGCATTGTTAAAAATGAACAAATTGGTCGGCAATTGATAATGGTCCCCGCTTACCGTCAACACCCGCTGCCGGCGCAAAGTACTGCCCCGCTGGTGAAATCCGGCCTGGATGTACAGTGAAAAAGGAGAATCTTCCTCGTAAGTTTCGCTCTGGACATCACCGTGAAAGCCAAAAAGAGCGGAATTGCCCCCAAACCCGGACCATTTCTGAAATCCGGCGGTGAGCCCGCCTTTTACCGTGTAAACTGCTCCCTGGCTTATGGCAACCTGGCCACAAAATATTAACAGAACGGAGATTAAAAACGTGTACCGCATGGTATCAAATTTACAATGCAGGAATAAAAAAAGCGGTAAAAGCAAGGATAACCGACCAAGGTTAACATCTTCTACCGCCTATTCATCCATTGTGCCTACAATTTGACCTGGAGTACTTGTCCTATATGGATTTGCGTACCATCCAGTTTATTCATTTCTTTTATCCGATCAATACTGACGCCAAATCTTCTGGACAAACCGTAAAGGGTATCTCCGGACTTGACCGTATAATGTACGACCTCCTGTTGCTCAGACAACTGCCTTTCGGGATGTGTCTCGATGGTCGGGACCAATTCCGGCTCGGCCGGTGCTTCCCAGTTTAGGCCTTCCGGCTTGGGATTGGTATTTGGCAACTCTTGTTGTACAGGTATGAGTTCGACCATAGACCTCAGTTTAGGCTGGTATTGTTTATCCGGCTTGTTGCGCAGAAAGATCTTTGCTCCTTTTGCCGGTTCTGTATTCTTCTGCATGTGGTTACGTTCGTACAGGGCATCGAGTTTAACACCGTAGCGCTGAGAGATCTCCAGCATGGTCTCACCTTCCTGGACCACGTGATATTTTTTCTTCCCACGGTAACTTTTCCGTTTGGGTTGTAAATACACGATGGTATTGGGAGACAATTTCTGATCCGAGTTGGTGATGCCTTCGTTGTACTTCAGGATCCGGTTTATCGAGATACCGGTACTTTCAGATACATCACTGACCCGCTCATCGAGGGAGGTGTAATACACCTTGGCATCGTTGATGTACCGCCCGGTAGCAAACGATTCAAGCGAAATTTCATCGGCAAGCATCAACCATTGTTCCGGATCTTCGGTTCGTAAAACCCGGTCCAGCGCCTGCAGATTGAATGTCTCGATGATATCGATCAGCCGCTGCGGATAACTGGGATCCGAGGCATAGCCTGCCTTCTTCAAACCATACGCCCATCCTTTGTAATCCCCGGATTTCAATTTGAATAAAAAGGAATACCGGGGCTGGGACACCAAAAAATCGGAATGAGCCATAAAGGACTCCTCCGGAGTGTTGTAAGCCCGGAAGCAGGATTGGATCAGTTTGCCGCGATGGTAATCATCGTCTTTGCGGTAAACGGTTTTGCCATCCCAATTGCTTCCACATTTGATCCCAAAATGGTTGTTTGAGGTTTTGGCCAGCACACTGGTACCTGCCCTTGATTCCAAAATAGCCTGAGCCATTTTCACACTGGCAGGGATACCCGTTCGATTCATCTCTTGTATCGCAATCGATTTGTAGCGTTCAATATACATTACACGCTCCTCTCTGCTTGCTTGGGCAACTTGGTACATTAGGCTCAAACTTAGCATAAAAACAAGCCGTGATTTCATATTAAACTGTTTTTAGAGATTTGACTGGTTATTAATTATTTGTTTACACATTACAATATTTCGTAATGTATCCAAATACCGTACCAGTTTGTATTAAGACTTGTCTTTATATGAAAATGGAGGAGGCAATTAATTCCGGCAATCCACTTGATAAAGCGTTACATTTGGAACAACTAACCGTCTTATAAAAGGAATTATTTCAAAGAACTTCTTAAAATCATAGCGTAATGAATATTACCGATTTACTACAAGGCAATCTTCCAGAAGGCCTCCTACAGACCATTTCCAAACAAATAGGTGACAACGATGTCAACCAGACACAGGTTGCTGCACACAGTGCACTTTCGGCAATCACCTCGGCTATTGCCCGCAATGCCGCGACGCCGTCAGGAGCCAATTCGCTGGTATCTGCCCTGGACCGTGATCATGATGGCAGCATCATGGACGACCTGGCCGGATTTCTTACCGGCAGCAGGCAACCAACCAATACAGCCATGTTAAACGGATCTGGCATTCTGAGCCATGTGCTGGGAAATAACCAATCCAATGTGGTGGATATGATCACCAAGATGAGTGGGATGGATAAATCGAAAGCAGGTTCACTACTGACCATGTTAGCCCCGCTGGTGATGGGTGCACTGGGAAAAGCCCGCAATCAGCAAGGATTGGGTGTGGGTGACCTGACCAACCTGTTGCGGAATACCGTTCAGACGGAAACACAGCAAAATCAACATGCCAGCCTGATCAACCGCTTCCTGGACCAGGATGGCGACGGATCGATCATGGATGACCTGGCCAACATCGGAATGAAATTCCTGAGCAGAAAATAATCGCCTTATCAGGCATTAGACCGGATAAAAGAGCTGCAGGTATTCCTGTGGCTCTTTTTATTTGGGCTCGTCAAAGGTAATGGTGTACGAATAACCGCCGGTAGCCGGCGCAGGGTTGTCCGCTTTTGGCGATTCTGAATATTGATACAAATAGGCCGGCTTGGTCTTGACCACCTTTGGTGGATGGAAGTGAATATTAATGGTCTTGTGAAATTCAACCCGGAGATGACGTGGTTTCTTCACCTCAAATTTTAGCAGGCGGACAACCCGTTCTGCTTCTTCGTCACATCCGAAACCCAAATGTTTGATCACCCTGACATCGGTGACATTTCCCTGGTAATCGATGGTGTAGCGCAATTGGACGGTGCCCTGAATCAGGTGTTCTGCCGCTTCCGCCGGGTATTTGAGTTGCTTCCGGATAAAGTCTGACATCGCCTTCATACCACCCGCGAAATAGGGCTTATGAATAAACTGTTTATCCTTTTTCGGTTCGCTCATCGCATGGAAAATCGATACAAAGTAACGAACACCCGGTCAATATACCGTGTTGATGCCCGCCCGGTCTAAAAAAAGAATCCGGCCGATAGCGTCCAGGCACGCCGTTTGGACCGATCAATGGTCCGGAAAACGTCATCGGTGCCATGTACATAAAGCACATCCAGGGTGAAAAACCTGAATTCAATGCCGGTACCGCCTTCCAGGGAGAAACTGACGTCCCGGAGATCGTCTTCGTTTAGTCCCAGACTGTTTGGGTCAGTAGAAAGCGGAAACCAGGCGCCGCCACCCCCGTATACCTTCCATTTAAACCACTCACCCCGGATAATCCGCTCACCCAGATAGAAATTACATTTCAGCCCATGGATAGAGGGCGTTTTTACATTTAGCTGCCAATTGTGATTTTGAGCCTCCAGCGAGGTGACCTGATAATGGACACCCGGCATCAGGATAAAGGTATGGTCGTCCAGGATCGCATCCAGTCCCAATTGATAGCCGGTGTAGTCCCCTGCACGGTTATTATCGTAGGCATAGGTATTCAGAGCCAATTTCAGGTTGACTCCACTCTGTCCGGAAAGGCGACAAACTGTCAGCAAGGCAACACTGCATAACCACTGCCAATATCCCCGTGGCATCACGTTGTTGTTTATGAATTAACGGTCAATTACCGCACCAATGTGTATTTTTGAATCTGAATCGCGATTATGTACCCGAATCTGTCTTACTTTTTCCATGATTTATTTGGGACCGAACCGGATAATTTTCTTTCGGTCATCAACACGTTTGGATTCTTCCTGGCCCTGGCATTCCTGGCCGCCGGCTATGTCCTGTACCTTGAATTCAGCCGGATGGAAAAAGCAGGTATCCTGCATTTTCAAACACGCGAGATTGTTGTCGGTGAAAAACCACAGACCGGGGACATTATCTGGAATGGCGTACTGGGATTCGTCCTCGGGTACAAACTGATCTACCTCTTTCAGCATTACCGGGAAGTGGAGGGTGATGTAGCATCACTGATCTTTTCAGGCAAAGGAAACTGGGGTGCCGGTATACTGCTGGCCATCGCTTTCGCTGCTTACCGCTACTGGGATGTCAACCGGCGAGCGCTGCCCAAGCCTGAGCGCAAAACCGTCAAGATCTATCCGCATGACATGGTTGGAGATATCGCGATCACGGCAGCGGTCAGCGGGATCATCGGAGCGAAAGTTTTTGCACTTTTTGAAGGCCCCAATTCCTTTTCACACTTTATCCAAGATCCCCTGGGGCAGCTGTTTTCCGGAGCTGGATTAGCTATCTATGGTGGTTTGATCGTTGCTTTCACGGTAGTGTTCTGGTATGTGCGTAAGCGTGGATTACCAGTCATCCGGGTCATGGACGCTGCAGCGCCGGCGATGATCATGGGTTATGCAGTCGGACGTCTGGGCTGCCAGTTTGCCGGAGACGGTGACTGGGGCATCGCCAATACGGCTGCCAAGCCAGGCTGGTTTTTTCTGCCAGATTGGGCCTGGGCTTACGATTATCCCCGCAATGTGCTGAATGATGGCATTCCCATTGATGGTTGCATCGGTCACTATTGTCATCATCTGGCGACTCCGGTATTTCCTACACCCCTCTACGAGGTCATCGCATCCCTGATTATCTTCGGGATACTTTGGTTATTGAGAAAACGGATATCAATTCCGGGTATGATCTTTTTTATCTACTGTATCCTGAATGGCATCGAGCGCTTTTTCATTGAAAAAATCCGTGTCAATGAAACCATGCATGTACTCGGTATGGAAGCCAGCCAGGCTGAGATCATCTCGACGCTGGTTTTTGCATTGGGAGTTATCGGAGCAATTCTTCTGTGGCAGCGAAGCCGGTCAAAACCCGTTGCTTCCTAGGCAAGTTCTCGGCAGCTAATCCCTGACCTAATTTTTCGGCCAGGCCATGCAGTCCTTCGTAAATATCTGATTGGACCGGCGCTCATCACGGATCAAATCAAAGCCATCTTCCAGATAAAGCCTCATCTGCTTTTTATCGCGTTCTCCCAATCCCGGGCAAGCATCGATTTCATCATACATGGTGTTTTCTTTGGCCAGTAGAATTTCCCTGGCATCCCGGACCTGACCTTCACTCAGGCAATAGCTGCGATTGTACCGTTCCGTCACTTTTTTAATGGGTAAACTTTCATGTGGTACAGCATATGAAGCATTGACTAGTCCGGAATAATCAAAATCGTAAGGAACTGGATAAGGCAGTTGGTTTTCCGTGCGAATAATGCTCATGTTGTGTTGATTTCCGATTGCCCAATCGGTATTTCCAATCACATACTGAAACACGGTGATGACACTTAGCAAGGTAGAATCCATGATCTTATTCAGGGTTATTTTGGGTTCATACATCTGTCCGTGCAAATTGGCGGCAAGTTCTTCCTCTGGTTCGATCAGAAAGCCCATGCGGGTATAGGTTGCTTTGGGTTTGGTGATGTCCACATACGTGATAGGTACCATCTGGGTGCGGAAGGAGATATCCGTCAGTGTCCGGTAAAGACCATAGATGAGGTATTCTTTCCACAGCAACGCCTCATAATCATCGGTGTTTCGGCAACAGTTCACCAGCTTTACCGTGTTCGGTTCTGGAATATGGAGTGTTTTTTTTGAGAATTTTAACTTAATGGGAGGATAATAACAAATGGACTGTCGCGAATTACCCCGTGCTCGCAGTTCAATATCAAAGGTATCTGTACCATTATCCATCTCCAGGATCAACTGACCGTTCTGATAGATCTCCTTGGACTTATCTTTGATCAGTTTACGGAAATCGGTTTGGATGGTCATGGCCTTAACCGTTGTGTCGGTTATGCGGTCGTAAATGTAATTTTGCGAATAACCAGCCAGTGTGATCAGTGTAAGCAGCAATACCAAACCATATCGGATCATAATCATTCTGAATTACCGTCCACTTAAATTAAGTAATTCCTGATAAATCAAAGCAGCAGACCTATCCCAGCTAAATTTTGCTACCTGTTTATCAACCTTATTAATCCAAGTTAAATCCTCCGGATTGTGATCCACAGCCCGGACCATGCCATCGCAGATCGATGTTGTCAGTAATGGATCAACGTAGACCGCAGCATCACCGCCTACTTCAGGTAAAGATGACGTGCCGGAGATAACCGGAAGGGTATGGCAGGACAAGGCTTCCAGGACTGGCATTCCGAAACCTTCCAACAGGGATGGATAAACCAACGCAATTGCTCCCCGGAACAATGCTGCCATCCGTTCATCCGGTATCATCCCGGTAAGATGAATGTATCCCCGGAAGGGATGCTGTTCCAGCTTCGTTTTAATCGAGGCAGCATTCCATGCCATACGTCCGGCAAGGACAAGATGAATATCCCGGGTATCCTTTTCCTTGAAGAGTCGGAAAGCATCCAGAAAGCGTTCAATATTTTTGCGGGGATGCATGGACCCGACATATAAGAAATAGGGCTTACCATCCGACACCTGGTCCCGGATAGCCTGGTTTTGGGAGGGATCTGCGGAATGAAATACCGGCCTGCATCCATTGTAGGCAACAGTAACCTGATCTGCAGGCAACCCAAATTGCGTAGTCAGGTCTTTTTTGGAATATTCGGACACGGTTATCAGGTGATTCGCCCGCCGGATGTATCTGGGCATCATCAGCTGGTAATAGGTACGCATCAGAAATGGTATGTGCTCCGGAAAGTGAAGGTAAGCGAGGTCATGTATGGTCAACAGAGTAGGTATTTGCGTCCGCAAAGACAAAAAGCCATCGGTTGAATAAAAAACATCCGGTTTGATCCTGTCCAATGCCCGGCAGACGGACCATTCAAACCAGATGAAAAACAATACCGGGTGCCGGGCGGGAGGAGCAAGGACCACGGGATGTACATTGGGGCCAAATAAAAACTTGCGGTGGCAGGGTCTGTCAAAGAAAAAATAGAACGAATCTTCCTGATGGGAGGCTACCATGCGGCGCAGGATCTCGTAGGTATGCCAGCCGATACCTTCCAGTTTATTGTCCAGGAGAAGCCGGGTATTAACTGCAATTTTCATTACCTTTCCACTGCATTACAGGCCAAACTTAAGAAACCGGAAGGTAACCAAATTCACACCACGAAAGCACTTTATCCGTCATGACACACACATCCGATGTACTTATTTTAGGTTCCGGCGTTGCCGGGTTGAGCGTGGCAATCAAGCTTGCAATGTTGCGCCCAGATCTGAACATTCAGGTACTCACCAAAACGGACGATAACGAAAGCAACACCCGATATGCCCAGGGTGGGGTAGCTGCAGTGTGGGATTTCGAAAAGGATACCTATGAAAAACACATCGCGGATACGCTGGATGCCGGTGATGGATTGTGTGATCTGAGTGTAGTAGAAATCGTGGTGACTGAAGGGCCTGAGCGTGTCAAGGAGATTATTGGATGGGGTACCCGCTTCGATAAAAACCAGGAAAATGACTACGATCTGGGTCGCGAAGGCGGGCATACCGAAAACCGGATCCTGCACTATAAGGACCTGACCGGATGGGAGATCCAGCGGGCGTTGCTAGAGAAAGCGGCTACCTTACCGAACATCGTCATTCATGAGCACTTCTTTGCCATCAACTTGCTGACACAGCACCACCTGGGATACAACATTACCCGGGCTACGCCCAATATATCCTGTTACGGCGTTTACGCCCTTAACAAGAAAAGCCACCATATTGAGACTTTCATCGCTAAAAAGACGGTGTTATGTACCGGCGGCGCCGGACAGATCTATCGCAATACAACGAACCCAACCATTGCTTCCGGTGACGGCATTGCCATGATGTACCGGGCTAAAGGCCGCATCGCCAATATGGAATTTGTCCAGTTTCATCCGACCGCTCTGTTCAACCCGGCCGGTGAAAACCCGGACTTTCTGGTCTCAGAAGCAGTAAGAGGTTTCGGTGCTATCCTGAAAACCAAAGACGGCAAGGAGTTTATGCAGCGGTATGACCCGAGAAAATCCCTGGCACCCCGGGATATTGTCGCACGGGCCATTGACAATGAAATGAAGGTACGCGGGGACGATTACGTCTGCCTGGACTGCACTCACCTGGATAAAGAAGCATTCATCAACCATTTTCCGACCATCTACGAAAAATGTAAAAGTATTGGCATCGACCCGATGAAGCAAATGATACCCGTGGTGCCGGCCTGCCACTATTTCTGCGGAGGCATCCTGATCGATACCATCGGCAAAACATCGCTGGATCATCTCTATGCGGCCGGTGAGTGCACCTGCTCCGGATTACAT
This sequence comes from Lewinellaceae bacterium, assembly GCA_020636135.1. Lineage (NCBI taxonomy): Bacteria > Pseudomonadati > Bacteroidota > Saprospiria > Saprospirales > Lewinellaceae > Lewinellaceae bacterium. The sequence goes on from JACJYK010000003.1 coordinate 190,531, forward strand.
GGGGCCAACCGCCTGGCTTCAAACTCGCTTCTGGAGGGATTGGTGTTTGGTGATCGTATCGCCCAGGACATCGCGCAAAACATCGATGATACAGCCCTCCAGACGGAAATTCCGGAGTGGAACGCCGAAGGAACCACGGCACCGAATGAAATGGTTCTCATCACCCAGAGCTGGAAAGAGCTGAAGGAGATCATGAGTTCTTATGTCGGTATCGTCCGCAGCAACGTGCGGTGTAAACGGGCCATGGATCGTCTGGACTTGTTATTCAGGGAAACTGAAATGCTTTACAATACCTCCGTTTTGTCACCACAACTCTGTGAACTGCGCAACCTGATCACCATCGGGTACCTGGTCACCCGCTCGGCAAGTATGCGGCGGGAAAGCCGCGGCCTGCACTTCACCACCGACTATCCGGATAAGCATCCCTTTTTGGAGTATACCTATCTATAAATTTGAGATTTGAGATTTGAGATTTGAGATTTGAGATTTGATTGAATATTTTTTCTAAATAATGATGTTATTTTAGATAAATCATCTCTTATTTAAGATTTTGTATTAGATATTTACCGTTGATTGCTATAATCTTAGACGTTCATCCTACTGTTAGGATGAATTTTGTATCTCAAATTGCCCATGTTCCGGAATTCGGACTTTTGTTCCTTATTCCTCAATTTCCAGCGTTTCAACAGCGTTCCAGACGATGTCGTGTTCAAATCCCCGGCGACGCAGTGCATCATAGACTTTTTTCCTGATCTGGGGTGCCGGTAATCGGGAGGAAATGAAAGGTTGGGCTATTTTAGTGGCCTGATCCTGCGCTGACGTCCGGTATTCTTCCTCATCGATCTCCTGCCATGCTCTACGCATAATGTAGTCTGACAGTTCATGACGGGCCAGTTCACGGGCAATCTTTTCCCGGCCCCAGCCTTTCATCCGGAATTTTCCCCGAACAAAGCTCCGTGCAAACCGTTCCTCATTAAGGAAGTCCTGCTGGATGAGTTCTGTCAGGACAGACTCCAGGTCTGCACCATAGATCTTTAACTGGATAAGTTTTAACCTGACTTCAAGATGTGAACGGTCCTGTCCGGCACAATACCGGAGAATTTGCTGTTTTTTCTTCGGATCGATCATAGATTGGGTTAGGACTTATTTGATTTGAAAACCTTAAAATTAATGTATCAATGAATTGGTTAAGTACCATCCAGGGATATATCCTGGATTATGCCCCGAAAGTCGTACTTGCGATCCTGGTCCTGATCATCGGATTCTGGATCATCAACCGGATAACCCTGCTGGCCGAAAAACAGCTTGCCAAACAGGATGTCGACGACTCATTACAGGGTTTTCTTAAGTCGTTGATATCGATCGGGCTTAAGATCATGCTCATTTTCTCGGTTTTGGGCATGGTTGGGGTAGAAACCACTTCATTTATTGCAGTACTGGGAGCAGCCGGATTGGCCATCGGGTTGGCTTTACAGGGCAGTCTGGCAAATTTTGCTGCTGGCGTGCTGATCCTGTTCTTTAAACCCTACCGTACCGGTGATCTGGTCACACTGGACGGGCATACCGGTGTTGTTCAGGCAATCCAGATCTTCAATACCGTGCTGTTAACCCCGGATAACCGTAAGGTAATTATACCAAATGCCGTGGCCACCTCCGGAAGTATGATCAATATCAGTGGTCCCGGCAAAATCCGGGTGGATATGACGTTCGGGATCGGTTACAGCGACGATCTGGATCTGGCCCGTTCCGTGATCGAGCAGGTCAATGCTAAATGTCCTTACCTGTTGTCCGACCACAAGACGGATATTCTGGTGCATGATTTGGGTAACAGTTCCGTTAATTTTGCCGTCAGGCCGTGGTGCAGTAGCAGCGATTACTGGAACACTTATTTCTACTTCCAGGAAAACATCAAGAAGGCTTTTGACCGGGAAGGTGTCAGCATACCATTCCCACAGATGGACGTTCACCTGAATCAGAATGCCTGAAGCCTGAGTCCCATCTGAATCAATTGCCGGCGTAAGGAGATTTCCGGATCGATCAGTTTGCTTTGTAAGCCGGCCTGAATAGCACCATCGACATTTTCCGGCTTATCGTCGAGAAAAAGGGTTTCATATCCTCTCAAATGATGCTGGTCCAGAATATACTGGTATCCGGCAGTATCCGGCTTCAGAAAGCCAATTTCCTGCGAATAATAGGCACCTTCAAAGTACCGCGTGTTGAAGTCCGGAATGCCGTGTTCCCGTTCAAAGTGCCGCATACACCAATCGTAATGGATCTCATTATTATTGCTGTACAGAAACAACCGGTAGGATTGTTTTAATTCGTCCAGAACGCGAAAGCTATCTTCGGGCATACCCACCAGCATGGAATTCCAGGCGCGGATCACATCCAGAGCCTGTTTGGTATGGTCGCAAAAAGAAAGCACCCCGTTGATGAAAAGGGATGTGCTGATCTTGCCGGTATCAAACTTATGTATGGTAGGATAAATGTCCTGCATTCCATTTGGATGCAACAGGTTTGCCATTTGCTGCTGCCACCTGGGATAATCCAGGGTGAAAAGGACATTCCCCAGATCGAAGATGATGTTTTTAATGGGTGTACTACCTGACTCCATCATGACTTACTGCTTATCGCCAAACATACAAATAATTGACTGTGTACCCCTGGTAAATCTGGTGTCTCTGGTACCGCTCAGCGGTATCCATGGTTTGGCTTAGCATCATTTTCCTGAATAAGGATGTTTTGTAGAACATACATCTACATTATTATATGAATTCAACTATTTATGCTAATATTTTGCCTTTATAAGGAAATTATAACTAATATAATTAGACCAATTTGTGCAAAACTCAAAGAAAAAAGGCGTCCAATCATACATTGAACGCCTTTACAAGCTAGTGGGCCCACCAGGGCTCGAACCTGGGACCCCCTGATTATGAGTCAGATGCTCTAACCGGCTGAGCTATGGGCCCGAAGCGGAGCAAAGTTAGAATTTTCCGGATAGGTAAACAAGCACCGCGGAATACATCTTGAATCCGCCCTATTCCTTGATTTACTCAGCTTTTGTACCTTAAACCAGTCAATGCATAATTTATGGCTTACGATGAGTTTATTGCTGACCGGATCCGGCAGGCTTTCAACGATCAGGGTGCCCGGTATACCGAAAAGAAAATGATGGGCGGATTATGTTTTCTGGTCGATGATAAAATGTGTTGTGGTATCCACCTGGATAAGAAATACGGTGATCACCTGTTAATGGCCCGGATCGGTGAAGAAGCTTATGCGCGGGCCATTAAAGACCCGCATTGCCTTCCCATGGATTTTACCGGCCGGCCCATGAAAGGTTATGTTTTTGTCACCTCCGCCGGCTTTGATCAGGATGAGGCTCTGGCCCGTTGGATAAAACTCGTACTTGATTTCAATCCTCTTGCTAAATCTAGCAAACGAACGTAGGCACAAGCTATCTGGCTTTTACCAGCTATCCTGTTGTAAATTTCGGGCAAATGCGTACTTTTTGTCAGCAAAAACCGAAACGGATGTATCGCTTTATTTTCTCTTCATGCCTGCTTCTGATAAGTTTGTCGTTTACTGCCCAGAACCCGGTTAGCCTGGAGTCCCTGCTCAGTGCTTCGTATTGTTCTGCCCTTGATGGCAGCCCTGATGGCAAAGCAATCGCCTGGGTAGAGGAGAAAGCCGGAGTCCGGACATTATATGCTGCCGAAAGTCCGGATTTTTTACCGCACCTGCTGTATTCCAGCGGTAAGGATGATGGCCAGGAGGTTGGTCAGATCCAGTTTTCACCCGATCACCAGACTGTCTACTTTGTCTGTGGTGGTGGTTCGAATCGACAGGGAGAAATTCCAAACCCTGCATCCTATACGCAATATCCCGTCCGGGAACTGAAGATGGTCCCACTTACCGGAGGGTCCGTCAAAACGCTCGGCAGCTATTCCGGCGCAGTCCTGTCACCGGACGGACAGTACCTCCTTGTCCCTCAGGGCGGGCGGCTTTCCCGGCTGGACCCCGTGTCCGGTAAAATAGAGTTGCTGGTCCAGATGCGGGGCTCTTTCAGCAATGTGTCCATCCATCCCAAAACGGGTAAAATCCTATTTGCCAGCAATCGTGGTGATCACAGTTTCATTGGCTATCTGAATTCTGCGCAGGATCCGGCTATCAACTGGGTCGCGCCCTCCTTATTCCGGGATGGTGAGCCGGTATGGTCTCCTGACGGCACTCAAATTGCTTTCCTGCGTTTACCCGGGTTAGAGCAGGGCGAACTGACCAATCTCACGGGTGGCACCTCCTTTGCCGTGATGAAATACAGTCTCTCCGGTCAGCAGGCAGTCACGCTGTGGCAATCTCCTGCTGATGATGGTGGATTCGCTCAATATTACCCCAGTCATCCTCTCCTCTGGCCCTCCGGCAATGTCATTCTGTTCTATTCCGAACATGAAAACTGGATGAAGATATACCGGATCAATGCTGATGGTGGGGTACCGGCCGCGCTTATACCCGGTGCCTGTGAGATCGAACATCAATCGGTCGGCCCGAACAGCCAATTCATCGTTGTGAGTTCCAACTGCGGAAGCATCGATCTGCGTGACCTCAGTCGCATCAACATCCAGACCGGGACCATAGATCCATTCCTGGTAACCAATGAAATTGAAACCGATCCGGTAGCCCTTGCAAATGGATGGGTGGCCTACCGCAAATCAAGCGCCACCATGCCTACTGCCATATACCTCTGGGACGGACGGCAGGAAAAGAAAATTTTTCCAGTCCAGCCAGAGCCGGACTTCCCGGCGGATGCGCTGGTTACTCCTGAGCAGGTTGTATTTCAAACACCGGACAACTGGCAGGTGCATGGACAATTATTCCGCCCGAAAGGCAAGCCCAATGGCGCGGCGATCATTTTCATGCACGGAGGGCCTATCCGGCAAATGTTACTGGGATATCATTACAGCAGCTATTACGCCAATGCCTACTCGATGAATCAATACCTGGCCAGCCTAGGCTATGTGGTCATGAGTGTCAACTACCGTTCCGGCATTGGTTATGGCCGGTTATTCCGCAGAGCGCCCCAACAAGGACCTCGTGGAGCCAGCGAATACCAGGACATTGTAGCAGCTGCACACTATCTGCAGGCACTGCCTGAGGTTGATGCCTCCCGGATCGGACTCTGGGGAGGCAGTTACGGTGGTTATCTGACCGCTATGGGATTGGCCAGGAACAGTGACATCTTCAAGGCGGGAGTCGACTTGCACGGTGTCCATGACTGGGCCTGGCGGGCCAGGGACTTCTCCCCCGGTGGAGCCTGGGGCATCAATGAGGCCCTGATGGATGATGCTTATAACAGCTCTCCCATCAGCGAGGTGGGTACCTGGCGATCTCCGGTACTACTTATCCACGGAGATGACGACCGAAATGTAATGTTTGGTCAGAGCATCGACCTGGCGAGGAAACTGGACGCACATCACGTACCCTACGACGTGCTGGTCCTTCCGGACGAAGTGCACGGATTTCTACGCTATGCTTCCTGGCTGGAGGCTTACCGTCGCGGTGCTCAATTTTTTAATGATCATTTACTTAAAAAATAGGTCTTCATGATCCGTACCGCCTTTCTTCTCGTCTTTACGCTGATCATTGTACCGGTCATCATCTACTATTCCGGCATCCATCTGTCCTCATTGCAACTGGTAGTCATGGCCCGGTTGTTACGGGTCTACCTGGTCATTGCGGGGATCTGTTTTGTGGTCGGTGAAATTACCAGGAATTACAGCCAGGTTGACAAATTGTGGAGTCTGATGCCCATTGTTTACGCATGGCTTGCAACTTCCTGGTCAGGATGGGCTGATCGGATGGTCCTTATATCCGTTCTGATCACTTTATGGGGCATCCGTCTGACCTATAATTTCTTCCGCCGCGGTGGATATACCTGGCCGTTATGGCAGGGTGAGGAAGATTACCGGTGGGCTGTAATCCGGGCCAAGCCCGTCTTTCAAAAGCCCCTGGTCTGGACACTTTTTAATTTATTTTTCATCTGTTATTATCAAATGGGTTTGATCCTCTTGTTCACCTTGCCTGTCGTCGCTGCAATTCCGTCGGATCATCAACCCCTTGCCATTTCAGACTTGATCTTAAGTTTAATGTTCATTGCTTTTCTCTTTGTGGAGACGCTGGCCGATCAGCAACAATGGAATTTCCAACAGACAAAAAAGCATACGCCCATTACAGGTAAAGGATTTCTGGATACTGGATTATGGCGTATCGTCCGGCACCCAAATTATGCTGCAGAGCAAGCCATCTGGATCCTGATCTATGGTTTCAGTATCACAGCCGGAAATCCATGGATCAACTGGTCTGTTGCCGGATGCCTGCTATTGCTTTTGCTGTTCAAGGGCAGCTCTGATTTTTCTGAAGCCATTTCTGTAAGTAAATACCCTGGGTACGCTACATACATCAGGAATACCGGACGCTTTCTGCCCCGGATTTCCTTTACAAAACGGGCGATACCGGAAAATAGCTGATCTTTCTTCCGGGCTGTCTTTAAAGCTATACTGGGTAGTTTTCCTACCTTTACATCAAGCACCAAATCGTCCAATCCATGGCCTTTCTAGAACCTTTATCCGCGAATCACACGCCTGACCTGGCCGAAGATTTTGCGATATTCGAGCGTATCCTGGGCTTTGTGCCCAATAGCCTCCTGACCATGCAGCGAAAGCCGGAAATCGTCCGGGGTTTTGGTGTTTTAACCGAGGCGGTGATGGACCCCAATGGTACGGTACATCCGGGTTTTAAACGGTTGCTCGCCCATTTGTCCAGCCGGGCAGCCGGCTGTCAGTATTGTGAAGCACACTCACTGATCGCTGCTCAGATACACGATATTCCGGCTGAAAAAGTGGCTGCCATCTGGGAATATCAAACCAACCCACTGTACACGGCCGCTGAAAGGGCTGCACTCGATTTTGCTTTTGCCACCGGTCAGGTCCCCAACGGCGTAACTGCTGAGATCATGGACCTGGTGAAAAAATATTGGTCGGAAGAGCAAATCGTCGAGATGCTCGCTGCCGTCAGCTTATATGGCTTTCTCAATCGCTGGAATGACTCCATGGCTACCTCCCTGGAAATACCGGCAGAAGACCTCGGTAACCGCATCCTTCAGCGGGGAGGATGGACCGGAGGTAAACACTTGAAAAAATAAAATAACCATGTTGCAGGAAGTACGAACACATTTTACCGCCCTGAAGCAGACTGTCGGTAACCAGCCCGTGGTCTTTCTGGATGGCCCGGCAGGAACTCAGGTTCCCGATCAGGTCATTGAATCCATGGTCCGCTATTACCACCAGTCCAACGCCAATACCCACGGTCAATTTGCCAATGCGCATGAGACGGACGACATGATGGAACAGACGAGGCAGGACGCTGCAGCTTTCCTTAATGCCCCGGAATCGGGGTGCATTTCTTTTGGTCAGAATATGACAACGCTGGCTTTTGCTCTGGCACGGGCATTCGGCAGGATCTTCAAGCCGGGTGATGAAGTTTTGATCACCCAGCTGGATCATGAAGCCAATCGCGGTCCGTGGCTCACCCTGCGGGATCAGGGAATTATCGTCCGGGAAATCCGGCTTAAACCGGAGGGCGTCCTGGATTACGATGATTTTCACCAAAAGCTGAATGAGCGGACACGCCTGGTCTGTGTCGGCGGAGCGTCCAATTTTACCGGGACGGTAAATGATCTGGCGCTTATCCGGCAGGCCACGTATCAGTCCGGAGCGTGGATGCTGGTGGATGCCGTACACTATGCACCTCACTTTCTGATTGACGTTCAGGCACTGGGATGTGACTTTTTATTGTGTTCAGCCTATAAGTTTTACGGACCGCATGTTGGCATTCTGTATGCTAAACCTGGTCTGCTCAGTCAATTGCCCACAGACCGGCTGCGGACCCAGGATCCGGTAGCTCCTTATCGGATCGAGACCGGAACACTCAACCATGCTGCCATTGCTGGCGTGCAGGGTGCCATCCATTGGATGGCTTCCTGGGGTGACGGTAATTCGTTGCGGGATCGACTTGACACGGCCTATCAGCGTATCCGGGCTCACGAATACCAGCTTGCCCGCAAGCTTTACGAAGGACTGATCCATCTGTCCGGGATTACGGTGGTCGGTCCGGATATGGATGTTGCATTAAGAGCTCCTACACTATCCTTCTATCATCACCGGCTAACCGCAGATGAAGTATGCAAACAACTGGGCGAACAGGGGATTTTTGCCTGGGATGGAAACTTCTATGCCATTCGTGCAGCAGAGGTACTTGGTTTGCTGGAAAGAGGCGGCGTAACCCGGATGGGCATCTCGATGTATACTGTACCCCGTGATATCGAACGTACGCTAGAGGTCCTTGCAACAATTTCCTGAGGAAACAAAAAAGGCGTGATTACCAGAAGCATTCACGCCTTTTTTTAAATTTCCTGATCCTGGCATTTAGTTGAGGACTTGAGTCACTGGTACGGCATCCCGGTCCAGCTGAATGGGCTGACCCAATCCGCAAGCTTTTAACCGGTCCATCTGGGTGGCTCCATCTCCGATGATCACATACACCATTTTGTTCGGATCAATGTATTTTTTAATCAAGCCCTGTGCTTCCGGCAGGGTAAGTGCTTTCATTTTTTCCTGCTGCTGAACCACATAGTCCGACGGGAGATCGAACGTACTGATGTTCTCGAGCATATTCATCTTCTGAGCAAGGGTTTCAAAAGCGCGCGCATTGCTCTTGGAATACGTCTGCTTGGTTTTGTCGAGGTCCTCCTGGGAAAAGTTTTGTCCGTAATTATCGATGATATCCTTAAAGATATCCACTGACTCCTTGGTCACGTTACTGCGGACACTGCTATTGGCGATAAAGGCTCCTTCGTTTTGGCGGCGCGTGAATTGAGACCGCGCTCCATAGGTATATCCTTTTTCCTCCCGCAGGGTCATGTTCAGTTGACTATTAAAGCTTCCTCCCAATTTGTAATTGACCAGGTCGGCCATGAAATAATCATCATTGCTGGCTTTCATCGCCAGTGTTCCAACGGATACGACCGATTGTTTTGAATTGGGAACATCTACAAAATAAAGGCTTGGATGGTCCGGCGCCGTCTGTGCCGTATATTCAGGTATGATCACTTCTTTTTCATGCCAGTTATCAACCAGACCTGTCAGAGCTTTTTTTACCTGATCCCGGGTTACGGAACCAGCTACATGCATTGTAGAAATGTTCGGTGCAAAATAGCTGGCATAAAAGCTTTTGAGATCGTCAAGCGTGATCGACGCTACGGATGCTTCTGTGCCAAGCGATGAATTGGAAAGGATGTGGTCAGGTCCATAGATCAGTTTGTTGAATACATTGGACGCGATGGCATTGGGCTGTGCACCCCGCTGCTGGATATCGGTGATGGTCTTTTGCTTCACCCGTTCAAATTCCTTCGCATCCCAGCGAGGCTGCAGCAGGATTTCCTGCACCAGGGCCATGGTCTGGTCGAAATTACGTGTGAGCGAATTACCAGATAATTCGATGTATTCCGAATTGGTGTACATGCTGATGTTGGAACCTAGCAATCCGATGGCATCCTGTAATTCTTCCGGGGTTTTATTCTGAGTCCCTTCCATCATGATGTCGGTCATCAGGTTAGCTACGCCTATTTTATTCGGGTCATCCAGCAACATGCCTCCTTTGATCCGCAAGCTAAATTCAACCAGAGGCAATTCAGTATTTTCGATGCCATAAACCAGCAGGCCATCGGGCATTTGTTCATTCCAGATATTCGGTACGGTAAAATCCGGTGAGGCTCCCAATTCAGGTTCTACGCTGCGGTCGATCTGGGATGGTGTCTTATCGAATGCTACCTCATCCTCGGCCATCGGTGCATTTTCCGCTCCTTCCACGATCGGCTCTTCCACTACTTCAGCAGTTTGGGAATTGGCCAGGGCCAGATCCAATTGTCCTTTCGGTACGAAGCTGGTCGCGATAAAGGGCTTATTCTTCAGGTATTGGTTATAGACCCGGGTGATATCCTCTTTGGTGACGCCGAGGATTTTCTGGATCTCCTGCTCGAGCAGCCCGGGGTCTCCACGGAAAGTGTTGAATTGTGCCAATTGGAATGACTTGGATAAAATGCTGGAAATGCCATCGTAGAAGGCAATCTCCTGGGAATTTTTGATGCGCTCCATGTCCCGGTCATCGATGCCGTTCTGCTCAAATTGCTGGAACGCGTTTATCACCCCCTGATAGACACTGTCCAGGTCGGTATTCTCATTAGCCCGGATGCGGATCATGAACTTGCCGGCTATTTCTCCGGTACTGTTGTAGGCAGCAACTCGGGGAGCCAGTTTTTTCTCCTCGACAATCTCCTTATACAGGGGAGCCCGTTTCCCATCGGAAAGGATGGCACCGAGATAATCCAGTGCATAGGAATCGGGATGTCCGTCCTCCACAGATGGAAATACCATGGTCAGCTCAGGAAGATTGGCAAAATTGTCTTCATGGACCAGCCGGATGGTTTCGGCGACCTGCCCAGGCTGCGGCTTAATGGCCGGCACTTCCGGTTTTGCTTTGATCTCACCGAAATATTTTTCAATCAAAGGCTTGATTTCATCCGGCGTGATGTCTCCTGCAAGGACAACCGTGGCATTATTCGGACCGTAATACGTGCCATAAAATGTTTTCACATCATCAATAGTCGCCGCTTCGAGATCTTCCAGGCTTCCGATCACCTGCCAGTTATAGGGATGGCCTTCCGGGTACAACGCTTTGTCGATCACGTAACTGGTGTGCCCATAGGGTTGATTGTCCACCCGTTGGCGTTTTTCGTTTTTCACGACCTGCTTTTCATTTTCCAATACCGGTACGGTAACCGTATTGATCATGTAACCCATGCGATCGCTTTCCATCCACAGGACTTTTTCCAGCGCATCCTTGGGAAATACCTCGTAATAGATGGTACCATCCTGCCAGGTGCCTCCATTGAGGGTGCCTCCCAGCTCTTCTATTTTACGAAAGAAATTTCCTTTGCCCACGTTCTCGGAATTCTGAAAGAGCATATGCTCGAAAAAGTGCGCAAATCCGGTCCTGCCAGGCACTTCCCGGTTGGACCCCACGTGAAAGAGGATAGCCACGGAAACAATGGGGTCGGAGTGATCTTCGTGCAAAACCACTTGCAGCCCGTTATCCAGCTGATATTTTTCAAAGTCAATATTAAACTCAGTCGTATTCTTCTTCTCCATATTTTGACAGGCATTCGTCGTAAGTAAAAGTGTGATAAGTAAAGTAAAAATCGAATGAAACGGTTTCATGTTAGTCAGTTTTTAATGTTGAATTTCCGGTCCAATTGCAATACGCAGCGAAAGATAGAAAAGTTGTTGCATATGATCGTTTTATGGCCCGATAAGGCCATTCAGTGCATATTGGTTTATCTTACGGCATTTACCGGGATTCTGTTCGTAAAGCATCAGATCCTAATTGGACCATTGAATCATCGGACATGCGTATTATACAGGTCAGCGACATTCATATTGCACGGGAAGGCATTGATACCTTCGGGGTTGATGTCCGTGCAAATTTTGTGCATTTATTGGAGCATATCCGGACACTGGAGTTTGATTTGCTGGCCATAACCGGAGATTACTGTTTCAGGGAACCTCGCACTGAAATCTATGCCTGGGTCGCTGAACAGCTGAAGTCGATCAGACAGCCGATCTACCACATCGGTGGCAATCACGATCATATGTCTTACCTACATGAGGCATTTCAACTGACCCTCCCTATGCATGATCACGAATTATATTACCGGATCGAATATCAGGGTAAGGAGTTGCTTTTCCTGGACAGTGCCGTTGGTAAGATGTCGGAAGGCCAATTTAAGTGGCTGGAGGATCATCTGAATACGGCGACTGGGCCCATAATCCTGTTTACACATTACCCGCCTTATCCGATGGGCGTCCCGCACATGGATGAAAAGTATGCCTTTCAGCAATCCGGTCAGTTTGATGCCCTGGTCCAGTCCTGTGCTTATCCGGTGTACGTATTTTGTGGCCATTATCATGGTGAACGGACCGTCCATCGCGGCAATGTACACGTCCATATCGTACCTTCCTGTTTTTTCCAGATCGACCCGCGTACGGTAGAATTTCATATTGAACATTACCGCATAGGATTCCGGACCATCGATGTGTTACCGGATCAGATACGCACCTGGGTGAATTATTTGCCAGGCAATAAATTGTCACTCGTCTGACCCCTGGATTCCACTGCAGCCAGCACGGCTAACCCAAAGAAGAAAAACGGACCTACTTTATCGGTTTCTACCATGTCGTTAAGCAATAGAATGATCAAGATGTGGATCATCATGACGGCATTGACCAATACAATAATTCTTTCCTGCTTTTTGAAATGATGAAATGCCCGCTCCGAGGCATACAGAAAATAAAAACACATCACAAGAAAGATGATGAACCCGGGGATACCCTGCTCTACCGTAGTCATGAGGTAATAGCAATGAATACCCGATTTTTCCGGATTGTCCGAAACGTAGGTTCGAAAACTGCTGACGGTATACGACTTGTAATAGTTGTAGAAATTGCCGGGTCCAAAACCGAATAGAGGCCGGTCCCTGATCATGTGCATACCCGCTACCCACCGGTATACTCTTTCCATGGTTGAAATATCCTGTCCCTTGGCGGTGGCATCAAGCAGGGACTCAAACTCATAATACGTGACCGTTTTATCGTAGTCCGGAGCATAATCGAGGTAGCGGTTTTCATCCAGCATCCAGAAAATACCAGCAATACCCAATGCAACTCCCAACAACAAGGCCGTCTTTACCTGCTTAAGGTAGATGATCAGCCCTCCTCCGATACCGCCCATCAATGCAACATAAGTGGCCCGGGTGTAGGACAAATACATGGCTGTTATCAAAAGCAACGTCCCGGCCAGCCAAAAATTCCGTTTCCATCCCCGGGGTGATAGCCAAGCCAGACCGGCTATCAGCGGTATGGACAAACACACCAGTGAACCGTAATTGACATGATTCCGGAAAAAAGGTCCAACCACATTATTGATGCGATTGAATGCAAATCCGGTTGCCGCATGCCGGACCATAACCAGGACAACCACGGCGAGCAATGATAAACCCATCCATCGGATAGCCTTCTGCCAGTGCGCCGGAGTGAAAAGCAAGCCGGTGAAAGCATAAAAAGCCAGGATATACCAGGACTTGGCCAGAAAAAACTTTACCGAGGTCATGGGGTGCTGGCTGGTCACTGTTGTATACAGGATCCAAAGCAAATGTAATAACAGCAAAATGGTAATGGGGTGCCGGAAGAAAGGTATTGACAGGGTCCTTGGATTTTGAAGTAAGACCAGTACAAACAGGCCGGATAACAAAATCATCACGGGTTCGGTCGGAAGATCGGTCCCCAGTCCATTCGGGAATACCACTTCAACGGAAAAGGGGATTAGCGCAAAAAGAAGGTAGTAGTAGAAGTCATAGCTGACCAGGGCAATTGCTCCAGCTAAGATCAACCCCGGTATTATCCAGATGTACCACAGATTCAGGTAAATAGCCGTCCAGGCGCACAGGACCAACAATATTCCATAGGCGATCAGCCATCGGTCCAGTGTAGCCGTGGGATTCATAATTCCCGTAGATAGGCTTTCAGTTGATGATGTACCACGGTGCCCAGTGCTGCCAGCAGGAAGGTAAGCATGGTCGCGGCAATCACCAAAATCGACCGCTTTGGTTTTGACTTTTCCAGGGGAATCTCCGCATGTTCAACCACGTAAATACCCGGTGGCTGGGCGGTCAGAACGGATTGGATCTGCTCCAGCCGGATGCGGTCGTAACCCAGTTGGTTTTGAACCTTTTCAACGTAATCGTCCATAGCCATTGTCCTGGACACGCCGTTGTTAAACCGGCTTATCTGATCATCCAATTCTTTAACCTGGGCCTGAAAACCTGCTACCGAGGCTTTTGCCAGGGACAAGGTATCTTTTTTAATCCCCGGAGATTTCTCCATAAGCTTAACCCGGGCAGTTTCTTTAGCCAGGAGGCTGGATGCCGTCGTTAACTCGCTGGTAAGGGCTTCGGATTGGGACAGTGTATTGTAAATACCAAATTCCTGCCTCAATTTGGTCAACGAGTCATTCAGCTGCTGAAGTTCGTTGCTTTTTTCGTTGATGGTATTTCGCACGATCTGCGCCTGCTGCTGCAGATTTTCCTCGGTCATGCGGCGGCTTAGTTCATCGATCAGATCCCGGGCTACATTAGCTACCCGGGCGGCAAATTCGCGGTCTTTATCCTCAAAGCTGAGTTCTATTGCATTGAACTTGTTTTTCAGCACCTCGTAATGTTTGAAAAAGGTCTTCCGCACCTTGAATCGCGCCTTGGGTTGCTCAACATTGATCTCATAGTGATCGAGTAGCTGAAACGTATCGATCAACTGATCGACCAGCTGATAGGAGTTGGCAAAGGTCAGAACACGGTCAATATCTTCCGGTTTACCGAAATAACTGATCTCAGAAGCTCCAAAGAGTTTATACGGTTGGGTGACATCGGTACTGGCGACATAAAATGTGGTACTCGCCTTGTAATAGTTGGGCAGAAGCAGGGAAATGAGGACGCTCCCGGCTCCCGCAAGTACGGTGAGCAGGATGATCAAGCGCTTTTTCTGCCAAAGCAACTTGCCCAGAGGTATCAACATCGGATCTTGCTCCATTGCCATTTTTCAATTCGTGCCCAAAATAGGGAAATTGGACCATAATGGTGTAAATGATGCATTCCCCAACCGGATCGGCGACCCTTATTCCGGTAATGTTTATGCAGAACGCCTGGACCGGATTTCCTCCCACCAGGATTTTATCGGCAGCCATCCGATCAATCCGCTAAAAATTATTGCTGTCAGACAAAACAGGGTAAAGCGCAGGGGCCAGGATACCGGCAATTTCTGCATCGCCCAGGCCATGGCCATCCAGATCATCAGGCTAATAATAGCTCCATACCACAACTTACTCTGGGGCAAACGATACCGTTGCTGCGTAATATAAATTAACGCCACCGCCATCAAGCTCTGTGTTATCAGTGTTGCTATAACCGCACCCCAGGCCTGATACTCCGGAATCAGGATAGCATTCAATACAATATTGATCCCGATCGAAATGCCGGCAGCCCAATTCATTGCTTTAAGGTCTCCCGAGGCCGTAATCAACGTGCCGGCCACATAAATGATACCTCCGGATATAAAACAAGGCATCAGCCAGGTAAAGACCTGCGCCCATTGATCATCGGCCTCGTGGTACAACAGATGCATGATGGGTTCCGCAAAAAATACGGCAGCCATCGTGGTGATTCCGCTGATCACCCACAACAATTTGAAGGCATCCCGGTAGAGCGGATAGACGTCCTGCCGGGCCTCCAGTTGCCGGCTGTACATCGGCAATAACAGGGTCGCGACCAGATAAGCAATCATATTGGCCGCATCCAAAAGCCGGTAAGATGCGGCATATACTCCTGCCTGATAAGCACCTCCGGGAGCCAGTCGCTCAAGCATGATGCCGTCAATCCGGGTATAAAGGGTCATCAGGATCACGGTCAGGGCAAATGGCATGGTCTCACGGATAACAGCCCAGATATCCCCAGCTTTACCTACCACAATCTTTAATGTGATGCCATTCCTGCGAAGAAAAAACAATCCTACGCAAAGGGCCAGAATCATGGACAGAATGAGTAATGATACAAACCGGATTAAGGTGAAGTGATTCTGCCAGGCGGGGATGAGCAGGATCAGACCTATCAGCAGGATCAGACTACTCCGGTCTATGACCGATGTCCAGGCGTCCAGGCGGTATAATCCATTACCATTGAGCAATGACCGCACAAAAAAGACCCAGGATACCACAGCCTGATAAACGCCAAGCAATAAAGCCAGTATAATAACCTGCTGGTAACCCAGAAGAAGGGCCAGAAGGAGAAGGCTGATGAGGTAAAAACCGGTCAACCATAACTTTGCTCCGGCGATGCGGGCTGTCTGGAGCGGCTGGTGCGTCGTCCATTGTGCTACCTGACGGGTATGGTATTGATAAATGCCCAGATCGGACAGAATGTACAGGAGGTATGATAAATTGAACAAAGCGAAAAACAAACCATAGGCTGTCGTGCCCAACTGGTTCTGAACGCCACGGTCAATGAATAAAACATAAAAGGGCTTAACGATCAGGTTGATGGTGATCAGAAAAAAGATATGCCGGAGATAACCTGATTGCATGCCCTAAAGGGAATGGATAAGGTTCAAAGCTAGTTATTTTCAGACATCAGATGTCCTGGTAGACCTGATTCAGTGCCTTGTCGTAGATCTTCTCGTATTGGGGCAGGATGTTTTCGATATCAAATTGCTGGGCATGCTGGTAGGCATTTTCCCGGAATTCCTGCAATTTTTCCTCATTGGACAGCAATTCAATGGCAAAGTCTGCCATTTTATCGATGGCCCCAATAGGTGCCAGATATCCGGTGATACCATGCAGATTGACCTCCGGCAATCCGCCGATGTCGCTGGATATTACCGGCACTTTACAGGCCATGGCTTCAAGGGCGGCCAGGCCGAACGACTCCTTGCCGGACGGGATTAAAAACAGGTCTGAAATGGCAAGCAGTTCTTCCACCGCATCCTGGTTTCCCAGGAACCGGGTGTCATCGCAAAGACCAAGTTGCCTGCATTGTTCTTCCAGCCTAGGGCGTTCCGGACCATCCCCGATCAACAACAATTTAGCCGGGATTTTATCATGAACTTTCTTGAAGATTCTTATCACATCATCCACCCGCTTGATCTTCCTGAAATTGGATACATGAGCCAGGATCTTCTCACCATTTGGTGCAATGGCTTTTTTGAAGTGATCCTTATTGGCCGGCTTGAAGCGGTTAAAATTGATGAAGTTATAGATCACGTCAATTTCCTTGTCAATGTCAAAATAGGACAGTGTTGACTCTTTCAGGTTATTCGATACCGCCGTTACAACATCGGATGAGTTGATCCCGAATTCAACAACCGGTGAAAAAGATCCGTCAATGCCAACCAGGGTAATATCCGTACCATGCAGGGTGGTTACCACCGGCGTATACTTGTGTCGCTTGCGCAGCAGGATTTTCTTCGCCAGGTAAGCGACCGTCGCATGTGGTATGGCATAATGAACATGCAGCAAATCCAGGTCCTCATGCATGACCACATCCACCAGCTTACTGGTCAGTGCTGTATCATAGGGTTTAAACTCAAACAACGGATAATCGAACGGTGCTACCTCATGATAAAAGACGTTCTCCTGAAAGCCGGTAAGCCTCGCCGGACGACGGTAGGTAATAAAATGGACCATATGTCCTCTGCGTGCCAGGCCCAATCCCAGTTCTGTCGCCAGCACTCCACTACCACCAAATGTGGGATAACAAACAATACCTATCTTCATGATACCGGTAAATTTCTCGAATTAAACAAATAAATAGCATTTGTGTTTCCATAGTACTTCATTCTTCTGATACCGGCATGTATTCCCTGAAAGATCTAGAACGCTTATTGCATATTAAAGCCCAGACGCTGCGCAACTGGGAGAAACGGTACAACCTGATCAGCCCCTGCCGCACCGACCAAAATTGCCGTTGTTATACCGAAGAAGATTTTGCCTTACTGAGTGATATCACCCTGCTAAAATCGCAGGGATACAAGCTTTGTGAACTGGCTGAAAAGGATAATGATGCCATTCAGGCCATCGCATCGCAGATCCGCCAGTCCGAGCAAGAGTTGTCGGAACACATCGATCTGTTGCTGGACACCCTGGTCCAATTGAATATCGAGCGACTGGAGAAGCTGTTTGACCGGCTGCTGCAACAGTACACGCTGGACCAGATGATTCATGTGGTGATTCTGCCATTACTGGACCAGTTCAATCTACTATGGCTTACCGGCAGAGTCTATACGATTCATGAGAGGATATTAGGCCAGTTGTTGAAGCGAAAATTATATCATGCCTGTGAAGAACTCACATCAAAGGCCAGTCCCAATAGCCCGCGTATCCTGCTCTACAGCCCGGACAATGATCACAAATCGTATTTGCTTACGATCATCCAATACCTCCTGCTTCGGAGTAGCAATTACCAGGTACTTCCGGTAGGTATGCAGGTGACCACCGATGAACTGATGCCTGTGTTAAACCACCAGCAGGCAGACGCTGTCATGGTCCTGCTTACCGACAGTTTTGCTTATGGAGAGCTGGATGCCTGGATCGATAAGTTACAGGTATCGCTGCGTCCCTATCCATTGTATGTGGTTTTATTTCCCGCCCTGAGGACTTCACTCAAATCTCATCCGGGTGTCAAGGTTTTGCAGGGGATGGATCCGCTCGTTTTCGAGTTTGACCCGGTATAATCACGGATTTTCGGACTGCAGGTCCATCTCAAAATAACTTAGTATCTTATCCCTGAAGATTGGGCCTTAGCCGGATGGATGGGAGCTTAACGCGCATATTTGATGTGTTAACATTTCAGCGCCTGCGTTATCCAAATGCAGGCGTTATGCACTTTGGCTATGGCCAAAAGGAGTCGGTTTATGGTATCGACGCCCTGTGGGACCATGCCGGTCGCTGTGCCGGATGGCTTAAAAGTCAAAACCTGTATAAGGGAGACCAGATTCTTATTTTGGCCGGCCCGGCATCTTTCTCCTGGTTTGTATTGGATTTCGGCTGCCAAATCGCCGGTGTTATCCCGATAATAATCCCGGAGTATTTCCCTCAAGAAGAGATTATTCATTGCATATCATCCACTGCATGCAGATATTTTTTCTATGATAAAATAGAATTTTGGGATTTTATTCCAGAAACAATACAAAATTCAGAAATAACCTGGATTTCACTTCAGGATCAGGTGACTCCGCTTCATGCGAGCCTTGAATCAATCCTATCCGACTCAATTCCGGTTAATGAGGACCTGCTATCACAATGGTGTTCCGAAATACAATCCGAAGACACCGCGGTCATTCTCAAGACGTCCGGGTCAACCGGGCATCCCAAGAGTGTCTGCCTGAGCCACCATAATATCCTTTCCAACATCCAGTCGGTACTCCCGCTGACACCGCTGGAAAGGCAACATCGTGTGGTCAGTTTCCTTCCTATCGCCCATATATTTGAGCGTATGGTCGTCTACTGCTATCTGACGAGTGGAGCTACCATTTATTTTTTTCCTTCGGTCGGAGAGGCTTTTCATGCCTTGCCCGGGATTAAACCACACTTTTTTTCGTGTGTTCCCCGCATCCTGGAACGCATGTATGACGATTTGTTAAGCCGCATTCAGCGATTTGCCTGGCTCCGCCGCATCTGGATGCGGATGGCTCTGGAAACCGGAAAACGCTTTGGTGTGGATATCCAAAAATCACCGGTTTATTGGTTGCGCTGGGCCCTGATCGATTTCACGGTATTCCGGCAATGGCGTCATCGGATTGGCGGCCAGGTTAAAGGAATTCTGGTCGGTGCTGCCCCTTTAAATCCGGTGATCGGCCGGGTTTTTTCAGCAGCGCGCATCCGCATCCGGGAGGGTTATGGTATGACCGAAACTTCACCGGTGATCAGTTTTAACCGGTTTGAAGCCGGTGGAAACCGCTTTGGAACGGCCGGTATTCCCATCCCCGGGGTTAAAGTCCGTATTGCTGCGCCGGATCCGGATGGCAATGGTTCAATCGAAGTGTCCGGCCCGAATGTGATGCAGGGATATCTGGAAAAAGAGGCAAATGATGCGGTATTTACCACTGACGGGTGGTTTATAACCGGTGATACCGGCCGGATGGTACACCGGCGTTTCCTGGAAATCACCGGACGAACCGCAGATGCTTTCAAGACTTCCAGCGGCAAATTTGTCTCGCCGGACAGGATCAGCCGCATGCTGGATCAGGATACCCTCGTGGATAAAAGCATCATTATAGGATTTCAAAAACCTTATGTCACGGCCCTGATTTATCCGAATTTTATCCATCTGCAGTGGTGGTGTGAGGAAAACCACATCCACTGGACAGCTCCGGCATACATGGTGCACAATCCCAAAGTATTGTCGGCTTACAAAGAGGTGATTGATTCCATGAATCTCCGGGTAGCCAGCCACGAACAAATCCGGCAATTCAACTTACTCCCCATTGCATGGCAGGAAGAAGAGCTCTTCTCCGCCCTTGGAAAGGTAAAACCGCAACTATTTATTAATAAATATGCCCGGGAAATCACCGGCATGTATCAAAACAATAATCCATGAAAGCCAGCTCCCGATTATTTGATCTTCTTTACCAACAGAAAGAACGCTTTCCACTTGAGCTATGCATGGGCGAAAAGGTAGAAGGTAAGTGGACCTTCTATTCCACCGAACAAGTTATTCTGAAGGCCGAGTCCCTGGCATCAGGAATGATTGCTGCAGGATGGCCTGCTGGTTCCCGTATCGGTATCGTTACCTACCAGAATTGCCCAGCCTGGACCATAACCGATCTTGCCATTCAAATGGCTGGCATGGTCTCCATACCATTATATCCCACCATCAGTCCGCGCGAATATGCGTACATCCTCAAGGAAGCAGAAGTCATCGCCGTCTTTATGGGACCCGGTGATCTGTATGAAAAGATCCATGGCGTCCGCCAGGAAATCGCTACGCTGAAGCACTTGTATGCGTTTGAAAACAGCGAGATGATCCCTTCCTGGACAGAATTATTTGTGGCTCCATCCGATGCCATGCGACAACGTAGTGCACAGGTCTCACCGGATGATCTTTTTACCATCATTTATACTTCGGGCACAACCGGAAATCCGAAAGGCGTTATGCTTACCCATTCCAATGTGCTCAATAATGTAGAGGCAGTCAGATGTGTTTTTCCGACGGATCCGGGGGACCGGGTGCTAAGCTTCTTACCACTAGCGCATGTTTTTGAACGCGCGGGAACATTTGCCTTTATCATGGCTGACCTTTCCATTCATTTTACGGGAATCGATAATCTGGGTGGAGAAGATGGGGACCTGCAGCAGGTAAAACCCCACTTTTTTACGTGTGTACCCCGACTGCTGGAAAAAGTATATGAAAAAATATATGACCGTGGCAGCCAATTGACCGGCGTCAAGAAGAAACTCTTTTTCTGGTCTCTCGATTTGACTGAAAAATATGCCTATGATCAACCCCTGTCCGGTTGGAAAGCCTGGGTTGCAGACCGGTTGATCTTTTCCAAATGGCGCGAAGCCCTGGGTGGAAATGTGAAAGGCATCGTGACTGGAGCGGCGCCATGTCCTCAGAAGATACTCCAGGTATTTTCTGCTGCCGGTATTCCCGTCCGGGAGGCCTATGGACTGACCGAAGCATCCCCTGGCATCAGCATTAATTTATTTGAGCCTTACCATGCATTGATCGGCACGGTGGGCCCGGTACTGGACAATGTCGAGGTCCGGATTGAATCCGATGACAGCAGTTATCCGGACGGTACCGGCGAAGTGCTGATTAGTGGTCCGAATGTCATGCAGGGGTATTACAAAAATCTACCTGCTACCCAGGCCGTCCTGGAAAAAATCGGTGGTAAGACCTGGTTGCGAACCGGTGACGTCGGCACCATGGTCACCAATGACCAGGGTATTCAATTTCTGAAAATTACCGACCGGAAGAAAGAATTGTTCAAAACATCCGGCGGCAAATATGTCGCTCCGGCGCCAATCGAATCCCGGTTTAAAGAAGACCCATTCATCGAACAAATCATGGTCGTGGGGGACCAGCAGCGATTTGTTTCTGCCATTATCCTGCCGGCACGCGAGAACCTGTTGCATTGGGCCGGCAAACACGGGCTGGAAGATTTAACCTACCAAGAATTGCTAGCCCATCCTCAGGTGCTGGCACTGTTTTCGACGAACATTGACCGGATCAACCATCATTTCAGCCACACCGAACAGATCAAACAATTTATTCTCAGTGATGATACCTGGGAAATCGTAAAATCCGATGGCACAGCGGGAGAGCTAACGCCAACATTAAAATTAAAACGGCGGGTTATTCTGGATAAATACCGGCAACAGATCGAGGCAATATATGCATGATTAATTCAATATTTATCTATCCAATTCCGTTACTTTTGCAACTCGAATGCCTCCGGAATGCAAAAATTGGTGTTAATCCTATGTTGGTTAGGTCTTGCCCTGACAGGTAATGCGCAAACCTATGGTCTGTCGGTCGGCACTTACGCAGAAGGCCACCTTGGCTTTATTCTCAACCAGAACAATTACGGGTACAACGAATTGCGGTACCAACTGTACACCCTTCCCGGCGGAGGTATCCGGATCGGCTATCCAATTGACCTGTATCATCAACTGGAAGCCGGCATCGCTTACCACGTTACCGGACAGCGCTACCAGGATGTCATATCTGGTCGCGACAATGAAAAGATTGTTACCCTGAGTTACATACAAATTCCAGTCTTCTGGAGAAAGACTTTATCGATCATTGATAATTGGGAAGGCAATACGGGACAAACATACTGGTATCAAACATTTGGCCTGATATTGAATGCCCTGCAACATGCCAAGGTACGCTGGACAGCCAATGGACAGGAGGTAAGCATGCTGGAATTTGTGAATCCAAATGGCGAAAATCCGCATTCGTCACTTCTTACCGAGCGCGGGAATCCGGATAGTGCCCGGGAGTTGTTTTCCTTTTTTGATGTGAGTCTGGGCATCGGAGGTGGCCTGGATCATTATTTCAATGAAGAATTGCACATGACTGTGGAAATGCGCTTTCAGTTCGGATTACTGGATGTCAACAACCGCGACTGGCGTCTGACCAACTCATCAGGCAAATACGGACCATCCCATCAGGCCAGCATTGGTCTGCAGGTAGGGTTGTGGTACGATCTCGAGTGACCCGCTATTACTACTGGTCACTGTATTCGATCTCAATCAACTCGCTTTGCTGCATGTCCGAATTCAGGATTATCTCGTGTTCTTTACCCCGGTAGGTATATTTGAGTGCCATGGTGTTTGGCGGGCGTTTACCAATGTTTTCCGCATGAAGAACCAGGTAGTTGCGCCCTGTTTCGTTGAGCCTCAGTTTAAGTTCATAAGGCTCATTTTTTAGCAAATGTTTCTTTAAAACCCATTCTCCATTGAAGTTAATGGACACAATGTCACCATCCTGCTCCTTATGGTCATACAACTCCACCACCAGGTAGGGGTCGTCGACATAGATGGTCTTATCACTGCGGATTTCCCTTTTCTCCAGGATTTGCGGGATATCCGCGATGGCGGTATCCTTGCCTGCCTGGAATGGATTGATGTCGTCGCGCTCCGGATAAATGACTTTGAAGAAATGAGGTTCTTCCAGATATAACAGATACGGATTACTGGCTTGTGAGATCGTCTGATTGACCAATGCAATCCATCCGTTCCCGTACCGGTTGGTCTTATTCAGCATGCCCACATTGTAGTAGTAATAGTAGGGCCGGTAGAGCTGGTAAAATGGCGGAATGGAATGATTGGTCAGATAATCGTTCGCTTCGCTCAGGATGGATTTTATCAGTGCTCCCTCACGACCGGATTGATTTGAGCTTTCAGCTTTAAGCCGGTTAAAGTGTCTCAGCGCTCCTTCACGGTCCTTTTCCCGGACCGCTGCCAGCATGTCGATCAACTCATTGTACACATTAAAGGTATGTTCATGATCGTAAAACAGATGTTTCCGGGTACCCCAGCTCTCGATCACCTGCCAGAGGTTTTGTTTTAACTGATATACACGATCGTAATAGGTAACGCCATTTTCAAGTTGCTGATAGATCAATTTCAGGTTTTCGGCTTGATTCAGATCGTGCGTCTGGATGAAGCCGTCCAGTGAAAACCGCAGGGCGTTGATCTGGTCGATCAGTCCTTTGATGGCTTCAATCGTGTCGGTAAGCATGGACAATTCCTTGGGAAGATCACCCTTGAGTTCCTGACATTTAGCATACCATTCGTAGGGTGTCGTTTCATAGAAGTAATGATCGATGTCCAGGAATACGTTGGCAGGCAGATCGGAATTGCCGTAGAAGTTGACCTGATCGCTTTCGAGATCAACATATTTATTGACTTCCTGGTTAAAATTTTCGAGCATGCGGTGTACGATCAGCATGCCATGGATGGCCTCATTGGTGAAGGAAATATGTGCATTGACCGCTTCCAGCTGTTTATCTTCCGCATTAACGGCCTGTGCAGGAAGTCTTAGCGAAATCATTAAGAGTAAAGAGGCTATAACAAACGTGTTCTTCATATTATCTGCCTACATGGACTAAAAGTACTGAAATATCCGCGGGGGACACGCCACTTATGCGACTGGCTTGCCCTATGGTTCGCGGTTTGATGCGTGTAAGCTTTTCCCGTGCTTCCGTAGATAAGGAGGAAATGTTGTGATAATTGAGATCCGGTAGAAAAACTTCTTCCAGACGATTCATTTTTTCAACCAGTTCACGTTCCTTCTGAATGTACCCTTCGTATTTCATGTTCACTTCTGCCAGGTCGATGCTTTCCTGATCGAAAGTCTGCAGGAACGTTTCCAGGGATGGTATATGGCTTCGCAGAATGCTCATACTGATCTGGGGCCTCAGCAACAGGTTGATCATTTTCACCGACTGTTTTAATCCGGCCGTACCGTGTGTTTCCAGAATGGCATTGATAGACCCGGGTTCAATGCTCACCCGGTTAAAATAGGTGGTGATTTCATCTGCTGCCGCTTCTTTGGAGGCGGCCCTTTCGAGGCGGTGATCCAGGTTATGCATACCAATAGCTGCCACCCTGGGAGTCAGGCGCAGATCAGCATTATCCTGCCGTAGCAGGATCCGGTATTCTGCCCGGGATGTAAACATCCGGTAGGGTTCCGATGTGCCTTTATTAATCAGGTCATCAATCAGAACGCCGATATATGCATCTGACCGTCTGAGGATCAGCGGTTCCTCTCCCCGGATCGCCTGATGGGCATTGATACCGGCGATCAGGCCCTGACATGCCGCTTCTTCATATCCGGTGGTCCCATTGATCTGCCCGGCAAAAAACAGGTTTTTGATCCGGTGAGTCTCCAGGCTTAACGCCAATTGGGTTGGCGGGAAGTAATCGTATTCGATGGCATAGCCCGGTCGAAACATTTTACAATGTTCAAATCCCGGCACTTTACGCAGGGCTTTATACTGAACGTCTTCCGGTAGAGAGGACGAAAACCCGTTCACATAGATCTCACAGGTATTCCGGCCTTCCGGCTCGACGAACAGTTGATGGCGGTCACGATCTGAAAACCGGTCTATCTTGTCTTCAATACTCGGACAATAGCGCGGGCCACGACCCTGGATGCGTCCATTAAACATCGGTGACCGGTCAAATCCCGACCGCAGCAGGTCATGCACTTCCTGACTGGTGTAGGTCACATGGCAAACCATCTGGTTTTCCAGTTCCGGCGTCTCGGTATACGAAAATCTACCGGGAGGGATATCGCCTTCCTGCACCTCCATCGCTTCATAATTGAGGCTGCGTCCGTCGATCCGCGGTGGTGTGCCGGTTTTCATCCGTCCGTGTTCAAACCCAATTTCAATCAATTGTTCGGTTATCCCTGTTGCGGCCTTTTCACCGGCGCGGCCTCCGCCAAACTGCTTTTCACCAATGTGGATGATCCCGTTCAGGAAGGTACCGTTGGTCAGGACAACAGCCTTCGCCGGTATCTCCAGACCTAATCCGGTACGGACTCCGCGGGCGCGACCGTCTTTCAGGATCAGCCCGTTGACCATTTCCTGCCAGAAATCGATGTTGGGATGCGCTTCGAGCATAGACCGCCACTCTGCTGCAAAGGCCATCCGGTCGCTTTGTGCTCTCGGGCTCCACATCGCCGGCCCTTTTGAGCGGTTAAGCATACGAAACTGGATCATCGTCCGGTCCGTGACTATCCCGGAATAGCCACCCAGGGCATCCACCTCGCGGACGATCTGACCTTTAGCCACGCCACCCATGGCCGGATTACAGGACATCTGCGCGATGGTCTGCATGTTCATGGTTACGAGCAGGACTTTTGATCCCATATTGGCTGCTGCTACGGCTGCCTCACAGCCTGCATGGCCGGCACCTACTACGATGACATCATATTCGATAAACACGATCTCGTTTTATTGGGGTGCAAAAATAGTGTATTTCGGTCAATGCTTTCGTTACCAATAAGTTATTCCGCATTTTCAACCGGATTGATCCTGAAAACAAACAAGCTTTGACCACTCGGGTTCAATTGCCACGGAGTCTCCTGTCCAGAGATCAATGGAGTAACTTGCGCATAGCATACCGTTTGTTGTCTTACTTTTGCGGAACAAAGGATTTGAAGCCGATGCAAAAACAAATGCTGGACACCGACCAGAAGGCTCTGGAGATCAATCTGGATGAATCGATTTACGGTACGTTTGCTGAGATTGGCGCAGGGCAGGAAGTGGCCAGGCATTTTTTTAAAGTCGGAGCCGCCGCCGGTACCATTGCCAAGACCATGTCGGCGTACGACAAGATTTATTCGGACGAGATCTATGGTATTGAACACAGTGGTCGGTATGTGTGTGAAGCCCGGGTTAACAAGATGCTGGATCACGAATATGTCCTGATGGAGGAACGCCTGCAGAAGCATATGCCGGATCGCAACTTCTTCGTTTTCGCGGACACGGTAGCTGCCCTGAACTATTCCCGGACGATCTCCGGTAACGGGTGGATGGGTGTACGTTTCCAACTAAGTCCCACCGGCAGGCCAAATGACCTGGTTATTCACGTTAAAATGCTGGATAATGACACCCAGTTGCAACAAGCCGCTATCGGTATACTGGGGGTGAATCTGATTTATGCCTGTTATTATTACAATCACGACCCGGAATTACTGGTACGCAGCCTGAATGACAGCCTGGAAGGTCGGGTTGTCATTGACATGATCCGGCTGGAGGGGCCAGACTTCGTCCATGTCGACAACCGGCTCCTCTGCCTCTTGCTGGTTAAATTTGGTCTTACCGAAGTTTCCATCTTCGGGGCCAATGGACAGAGCAAACATGCATCGGAATTTCTCTACAAGAAATCGGTCATGGTCGTCCGGGGTAATTTCCGGCCACCCACACTGGTAACTGTAGATGTTTTCATGGCCGGCTTTGCCCAGTTTTTAAAGGAACCGGAAGTAGAGGGACACGCTGCCGCCTTATTGGCCGAACTCACACTGGACAATCTGGAAGTCGATGGCAACATCTCTTACCAGGATTTCCTCGACCGTGCCGAATCCCTGTGCGAGCTGGGTCATCCCGTGATCATATCGAATTGCAGCAACCATCAATGCCTGATCAACTACCTGGCGGATTACAAGATCAATAAGCTGGGATTGGTCATCGGAGTACGGGAGCTCCTTGAAATCATCAATCAAAAATATCATGCCAACCGCGATGGCCGTTTGCTGGTCGCTTTTGGTGAATTATTCACTCGCAATATCCGCATCTATGCCTACCCTGTTCAAGAAGAAGACTCCGGTGAAATCATTACCGGTAAAAACCTGCCGGTTCCGGACGGAATCAAATTCCTGTACCAGTATCTGCTGGATTCCCAGCATATTGTGGATATAGAAGAATTTAATGCCGATCTGCTGCCTATTTATCCCAATACGGTCCTGGAGATGATCGAAACAGGTGATAATGCCTGGATGAAAATGGTGCCGGACCGGTTGGCTCAACTGATCATAGACAAAAACCTTTTCCACCATGAACACCCGGATTTTACCTTTTCCAACTAGGCTGTTCCGCTCCCCCCTTTCAGCCATTATTCTGTCCATCGCCGGCATCGCAGCCTGTGCAAACCATACTCCGGAGGACAAACCTCAGGATCTGCCCATAGCTGCGGTGGATTCCATACCCCCGATCGACAGCCAGGAGCTCTTCTACATTACCGGTCACTTTGAGCCCTCACAAAATCCGGATTTTGCCCTGATTCCCGAAAAGTATGCTTCCCGTTCCGGAATGTATCTGCGCAAAGAAACGCTAGCTGCTTTTACCAGGATGTATGACTCAGCCATGCAGGATGGTGTCCAGCTGCGCATCATTTCCGCTACCCGGAATTTCAACACCCAAAAAGAAATCTGGGAAGCCAAATGGACCGGTGAACGACTGGTAGAAGATGGACGCAATTTGGCTAAAACCACGCCCGATCCGGTCGAAAGGGCCCTGACCATCCTTCGTTATTCCAGTATGCCCGGCACATCAAGGCACCACTGGGGAAGTGATATGGATCTCAACAATCTGACAAACGAATATTTTGCGCAGGGGGAGGGACTGAAAATCTACACCTGGCTGCAGCAAAACGCACCTTCATTTGGTTTCTGTCAACCTTATACCGCTCATGATTCCATCCGTCCTACCGGTTATCAGGAAGAAAAGTGGCACTGGTCTTATCTGCCAGTAGCTCAACCCCTGACAAAACAGGCTGAATACCATCTCTCCGATGATATGATCAATGGTTTTCTGGGTGCGGAAACCGCAGATTCAATCCATGTTGTGCTGAATTATGTTCTGGGGGTCAATCCACAGTGCAAGCAGTTACCAGAATAGTTTGTAGCTGATGATGGGTATCAAACCCAACTGGTACTGCGTGCTGATTCGATCGAAATAGAAATCGTAGTAATGGTAGGCTTCATTCCTGGCATTGGTAAGGTTCTGAATATCCAGTGAAAGTAAACTGCTGTACCGGGATGTGCTTCTGCGCCAATAAACCCGGAGGTCTGTTTTGAAATAGGCTGGTAAAGCATTTACATAACCTGCAGCATAATCGTAAACCGTCCGGTGTAAGTTACGGGATGTCGTAAGATCGATATCCGGTTCACGCAGGCCGCCACTCTGCTGCAGGTGGACATTTACCCCCAATGTGTGGTTCTTTTTAGATCCTTCCCATTTCCATTCTTTCCCTGCGGTAGCATGGGCTACATAGCGCTGATCAAAGCGTCCTGTAGCATACGGTTCCTCCAGATTTCTGAATTTTACGTCAAAAACGCTGGCATTAACTAAATAATACCAATAACGCAGAAGAAATTGCTGGAATATAGCTTCTATTCCAGAAATTTTTGCTGTAGAATTTGGTATATAGGTGCCATAGGGAATATCCTCAAACCAGTTTAAGGACGATTGTTGCTCCAGATAGGATAACGGTGAGGCGACGGTCAATAAATTATCCATGGTCTGGATATAGCCATTCAGCTGGACATAACGATCGGACTTCCAGGCATACTGATACGATAATTGATAATGCCAGCTGTCTGCCGGCTCCGGGTTCTGGGTATGAAACAGATATACTACCGGATGGTGAAGCTGGGTCTGACGCTGCAAGGATGCCGACAGCTGATGCCCATTAACGGGTTTATAAGTAACTTCGATCCGGGGCTCGGGCGTAAGTCCATTTCCCTGAACCACCGGTGTCCTTAAGGCTGCCAGCACATGCCAGCGGTCCCGTTGCATTTGGTATTGAGCGTACGGCGCTACCTGCCAAAGAGCTGTTTTGGTCAGATCGGCATCAATCGAAAAACCATCAAATTGGTGATCATTGGCCTGAAGTCCAATCTGCAGCGAATGGGTTTCATTGGCTTGCCAGGACCATTCTGTGAGAAGGCTGAGTTTGGATTGCTTCAGGACATCGTGATCAAAATTGATCGGCAGGATATCCCCTTTGACCTGGGAAGCATCACGGTAGGCGTCTATTGCCGAATAAACCAACCCCATCCGCAATAGTGACCGGTTTCCCAGCAATTGCTGCCAGACCAATCCCCCGATCCCTACGGTATTGGTGTATTCGATCCGGTAGAGATCCTTGAAGGTTTCAATGGTATCTTTAGTTGTACCATCAAAAAGGTTGGAACTATTCCCCCACATACCGAACAATTTGATGTGTCCGCGGGGCAATTGGATGAAGGTATGGAGGCTGGCATCCTGGAATGTAATGATCTCATCACCCAGGTTAACGCCGAGAGCGGATAGCAGGCCAAGTGTGCTGTAGCGGTAATTGGCCAATATTGAAACACGATCGCGGACCACCGGTCCTTCAGCAGCGATATCAAGACCCAATAGTCCGGCTTGTGCTGTGTACTGGAATTTCTCGAGGTTGCCGGGACGCAACTCCATATTAATGCCTCCGGCAAGGGCGTTGCCCAGGTTGGGTGGAAGCCCACCGGCATAAAAGTCGGCCCGGTCCATCAACTGAGCACTAATCATATTGACCCCGCCGCCGTTCAGTGAAGGCTTGTCGGACGGCGTTCCTGCATTGGTCAGGTGGTTGGGATTAATAATCTCCAGGCCTTCCAGATACCAGGCCATATCATTCGGTGAATGTCCGCGGATGATGGCATGGTTGGCCTGATCGTTGGCTGTTGATACGCCGGGCAATGTATTGATCAGTCTTGCCGGATCATTGAAAGATGCCGGGAACCTATCGATTTCCTCCACCGAAATGACCGTATTTCGCTGCATCAGCTGATCCAGCCGGTAATCTTTGATGAATACCGTATCTCCGGTTACCGTCAGTGGCTGGATATAAAATTGGAATTGCTTTGACTTGCCTGCTTCAATCCACCACTCGGTCTCCAGGTAGGTTTGATATCCATTGGCTTCTATTCGCAGGCGGTGTCTGCCCGGCAGAATATCGGCTATTTCGAAGCCCCCATAGCCATTAGTCGTGGTAGCATAATAGCCATCCACATAGATGAGAGCTCCGGCTACCGGCGCTTCGATCAGATCTTCATACACAAAACCCTGCACCGGGACGCCCTGTGCCAACAGAATCCCCGGGAAAACCCAGAGGAGGAATCGTATGAGGTACTTATTTGCCAATGATCCGGTCCAATAATGCCTGGTCTACACCTGAATCCGCAAAATCATCAAATGCCTTCCTGGCTACTTCGATGATGTGATTCTGGATAAAAATAGCTCCTTCTTCCGCACCCTGCTCACTGTCTTTGATGCAGCATTCCCATTCAAGGACCGCCCATCCGTCGTATCCGTACTGCGTCAGCTTACTGAAGATCCCGACGAAATCGACCTGTCCGTCACCGAGCGAACGGAAACGGCCCGGGCGGTCCACCCACCCCTGATAGCCGCCGTATACGCCGGCTCTGCCCGTTGCATTGAACTCGGCATCTTTGACGTGAAACATCTTGATGTAGGGGTGGTAAATGTCTATAAACTGTAAGTAATCCAATTGCTGCAGGACAAAATGGCTGGGATCATACAGGATATTGACGCGTGGATGATTTCCGGTAGCCTCGCGAAACATCTCCCAGGTGATACCGTCATGAAGGTCCTCACCCGGATGGATCTCGTAGCATAGATCAATACCTGCATCTTCATAGGCATTCAGGATGGGAGTCCACCGGTTGGCAAGTTCTTTGAATGCCTGATCCACCAAACCGGCTGGACGCTGAGGCCAGGGGTACATGTAGGGCCATATCAGCGCACCGGAGAAGGTCACATGTGCATTCAATCCTAAATTACTACTGGCTTTAGCCGCCCACAGAAGCTGCTGAACAGCCCATGCCTGACGAGCCTTGGGATTTCCATGCACTTCCTTTGGTGCAAACCCGTCAAAAAGTTCGTCATATGCTTTGTGCACGGCTACCAGCTGACCCTGTAAATGGGTAGACAGTTCAGTTATTTCCAACCCATAGGATTGGACCTTGCCTTTCAGATCATCGCAATAACTTTGGGATGTCGCCGCTTTTTCCAGATCGATCAGTGCACTAACCCAGGTGGGTATCTGGATGCCTTTATAGCCGTAATCTGCCGCCCACTTGCACAAATGATCAAGCGTATCATGGGGTGGCTTATCGCCGGCAAACTGGGCAAGAAAAATGGCAGGGCCTTTAATGGTTTTCATACGATGTTCCTTTTTTATTGTTGAATGATCCGGTCTTCTCCGGGGGAATAAAGTTAAGAAATAATAGAGACCCGAACCGGCAAGTTCAGCCTGAATACCTTGTGATAAATAGATTGTGTGATATAAAATGGGCTGGTAAGTGTGGATGATACCTACAGGATGATTTTTTCATAGGGGAGGCATACCTGCAAGCCTTTCGTTCTGAAGTACGCAGCAGTTTCTTCACCCGGCCGGTCACTGGTAGCCATGATGAAATCGCCGCCCCAGGCGCCCAGGGACTTGATAGCCCCCCAGTAATCGGCGAACTGATGTTCCTTAATCGGGGTCATCGCCAGCTGCTCGCCTAAAATGCTTTCATGTTCGGTCACTATCCGGTTCAGCTCCTGGTAATCCTTCACGGCAACCATAGCCTGGGTCAGGGCGTTGATTTGCTCGATCCATCCGGACTTACGGGATTGTTTACGGTATTGTTTTACCGCTTCTTCGGTGTCCTGTTTTTTGCCGGTGTGAATAAAGTAGAGGTAGCGGGCTGAAGGCAGGTCATGATCCAGGTGATCGATGGAGAGTGCGTCCTCCCCCAGCGTATAGAGGATGGGGCCTTCAGCTCCGGCACAAGCCACATCATATCCGGACCCGCCCAGTGAGTCAAATAGCAGGACATACGGATTGATATCTGCCCATTCAGCGAGAAAATAGATCAGGGTCGAGCTTGAGCCCAGTCCCCAGTCCCGTGAAAACTCCAGATTGCTCACCACCTGGTATCCTTTCCAGTTGGATAAAAAATCCGAATTCTGCTGGCAGCAGGCCTTCAGTAGTTTTCGTAGTGTTTTGCTGATTTTGTCGTCGGTAGACTGAATGCAGGAGAAATCGTACAGGGAGAATTTGCCTTCATACCAGGTCTTGCCATGTTCATCGAGGGCCTTCCAGACCAGGTCATATCCCCTGCTTTGTTCTTTAACCTTGAACCGCTGTCCAAGCTTGGTGGGCAAGGCTAGCGCCTGCGCTCCTTCCAATACTGCGTACTCCGCAGTAACCAAGAGTTTTCCGTTCGCTCTATACACGGCTTAAGGGATGTGGTTGCTCAAGCAACGAAAGTATGAATAATTAGGCTAATATTTGTTGATTCTCGGGGGGATTATTCCGGAGAACATCCAAAAACTCCCGCACCGATTGAAAGGATACCACTTTGTCTTTAAAATACACGATGGCTTCCTTAATTTCTCTTTCGGATGCATCCATACGGGTCAGTATATTGACCAGGTGCATCTTCATATGGCCTTTCTGAATGCCGGTGGTGACCAGTGATTTGACCGCGGCAAAGTTTTGTGCCAGTCCGGTAGCGGCTATGATTTGCATCAGCTGTTCTGCATTCGGATTGCCCAGTAGTTCCAAAGATCTTTTAGCCATGGGATGCAGGGAGGTAAGTCCTCCGGTGGTGCCAATGGCCAATGGCATTTCCAGCCAAAATTGGAATGTACCCTGCTCAATACTACAATCACTCAGGCTGGCGTATTTTCCATGCCGGGAGGCATAGGTGTGCCCGCATGCTTCGGTAGCCCGGAAGTCATTTCCGGTAGCCAAAACTACGGCATCAACTCCGTTGAATATCCCTTTGTTGTGCGTAGTCGCACGGTAAGGATCCCATTGCGCCATTTTAACGGCAAGGTAAAAGCGTCGGGCAAAGGTCTCACCATCCATATCCTTGATGGCCTGATCCAGTTCACGGACCGGGCAGGAGACGGAAGCACGAACCAGACACTCAGGGGTGTAATTGGAGAGAATGGACATGATGACCTCCACTTCCTGCCAGGCTTCCGGCAGCTGACTTTGCTGGCTCATGAAGAGTTTCAGATGTTGCGAAAATTCTTCCAGCAGTGTATTGATAAAATTGGCCCCCATGCTGTCGCGGGTATCGAACTTACCACGCAGCTGGTAATAACCCGGTTCTTTATCGGTCAGGTCCAGCAATTCAACATCCAGAATGCCACCACCCCGCTGCCGCATGTTTTCTGTCAGGTACCCGGTCTTCTCGATCAGTTCCTTACGCAATTGGGGAAACAGTTCATGCAGGATAGAAGGGTTACCCGGCCAGATAAAATGCACCTGCCCTTCCTTGACCATACTGATGACTTCGGCCTGAAATCCACCGCGGTTCATCCAGAATTTGGCCGCATGGGATGCCGCTGCCACCACAGAGCTTTCCTCGATGACCATGGGTATGCAATGCATCTGGCCATTGATCAGAAAATTGGGTGCTACGCCATAAGGAAGGACAAAGTTGCTGATGGTATTTTCACTGAATCCATCAAGAACCTTTTGCTGTTCTTCGTTCTGAACCCAGTAGCTCATCAGTTCCCGCATGACATTCTCCGGGTCCTTGAAGAAGTTTTCCACGATCCACTTGATCTTCCCGCGTTTGGAAAGCTTG
Organism: Lewinellaceae bacterium; assembly: GCA_020636135.1. NCBI lineage: Bacteria > Pseudomonadati > Bacteroidota > Saprospiria > Saprospirales > Lewinellaceae > Lewinellaceae bacterium. The sequence goes on from JACJYK010000003.1 coordinate 224,894, forward strand.
GAAAATCCGGATATGGTTTTCATTTCTGGTGGCATCTGATTGGTATCCATCAACTTTTCAATTTAAGATAACTCCTGGCAAATTGTAGTCCAGCTATCTGGTATTCCACGAATTGCTGTAACGACTCATACGGGCCCAGGGCATATTTCAAAAAAGGCGATGCTTGGCCATATACTGCCGGCAAAGATAAACGTTGCAAATAATAATGACCGTCCAAAAAACTCCGGATCCCTCCGGATACGATGATCTGATTGCATTGTCTGCGTGTCCCCAGCTCGGAAATTGCCCGGTTGACAAACAGGACCATCTCCTCAGCAGTATGACCTACCCGTTCCAATGCACGAAATGCTTCCATTTTGATATCGTCACCCCGCATCATCTCCAAAAGGGCAAAATTGGTGCCACCAAAAGCGCCAAACTCCAGCGCCGCAATCGGCATCGACAACAATGCTTTTACACTTTCATACCCCATACCCTGACCTACTTCCTTGACAATTACCGGATAAGGAAACCAATCGAGCAATTGGCGCAGTGAATCAAGCGGAGCCCGGGTAAAGCGGTCTCCTTCCGGCTGCAACCATTCCTGTAACGGATTGATGTGCACAATCAGGCCGTCAGCGTCCAGTTTTACGATGAGGTCATGAATCAGATGTTGTTTGTGGGCGTGATGTAGCTGTTCAATTTGGGCGATTCCTAAATTGGTGTAAAATGGTTGATTTCCGATCTCCTTCCGCACGGCAAAATCGGCCAGGGTGTCGTTGTCAAACAACAATCTACGACAAGATCCAAGGCCCATCCCCAGACCGTATTCATTCGCTACTTTCGCCAGCTGCCGGTTGATCTGACCAGCTTTTTCCGTGCCTCCGGTCATGGAAGATATCCAGATCGGCGCCCGCATGGTTTTCTCCAGAAAGGTAAATGCCGGCAAGGTCTCCGGATGCGCGACCAGCAATGGCTCATAGGTAAAGCGATCATCAAGAAGGTCTCCGGCCGTTTGTGCTTCGAAGGCCATCTCAATGTGGTCTTTCTTCCGATCGGCTGCAGTTTCTGCCGGTTCCTGTTTCAGGTTAGGTACCATTTTTGTGCTAATCTCGTTTCAAACAATATAACCAAATAAATTGTTGAGCTTTACCCTTGATGCCGAAGTCCTTGTGTGCAAGCCTGTCTCAAGTTACGTTACTACGCTAATTCTTGGACTTATGCTGTTGACCGGCTTACCATTATTTGGTCAGCAGGAGGGCGAACGCACAGCATCCTGGTTCTTCAATGAAGCTTATTCTTGTTACCAGGGTGGGGATTTTGCCTGTGCGATTCAGAATTACTCCCGGGCTATCACACTCAACGCTGATTATGCTGAAGCCTACATCAACCGGGGACACGCTCAATTTCAGCTGGAGAATTATACCGCTGCCATAGAAGATTACCGCACATACCTGAATTATTTTCCACAACATGCCAAATGCTGGCAAAGCCTGGGAATGGCATACATGCATCTGGCAGCATGGTCTGATGCCCAGTCCGCTTTCACCCAGGCTTTAAAACTGGATCCGGGGCTATCCCTGTGTTTTTACAACCGCGGGGTTATCCTGATGAAATCGGAGCAGTGGTCAGCGGCCCGTGAAGATTTTGATCAGGCGGTCCGGCTGGACCCCGGACTTGCGGAAGCATACAGCAACCGGGGGCTGGCCAAAACCCAACTGGGGGATTTCCGGGGAGCCCAGGTAGACTATCAATTGGCACGCCGGCTCAGCCCGGCCAACCACCAGGCCCTTTACAATCAGGCAAACAATGCGATGCGGCTTGAAGACTTTGCCCAGGCCCTGATCCTGTACAATCAGTTCCTGGAAACAAATCCCCGTCACCAGGATGCTCAGATGGCCCGGGCGTATTGTCGCCTGATGCTTAAGGATTATGCCGCGGCGATCGGAGATTACACGATGGTGCTTGCCGACCGACCCGGGTATGAGCCGGCAGTCATGAATCGTGCCCTGGCAAACATTGAAGCAGAAAATTATGCTGATGCGCTCCCTGATGTAGAATGGATGATCCTCCACAGCCCGGCACATAAAGAACTCTTTATGCTTAAACTGGGTTATATCCATCTCCGGCTGGAGCAGTATGATGTGGCCATTAACGATTTTACCCGGTTGATCCGAATGGATAAAAATGCCCGGGACGCCTATTACTACCGTGCTTATTCGCGGCTATCCAAATTGCCGGAGAAAAGTAAAGATACCTGCCGCGACCTGCACAAAGCAGCAGATATGGGCCACCTCCAGGCCGCTGAATTGCTGCGGAAGTACTGCCACTGAGCTAGTGTTGATAAGTGCTGGGCGATTTTTTTACTGTTTTTCAATCAGTTATAAAATCTTTCTTGTTGTTTTTTGTAGTAAAAGCTTGTTTCTTGTGAGAAAGAAATTTACTTTTGCCACGCTTTAGAAAAAAGCACCATTTTAATTATCAACAAATCATTCTGTCAGTGGATACATTAAGTTATAAAACCGTATCAGCTAAAAAGGAGGAAGTTGTTCGTCAATGGTACGTGATTGATGCTGAGAACCTGGTGGTTGGCCGCCTGTGTTCGAAAGTCGCTCACATCCTGCGCGGAAAACACCGTCCTGATTTTACTCCACACGTGGATTGTGGCGATTATGTAATCGTTGTCAACGCCGATAAGGTTCGTTTTACCGGAAAGAAATGGTCCGATAAAATTTATTTGCGTTATACCGGTTATCCCGGAGGTCAACGTCAGCGCACTGCTTCTGTCATGTTGTCCAAAAAGCCAACCGACATTGTCGAGCTCGGGGTAAAAGGCATGCTTCCCAAAACCAAATTGGGCCGTGCGATGGTGAAGAAACTGTTCATTTATACCGGTTCAGATCATCCGCATCAAGCTCAAAAACCAACAACCTTAAATCTTGATTAATTATGGAAATGATTAACGCTGTTGGCCGTAGAAAGTCATCCGTTGCCCGGGTATATCTGACTAAAGGTTCGGGTAAGATTCAGATTAACGGTCGTCCTATCCAGGACTATTTCACTCAAAAACATATACAGGCTACCGTGGAAGAACCGATCAAAACGGTTCAGGTAGCCAGTGAATACGATTTTTCTGTTAACGTCGTCGGAGGTGGATTTAAAGGCCAGGCTGAAGCCATCCGCCTGGGCATCTCCCGCGCGCTGGTTGAATTGAATGCTGATTTCCGTTCACCGCTTAAAGCGAAGAAATTCCTTACCCGGGATGCTCGTATCGTAGAGCGGAAGAAATACGGAAAGCCAAAAGCCAGAAAGAGCTTCCAGTTCAGCAAACGTTAATGGTTTATTTTTTTTAATCGTCAGCAAGAAAGATCTAATGAAAACTCCATCTTATAATGAATTGTTAGAAGCAGGCGTACACTTTGGGCACTTGAAGCGCAAGTGGAATCCCAAAATGCGCCCGTACATCTTCATGGAAAAAAATGGCGTCCACATCATCGACCTCAACCGGACCCAGGAATGCCTCGAGCGCGCGGCCAAGGTCATGAAGCAAATTGCTTCTTCCGGCAGGAAAGTGATGTTCATCGCAACAAAAAAACAAGCTCGCAACAGCGTCAGCCGGTTGGCTGATGCCGTGGGTATGCCTTTCGTTACCGAACGCTGGTTGGGTGGTATGATGACCAATTTCGCTACCATTCGCCGTTCTGTAAAGAAAATGAACAACATTGACCGGATGCTTGGTGATGGTACGCTCACCAGTGTAACCAAAAAAGAGCGCCTGACCCTGACCCGGGAGCGCGATAAACTGGAAAAAGTACTTGGTGGTGTGGCCAACCTGAACCGTCTGCCTTCAGCCGTGTTTATCGTTGACATCCACCATGAACACATCGCACTGGCAGAAGCCAAAAAACTGGGAATCAAAACCATCGCTATTGTGGATACGAATTCAGATCCCAATCTGGTGGATTACCCTATTCCTGCGAATGATGATGCGTCGAAATCCATCCAGTTGATCACCGGTTATCTGACCGACTCGATCAAAGAAGGTCTGGAAGAACGCAAAACCATTAAGGAACAAAAGACCGAGGCTTAATTTTCACCAAAACACCCGATAAAAGGATAATCATGAGTGCTATTTCAGCAACCGATGTAAAAAAGCTAAGAGATATTACCGGTGCCGGTATGATGGACTGTAAAAAAGCCCTCACAGAAGCAGACGGAGATTTCGAAAAAGCCATCGAAGTATTGCGTAAACAAGGTCAAAAATTGTCTCTGAAACGGGCAGACCGTGAAGCTACCGAGGGCGTAGTAATCGCACTGGTTTCCGAGGATGGCACCCGCGGTGTTGTCATCAAACTGAGCAGTGAGACCGACTTTGTGGCGAAAAATGAGAATTTCATTGAACTGACCAGGGAATTTGCCGAAATCGCCCTGGATCATTTCCCGGCGACTTTGGATGATTTGCTCGCATTGCCTTATAAAGGAGGGATTACCATTCAGGATAAGGTGACCGAACAAGTCGGTGTCATCGGTGAAAAAATCGAATTGGCCGAATATGCCCGGCTGGAAGCTCCGCTGGTAACGAGCTACATCCACATGGGTAACAAAGCCGGCGTACTGGTTGGTTTGAATCAGGCCAATCCGGATTTCATTGAGGCTGGTCGCGATGTGGCCATGCAGGTTGCTGCTATGAAACCGCTTGCCGTGGATAAGGATGGCGTCGATGCCACCATTGTAGAAAAAGAGATTGAAATAGGAAAGGAACAAGCGCGTCAGGAAGGCAAACCGGAAGAGATGCTGGAAAAAATCGCGCTGGGCAAGCTAAGCAAGTTCTACAAAGAAAATACTTTGCTGAACCAGGAGTTCGTCAAGGAAGCCAAAACATCCGTGGCTCAGTACCTTGAACGAATCGGCAAGGGATTGACCGTCACCGAGTTTAAACATATCCAGCTCGGATAATCAAATAACTGAGAGCGAATGGACTTCCATTCGCTCTTTTTTTTGCACATAAATAACCTTGAATCATGGCCTTACATTATAAGAGGATCCTGCTGAAATTAAGTGGTGAAGCATTGATGGGTAATAAAACCTATGGCATCGAACCCGGGATGTTACGGCATTATGCTGAACAAATACAGGATATCCAGGCGCTCGGTACCGAAGTGGCGATCGTAATCGGCGGGGGCAACATTTACCGCGGATTGCAAGCCCAGGATTCAGGTATCGAACGGGTTCAGGGTGATTATATGGGCATGCTGGCCACGGTTATCAATGGGATGGCCCTGCAGTCCATGCTGGAAAGCCTCGGTGTTTACACCCGGCTGGTATCGGCTATCGAAATGAAACAGGTCGCAGAGCCCTACATTCGCCGCCGTGCCATCCGTCACCTGGAGAAGGGACGCGTAGTCATTTTTTCTGCCGGTACGGGTTCTCCCTATTTTACCACCGACTCTGCCGCCGCTCTGCGGGCAAATGAAATCAACGCCGATGTGATCCTCAAAGGAACCCGGGTTGATGGCATTTATACTGCGGATCCGCTGAAAGACCCGACCGCACAGCGGTTCGATCGCATATCCTTCTCCAAGGTCATCAGCATGGGTCTGGGCGTTATGGATATGACGGCGTTTACCCTGTGCAAAGAAAACAACCTGCCCATTGTGGTTTTTGATATCAACTCCCGGGAAAACCTGCGTCGCATCGTTCTCGGAGAACCGGTGGGTACCCTCGTTTATCCCTGATCATTATTCCGGTTAATTGGACAGGAACCGGTTGATTCTCTGCCGATAAATTATCTTGCAGATAAACTCAGGGCAGATGGATCCGGTATTTTCCAATAATGTGGTCATTTTTGGCATTTTGATGCTCACCCTCACCGGCGTATTTTATACCTCTCATTCGGATAATCCTTTCTGGAAGAAATTTTATCTGTTCGTACCTCCTCTGCTGCTTTGTTATTTCATACCTGCGTTGCTGAATTGGCCACTGAATCTGATCGCCGTAGAGAAGGATCCTCCGCTTTATTTTGTCGCGTCAAGATACCTGCTACCGGCCAGTCTTATCCTCCTCTGTCTGAGCATTGACTTCAGAAGCATCCTCCGGCTGGGACCGAAAGCTTTAATCATGTTTCTTACCGGCACTCTGGGTATTATCATTGGGGGACCGGTTGCATTGCTGTTTACCCTAAAATTCTTTCCGCATCTGCTTTCCATTTCTCCGGATGAATTGTGGCGCGGATTGTCCACCATATCCGGTAGCTGGATTGGTGGCGGTGCCAATCAAACCGCAATGAAAGAGATCTTCGGCGTAGATGAAAACCTATTCGGCTCGATGATCGTCGTGGATATCATTGTTGCTAATGTGTGGATGGCCTTTTTGCTATATGGTGCCAGTATCGCCCCCCGCCTGGACCGCTGGTTAAAAGCGGACACCGGTGCGATCGAAGATCTGAAGTCCAAAGTAGAAGCCTACCGGGCAAGCATCGAACGGATCCCTTCCTTACTGGACAATTTCATCCTACTGGGCATCACATTTGGTGGGGTCGCGGTAGCTCAGGCCCTGGCGGATATCGTTGTTCCGCTGATCTCACCTTACGAAACAAGGTTAGCTGAAATAGGATTGAGTTCCCTTACTTCGGGTTTTTTCTGGATGATCGTATTCGCTACCACCATCGGTTTTGCTTTTTCATTCACCCGTTTTCGTGCACTGGAAGGGGTAGGCGCATCGAAGTGGGGCAGTATTTGTATATACATTCTGGTTGCCACCATCGGGATGCAGATGAATCTCGAAGAGGTCTTTTCGCACCTGGGATTGCTGATGATTGGTCTGATCTGGATGATAACCCATGCGGTCTTATTGCTCACCGTAGCTAAACTGATCAAGGCTCCATTTTTCTTTGTAGCTGTAGGCAGTCAGGCAAATGTCGGTGGCGCTGCCAGCGCACCGGTGGTGGCATCGGCATTCAGCCCTTCTCTCGCGCCGGTCGGTGTTTTGCTCGCGGTCCTGGGATATGCCATCGGTACGTACGGCGCAATCCTCTGTGCAGAACTCATGCATGCTGTTTCCCAATTTTGATTTTGTCCCTGTACATAAGCTCTTAAGATGAGCTTAACGTAGCTGCACTTAGGAATACAGGTAAGAATTTGTATCTTTGCACTCCTTGTTCCTTGAAAAACAATCCTTTAAAGGAAAATACACTGGGAAATGAGTAAAAAACGCATCCTGTTTGTGACGCAGGAAATGAAACCGTACACGACTTTGTCCGAAATTTCAGAGATCGTGCGAAGGTTACCCACTTATATGCACGAACAAGGTATGGAGATCCGCATTTTAATGCCACGGTTTGGTACCATCAACGAGCGCAGGCACCGGTTGCATGAAGTGGTCCGGTTATCGGGAATGAACATCATTGTTGATGACGATGACTATCCGTTGATCATCAAAGTGGCATCCCTGCCTGGAGCTCGCCTGCAGGTGTATTTTCTGGATAATGATGAATTCTTCCGCCGGAAAAACCTGTTTAATGACGGCTCTGGAAAGCCCTTTGAAGATAATCTCGACCGGATGGTATTCTTCAGCAAAGGCGTTTTGGAAACCATCAAGAAATTCGGCTGGCCTCCGGATATCATCCATTGCCACGGGTGGATGACCAGTCTGGTACCGTTATACCTTAAGACCGCGTACAAGAATGAACCTTTGTTTGCCCACACCAAAGTGATTTATTCGGTCTACAATCCCTCGTTGATACCTAACAATCTGGAAGAAAATTTTCGCGATAAAGCAGCGATTAACAATTTGGAATCGAGCCTGCTGGATGCATATACACCCAATAATGAACTCCACCTGGATCAAGGAGCTGTAACTTATGCCGATGCTGTCATTCAAGGCAGCGAAACCATTGACAAATCAGTTACTAATCAGTTAGCTGGTTCCGAAAAGCCGGTTATCCAGCACAGTGGTGATGACACTTATTTGAGTGAATACCTTAAGTTTTACCAGTCATTGCTGTCCTCATAGGCTTTTGCAAATGAATTAATGCATGAAAACACACCGTTTCTGGTTAGGGAGCGCCCTCCTACTGTTGGTAATGTGTAATGATCCTTCCCCGCTTGGATCCGATTTTCTCAAAGATGTCGAGTTGGATGTTGGGTTTACCGACACCTTTTCGGTAGCTGCCTTTACCATTCATGAGGATTCCATCGAAACCTATTCCCCGAGCAGTCTTACCCCTATTCGGACCTACCTGGTAGGTACCCTCAATGATCCCATTTTCGGGCGGACGGAAAGCAATATTTATACGCAACTTGACTATGATGTGTTTTCACCCCCAAGCTTTAGCAGCGCGGTACTTGATTCCGTCGTCCTGACACTGGCTTTCGACAGTCTGGGAATATACGGCGATACGACACAACCTATACAGATACAGGTTGACCGCCTCACCGAAAACATGAACATCGCCGATAACACCTATTCCAATCACGGATATTCAGGTAAAAAGGTAGGAGAGCTGACAAACTATATCTACAGCACAGACTCTGTCACCGTCGTTGAACCCAATTCATCCGGTGACCTGGATACGGTACAATCTGCTCCCCAGATACGGATTCGTCTGAATAATAGTGTTGGTGAAGAACTGATTGCCCTCGATACCAGCGGTGTGCTGGATGTCGACAACATTTACGATCACCTGTATGGGCTGGGCATTAAAACGGTCGCCTCCAATCAGGCTATGCTGGGCATCGACCTTAGTAGTGAATACTCCACACTGACGGTGTATTATGAAAGAAACTCGAATAAATACAAGTATTCTTTTCTGATGTCCTCCGCCGTCAAGCGCACCCTGGAATTTTCAACAGACCATACCGGTGCACCCATCGAGCCATTCATTGATGATTCGACGAGTGGAGACAGTCTTCTTTTTTTACAGCCTTTGAGCGGAACCAATATCCAGTTTGCCATCCCCGCTCTGTCGAAACTCAGTAATTATATTATCAATAAAGCAGAACTGGAGTGTTATGTAGCTACCGTTGATGGTGATGATCTTGATTTGTACCCGCCGGCAAAGCAGGTTGCGGCTTACGAGGAATACGAAAACGAACTTATCCCAACGTCCGATGTTTTCATTGGAAATGATGTACGGGTTTTACTGAGCACTTCTGGCGGCACCGTGGAAGAAATTAGCACCGGACTCTACCGGTATCGCGCCAATATTTCTTCCCAGCTTCAGGATATGATCAACGGCATCGTTGAAAACAAGGTGTTTTTAGTACCTTACCCTCGCAGAGAGGACCCCAGGCGCACGATTGTCTACGGTCCCGATCATCCGGCCTACCCGATGAAGTTAAGGATCACTTATACACTTAAATAATTTTGCTTCCATGCAATACAATTCAACAAAAACGCACCTCATCTATCCGGAATACGGTCGGCATATTCAGGAAATGATCCACTATGCCCGTACGATCGAAAATCCAAAGGAGCGGCAAGCGTATGCGGAAGAGATCATCCGTTTGATGCATTTCATTGATTCTCAGGATAAATCGAATTTTGACAACGAAGATAAACTCTGGAAACACCTTTTTACGATCGCGGAATTTGATATTGACGTCATGCCTCCAAGCGGTGTCAAACCGACCCGCGAAGAACTCGAAAAAGCTCCGCCGCGCGTAGAATACCCACAGAAAGATCCCAATTACCGGCACTATGGACTGAATGTCGAGCGCTTACTCGAAAAAGCAGTAGCCATGGAAGATGATGATAAACGCGAAGTCTTCGTAAATATCATCGGTTCATACATGAAGATGGCTTATAAAAACTGGAATAAAGAGCATTATGTCAATGATGAAATCATCAAAAACGACATTGCTCTAATATCCAAAGGAAAGCTGATTATGGATGAAGAAACATCCCTGGATTACCTGTCAACAGCACCACGTATCAACTATAAGAAAGCCAAGAAAAAAATGCCCAATAACAACAAAGGGAAGTCTGGCTCCAATAAATACCGGAAAAGGTAAACCACTCTTGCATTAAGATTATTTCTAATATATTTGCAGGGAAGTGCTATAGGCATTTCCCTTTTTTGTTGTTTTGACCGGAGATCCACCGGACGGATCATCTGGATTCATTGAAATCTATATTATGTCAGCCGAATCATTCATTGTTCAGGGTAATGCAAATTTATCGGGTGAAATAACTGCCCAGGGAGCTAAAAATGAGGCACTCCAGGTCATCAGCGCCTGTCTGCTCACTGCTGAGCCGGTGGTATTGGAAAATGTACCGGACATACTGGATGTACGTAAACTGATCACCCTGATTAAAGGTCTTGGCGTCCGGATCGACCGCATCGATCCACACACGTACCGCTTTCAGGCTGACAATATTGACCTTGAATATTTTGCTTCTGATGCTTTTCAACAGGATGCCCAGCGTATCCGTGGATCGGTGCTGCTGATCGGGCCGCTCCTGGCCCGGTTTGGTAAGGCCTATCTCCCCAAACCGGGTGGAGACAAGATCGGTCGCCGCAGGCTGGATACCCATTTCCATGGCTTTCAGCAACTCGGTGCATCCTTTATCTACGATGAAAAAAATTATACCTTCTCCCTGCAAGCCACACAACTCACCGGTACGTACGTACTGATGGATGAGATCTCTGTGACCGGTACGGGCAACATGATCATGGCCGCTACATTGGCTAAGGGGACCACTACGATCTATAATGCCGCCTGTGAACCCTATGTACAGCAATTGTGTGAGATGCTTATCCAGATGGGCGCCAACATCGAAGGGGTAGGCTCCAACCTGCTCCGCATCACCGGTGTATCCCAGCTGGGAGGGGCCACGCACCGGATACTCCCGGATATGATCGAAATCGGCAGTTTTATTGGACTTGCAGCCATGACCCAGTCTGCAATTACCATCAAGAAAGCAGGAGTCGACCATTTGGGTATCATACCGTCTACCTTTGAAAAACTGGGCATTCAACTGGAATTTCAGGGTGACGACATCTTCGTGCCCGCTATGGATGAATTGATCATCCAACCTTTTATCGACGGATCCATTCTGACCATCTACGATGCGCCATGGCCCGGTTTTACCCCTGACCTCATGTCTATCATCCTGGTAGTAGCCACCCAGGCAAAGGGCAGCCTGCTGGTTCATCAGAAAATGTTTGAAAGCCGATTGTTTTTCGTGGATAAGTTAATCGATATGGGAGCACAGGTTATCCTTTGTGATCCCCACCGTGCTACCGTGATCGGTTTGAACCGGAAGCAACCTCTGCGGGGAATAGAAATGACATCGCCTGACATCCGGGCCGGGGTCTCCCTGCTGATTGCCGCACTGAGTGCGGACGGGGAAAGTATCATTCACAACATCCAGCAGATCGATCGCGGTTACGAAAACATTGAGGGCCGCCTTAAAGCACTCGGTGCCAGGATCGAGCGTACCCTATTTGACAAATAGCAACCTTTTTATTTACGCCGGGCAATAATAAAGTGAACGAGGTTCTTCAAGTGCTCGGTATTGACAAGGCCTTCGCTTTCTTCCAGCAGCTGTACTGCATCATCGGCAAGCTTATTCATCTTCTCCGTGGCATATTCAATACCTCCGCTTCCGCGGACAAATTCAATGATCTCACCCCGCTTGGATTTGTCCTCGCTGTGTCGTTTGATCAGGTGAATCATGTGATTCCTGGTTCCCGAATCACAATGTTTCAGGGCATAGATCAGGGGTAATGTGAGTTTCTTCTCTTTGATGTCAATGCCTAATGGTTTGCCCACTTCTTCTTTACCATAATCAAATAGATCATCTTTGATCTGAAAGGATAGCCCGGCCGTCTCACCGAACAGGCGCATCCGCTCAACCATTTCCGGGGGTACGCCGGCGGAATAGGCCCCGGCAGCACATGCCGCAGCGATAAGGGACGCGGTTTTTTGCCGGATGATATCGAAATAAATGGATTCATCAAGGTTCAGCCCGCGGGATTTTTCCATTTGGAGCAATTCCCCTTCGCTGATCTGACGTACTGCCTCGGAGACGATGTGCAGCAATTGGTATTCTTTATGATCGAGGGCTAAAAGAAGGCCTTTAGAGAGTAAAAAGTCTCCAACCAACACAGCTGCCTTATGTTTCCATAAGGCATTGATCGAAAAAAATCCCCGGCGCTTGTACGCATTATCAACCACGTCATCGTGGACCAATGATGCAGTATGCAGTAATTCAATCAGAGAAGCTGCCGTAAACGTGGATTCTTTGATCCCGCCACAGCTTTTCGCGGTGGCAAGGACAAATATGGGGCGAATCTGTTTTCCTTTTGATTTGATCAGATAGAATGCAATGCGATCCAGAAGCGGCACGCGGCTCCGCATGGATTCTTTGAAACGGGATTGAAATTCAGACAGTTCAGGCTCAATAAAAGCTTTGATTTCCGCTAGCATCCGTGCTTGATCATAGTGAGGTAAGATACGAGATTTATCCTAGCAGGGTAACCCTATCCGGTCAGAATTCATCCGGGATCCCAATATAACTCCGGAATGATCCGGGATTCCTTAAACACTTGCCTGAGGTGGAAATCCTGTGTTGCGGGATTGGTACGGAGAGGTTAAATTGGTCTTTCAATTGAAATATTTAAGATACCTTTGTCCGCGTTACCGTAAGAAATTCAGGGGTTTGTGTTAAGCTTATTTAGAAGAAATCACTTCTTTCGCAGTTTTTTACTCCTCTTTTACATCGGCCTGCTCAAGTTGCCGATGTTTTTCTATCCCCTATTCCCTGAACATCCGCAAGGCATCTTCAGCGATTGGGTATTTGAAGCCCTCCCCTCGAAAACAGGCCAGCTGATCCTGATGATTGTTCTGGTTTTCTTTCAGTCGGTCTTCTTAAATCACCTGATCATACGCAACCGCATGATGCGGGAGCAGAACCTTTTCCCCGGGGTGATCTATGCCCTCCTGACCAGTTTAATCCCGGAAACGTCCGGATTGTCATCAGCACTGATGGGCATGACCTTTATCCTGATTGCCCTGAACTATTCATTTCGGATGTATAAACTGCCTGAATTTACCGGAAGTGTTTTCCAGACCGGGTTCTGGATTTCTTTGGCCGGGTTGTTCTATTTCCCCTACTTCGTCTTTCTCATCTTCCTGATCATAAGTCAGAGCATTGTCAAATACGTCAAGCCGCTTGATATCCCAAGGTTATTACTGGGCATGCTGGTACCTTTCCTGCTGATCTTTTATTATTACGTCTGGCACAACCGGATTGCGGATTTTATACCCGAGGTTCTGGTTGCTCACGCCGGGTTTTTTAACTGGCCCTGGAAATCGGATGCAATCCACTATACCCGCTATGCCTATATCGTATTACTAGTGGTGGGCAGTTTGTTCAATTACAACAACTATGTCAAGAAAAAGAATGTACAGGCGATCCATAAAATAGATGTGCTGGTCTGGGGTTCTTTCTTTGCCGGTGGATCCGCTCTCTTTGCTGATCCACTGGAATGGTCCCATTTAATCGTATTATATCCTTTCGCGGCTTGTTTTATTGCCATGACACTGATCCAGATGCGAAACTTTCTGATGGCCGAGTTCGTACATATTCTGATGATCCTGGTCGGTTTTTACCTGCATTATCTGACCTTTATGTGAGGCGCTGGGCAATAATAACCATATAGCCGGTAAAACCATTTGTTCAGAAATGTATGCTTATCTGCTTCATCCTTGTGAAATAGACCTCTTTTGTTCTGTGATCTTCAACACAGGCAGATGACCGGTTTGCATGGTTAATCTTTTCTTAACTCCTTTACTTATTGGGATTAATGGTCTTATTTTTGGGCTTTCATAGGTAAGCCGGTTTTTATTTTAACTCATTTAATATGAAACAGTTATTCGTTTTTGCCATGACCCTGATGACGAGCTGGGCACTTTCTCAGCCTAATCCGGTTTCCTGGCAATGGTCTTCCAAACATGTTGATGGCAATACGTTTGACCTGATCTTTACGGCCACCATCCAGTCGGGATGGAATACGTACTCCATCCATATGGAACCGGGAGGACCTGTCCCAACCAGCTTTAATTTCAACGAAGACAGTCATTATTCCCTCGGTGAAATGAAGGAAGAAGGAAAGGTGAAAAAAGGGTACGATAAGTTATTTGATCAGGACGTGATCAAAGTTTATACGGAAGCTACCTATACCCAGCGTGTCGAAGTCAGTGATTACAGCAAACCCATAACCGGATACCTTGAATTCATGACCTGTAACGAGGTCACCTGCCTGCCACCAAAATCCATTGATTTTTCATTTGCCCTGCAAAAACCTGGAAAAACTCCGGAATCACAGACCTCTGAGGCCGGAAAAATCAATGAAAACCCGGCATCCCCTGCGGCAACGGCAGAAGAAAATCAAAACGCCTGGTCATCCGTGGTTGGAACCGAAGAGCTCAATGTCAATTCGGCCACCGGATTCCAGAAACCCACCTCAATCCTCTGGAATGCCACCGCAGACGTCACCGATAATCCCAATGAATTTATCATCAACATCAATGCAACCATTGACGATGGATGGAACATCTATTCCATGTTTATGGATGAAGGTGGCCCCATCCCAACTTCCCTGATCTGGGAAAATGAAGGCGAAGAGTTTTCACGAATTGATGGCACCAATGAGGTGGCCGAGAAGAAAAAAGAAGGAAAAGACCCTCTGTTTGACAATATGGAGGTGGTTAAATTAATGCACGGCGTTACTTACCAGCAAAAGATACATGCAAACCATCTTCCCATAAACATTTCCGTCATCGTAGACTATATGATCTGTAATGACGAATCCTGTGTTCCGGTCCAGGAAAACCTGATCATACCTCTGGCAGATGCATCCGGCAGCACGCTGGCTGCCACTCCTCCCAATGTCTCCATTCCCAATGATGCCGCATTGGTCGATAACCGGGTGGTAAGTTTGCAGGAGACGTTAGGACAGCCACTGGGTAACTGTGAGGAAGAAGAAGAAGCTAATTCCGGCTTGCTCTGGATTTTCGTGATGGGTTTCCTGGGTGGCCTATTAGCATTGCTGACCCCCTGCGTATTCCCGATGATTCCTCTTACTGTCAGCTTTTTCACCAAGGGAAGTAAAGACCGTAAGTCTGGTATCCGCAACGGATTGATCTATGGCGCCTCCATCGTAATCATTTATGTCAGTATTGGCTTGCTGATAACGGCCATTGCCGGACCTAAAGCATTGAATGAGTTATCCACCAACTGGATTTCAAATAGCCTCTTCTTTTTGATTTTTGTATTGTTTGCCCTATCCTTTTTTGGCATCTATGAGATCACCCTACCCAGTGCTTTAGCGAATAAATCAGATAATATTGCTGAAAAAGGAGGATTAATTGGAACATTCTTTATGGCTTTTACCCTGGCCGTAGTATCTTTTTCCTGTACCGGTCCGATTATCGGAACGGCGCTGGTCCAATCGGTGACCTCGGGAAAGATCGGGCCGGCCGTAGTGATGTTAGGCTTTTCAACGGCACTGGCATTACCATTTGGCCTTTTTGCCGCATTCCCCGCCTGGCTGAATTCCCTGCCTAAATCCGGTAGCTGGATGAATACCGTAAAAGTGGTGCTGGGATTTCTTGAACTGGCACTCGCCTTGAAATTCTTATCGGTCGCGGATATGACCTCACACTGGGGTTTTCTCCGATATGAACTATTCATGGGGCTCTGGGTCCTGATTTTTGGTGCCATGACCTTGTATTTGTTCGGAGTGTTGCGATTTAAACTGGACGGACCACGCAAGTCTCTTTCCGGGCCGCGCCTGGCATTTGCCCTGGTGTCACTGGCATTTACCATCTATCTGGCTACCGGATTCATGGGAAATCCACGGACAAAAAGCTACAATGCACTCAATCTGATGAGTGGATTGGCTCCCCCGGCTCATTACAATTATTTTAAACCGCTTCCCGATCCGGATCCAGCGATTAAATCACGCTATCCTTCTTACAGTAAATGTGCAAATAACCTGAATTGCTTTAAAGACTATCACGAAGGGATGGCCTATGCACGTGAAGTCAATAAGCCTGTTATGCTGGACTTTACCGGTTATGGTTGTGTAAATTGCCGCAAAACCGAAGAATACATCTGGGTCAAGGACGATGTCTGGCAAAAACTGGCAAATGACTATGTCCTGATCTCCCTTTATACCGACGATGGGAAACCGCTTCCTGACTCGACCGAAGTTTATTCGAAGATCACCGGTGAGCGTCTCCGCAATGTGGGTTATCTATGGAAAGACTTCCAGCAGGTAAACTTCAACCAGATTACGCAGCCATTGTATGTATTGACAACGCCGGACGAAAAAGTCATGGCCCGGCCCCGTGGATACAAGGAGGATGCCGAAGACTACAATGCCTTTCTGCAGTGTGGACTGGAGACGTTTAAGGAATACCGTAATCAGGAATTGATCGGCAGCCGGTAATTATTCATTTTACCGGAGAGGATCTTAATTTTTACCAGGATTAAACCAGTTCTTGTCCCGCCGCATTGATGAATGTCTGCATTTCATCAGGTGTTCCGATACTTACGCGATACCATCCCGGTTGATCGGAATAGCTACGGATCAGAATGTCTTTCGACGCCATGGTCTTCACCAGATCTCCTTTGAACCGGTCTGCTTCAAACCAGATAAAGTTGGTATGCGACGGAATGTAGCGTACCTGTTGTTGTTTGCAGAAATCGTAAACCATGGCTTTCCCCTGGATGGTTTTCTCGACGGTCATACTCGTAAACCATTCATCTTCCAGGCTGGCCAGTGCGGCGTACATGGACGGTACGCTGGGTGTGATCATACGACCCATGCAGAACTGCTGCATGACTTTGATGGTATCCGGATGCCCCAGTGCATAACCGATGCGCATACCGGCTAATCCGTATACTTTGGAAAATGTCCGTCCCACCACAATATTGGGATTGGCTGTCACCATATCCATCAATGAATTGCTGACTCCACCATCGGTAAACTCAATGTATGCCTCATCGATGAAGATGGGTATACTGCTTCCATATTTTTCGCAAAAAGCTCCAACCTCTGCTTTGGGAATATAGGTTCCAGTCGGATTATTGGGATTGCAGATAAATATCAACCGGGTGTTGTCATCCACTGCTTTACCCATCGCTTCCAGGTCAAAATATTTATCCGGTGTAAGCGGTATCCGCTTCCATTTGGCTCCGATGAGCTCACTGTAGATCATCAGGTAATCAAACGTAGGATCACCGGCTACGATATTTCCTCCCCGCAGTCCGTAGATAAGCCCCATCAGTCCGAGGATCTCCGTGGATCCGGCAGTAATCAGGACCTGATCGACACCGACTCCTTCCTTTTTTGCGATGGCCTCTTTTAATTTGTTAATGGCTGTCCGCGGATAGCGATTGCCTTCATCCAGCGAGGCCATGACGGCTTCACGGGATTTCTTTGAGGGTCCAAAAGGATTTTCATTGGAGTTAAGCCGTACAGGCATATTCCCCGAAGGACCCGGCACCGGTTCCCGGAGATGATCGAGTAATTGCCACGGTTGCAGAAGCGGTAAACTGCTTCCTAAAAGGCCTGCTTTAAGCCACTGACGACGGTTAAATGAGGTTGCCATAGTATCCAACTTTTGATGAAACAAACGAAAAATACAGATTTATTGTCAATTTTACTTTTCAATCAACCGGTGCTTCCATGAAATTCAAACAGCCTATCCCCGTTTCGACCATTGCTGCTGCCTATAACATGGATATCCTTGGTAATTCCACCCTTCTGGCCAGTGGAATCAACGTTATTCACCGGGTCGAAGCCGGCGACATCACCTTTGTCGATATTCCAAAATATTACCAGAAAGCGATCGACTCGGCAGCGACTGTAATAATCATCAATCAGGCGATCGATTGTCCGGATCACAAAGTCTTATTGATTTCCGATCAGCCCTTCCAGGTCTATAATGAGCTGGTCAAAGAACACCGACCTTTTGTTTTTGCCCGTGAGGAGATCGATCCGACGGCTAAGATCGGTGCCGGCACCATTATCGAACCCAATGTGGTGATTGGTGCACATGTTACGATTGGCGAGTCGTGTTACATCCAGGCCAATGCCTATATCGGTCCGCATACCCGGATCGGCAACCGGGTCAATATCCAGGCTGGCGTTATAATCGGAACCGATGCTTTTTATTTCAAAAAAGAGAGTGACCGTTACCTGAAATGGCATACCGGCGGACGGGTGATCATCGAAGATGATGTTGAAATTGGTGCCGGTTCAACCGTTAACCGTGGCGTTTCATCCGACACGATAATCGGTGAGGGGACTAAAATCGATTGTCAGGTACACATCGCACATGGAGTCCGCATCGGTAAACATTGTCTGATCGCCGCACAAACCGGGATCAGTGGCAAGACCATCATCGGGGATCAGGTAGTCATCTATGGCCAGGTTGGGATCGCCCAAACCCTGAAAATCGGTGATCAGGCCATCATCCTGGCTAAATCGGGAGTGTCCAAAGACCTTCCCGGAAAAGGCATTTATTTCGGATACCCGGCAAGCGAAGCCCGTCAAAAAAATAAAGAACTGGCTGTCTTGCGCCAGTTGCCTGACTGGTGGAAAACACAATCCTAACGCAGAATTAACAGCTTCCCGGCAAACATTGACCGGTGGACGGATGTTAAATGTTATCAAATGAAACGTCAACATCACCAAGTATTGATTATCGGTGCCGGATTTGCCGGAATCACCCTGGCAAAAGCCTTAAAAAACGCCCCCTTCGACGTTTTGCTGGTTGATAAGAACAATTACCACACCTTCCAGCCACTCCTTTACCAGGTAGCCACGGGAGGCCTGGAAGCCGACAGCATCGCTTATCCGGTGCGCCGGATTTTTCGGGGATACCGGAATGTCCGTTTTCAAATGGCCGAGGTCCTGCGTTTGAATCTGCCGGCCAAAAAAGCGGAAACCACGGCCGGAACGTTATCCTACGAATACCTCGTCATTGCAACCGGAAGCACCAATAACTTTTTCAACTTTGAGCCGATCAAGGAAGATCTGCTGACCTTAAAATCTGTCCCGGATGCATTGGACTTCCGGAGCTTCCTGATGCAGAATCTGGAAAAAGCCATCGCCACCTATGATCCGGGAGCGCGGGATGAACTGATGAACATCGGAATCATCGGGGGTGGACCCGCCGGGATCGAACTCGCCGGAGCCATCGCTGAAATGAAGCATTACGTACTCCCTAAGGATTTTCCGCAAATTGACTTCAAAACGATGTCCATTCACCTTTTTGAAGCAGGGAATGAACTGCTGGGTAACATGTCGGATAAGTCTTCAAAATTCAGTCTGAAATACCTGCAAAACCTGGGCGTTCAGGTTCATCTGAATTCCAAGGTGAAAAGTTATACCAATCAGAGAATACAACTGGAAGACGGCACCGAGCTGGCCACCGATAATGTGATCTGGACAGCCGGGGTGAAGGGCAACCCCATCCCGGGGCTTCCACCTGAGCTGATCGTAGGAGGAAACCGGATTACCGTTAATGCTTTCAATCAGATCCCGGGCTACGAATACGCATTTGTCCTGGGTGATGTCGCCTCCCATGTGGATGATGCCAATCCGAAAGGCTTACCTATGCTGGCCCAGGTAGGTATCCAGCAAGCGAGACATCTGGCGAAAAACTTAAAACGACTGATCCGCCAGCAACCCCTGGAGCCTTTTGCTTATTACAATAAAGGAGTCATGGCGACGATAGGCCGCAACCGGGCCGTGGTTGATTTACCGCATTGGAAGTTTAAAGGGCCTTTTGCCTGGTTTGTTTGGATGTTTGTGCACATCATGTCCCTGGTAGGCTTCAGAAACAAACTGGTAACTTTTATCGATTGGATGGGAAATTATTTCAACTATGACCGTCCTCTTGGATTAATTATCCGTCCATACAAGAAAAAACAGAAAATACCTGCTGATCCTGTTACCTGAGATTCCCTGACCGGTTTTATTTGTTTTGATCGGTAATCCATAACCCCAAGTGACCTGTAAGGATTTGAATTTGTCTTATAGGTGCTGTAAATGTTAAAAAAATAAACATGGAAAATAGACGCGAAGGGCAGCTTCACTTCGGAATGATCGGGCTGGGTACGATGGGAAGAAATCTGTTGCTGAATCTGGCCGATCATGGTTATTCCGTAGCAGGGTATGATAAGAACGCCGACCAGGTACAACGATTGGAAAATGAAAAGTCCAGCGATAAGGTCCACGGCTTCTCGACATTGGATGCATTTCTCGCCGAACTGCAGTCGCCACGGGTGATGATGATGCTGGTTCCGGCCGGTCCAATCGTAGATGCCGTCCTGGCTGACCTGATACCCCACCTGCAACCGGGAGATATCATCATCGATGGAGGCAATTCCAAGTTTACAGATACCGATCGCCGTGCAAAGGACCTGTCCGATCAAGGTTTTCATTTTATCGGCATGGGCGTTTCCGGAGGTGAAGACGGTGCAAGACGAGGGCCAAGTATGATGCCTGGTGGAGATGCCGGAGCTTATCGTCATGTGCAACCCATGTTTGAAGCCATTGCGGCGCATGTTCAGGGAGATCCCTGTGTGACCTATATCGGACCCGGCGCTTCCGGTCACTTTGTAAAGATGGTTCACAATGGCATCGAATATGCCCTGATGCAACTGATCGCTGAGACTTACGCCATCCTCAAAAGGGGACTGCAATATTCGAATGAGGAACTTTCAGTACTTTTTGATCAATGGAATCAAGGTCGCCTGGAGTCCTACCTGCTGGAAATAACTTCCACGATATTTACCGTTAAAAATCCGGATACTGGCCATATGCTCGTCGATGATATCAGCGATCAGGCCAAAGCCAAAGGTACCGGCAAATGGACATCGCAAATCGCAATGGATCTGCAGGTACCCGTACCCAGCATCGATATTGCCGTGTCCATGCGCGACCTTTCCAAATATGGTGTATTGCGTAATCAACTTGCGAAACAGGTGACCCCTCCACAACCCTGGAAAGGCAACCGCAAAGAGCACACGGAAATGCTGGAGAAAGCATTCTTCTTTAATATGGTTTTGATTTACAGCCAGGGTATGCACCTCCTTTCCCGCGCTTCTTCCGAATACAATTATGCACTTAACCTGGGTCAAATTGCACGCATCTGGCGGGGAGGATGCATCATCCGTTCGCGCTTTCTGGAGACGATCTATACCGCTTTTACGAATAACACCGATCTGGAGCATCTGATGCAGGATGCCGGCATTCAAAAATCATTGGCTGAATGCGAGGAAGCTACCCGTACAGTCACTGCTCAGGCTATATCCTCCGGCTACCCAATACCGGTGTATGCAACAACCCTGAATTACCACCAGTCACTGATCTCCGCCCGGTTACCAACCAATTTGATCCAGGCGCAGAGGGACTTTTTTGGCGCTCACACCTATGAGCTCATTGATAAAGAAGGTGTATTTCACACCGAGTGGCCCGAAATAGATTAATATCCATCCTTGATCCATAAACTGCAAACCCGATGATTATCGATCCGTCACAACCTGTTCTTTTTGTCATCTTCGGAGCAACCGGAGACTTGAATTGGCGTAAAATCAACCCTGCGCTGTATAATCTCTACCTTGATCAATACATGCCGGAGCATTTTGCCATCTATGGCAATGGCAGATCACCGCTGGAAGAAGAAGAAATGCGATCACATTTGCTGGAAGGCGTCAATAAATTTTCCCGGAAGGGTAATGCAGACGCAGCAACCTGGAAAAAATTCGCTGATAACATTACCTATCATCCCGGAGACATCAAAGACGACAAGACCTACACGGCACTAAAAAAATTCATTGCGGAATGTACCAAAACATGGGGTAAAGAGCCGATCATCATTTATTATATGGCCGTGTCGTTTGAGTTTTTCCCGGTTATTGCACAGCATCTTAAGGATCACAAAATGGCGGACGATGTTTCCCGTCACCGGCTCGTCATTGAAAAACCATTTGGTAATGACCTTGATTCTGCACGTTCACTCAATCAATTGCTTTGCGGCCTGTTTGATGAAAGTCAGATCTACCGGATTGATCATTACCTGGGCAAAGAAACGGTGCAAAACATCCTGGCGTTCCGTTTTGCCAATTCGATCCTGGAACCGATCTGGAACCGTAATTACATCCAACACGTGCAAATTTCAGTGACCGAACAATTGGGCATCGGAGGTCGCGGGTCCTATTATGAACATGCCGGTGCATTACGGGATATGGTCCAAAACCACATCCTGCAGTTGCTCTGTCTGATCGCTATGGAGACCCCCATTAATTTCCAAGCTGACGAGGTACGCAACCGGAAAGTCGATGTTTTGCGGTCCATGCGCCCCTTTAAACCGGAAGACATCAAAAAGAATGCAGTCCGTGGTCAGTATTCGGAGGGTTGGATAGAAGGACAAATCGTGCCTGGTTACCGTGAAGAAGAAAAGGTGGATCCTCAGTCCAATACCGAGACCTTTGCAGCAATCAAGTTTTTTGTGGATAACTGGCGATGGGACGGTGTTCCATTTTATGTTCGCACCGGCAAGCGCCTGCATCAATCGGCCACCATCATTTCCATTCAGTTCCGGGATGTGCCGCATATGGTATTTCCCGATTCAGCGATCGACAACTGGCGGCAAAACCGGCTGATCATCAGCATTCAGCCCGAGATGAGTATCCGGCTACAGGTCCAGGCGAAGCGGCCGGGTCTTGAAATGATCCTGAACACGGTTGATCTGGTATTTAATTATGACGGCACCTATGGAACCGATTCTCCGGAAGCCTATGAAACCTTGCTTCTGGATACCATGGAAGGCGATCAAACCCTATTTATGCGGGGAGATCAGGTAGAGGCTGCCTGGCAGATCCTGATGCCCATTCTGCATTCCTGGGAGACTAAAAAGAGCATCGATTTTCCCAATTACAATGCCAATACCTGGGGGCCGGAGACCGCGGAGGCACTGATAGCCCAGGATGGGTTTCATTGGTATTCTATTTCACCAACCAGCCACTTAACCAAATCATGAGCCTGCACATATATCCCGACGAGGATACGCTGATCCACGCCTATGCTGCTTATATAACCCGCCAGACCGGAGAAGCAATAGCCCGGTCCGGACGGTGCAATCTTGTCCTGGTCGGGGGCAACTCACCCAAGCGTGTATATCAGCTGCTGACCAAACCTCCTTACCGCAATGCGGTCTCCTGGGAGAAAGTTTACTTTTTCTTTGGTGATGAACGGTACGTTCCGGCGGATCACGAAAGGAATAATGCCCATATGGCCTGGGAAACCCTGCTCAAACCGCTGGGGATTGACCACAGCAAGGTATTTGTAATGGATACCTCATTAACCCCGGAGGAAACCGCTCATCAATATGCACTTCAAATCGGACGTCATTTTCAGGAACAGCCGGTGTCTTTTGATTTGGTCCTACTGGGACTGGGTGATAATGCCCATACTGCTTCGCTATTTCCGGGCAGTACGGTCATCAACGAAACAACTCCCACCGTATCAGCCCTGTATGTGCCGGATGAAAAGGAGTTCCGCATCACTTTGACCGCTCCCCTGATCAATCAGGCTCACCGGGTATCTTTCCTGGCCTTTGGCGTAGCCAAAGCCCTTGCGGTCTATCAGGTGATCGAAGGTGAACGGGATGCCATGTTGTATCCGGCCCAGATCATCCAACCGCTGCACCATCCCGCCGATTGGTTTTTAGACTCACCGGCCGCAGCTCTGCTGTAGTCAAATTACCGGATATGAATCAAGAAAATGCACGGCTGGATGCTCAAGCCTCCGGCCAGGAAAACTGGCTTAAATGGGGACCTTATCTTTCCGAACGACAATGGGGTACCGTCCGTGAAGACTATTCGGCAGATGGGGATGCCTGGAATTATATATCCCACGACATGGCACGATCCCGGGCTTACCGCTGGGGAGAAGACGGGCTATCCGGCATCAGTGATGACCAACAGATCCTGTGTTTTAGTGTTTCCTACTGGAATGGCCGGGATCCAATCCTGAAAGAACGGTTATTTGGCCTGACCAATAAGGAAGGAAATCACGGAGAGGATGTAAAAGAGCTGTACTTCTATCTGGACAATACACCGTCCCATGCCTGGATGGAACACCTTTATCTGTACCCATGTCAGGCTTTTCCCTACGACGAACTGATCCAGGTAAACGGAAGCAGAGACCGGCTTCAGCCGGAGTACGAACTGACTGATACCGATTGCTGGAAAAAAGGAGGCTGGTTCGCCTGCCGGACAAGGTATGCAAAAGCTTCTCCTGATGACATTCTGATCGAAATCCGGATTTCCAACCACAGCCAGGAGGAACAAACCATTACGGTCCTGCCTACCCTTTGGTTTCGTAATACCTGGATCCTGGATGGCAAGCGGCCGGTGATAGTACCCTGTGAGCAAGGGGTGAAGGCCACCCACCCGGAATCAGGCGATACGTATCTATGGTTTGAGCGGCCTGAACATTTGCTTTTTACCGAAAACGACACCAACATGGAAAGGTGTTTTGGTGTCACCAATGTGTCTCCCTATGTCAAAGATTATTTTCATCGGGTGATTTGCAATGGGGATACGAGTGATATTGCCGGAAAGCAAAGTGGAACGAAGTGCGCGCCCGTATATATCCTTAATTTGGGACCAGGAAAATCTTCTACTATACGAGTCAGACTCACCAATTATGTGCTGGATAATGCATTGAATGAAGAATTATTTTCCAATATTTTAACAAAAAGAAAAAAAGAATCCACTGCGTTCTATCAACAGGTATTTCAACGGATAAAAAAGGAAAGCATTTCGGATACGGAACAACTGATCCGTCGGCAGGCTTTATCAGGATTGTTATGGAATAAACAATTTTACCGCTATCAGGTCTCGACCTGGCTGGATGGCGATCCGAATTTACCGCCACCACCACCTGGCCACGATCAGATACGGAATACCGACTGGAGGAATGTAAATGCTGCGGATGTCATTTCTATGCCGGACACCTGGGAATATCCCTGGTTCGCCGCCTGGGATCTTGCATTCCAATGCGTAGCACTTGCAGCCGTAGATCCTGCCTTTTCCAAGAAACAACTGTTGCTGCTCCTCCATGAATGGTATCAGCATCCCAATGGAAAAATTCCCGGGTACGAGTGGTCTTTCGACAGCATTAATCCTCCGATCCACCCCTGGGCAGCTCTGGAAGTTGTCCGCATGGAGTCGGCGATCACTGGCAAACCACTGGATTGTGATTTCTTAAAGCGGTTGTTCCAAAAGATATCACTCAATTTTACCTGGTGGGTAGCGCGGGAGGACAGCAATGGCAATAATGTATTTGAGGGTGGGTTTTTAGGTTTGGATAACATTGCCTTGTTTGATCGCGAAAATGATATTCCGCCCGGTTGCACGCTGGAACAAGTGGACGGTACGGCATGGATGGCTTTCTACAGCCTGCATATGCTGGAAATAGCACTTACCCTCGCTGCCGATGATCCATCTTACGAAGATATGGCCATTAAGTACTTCGAACATTTTGTGAGCATCGCATCGGCCCTAAATGGGATGGCTTCGGAATTATGGGATGACGATTCAGGTTTTTTCTACGATCACCTGGAACATGGTTCGGAGATCCTACCCCTCAGGGTCCGGTCACTGGTCGGGCTCAGCACTTTGTTCGCCGTGACCATTCTGAAAAAACAATACCTGGAGAAAGTGCCTGGTTTTGCACGTCGACTGGAACATTTTGCCAAAGAACGTCATGCTCGTCACCAATACATTGTTTTTGAAGCTTCTGATCGTACCGGTGATGTCCTGTTGTCTCTTGTTCCTATAGACCGGCTGCAGCGTATACTCCACACATTGTTCGATGAAGCAGAATTTTTAAGCCCTTTCGGGATCCGTTCGGTATCCAAATACCATCTGGAACACCCGGTAGAAATGCATATCAATGGTGATATTTTCGGCTTGAGATACGAGCCCGGGGAAAGTGAAACCGGATTATTCGGCGGCAATTCCAACTGGCGGGGACCGATCTGGATACCCACCAACTATCTGCTGATTCATGGTTTGCGGACGTACCACCAGTTTTATGGCAAAACATTAACCATTGAGGTTCCGGCTAACTCCGGAAGAACGCTGGACCTCGAAGAAGCTTCCGTAGAAATAGCCCACCGGATATTATCCATTTTTTCGGCTAACCATCAGGGGGAGCGGCCGGTCCATCAGGATATGGCCTTTTTACAGCTGCCGGAATACCATGATCTGATCCTCTTCTTTGAGTATTTTCACGCCGAAACGGGTAAAGGTCTGGGGGCATCACACCAAACCGGATGGACTGCCCTGGCCGGCATCCTGTAACGATCAGGCTACCTTTTCTTTTATTTTCTTTTTTAGAGCAAACAACTCATCACGGTACTGAGCAGCCGCGATAAAATCGAGTTCCTTCGCTGCTTTACGCATCTTATCCTCAGTCTCAGCAATGACTTTCTCCAATTGATCCCTGGTCATATAATCGACGATGGGGTCTGCCGCAATGGACGGTTCATCGGGTTCAATGTAGGCACGTGATTTCCCTTGTCCCCTGATATCCAGAATGGATTTCTGTGCCAGGATCTCTTCCTTTGTTTTGGTTATGGTCGTTGGCGTAATGCCATGCTCTTCGTTATAGGCCATCTGAATGCTGCGCCGGCGGCTGGTCTCATCCATAGTCTGCTGCATGGATTCGGTGACCTGATCGGCATAGAAGATAACCAATCCGTTGGCATTACGGGCTGCACGGCCGGCTGTCTGCGTCAGAGAACGGTCATTGCGCAAAAAACCTTCTTTATCGGCATCCAGAACAGCGACCAGGGATACTTCCGGTAAATCCAGGCCTTCCCGTAATAAGTTTACCCCAACCAGCACATCAAAACCACCTAAACGCAGGTCCCGGATGATCTCCACACGGTCCAGGGTATCTACCTCCGAGTGGATGTAACGCACCCGGATATGTAATTTGGCCAAATATTTTGTAAGCTCTTCCGCCATCCTTTTGGTCAGTGTGGTCACCAGGATACGTTCGTTCCGCTGGATGCGTTCATTGATCTCCTCCAGCAGGTCATCGATTTGATTAAGCGATGGACGGACTTCTATTGGTGGATCCAATAAACCCGTTGGACGGACGATTTGTTCGACCACTACCCCGCCGGTTTGTTCCAGTTCATAATCACCCGGTGTCGCGCTGACAAAAATGACCTGGTTGATCAGGCCCTCAAATTCATTGAAATTAAGTGGCCGGTTATCCAGCGCTGAGGGCAGCCGGAAACCATAGTTCACCAGGTTTATTTTTCTTGCCCGGTCACCACCCCACATACCCCTTACCTGAGGAATCGTGACGTGGCTCTCATCGATTATCATCAGATAGTCATCCGGAAAGTAATCGAGAAGGCAAAATGGACGGGTACCTTGTTGCCGGCCATCGAAAAAGCGGCTGTAATTCTCTATGCCATTGCAGTAGCCCAACTCACGCATCATCTCCACATCAAATGCTACCCGCTCTTTGATTCGCTTTGCTTCCAGATAGCGGCCCTCCTGTTCAAAAAACCGCTCATGTTCCACCAGCTCATCCTCAATATCCCGGATAATCATTTTCAGACGATCCTTCGGGGCGATGTAGAGATTAGCCGGAAAAATGGCCGCATGGGTCAGATCATCCAGATGTTTTCCGGTGTCCGGATCGATCATTTCGATGCTTTCAATTTCATCGCCAAAGAATGTGATCCGGTATCCATAATCAATGTATGGCAAATTGATCTCAACACTGTCTCCCCGCACCCGAAACTGTCCCCGCGTCAGCATAAGTTCGGTACGACTGTACAGGCTTTCAACCAGGCGGTACAGAAACTGATTGCGGGCCAGGACTTTTCCGGTTTCTATGCGGATGATTCCGGCTTTATAATCTTCCGGATTTCCCATACCATAAATACAGGATACCGAGGCAACAATGATAATATCGCGTCGGCCGGAAAGCAACGTTGAGGTGGCCCGCATCCGCAACTTGTCCACTTCTTCATTGATCGAAAGATCCTTCTCGATGTAGGTGTCGGAGACATGGATGTATGCTTCAGGCTGATAATAGTCGTAATAGGATACGAAGTATTCTACGGCATTATCGGGAAAAAATTCTTTGAACTCGGCGTACAGCTGAGCAGTCAGGGTTTTGTTGTGCGTGAGGACCAGTGTTGGTTTTTGCACCTCATTGATTACATTGGCCACCGTGAATGTCTTACCTGATCCGGTGACACCCAACAGTACCTGGGATTTTTCTCCCTGGTTGATACCTGCAACCAGTTGGCGGATGGCTTCCGGTTGATCCCCGGTGGGATGATACTTTGATTCCAGTTGATACGGCATGATAACTACAGATCAAAAACATAAAAATACGAACATTCAATCCATGGTTGGGGTTTCAAAAGCAACAGGTTTTCCTGCATTCGCTAAGAGAACCGGTAATGAAAACAGATTTTGTGTTATAAACAGATGCTACGTAGATGAAAGAACCAGAATATCCAGGCACGGTACCGTTGTATTATAAACGATATGGAGAAGAACACCATAAAACCATTGTGATCCTGCATGGTTTGTTCGGTAGCCTCGATAACTGGCACACTTTTGCCCGGCGCTTAAGCAGTACTTATCAGGTCATTGCCGTGGATCTGCGCAATCATGGTCGTTCTCCGCACACCGGGACTTTTAATATGACCGCGATGCGGGATGATCTTTTACGTTTATGGGATGAGTTGAGCCTGGAGCAAGCCGTGCTGATGGGGCATTCACTGGGAGGCAAAGTTGCCATGGCCTTTGCCACAGCGTATGAAGATCGCTTATCCGCTTTGGTTGTTCTTGACATCAGTCCACGAAGCTACCCCCGTGGTCACGACGTGTATTTTGATGCCATGTTATCCATGCCGCTTAACCTTGAAAGCCGGCAGGAAGCCGACCAATGGCTCTCAAAAACGGTTAAAAGCATGCCTATCCGGCAATTTTTAATGAAAAATCTGGAACGTACTGAAACCGGTTACTCCTGGAAGTTCAATTTGAACGTCCTGTATGATCAATACGATGCGGTGATTGGTCCGGTTGAGATCCTGCAACCTTTGTCGGTGCCGGCATTATTTGTTCGCGGAGCTAAATCAACTTACATTTCGGATGATGATTTAGCTTTGATCCGGGAAACGTTTTTGAATGTTGATATCGTTACTATTGGAAATGCCGGGCATTGGGTCCATGCCGAAGCGCCCGATGCATTATTGGCTGCATTGACGGCATTTCTTTATGTTCACATTTAATTCATAATCAGAATTATTCTTATGCGCAAGATCACTCGTATTCTCCTTCCGGTTCTTATACTCATGTTGATGGCATTTGCCGGGACACCTAATAAGTACTTCGAGATCAGCAAGAACATTGAAATCTTCACCAATCTGTACAAAGAGTTAAATCTCTATTATGTAGATGAAGTGGATCCGGCGAAACTGATGCGTATCGGTGTTGACGCGATGTTGGAACACCTGGATCCCTATACCAACTATTTCTCTGAAAATCAGATCGAGGGATGGCGGTTTATGTCCGAAGGCCGCTACGAAGGCCTGGGGGCAGAGACCAAACTGATCGACAATTACCTGACGATTACTGACTTGATTGATGGTGCTCCGGCTGAGGCATCCGGGTTGAAAATTGGGGACCAAATTGTTAAGGTAGACGGAAGATCTACGGAAGGGAAAAACAAGGTTGAGGTAGAAACCATGATGCGCACGGTACCCAGCCCTGAAATCAAACTGGATGTGATGCGGATCGGGCAAAAGAAATCCATTCCTATAACATTGACCCGTGCAGAGATTAATGACAGCAATGTCCCATATCATGGCATGGTCTCTGACGGAATTGGCTACGTGATACTGACTACGTTCACTGAAAATGCCGGTAAAAATGTCGGGGATGCCATTCGCGATTTGAAAAAAGAAAATCCGGAATTAAAGGGCGTCATACTTGATTTGAGAAATAACGGAGGTGGATTGCTGCGTGAAGCCGTCAGCATTTGCAACTTATTTATTCCCAAAGATGCCCTGGTGGTAACCACCAGGGGTAAAGTACAGGAATGGGATCGTGAATTCAAGACGACCGGTGTGCCGGCCTTTCCTGACCTTCCCGTAACGGTCCTGGCTAATAAGATGACAGCTTCAGCATCAGAGATCGTCTCCGGTGTATTGCAGGATTACGATCGGGGGGTTATCATCGGACAGCGTACCTATGGCAAAGGCCTGGTTCAGAATACGCGGGATATTGGCTACAATTCACAACTTAAACTAACCACTGCCAAATACTACATCCCCAGTGGACGTTGCATTCAGAGTGTGGCTTATCAGGATGGTGAACCGGTAGATGTGCCGGATGATCAACGTGCTGCATTTAAAACCCGCAACGGACGAAAAGTCCTGGATGGCGGGGGCGTGACACCGGATGTTAAGATGGACCATGCCGATATTCCGGACCTGATCACTCAGCTGGAGGATCAGAATATGATTTTCAAATACGTGAACATGTATCAGCAAAATCATGAAAGCATCGGTGATCCGCAGGAATTCCGTTTTGATGACTTCGACGGTTTTAACCAGTTCCTGCAGGCCAATGGATTTGTTTATCACAATCCGGCCTACCGGAAACTGGACGAAGCGGTGCAGGTTATGGAAAAGGATCAGCAATCAAGCTATTTACCTCAACTCCAACAGTTGCAAAACGAATTGACCCAGTCCAACAATGCTGTTTTCGATACCAACAAAGAAATGATTCTGAAAACCATCGCTTCACAAATTGTTGCACGATATTATCCGGAGAAGGATAAGATCCTGTACAAATTGCGGCACGATAATGAGGTTAAGAAAGCCGTGGAGGTGCTGCAAAATTCAGCTGGTTACCAACAAATATTAGCGGGAAAGTGATTGCAGCTGAGGACCAGCCTGTGCTCCTGCATCTTGAAACGGCAGAACAAGGTTGTTCTGTGGCATTGAGCAGGGGTAATACGCTTATATATACGTCAGCGGATCCGTTGTCTTTCCGGCATACTTCTCAATTACCATTGCTTATTAAGGATGCGATGGAAGATCAGCAGATGGACTGGACACAGATCAAGGCAGTTGCTATCTGTGATGGTCCTGGATCCTATACCGCATTGCGCGTCGGTGCTTCCATGGCCAAGGCCATTTGTTACGCGCATCATATCCCGCTGATTGCGGTTCCCACACTAGACCTGATTTATGGCGCCATGGACACCGGAAGCCCGGAAGCGATTTATGTCGCTACCCTGGATGCGCGTCGTGAGCGGGTTTTTTACGCTCTGTACGATGCATCCGGCAATTGTTTGGAAGGGCCGGATTTAAGCCGGATCGACGCATTGATCCAGCGCATTGCATCGCAGGAAGTCCGTGCAGGAGGAAGTGGCGTGATCAATCAGCCGGAGCTTTGGATACATCCGGACAACGTCATCCGCCTGGATCCAGTCCGATATTCAGCAGCAGAAATGACGGGACCCGCCTTGCAGCGATTTGCCCGGGGTATGTTTGAAGATCTCTCTACCTACGCACCTAATTATTTGCTGCGACCGAACATTACTACCCCCAGGCAGGCCAGGTAAGTCTATCTGGTACTCTGTTCATTTAGACTCCAGTTCAACTCCGTTAATGATGCCGGATGCGATCATGATACGGTGGAATTACAACTATCCATTACTTGATTTACGGATTATGAGGTTATTACGGAACCGGATAACACGTATTGATGTTTATCGTAATACCAATGCATTATAAGATTTAATAATGTATAATGGTCATACAATTGATGCCGGTTCAAAGGAGTCTTTCGTATCCGTGAGTGGTCAAATAATCTTACTGGCGGGATTTAGGGCTGGGTCGGTATATGACAACGAATGATGTAAAGATGCGTATAGCAAACGATATAGCCAGGAAAGCCATTTTCAGGCACCTATCCTACCTATATAAGGCCATTCTTTATACATATTCAACCAATTCATATAAATAAGTGTTGAATGTGATAACATTATAATTTAAAAAGTTTTCTAATAAGTGAGTTTGGTACAGTTTTGGTTGCAGTTAGAGCTGATTCCTTGACCGTAAAACCATCTTGTATGAAAAAGCAGAAAAATGAAATTGTTTCGTTAAAGAAAGGAGGTAAGGAGATCCAGCTTGACTATGCTGATCTCCGAAAAGCAGTGTTGGTGCTGCGGGCTGTCAACCACAAACTACGTCAGCGTATCATTGATCTACTGGAAGAAAATGATTCGATGACTGTGACTGACATTTACATTAAACTTAGGCTGGAGCAATCGGTAGCCTCCCAACATTTAGCCATCTTAAGACGTGCTGGTGTAGTTACAACTGAACGGCAAGGAAAATTTATTTATTACCGTATCGACCGTGATAGACTTGCACAAATTTCGAGATTGGTTGAAGAATTAGCTGATTAAACCGTTAGTTGATGGTGAATTTTACATCTCTTTGAAATTCAATATTTTAGCTTATAGGTAAATTGAATTAGACATGGGCCAAATTTGCGATTGAAGTACAACAACGCTTCAATCAGTTACAAATTGCAAGTTTTTTTAATGTTTTGCTTTGTAGATTCATTCATTTGGCGCATATTTGTCGAGCTAGACTTAATAATTCAAAATACTTAAAGCTGCAATATGAGAAGGACTAAGGTTACTTTTGACAATGAAAAGCTACAGGTTTCGACAGAGATTATGCGTGCGTTAGCCCATCCCTTAAGACTTCGCATATTAGAATTCATCGATCGAAATGGTAAGATCAACGTGAACAAAATCTATAACACCCTGAATTTAGAACAATCGATCACCTCCCAGCACCTCAAGGTGTTGCGTCTTGCAGGCGTGGTTAAACAACAAAAGCAAGGCAAATATGTATTGTATTCCATCGAATACGATCTGGTCGACAGAGCCTCACGAGCGGTCAACCGCTTCCTGGGCAAAGCATAAAAAGATACATTGCGCCTGGTCATCCGATCAGGCGCTTTTCATTTGCAGCTACACCCATCACTCGTCCTTTCTTTCGTTATCTTTAATAGATCTAACTTAAAGATGTACGTTATGAAGAGACTCCTGTTCTCCCTCTTGTATCTGACCTGCTTCATTACCATTACAAATGCACAATCCGGTCCTCTGGGGACCTGGAAAACCATCGACGATGCGACCGGTGAAGCCAAAAGTTACGTCGAGATCTATCAGGATCAGGGCAAGTATTTCGGCAAGGTGGTAAAATTGCTGAAATCGTCACCCGACAAGATCTGCACGGAATGTACTGGCAAGAAAAAGAATCAACCTCTGATCGGGCTGGTCGTGATCGAAGACCTGGAACCGTACAAGGACTATTGGTCAAATGGCACGATTATGGATCCGGAAAACGGGAGCGAATACCGCTGCAGTATCTGGTTTGAACCCGGTAATTCCCAGGAATTGAAAGTGAGAGGAAAACACTGGACCGGACTTTACCGGACCCAAACCTGGTACCGGGTGACCTCAGATAAGTAGTGTGGTTCCTGCCGCTTAATCTATTGGTCTTCAATCCTTTCATTTTTTTTGCACCCCATACAATAAATGAATATGGTCCTGTGTTATTTATAGGAAGTTTAAAAAAATCAAAACCAATTTCTGCGTATGAAGCATGATTTTACACCTGAAGATTTAGTACGTTTTCTATACCAAGAAACCTCCCCAGAAGAAACTGTACTGCTACAACAAGCACTTGTAGATGATCAAGAGCTGAAAGATCAGTATGTTGAACTTAAAGACGGCAAAAATGCTCTGCCAACTGCAGCGATCCGTCCTTCTCTGTCTAGCATCGAACGCATACTGAAATACAGCTCGACCGTTCTGTCTCCAGCAACGTTGTAAGCATAGCGACTCTGTAGTAGTTCGAAATCGTACAAAACCCGAATGCCTTTCATGTCAACGTGAAGGGCATTCGGCATTTTTGCACCTACCAATTCCCTATTTATTCCTGAAAAATACCGGGTTAAATAGTACCTTCGTTTTATATATTACCTTTTAAAATATCAACTAAGATGGGTAACGAAAGAGATGAAAAACTAAAAGCATTACGGCTTACGGTCGATAAACTGGAAAAGACTTACGGCAAAGGCACCGTTATGAAACTCGGTGACCAGCAGGTAGTCGAAATTGACACCATACCCACCGGATCCATCGGTCTTGACATCGCACTTGGAATCGGAGGCTTACCCCGCGGACGGGTGGTTGAAATCTACGGTCCGGAATCTTCCGGTAAAACGACCTTGGCTATCCATGCCATCGCCGAATGCCAGAAAAAAGGTGGCATCGCCGCATTCATCGACGCGGAACATGCCTTCGATCGTTTTTATGCCGAAAAACTGGGTGTTGATGTGGAGAACCTGTTGATCTCCCAGCCCGATAATGGTGAACAGGCATTGGAAATTGCCGAAAACCTGATCCGCTCAGGAGCCATCGATATCATCGTCATAGACTCTGTCGCCGCATTGGTACCGCGCAGTGAAATCGAAGGTGAAATGGGAGATTCCAAGGTGGGTTTGCAGGCGCGTCTGATGTCTCAGGCTCTGCGTAAACTGACCGCCACGATTGGTCGTACCGGTTGCTGCTGCATATTTATCAATCAGCTGCGGGAGAAAATTGGCGTGTTGTTTGGCAATCCGGAAACGACAACCGGCGGTAATGCGCTGAAGTTTTATGCTTCCATTCGTCTGGACATCCGCCGCTCCGGTTCGCCCATCAAGGACCGGGAAGGAAATCTCATCGGTAACAGCGTCAAAGTAAAAGTGGTCAAAAACAAGCTGGCCCCGCCGTTTAAGATAGCGACTTTCGACATCATGTACGGACAGGGTATTTCAAAGACCGGAGAATTGATCGACCTGGGCTCCGAACTGGAAATCGTCCAGAAAAGTGGTTCCTGGTTTAGTTATGAAGGTACCAAGATCGCGCAGGGCCGTGATGCCGCCAAGCAGTTCATGGAAGACAACCCGGAAGTTGCACAGGATGTAGAACGCAAGATCAAGGAGCGCTATGTCGGCGTCGTGCACAGCGGCGATGAAGACACTTCCGACGACTGATCATATTCCCGGGTACCAGAATCTATTTATCGGTCCACTCTACCGTTTTTATCAGCTCCAGGACGTCCTGCTCGATGAACTTTGCAATCGGCTGGATAGAGTCCGGATTAACTTTTGCGTAGAAGTACAGGGATCCTTTGAAGAAATGCTCGGTACTGTCGGTCAGAAAAAACTGTACCGGTGATGCCGCCGGGCCTTCGAAGTTAAACAATACCCCTCCTGTACCATCCGGTTTGTGGATCACTTCCTCGCCACTATAATTGGAGCGGTAATTGACTTTGTCCACGATCTCAAAAGCATCGTTGATGTATTTATCCAGGTCCTCCGGCTTATTGATGGGCACATAGCTGCAGTGTATTCTCCCGTTGAAATCCGGAAAATAGATGTCAAACCAGCATGTGGCACTCTGTTGGTTTTTTTGCCGGTTGCTTGGATTTTCATCGATCGTTGCGTACCGTGGATATTCAAAAGTTAAAGGACACCCGGAAAGATGAAACGGCTGATATGCTTTCTCCGGATAGGTCACTTTAGGATACGCTCTTGGCTTGGGAATATAGGTTTGTTCATGGCTGCAAGCAGTAATAAAGATCACTGCAAGGATAAAGGTGTACCAGGCCGTACGCATTTTACTCATATTTTAGTCAATTGGACTTTCTCTATTCTTCGCTTGCTCACCGATAACACTTTTAATTTGAAGTGCGGAAATGAAATCTCCCGATTTACTTTCGGTATTTGACCCGTCACTTGTAAGATCAATCCGGCCAGGGAGTCGGCATCATCACGCCAGTTATCGAAATGACCGATATCCAATCCAACGATTTTGATCACATCGTTAATCAATGTTTTGCCTTCAAAAATGAAATTCTGTTCATCCAGCTGAATGTATTCCAGTTCTTCTTTGTCATCAAATTCATCCCGGATATCGCCGATCACTTCTTCCATGATATCCTCCAGAGTAGCAAGACCCAACGTACCTCCGAATTCATCTACAACAATGGCCATATGCAATTTTCGGGACTGAAAATCCTTCAGGAGTTCATTGATTTTCCTTGACTCCGGAGTATACAGGACCTCTTTGCGAACCAGCCCCAGCCAGTCGTAATCTTCTCCTTCATGCAAATGTTGCAAGAGGTCTTTAACATAAAGAATGCCAAGAATATGATCCAGGTCCTCCTCATAGACCGGCAGCCGGGAAAAACCCGAATCCTTCACCGTTTTCAGAAGGTCTTTATAGGAAATAGTATGCTCAACAGCAACCACATCCATACGCGACCGCATTACCTGCGTTACACTGACTTCACTGAATTTCACGATGCTCTTCAGCATATCCACTTCTTCATCCGAACTGGGGTCTTGTCGCACAGTCAGCTCGATGGCATGATCAATATCGGCTTTCAACGAGACCTGCCTGTTGCGTGCCAGCCGTTTTTCCAGGCCTTTTGAAAAATTGACAAAAAATGTACTGACCGGAGCCAGGACATTGGACATGAAAGTGAGTGGTTTTGCCATGAATCGGGCAAGTCCGACGTTGTGGATATTGGCGTAAATCTTGGGTGTAATTTCACCAAATAATACGAGGATAAACGTAACCAGAACGACAGTGACCAGAACCTTAATGAATACCGCCATGTTCGCAGCATCCAGCTGCATACCGATTCCGGAAATAAACTGTACCAACTGTTGAGCCATGGAATCAAATGCCGCATCACTGAAAAGTACGCTCATCATATGATTGGCCAGCAAGACAATGGCAATGTTAAAGGTATTGTTGAGAATGAGGATCGTTGCCAGGAGTCGCCGTGGTTTCTCCAGCAAGGCTATGATCCGCTTACTGATTGGAGAGTTTTCTTCCTGGAGCAGCTTTTGTTCATTAGGCCCCAATGAGAAATAAGCGATCTCCGATCCGGATATTAAAGCCGAACCAAAAAGCAACAGGACGACAATAAAGAGGTCCAGAAAAATAAGCGGCGAAATTTGAATCAAAATGAGCAGAAGATGGTACGATTCAGATAAGTCCGGTTCCAAGATGGTGTGATTAGTTCAACAAGCTGGATTAGAATGGTAAATCGTCATCTTCCATATTGGAAAGATCCTCCGTGAAAGTGGCGCTTTCTTTCCCGCCGGAGCCGGATTGAGGAGCACTTGCCGAATAGGAATCTTCGGTAGGAAAGGTGTCACTGTATCCCGTCCGGCTTCCCCCTTCTTTGCGATCAAGCAGCCGAAAAGTGCTCGCAACGACTTCAGTGATGTAACGATCGATCCCATTATTATCCTGGTATTTGCGATGGGTCAATTTACCTTCGATGAAAACCAGGCTACCTTTTTGCAAGGTTTTTTCTGCACGTTCAGCCAGTGAACGCCAGACAACTACATCATGCCATTCAGTAATGGTCTGCCACTCATTATTTTTATCGCGATAACTTTCATTGGTGGCTACTGGAAATTTGGCAACCATTGCTCCATTTTCCAGGGTACGAACTTCCGGGTCCCTTCCGAGATTGCCTATCAGTATTACTTTATTGACCATTCTTATTGATGTATAGCATTTAAATATATCGAATAATCCATTAAATAACAATGGACTACCTTAGGGAAGGCAAAGTTAGGTAAGTTTTTGACTTTAACACATTCAAATGCCGGATGTTGGGGCAGTTCCCGGACCTCCAGTATGTGAAAACAGGCATGAATGACCTGATGGGACAGAACATGTTTATAAACTTTAGATGTAATTCCAGTATTCCAATCTTTCAATTGATAGTTTTTTAGAAATAATTTCTGGATATCCCGGCTATCCACAGAAGATTCCGTTTCCAGGAGCGGAAACTGATACAGGTGTTGCCAGATGTCCTTCTCCTTCCGCTGATCGATCCAGGTCATCCCGGACTGGTCTATCGCCACCAGATAATGAAAAAAACGGTGTCTTTTACTCAAAAGCGGCTTGGTTGGAGGATAGGCATTCACCTTTCCGTTCTTAAACGCTTTGCAGTGCGTGTTTAAAGGACATATTGTACAATCCGGTTGCCGGGGTACACACTGCAGGGCCCCAAAATTCATGATGCCCTGGTTAAAGATTGCAGCTTGTCCAGGGGGAAGCAGACGCTGAGCGAGATCCTGGTATGTTTTTTTACCGCTGCTGGTGTAGAAGTCAGCCGCGGGGGTATACAACCTTGACAAAACCCGGTAGACATTGCCATCCACGACAGCATAGGGCTGGTCATAGGCAAAAGAAGAGATTGCCGCAGCCGTATAGGGTCCAATTCCTTTCAGTGCCAACCAGCCCTCATACGTCTCCGGAAATTGACCTTGAAGCTCATCAACGATGGTCTTCGCGATCCGGTGCAGATTGCGCGCCCTGGTGTAATAACCTAATCCTTGCCACGCATGCAATACTTCATCTTCTGAAGCTTGAGCCAGGGCAAATACAGTCGGAAACAGGGTTACAAACCGGAGGTAATAAGGTAGTCCCTGCTCCACCCGGGTTTGCTGAAGAATGATCTCTGAAAGCAAGGTTTCGTAGGGCCCCTTGCCTTTCCATGGCAATGGTCTGGGATGATCTTGATGCCAGTCCAGCAGCGACTGAGCAATGTGTTGTTCCCGTGAAGGGGATGACTTCATCCCGTAAGATCCGTCTTATGAGGTGAATTAATCTTTGCTACGGGTATCGTAAATGGAAGGATACCTTCTTTGAATCTGATTTTTAAGCGCCTTTCTGGCGAAGAAAATACGGCTTTTGACCGTACCCAGCGGTAAACCTAGTTTGTCCGCAATTTCCTGGTACTTGTAACCGACATAGTGCATTTCGAAGGGAATACGAATGCTGTCATCCAAGTCAACGATCATGCTGTTCAACTCATCCATCATGATCTTGGTATCCGCACTATTAAAAATAATGGTGGTACCTGAATTCAGATAATAGAGATTATCTGTCGTGTCAATGATGGTGTTTGCTTTTACTTTCTTCCGGTAATTGTTGATGAAGATATTCTTCATGATGGTCATGATCCAGGCTTTGAAATTGGTGCCTGGAACAAATTTATCCTTGTTACTTAATGCCCGGAAAGCCGTTTCTTGGTACAGGTCTTGAGATTCTTCAACATCCTTGGTCAAATTATACGCAAAGGCATGAAGCACATTGGTTAATTTCAGCAATTGATGGTTGAATTCAATGGTGGACATATAGTTTAGTTTTGTCTAACAAATTTACGATATACTTAAACAAAAGACAACTGAAGGTTAATCAAGTCATGGGTTGAAGTTAAACAAGATTTTACTTGCATGCTTGTCTTTTTTAAGACAAATTCTAAATAAGCTTATTAACATCCTGTTAATCAGGAGTTTGAAGATGTATTTTTCTATCTGTGCTTCTTTGCCCTTTCAAAAATTTTTGAAATTTCTTAACAGTATTTGCCATTTATTTAACCTTTCCATAACAAAGGCTACTCCTGTGCCCGACGGACCATGAACCACGCCACCACTGCAAACACCAGATTGGGAGCCCACACACCAAGCCAGGGAGTAACTTTGGGGTCCATGGCAAATGTGGTTGAGAAGCGGGATAAAAAGATATATAGTGAGCCGATCATGACACCTTGAGCCAAATGGAGACCGGTGCCTCCCCTTACCTTGCGTGAAGCCACTGCAACGCCAATAATGGTCAGAATGAAGATGGAAACCGGATCCGCCGTCCTTTTGTAGTATTCGATCTCAAATGGCCGGGTATTCCCGGATCCCCTGAACTTAGCCCTTTCCAGATAGTCTTCAATTTGTGGGGAAGTAAGCCGTTTCTGGTCATTCTGCCATGACACAAAGTCTTCAGGATAAATATTCAGTGTAGTATCAATGCGCGCATTACGTTGTATTTCAAAGGTTTCTTTCGTGCCATTAAACACCCTGGTCTCCAGGTCCGTAAGCAGCCAATGATTGGGAGGCCCCTGGTATTGCATCCGCTTAGCCATGACAATTCTGACCAGATTATTGTCCTTATACGTTTCAAACCGCAAATCGTTGGCCGTTGTGTCCAGGGTATTATAGCTGTTAATGTAGACTTTCGTGTCTGGAGAAATAAACATGTGTGTAGCCCGCACCCGGGTACTGGCCTGTTGGCGCTCGATGTATTTGTTCATAAAGTCCAGCTTGATCCGGTTCGTCTTTGGTAAAAAATAATGGTTCCCCAGATAGAGTAACATGGCGATCACCGCTGCTCCCATCAGGAAGGGACGGCTGATACGCATAAAGCTGAATCCACTGGAAAACATAGCTACGAACTCGGAGTTCTTGGCCATCCGGGAACAGAAGAACACAACCGATATCAGGGCGAACAGTGGCCACAGGATGCTGTTGATGTCCGGCAGATACGTTGGATAATATTGAAGCAGGATCTCATGTGTGGTAACCGGGGATTCAACGAAACGCTCCACCTTTTCACTAAAATCTATCACTACCGCAATGATGGAAAAGAGGAAAGCCGTGAAGAAAAAGGTCTTCAGGTATTTTTTCATCAGATATGCATCCAATATGCCCATTACAACCGCTTTACCACTTTTTGCAACATCGATCGCTGCCAATCAGAAAAGGTGCCCTCCAAGATATGGTTACGAGCCGTCTTGACCAACCAAAGGAAAAATCCCAGGTTTTGCATGGAAGCCAATCGTGCACCTAACATTTCACCGGTCCGGATCAGATGGTGCAAATATGCTTTCGAATAACGAGCGGAGGTAGTCACACCGCTGTCTGTGTCGATGGGTTCGAAAGCATTTTTCCATTTTGCATTCTTGATATTGATCACGCCTTCGGAAGTATATAGCAAGCCGTGCCGGGCATTACGCGTAGGCAGGACACAATCAAACAGATCTATACCCAGGCCTATGCTGACCAGCAGGTTTTCCGGTGTCCCGACACCCATCAGGTATCTGCCGCGATCCACGGGAATCCGGCTGCATACTTCCCTGGTCATGGCATACATATCTTCATGGGGTTCTCCTACCGATAGTCCACCGATCGCATACACCGGATTATCATACCGCAATACCTCTTCCGTACTTTCCAGGCGCAGGTCAGGATAGACCGAGCCCTGAATGATCGGGATAAAAAGTTGGTCGTAATCGTATGTAGCCGGTGTCCGCAAGTGGTGGTTCCATCCCCGCTCCAACCAGGCATGCGTGATCTGCAAAGACTTACGGGCATATTTTTTATCACACGGGTAGGGCGTACATTCGTCAAATGCCATGATCAGGTCTGCACCAATAGCGCGTTGGATTTCAACATTATTCTCAGGTGTAAAGAGGTGTTTGCTGCCATCAATGTGCGATCGGAAAACCACACCTTCCGGTTTGATCTTACGCATATCCGCCAGCGAAAAGATCTGGTATCCGCCACTATCCGTCAGGATGGGCTTATCCCATCCAATAAACCGGTGTAATCCTCCCGACTCCTGCAATACTTCCGTACCCGGACGCAAATACAAATGATAGGTATTACCCAAAATAATCGAAGCCTGGATATCCTGCATCAATTCTTCCTGGCTGAGTCCTTTGACCGACCCCAGGGTGCCCACCGGCATAAATATGGGTGTGGGGATCTCACCATGTGCAGTTGCCAGTATTCCTGCTCTCGCCTGAGAATGCGGATCTTCTTTGTTGACCTTGAATGAAATCATAATCAGTAGGCGTACCTTGCCATATCCAGCTTAAGTAATATTGCCATCATCATACTGAATGCCAGCAAGGAGGATCCTCCTTTACTGATGAAAGGCAACGGAATGCCAATAACCGGTACAAGTCCCATGGTCATGCCGATATTGATGAAAAAATGGATGAACAGGATGCCTGCCAGGCCATAAGCATATGTTCGCGTAAACGAAGATTTGGCCCGCTCACCGATCATGGTAATCCGAACGAGAAGGATAAGGAACATGGCGATGATACCAAAACTTCCCAGGAAGCCCTGTTCTTCACCGATCGTGCTGAATATGAAATCGGTGGATTGTTCCGGCACGTAATTCAATTTGGTCAATGTCCCCTTTAAATAACCTTTAC
Organism: Lewinellaceae bacterium; assembly: GCA_020636135.1. Classification (NCBI taxonomy): domain Bacteria; kingdom Pseudomonadati; phylum Bacteroidota; class Saprospiria; order Saprospirales; family Lewinellaceae; species Lewinellaceae bacterium. The sequence goes on from JACJYK010000003.1 coordinate 267,115, forward strand.
CCTGAAATCCACCCGAAGAAATGGCAAGTTTTGACTGAGACAGATTGTACATAGATCCTCGCGGGTCACTTAGTTCAGGCCTAAGCCACACATTGATACGATCCTGCTGATGTGGCTCCAGTACCCGGTCAAACATGAACCGGGACATATAACTGAATCCCAGACAAATCAGGATAGACGGAATCCCCAAAATCAGGATGCGAAAGCGGGCTTTCCGAAATGCCAGGATCAGCAAGGTCATTAAAAAGATGGTATGTGCCCCGATGAGTTCCTGTTGCCAGCCCAGCCCCAGGCCGACCACACTTGCAACAGCAAGTGCAGCATAGGTAAGCCACCAGGCCCAGTGTCTTTTTTCCTGCAATAAATATATCGCAGATGATATCGCCAGAATAAGGACAAAGACGGTGCTAACCGTATAGATGAGTGATAGGATAAACAGGGTGACAAATATACCTGCAATAACATAGATCCAATGTGTCAGGCCTTCACGGTATAATACCAGAAAAAAGGATAAATATACCAGCGCCGATCCGGGATCCGGCTGCAGAATGATCAATGCTGCCGGCAGAAGGATGATACCAATGCTGACAAAAATGTGTTTGCGATTGCGCAATTTGGTTTTATGGTAGCTTAAATAACTGGCCAGCGCCAGACAGGTACCCAGTTTAGCGAATTCGGAAGGTTGTAATGAAAAACCAAACAGATTGAACCAGGAAGTGGCACCCTTGATCTTGTCCCCAAAGGGTAATACCAGCACCAGCAAGGCCAGGGTTATTGCATAAATTACATAGGCAAAGGTGTTCCAGAATTTGAAATCCACGAAGAAGAAGATCCAGAAGACAACAAGAGATACAAATAACAACAACAGTTGTTTACCGGCACCATCATTAAAACTGAATCCGGTCGAGTTCGGATCCGATGAAGATTCGGCTGCATTGATCATCAGCCAGCCGATAACACTTAAACTCAGGAAAAGGAAAAAAGTAAGCCAGTCAATGTGTTTGACCGGCGCCGTTCCTCGTGTAGTCATTAGAAATAGTCTTCCTTATTAATCTCTTCTTTAACCAGAACAGCACTGCGGTATTGCTTTTGCAATTCTTGCCGTAAAGCCAGCGCTTCCAGTTTCGAAGTAAAAGATCCGACTTTTAATCGATAAAAAGGTTCATCAAAACTTTGCCTGACCCGGTATTCCGGATAACGGTAAATAAACCGGTCTCTTTCCTGTTCCATTTCCCGGCGATCACGGGTAGACAAGATCTGGATGGTCCACCCTTCCAGGATCTTATTCTCCCGGTTCACATCCCGGTACCAATCGACAACCTTTTGGACGCCGGGATCGATTTCAGTTGTGGAATGGGGCGTAGTCTGGGAATACATGGGCAAAAAACCAACTAACCCCGGAAGAAAAACCAACATCCTACGAATCCATGACTCGTGTTTATTTACCATGACAATGCTTGTATTTTTTACCACTGCCGCAGGGACAGGGGTCGTTACGACCAACTTTCTTTTCAGTTCTTCTTATGGTTTCCACTTTTTGATTTTCCCGTCCGGCACTTATCGCAGCACGATGCCGGGCTTCTTCTTCACTACGGTTGGTCTGGACTTTGCTTAGATCCGTTTTTTGCTGGCGGGCCTCCTGAATAGGCTGCCCATCGATCATCAGCCTGCCCTTCATCAGGTAGGAGACTACTTCTTCATTAACTTTGAAGATGAACTGTTCAAAAAGTTCATACGCTTCCATTTTATAGACCACGAGCGGATCTTTCTGTTCAAACGATGCAGCCTGAACCGAGTCTTTCAGTTCGTCCATGCTGCGCAAATGTTCTTTCCAGTTTTCATCGATGAGCGCCAGGGTAATTGCTTTCTCGATGTCCAGTGTGATCGATTTACCCTGTGATTTGATCGATTGGTCGATATCCGCCGAGATCGGCAACATCCGCACCCCGTCGGTAAATGGAATGGAAATACGCTTGTAGCGCTGTCCTTCATTTTCTTTTACATTCCGGATGACCGGAACCAGCAGATCACGGACATATTGCTGTTTATGGCGATAATCGTCGGTGACATATTCCTTGAAGTCCTCTATCGAGTCCTGCAGCGACTGTTCCTTGAAAGCAATGGGGTCCATTTTCGGATCCAGCCCAAGCGTATATAAACTGGCGCGGCGGAATGTCTCAAAATCACCTTCATTGCGATGGTTGACCACCAGGGATTCGGAGATCGAATTGAACATGTTGCTCAGGTCAACCGAAAGTCGCTCACCTTGCAGGGCATGGTTACGTTTCTTATAGATGGCTTCCCGCTGAATGTTCATGACATCGTCGTACTCGAGAAGGCGCTTCCGTATTCCAAAGTTGTTTTCTTCAACCTTCTTCTGCGCACGTTCGATGGATTTGGTTACCATAGAATGCTGGATCACCTCACCATCCTTGTGGCCCATGCGGTCCATGACCTTGGCGATCCGTTCAGAGTGGAAAAGCCGCATCAGATTATCCTCCAGAGAGACATAAAACTGAGTGGACCCGGGATCTCCCTGGCGTCCGGAACGACCACGCAACTGACGGTCCACTCTCCGGGAATCGTGCCGCTCGGTACCGATAATGGCCAGACCACCGGCCTCTTTCACACCAGGACCTAACTTGATGTCAGTACCACGGCCTGCCATGTTGGTAGCAATGGTGACGCGTCCTGATTTACCTGCTTCAGCCACAATTTCTGCCTCGCGCTGGTGTTGCTTAGCGTTAAGCACATTGTGTGAAATGCCGCGCAACTGAAGCATGCGGCTCAATTTTTCCGAAATATCCACGGACGTGGTACCTACCAATACCGGTCGCCCGGCATTGCTTAAGTTCACGATTTCGTCAATGACCGCATTGTATTTTTCACGGGCCGTCTTGAAGACGAGGTCCTCACGATCATCCCGGATGATTGGCTTGTTGGTTGGAATGACTACAACATCCAGCTTGTAAATCTCCCAGAATTCGCTGGCTTCGGTCTCCGCCGTACCGGTCATACCGGCCAGTTTGTGGTACATGCGGAAGTAATTCTGCAGGGTAATCGTAGCATAGGTCTGGGTGATGTCACCCACTTTGACATTCTCCTTAGCTTCCAGCGCCTGGTGAAGACCATCTGAATATCGGCGACCTTCCATCATCCGGCCGGTCTGCTCATCCACAATTTTTACCTGTCCTTCTATGACGACATATTCTTCGTCGCGTTCAAACAAGGTATAAGCTTTCAGCAATTGATTGACGGCATGCAGACGTCTGGATTTCAGCGAAAAATCCTGCATGACTTCCTGCCGGCGCTTGGTCAATTCATCCGGGGGTAATCCGGAATCATTATCCAGCTTCATCATTTCCGTTGCAATGTCCGGCAATACAAAAAAGTGGATATCGTTCTCGCCGCGGGCCAGGTATTCAGAACCTTTCTCGGTTAATTCAACACTACGGTTTTTTTCATCAATGGTGAAAAACAGGGGTTCATCCACCAGGTGCATGTGTTTCTCCTGCTCCTGCATGTAGAAGTTTTCTGCTTTCTGCATGCTGACCTTCACCCCATCCTCACTCAGGAATTTGATCAATGGCCGGTTTTTGGGTAATGAACGATGAGCCCGTAAAAGCGACATTCCGGCCTGACCTTCTTCATAACCCGTCTGATTCTCCTTGAAAAGCCGCTTTGCTTCAGCTAAATATTCGGTGGCTAACCGGCGCTGTGCTTCTATGAGCCTTTCAACTTTAGGCTTCAGTTCATTGTATTCCTGCTCTTCTGTCCCTTCCGGTACCGGTCCGGAAATTATCAATGGCGTTCTTGCGTCATCGACTAATACCGAGTCCACCTCGTCGACCATGGCATAATGATGCTTGCGCTGGACCAACTCTTCCTGGGACCGCACCATATTGTCCCGCAGGTAGTCGAAACCAAATTCGTTATTGGTGCCATATGTAATATCACAGCGGTAGGCCTTGATCCTTTGTTGTGAGTGCGGTTGGTATTTATCAATGCAATCAACCGTCAGAAAAAGGAATTCAAAGATCGGTCCTACCCATTCGCTGTCCCTTCTGGCCAGGTAATCGTTTACGGTAACGATATGAACCCCCTGACCGGACAGACCATTCAGATAGGCCGGCAATGTGGCCACCAGGGTTTTACCCTCACCGGTCGCCATCTCTGCGATCTTGCCATCATGGAGTACCATCCCACCAATAAGCTGTACATCGTAGTGCACCATATTCCAGGTTACATCTCCGCCGGCTGCCTGCCAGGAATTTTTCCAGCGGGCTTTGTCACCGTCGATCAGTATGTAGGATTTGGTAGCAGCAAGATTCCGGTCGTGGTCGGTAGACGTAACTTCCAGGAATTCATTGTTCGTGAAGCGGCGGGCTGTCTCTTTCACCACTGCAAAAGCTTCGGGCAATAATTCCTGCAGGATGGCTTCCAGATGTTTGTTTTTCTCCAGCTGCATTTGATCCAGCTGGTTGTAAAGGTCTTCCTTGACAAGCTGATCTTCCTCTTCTTCGGCCTGATTGTGCAGTACTTCGATGTCATGCTGGATACCTTCCAGGTGCGCATCGATCCGGGTTTTGAACTCGAGCGTTTTATTTCTTAATGCATCATTGGACAGCGACTGCATTTCATCTTCCAGTGCATTGATTTCTTCTACGATGGGCAGGTATTTGTTTACATCACGCTCATACTTGGTACCGAAAACTTTCTTTAGGGCATTGGTGAGAAAATTACTCATGTGTTAGGATCTAATGATTTGATTGATTGTAATCTCTGCCTCACAGATTGTTCCAACCGCTACACTTCCGGCTTTTTTATGCCATAATGACAATCCTTGCAGAAACGAATACACAAACTGTCATATTGCCAGTTTTTCCGTGCGAAGATACATCTTTTGCGCCCATCCTAATCCAAATATGGGTCCACTATCCGATTGATTTGGATTGTCCGGGACAGGCAATTTGCAAAGGTGGTATTCTTTATTACGAAACGGGATAGAGAACGTTCTGGTTTCTGCGGATCCTAGTTTCTCAGATCTTTCCCCCAATTCAATTTTTCACGGATGGTATCCAGGATACTGTCCTGAGCCAGCTTTATGAGATGCATTTCAAAAGGTGCTTTCCTTATTGATATATGATGATCGGCAGTGATGGGCTCGAAGCGGGAATCCAGCGTACAGAGGAAATTTTCAGTGCGGCCCTCGACTTCGAAGGTAATGGTTACATTATCCGGTACCACAATTGGCCGGGCTGTAAGGTTGTGTGGTGCCACCGGAGTGATCACAAACGAATTCGAATCAGGAAGGATGATCGGTCCGCCGCAACTCAGGGAGTATCCGGTAGAACCGGTAGGAGTTGCCACAATCAGACCATCGGCCCAGTAGGTATTCAGGTATTCACCATCCAGGAAGGTACGGATCATGATCATACTGGAATTATCCCGCTTGGTGATGGTGAAATCATTAAGTGCAAACTGGGTATCACCGAATAAGGGTTTATTGCATTCCAAGCCCAGTAATGTCCTGGATTCTACGGTATAGTTGTTCGCATTTAATAGCGGGATGATTTTGGAAACATCATGTTTATCCATGGTCGCAAGAAACCCCAGGCGTCCCAGGTTGATACCCAGGATGGGGACCCCGGCGTCCCGGATAAATGTAGCTGCTTTCAGAATCGTCCCGTCGCCTCCCAACGAGAACAGCATGTCCAGCTCGTGTTTTTTTAGTTCACGGTGACTCCGGATGACCTTGAGTGATGCCGCTTCAGGTAAAACAGCATCAATTTTTTTCATTAGATCACCATACACGTAAATGGATCCATTTACTGCCTGTATGGTTTGGATAATCTGTCGTATGACCGGAATATCTTCCGGATGCAGGGTTTGACCAAAAAGAATGACTTTCATTTACAGTCGCACATTAAAATGTAAATATACCCCATACTCATCTAAATGATTCCGGCTGAGTTCTACCGTGTAGACAAAGTTATTATAGACCAGCATATCCAGTCCCAGGGTTTGTCCGCAGAGCCAATGATTGGTGAGGGGGTTATCCGCTGAAAACAGGGGATCCAGCACATACCCGGTATCAAACCCTCCGGTAAGATATAGACGGACCGGCATTTCCTTCATGGATTTGAGCGGAACCCACCGGGCGATGTCCAAATCCTGGTTGAAGATCATCCACTTGAGCTTATTTTTCCACAACAGAAAAGCTTTGCCATCAATGACATAATACTCATACCCACGGACAAAATCATTGTCGTAACCCAGAGCACGGTACTGATAATAGTTCAGTTGTGATTTATTGGTGGTCAATTGTCCGACCGAATAGGTCCCCAGACTGAAGTAGGGCGAAAACCGGAAAAAGTTATCGCCTTCTACACGAAATATCCAGTTGTGGACATCATCCGCCGGTAACAGACCCTGCCGACGCACTTTCGTTTTCAGGGCAAAACCGTCCTGTGGATAAATTTTTAAATCGTGTTCATCGTATTCAAATTCATATTCCAGCACGTGAAACTGGAGGTTGGTCCTGCCGCCGCCAAAATATTCGGGGTTCAATTCCCTGGGTACCGACGCAGCTACACTGTTGCGGTGGTGTTCGAGCCGAAATACATGGGTGGCGAAGATATTTGGCCGGTATTTCAATCCAATTTTAGCCCTGAATCGCTGGAACAATATTTCATCATCATTGCGGTGAAATACCAATTTATTGTCAACGGATTGAAAGGCTAGTTCCCGGTTTTGAGCATACAGAATATTACCTTCCAGTCCCAGCGTAAGGCCGTGGTTGATGTAAGGGTACAGATAATTGATCTCGTATTTTTGAGTATAGCCGAATTGAACGGTGGTCTTCAGTTCATCGGCATTGCCGCTAAAGTTTCGGTACTTCAGCCGAACACCCAAATTGATCCGGTTGAGTGCTCGGTTTTGTTCGACCCACCAGACGTTGAAGTTTCGATCGGCCAATTCAAAGATGGGAGCGGGAAAGATATACCATGCTTCACGAACCTCAATTTCAATGACAACCTTATTCTCCAGGGTATTCCAGTCGATGATGTTGATCGATACATAATTAAAGAGCTGGGTATTGAGGAGGTTTCGCTCACTTTGAGGGATCGCTTCCGCCAGATCAACAACGGGCAGGGTATCCTTTTCGGAAAATGTCAACTCGCGATTGATGATGTAATTATTCGTCTTTTTATTACCGATGATCAGGATATCATCGATGACGACATAGGTGCTTTGCCCGATTAAACACCCAACATAAAGGAAAGCGATGGAGAAAAAAAGAAGTCGGTTAGACATTGAGATAATGCATTAACGCATCATACCGTTCCTGCAGGATGTCCGAATAGGCGGTTTCTTCGTACACCGCCCGGATGTTGTATCCCATGCGGTCCAGCGTATCATTGATTTCTTTGATTTGCATTTTGTCGATCTTGATGGTCAAGATCATTTCTTCGGGGATGGTGCTTCGGGAAACAAAAGCGCATAAGATCTTGCCCCCTTCGGATTCGATGATGCGGGCTATGGTAGCCAGTTCATAATCCCGGCGGTTCATCTCCAACACAAGGATACTCCCGGGATCGGCGTATGCGAAGCTTTTGGTATAATAGTCGACGATTTCTTCCTGGAGGAGACTTCCGATGTACTGGTCTTTCTCATCCAATACCGGAAGCACGGTCACCTGTTTTTCTGCAAACAAGCCCATGATCTTAAACAGGTGATCGGTTTGATGCAACAGGGGCCGGTTTTCGACATTTACCAGGGTTTTGACTTCCACCTCCAGTGAATTGTTAAGCAAGTCTTCTTCAGAAATCAAGCCCAGGTAGATATCGTCCTGCAATACCGGCAAATGCTTGACATACTGATCATTCATGGATAACAGAGCAGTCCTGGCTGTCTCCAGGGATTGGACACCGATAAAACTTTTCGCAAGTAATTCTCCAGCGATCATTGCCTCAATTTACGTGTTTCCAACGCAAACTCCTCTTCAGTTATCAATCCTTTTTCTCTTAGCTCTTTCAATTTATTAAGCTGACTCAAGAGAAGATCATCATCCAACAGATTTTCTGTCTGTTCCGTTTGTTTCGTTTGTTCAGCCTGTGCTGATTCCTTTTCCTGCTTTTGCTCTGTAAATGGATTTACGGTAAATCCGCTCTCTTCGAATGCATCGAATTCCGGCTGGATCCGCACAAATGCCAGATCATCGTGCGTCTTAATTTTCTGCAAGTCCTTAAAACCCAGTTGTACCGCTTTGGACAAATGGTAATAGGCTTTTTCTTTCTCTTCATTCAGTGAATAGGCACAAGCAATATTAAAATGGGTGGCTATATCATTCGGGTCTATCTCCAGTGCCTGCTTGAAATCCTCGATGGCTCCGTCAACATCAAAATCCTTATATTTTTTCACGCCGGTTGTCTTAAATGGATTTGATTTGCGCTGCATAACCGGATCTGGCTGCGAAAAATTTCTCCGGTAGGGCCCATCCGCACGCCGGTAATCACCGTTGCGTTGTGTCCGCCTCTGATAATCACGGCGCCGGTCCCAGGTAGGTCCTTGTTGCGCAGTTTCATTATTGTTGTAACGCCGATCGAATTCTTCATCCGACATCATCAATAATAAGACGGCATTAATAAAACCAAAGACCACCGCCACCGGCAATTTGAAAAACACCAATAGTCCAATGAACAGAAATGCCATAGCTGGCTTACGCAGGTAAAGCTGATGTAATCCGATCCAGCCCAATACCAGAGAGATAAATGCTGCAGTATTTTTGTCACGCCTGGCCATACTATATCAATCGTATCTTTAAATAAAAAGTTTACAAGTTAAAACGGCAATGTCGTCCGGAAAACTCTGCTCATGATTAAACGATTCCATCTCAGCCATCAGGGATCGGTTCAAATCGCTGGCATGCATGTTCTGATGCTTTTTCAGAAAGGACTTGATCTGAAGTTCGTCAAAATACTGGCCATTTTCATTTTTCAAATCCGTCAAGCCATCCGTAAACAAAACCAGGGTGGTTTCATCCGTAAGGTTAACCGTGCCCTCATCGATCTGGTTCAACTGATCAAAAGCTCCTATGATGGTACAACCTTCTTTAAGCAGGGTGATCTTATCTCCCATGGCACACAATGGCGGTGTATGACCGGCATTGATGTAGCGCAGGATCTTTTGCTCCAGATCAATATGAGCAATGAAAAAAGTTAGGAACTTATCACTGCGGGTAATTAAATAGACATTTTCATTTAATTTCCTGACCAATTCAGTCAAATTTCCTGCTGTTGATGTCAGATTCCGCAAATTTGCCTGAAAATTAGCCATCAATAAGGCAGCCGCTACTCCTTTCCCGGATATGTCCGCGATGCAGATCACGAAGCGGTTCGGACTGACCGGGATGTAGTCAAAGTAATCTCCTCCCACATTGTAGTGCGGCTTATAAATGCTGGCCAGTTCATAGAGGGAAGATTTTGGAAAGGAACTCGGGATCAGCATGTTTTGCACTTCACTTGCCAGTTCAATTTCACGTTTCAGACGCTCCTGTTCCAGTTGTTGTTTAAACAACCGTTTGTTTTCGATGGCAACCGCTACCACATTGGTGATGGTTGTGATGAACTGGATCTTTGAGTAGATGTCTTCGTTATCGCCACATTCGCCGATCAGGGCATAGGCGATCGGCAGGCTTTTATGGAAAACGGGAATGACTACATCAAATTCTCGCAGATAGTTTTCGTCCGCATCGGTGACCTTGTGAAGCCGCTGGAAAACCAGCAATTCAGGACCGATATTTTTCTCGTAAATGTCAGCCGAAGCATTGATGCTGCTAACACATTCCCACTCCTCTTCATTTTTAACGATCAGGGCCATTTTTTTCACACCCATTTCCCAATTGAGAAATGACTTATACATGTTGTATAAACCGGCAGCACTGACATTATCATTGATGGCCTGGGTGATGGTCAACAGACTTTTGATCTGCAGCTGCTTCAGATGAAGTTCTTTTTCCAGTCGTTGTTTCTCCAGTAGCTGACTTTTCATTACGTAGGTCATGTGCAATACTAAAATAGGCTTAATTCCAGGAAAACATGTTTACAACTTAGGTCTTTTGTCAGAGTGGACAAGGTGACCTGCCATTTTTTGACTATACTTACTACTAATGTCTGATTGGTATATCATATTGTCTCTTTTTCCCGGTCTGTTCATTGCGTTTCTATTTTACTTGTATGTAGATCGCTATGAAAAAGAACCTACAGGTCCCGTTATCCTTAGTTTTATGCTGGGCATGGTAGCCTCAGCGATTACTTATCTTCTGGAAGAATACCTTTCCAACACGTTTCCTCAGGTTCAGACAAAACTCTGGTCCGCCTTTGTCTTTGCGTTGTTGGGGGTGAGTTTTGTGGAAGAAGTAACAAAGATCATGGTTTTTTGGGCGTATCCGAAACGAATTGAAGCTTTTAATGAGCCACTGGATGGAATAATTTATTTCGTGATCATTGCCATGGGTTTTGCCACGGTGGAAAACATCTTGTATGGTGCAATTTATGGGCTGGAAACCATATTAATCCGCAGTATAACCGCCGTACCTGCACACGGTATATTTGGGGTTATGATCGGCTATGCCTTTGGGATGCAGAAATTCAATCACCTGGACTGGAAACATGCTCTGTATGTAATCGGCTATGCCATCCTGCTGCATGGCGTTTACGACTTTTTCATCATTCAGAATACCTCGGATTACCTGTTAATAGGTGCATTGTTTACGCTGGGATTTGGCATCTGGATATCGTTGCGCTACATCCGCAGGGCCCAGGACCTGTCTCCTTTTAAGAACCCTTCAACTTAGGATTGTTGCGGTGGCGGGAAGCATCCCGGTTTGTTTTCTTTGCCAGGCTCCTCTCGAGTGCGCTGGTCAAATCCACATGACATTGGTTGGCCAAACACATTAAAACGAAAAGTATATCGGCCATTTCTTCGGCAATCATTTCAGGAGCATGTGCCGCATCCTGCGGATCTTTAAAGGACTGTTCTCCATAATGCCTGGCCATCACCCGCGCCAGTTCACCAATTTCTTCAGTCAGTAACACCATATTGGTCAACGGTGGAAAATATGCGATGCCTACCGTGCGTATCCAGGCATCAATCCGGCTTTGAGCTTCCTCGATAGTCATTATTCTCGGCTTTTACTGTCAATGATCAGGGTTACAGGTCCATCATTAATAAGTGCTACCTGCATGTCAGCTGCAAATGTGCCTGTCTCCACTTTCAACGATGACAATGCTCTGATCTGGTCGATGAAATACTCATACAGCGGTACGGTATGTTCGTGTTTGGCGGCACGGATGTAGGATGGACGATTCCCCTTTCGCGTGCTGCCATGCAGGGTAAATTGAGATACCACCAGCAGGTCTCCTCCGGTATCCATGACCGACCTGTTCATGATTCCATCGGCGTCATTAAATATGCGTAACTGAGTGATTTTTCGCACCAGCCAATCTGCATCCGATTTGTCATCTTCATGTTCTATTCCGACCAAAAGGAGGATTCCATTGCTTATTTTAGCCGTAACCTGACCGGCTATGGATACAGAAGCCTGACTGACCCTTTGGGCAACTATGCGCATATTGAAGTTATTAACATTACATGTATATATTATTTGTAAATATATAGCTCTTAGTGTGTAAAAAATTAACGAATTATTGCATTAATGTGAATAAGAAATCAAATGATCAACAGCTTGTAACAAATGTTTCTTCATAATATATTTTAATGTAATATATGAATGAGTTATTGGCTGTTTGCCGGGATAAAATTCAGAGTTTTTTGAATGAAATAGACGTTCACCTGATCTTTAATTTTCAACAATCTAATTATTAACAACAGGATACAATTATGTTAATATTCTCATTATCAAAAGTTTATAAACTGATAAATTGTTAATAAATTTAAGTTATTGTAATAAAGAGAAATACAATTAAAAGATATCCACAAATTCACAGCAGTAATAATAATAGGGAATCCCCTATTTTTTAAAATGTATGTTTATTATCACTAGTTATTGTGTATAACTTTGCCTGCAAATAACAATACATGCGGTATCCAAAATCCGTGCAATATTGGTTACTGGCAGGTCTGGTGATGATCTTCTTTCAGGTTGTACTGGGTGGGATCACCCGTCTGACAGGTTCCGGTTTATCCATTACCAAATGGGATATCGTTACCGGTACATTGCCGCCGGTGGGTAATCAGCAATGGCAGGAAGCTTTTGAGCTGTACAAAGCAACCCCGCAATACCAAAAGATTAATCAGGGCATGGAGCTTTCTCAGTTCAAGTTTATTTTTTTCTGGGAATACTTTCATCGCTTGTGGGCTCGCCTGATGGGATTTGTTTTTCTGTTTCCGCTTATTTATTTCCTGATACGACGGTACATAGACCGTGCTTTAATGGTTCGTCTGGTTGTTGTTTTTTTATTGGCTGCACTGGTAGCAAGTGTTGGCTGGATTATGGTTGCCAGCGGGTTGATCGACCGACCATGGGTAAATGCGTATAATCTTACCATACACCTGAGTTTTGCCTTGATTTTGTTTTCTTATCTGGCATGGACGTATTGGTGGACAGTGCATCGTGGAGACCGGAATTATATGGTCTCTTCCACTTCAGCGAAATGGTTGACATTTATTCTGGTTATACTGGGAACACAGCTGATACTGGGAGGCATGATGTCGGGAATGAAAGCCGGATTACTGTATCCTACCTGGCCGGATATGCGCGGAACTTTTATTCCTGATGTTTTGAAGCTGGGTGCTAATTGGCAATGGAGCCACTTTACACAATACGATGATCATGAATTTATGGGTAGTCTGGTGCAATGGTTGCACCGTGGGGTAGCTTATTTATTAGCTCTTTCCCTGGTATTCTTCTGGTTCAAATCGGGGCTTAAGGCTTCTTCTGTAAAAATGGATTTGATAAGGAGTGGGTTTTTGGTATTGCTTCAGATTACATTAGGCATTTTTACAGTAATTCATTGTGTAGGCTACATTCCATTATGGCTGGGGGTTGCACACCAGTCTGTTGCTTTATTGCTTCTGCTTTCACTTCTTCATAATCGCTTTCGGATCCGGACGTATAATGCTGTTTAATCGGTATATTTGGACCGCAATCTTTGCAGCATGGAATATCCGGTAAAAGAAGAGCATAGGTTTCAATACATAGAGACTGGTAGTGGTGACAAACCATTGATGTTGTTGCACGGTTTGTTCGGGGCTTTGAGTAATTTCAAGGATTTGATCGAATACTTTGGCCCACGGATGAACGTAGTGGTACCTATTTTACCCATATTTGATTTACCCCTAAGAAAAGATGCACTGTCCTGGCTTGTTCAATATGTGAATGAATTTGTGGAATACAAGGGCTATTCACAGGTACATGTATTGGGTAATTCACTGGGAGGTCATATAGCTTTGCTATTTGCACTGGATAACCCAAATAAAATAGCATCTGTTGTATTAACGGGAAGTTCAGGTCTTTTTGAAAGTGCCATGGGTACCAGTTTCCCACAACGTAATAATTACGAGTACATCAAAAAGAAAACCGAAGATACCTTTTATGATCCCAATACTGCTACACAGGAACTGGTTGATGAAGTATTCGGGATCGTTAAGGACCGTAATCGTGCCATCCGGATTATTGCTACTGCCAAGTCGGCTATCCGGCACAACCTGGGCGATAATTTACATGAGATCAAAGCTCCTACTTTATTGATCTGGGGCCAGCAGGATAAAGTAACTCCTCCTTTTGTGGGTGAGAAATTCCATGAACTGATTGATTCGTCCCGCTTGTTTTTTGTTGATAAATGCGGTCATGCTCCTATGATGGAACAACCTCAGGAATTCAACGATTTGTTGGTCAATTTTCTGAACGATATCGGTTAAATTAGGATTAATACTAATTTGTAGGATATTTACTGTGAAGTGATTAACTGTATTTTTACTATAATAAGTCAATACATACCCAAATAAAAAAGGCTGTCGGTTACCGGCAGCCTTTTCTACTTTTTATGGTGTATTTCTACTTTTACGGTTTGATCACCTTACTGTTTTTAGCTTTTTGCATCTGGTTTTCTCCTCGGGGGAATTGACGTTTGAAAACTTCAAAACGAGTTTCCGGAGCCTGTGGAGGATAATTGTTATTGCTGGTATCGGTATCCGCTGTTTCCAGGAAAGGATCCAGTGTGATCTTGGCAATTTCCTTGGTTGTCCGGATCACTTTAGACACTTCATTATCCGGCTGCTTTAACCAGATTTCTGCAGGATAGCGCTGTACCTCGGAAGTACCGTCGGTGTATTCGATCTGAATGATAACGGGCATGATAAGACCTCCTATTTTCTGGAACGTGATTTCATAGAAGTTATCCTTTGTGTTCATGACTGCTTTCTCATCGTCGGACATGCTTTGGGTACGACGGTCGTATGCATTCATATCCTGGTCGGTTACTTCAAACTCATTATAGCGGGAATAAAAGTCACGTAATGTCGTGTCGATGTCCGCATAATATTGTTTGATGGATTCTGCATTTCGGATCTCGCTGATATTCTTAGGCTTACTTTCTGCCTCCTGACGGGCATTATCACTGGCCATGATAGGATCTGCAGGATTGACATTGCCCTTACGCACTGATTTAATAGCCATGTCACAATGGTCGGTCGTGTAGAACCAACCACGCCAGAACCAATCCAGATCAACAGAAGATGCATCTTCCATGGTACGGAAGAAGTCTGCTGGGGTTGGAGATTTGAATTTCCAACGATTGGCGTACATTTTGAAGGCATAGTCAAATAGTTCACGTCCCATGATGGTTTCACGAAGGATATTCAGACCAGTAGCTGGTTTGGCATAGGCATTGGAACCAAAGTTAAAAAGGGACTCAGAATTGGACATGATCGGGGTGAGGTACTTCTTATCTCCTGACATGTAGTCGGTAATCATGTTAGCAGGACCACGACGTGCCGGATAATTTTTCTCCCATTGTACTTCGGTGAGGTATTGTACGAATGTGTTGATTCCTTCGTCCATCCAGGTCCACTGACGTTCGTCGGAGTTGACGATCATGGGAAACCAGTTGTGACCGATTTCATGGATAATCACTCCAATATGACCATATTTTGCACGGTCACTGTAGGTTCCGTCTTCTTCACAACGACCATTGTTAAATGCGATCATGGGGTATTCCATGCCCATGGATCCATCCACGGACCAGGCCGTGGGGTAAGGATAGTCAAAGGTGTAGTGTGAATACCATTTGATGGTGTGTCCTACTGCTTTGGTAGAATATTTACTCCAGAGGCAATAGCCTTCTTTGACATACATGGATTGTGCCATGACGACGCGACCATCACTCATTTTGACACCCATAGCATCCCAGATGAATTTACGTGAGGTGGCGAAAGCGAAATCGCGTACGTTTTCAGCCGTAAAAGTCCAGGTCTTAGTATCCTTGGCCTGAGTCTTTTCTTTTTCGACAGCTTCATCAAGTGTTGATACCATTACCGGTTGTACAAATTCACGGTGAGCCTGATCCCAACGATTCATTTGTTCACGGGAAAGCACTGCTTTGGCGTTTTGGAGTGTACCCGTTGCTCCGATAAGGTGATCGGAGGGTACGGTAATATTTACTTTAAAGTTTCCAAAGGTAAGGGTAAACTCTCCACGCCCAAGGAATTGTTTGTTTTGCCAGCCGTCTACATCGTTGTAAACACACATACGGGGATAGAACTGGGCAATGCAATAAACATTGTTGCCGTCGGTGAAATGTTCAAAACCAGAGCGACCACCTATTTCCCGGGTGTTGTTGATGTTGTACCACCATTTAACCTTAAAACTGTAAGTTTCACCTGGTTTTAGAGGCATTGGTATGTCGACCCGCATCATGGTGTTATTGATGGTATAGGGTAAGGCCTTGTCGGTATTATCTTTTACGTATTCAATATTAAAGCCACCATCAAAATCGGGTTCCATGCGGTTAAGCTGATCGGTAGACATCCGATCAGACAGTTTTGCAGAAGAAATTTTATAGGTATCAGAATTTTTGGCCCTTACATTTTGATCGAGTTGTAACCACAGGTATTCCAATACATCTGGTGAGTTGTTGTGATAGGTGATGACCTCATCCCCGCTTATACGTTGATTATCATCGTCCAAAGCGACATTGATGACGTAGTCGGCTTGTTGTTGCCAGTATTGGGGACCCGGAGCACCAGAAGCCGTGCGATAGCCATTAGGGGTAGGCAGTTCGGTACCGAGTTGGCGGAAGGGATCGTGTGATGTGTTATCCTGGGACCAACTCCAGACAGAGGAAAGCAACGCTAATCCAATGACTGCAAATTTTTTCATCATAAATGTTTTTTGATAGAAATGAATAAATGTTAGGTATTGATACGGTAGATCAAAAGACATTTGATCTTTCATGGTGATCTTGTTCAACAGAATCATCACGAAGGGTAAACTTACACAAAAACACAACGAAAGGAAAGCAATCCTAATCATGAGTTTTTGTGAATGTAAACTCTTGCAGGCATATTAAAGGTTTACCATGAAAGGGTTGAATGGTGTATTTGGTTCCACGTGGAACATTAGACGGGATGGGATTCAGAAAACCATTCGATGAATTGCGTGTAATCATTGGGTAATATTACGGACAGATCTTCTGCCTGTGCTTTATTGGCCAGCCTTTCCGGAATCTCGACCTGGATATTCAATGTTTCGTAAGCAGCAAGAAATTTTGCCGGATGGGCGGTCTCTAATACGATCAAAGGTTTGTGATGATGCACATCCAGTTGATATTCTTCCGCAGCCAGTAATCCTACCGCACCATGCGGATCCAATAAATAGTTGTAGTCGCGATGGATCCTGTCGATGGCTTCCAGTGTTTGTGTATCGGTATATGCATAACCTGAAATCATTTGGCGCATATTGTTCCACGTGGAACCAAATAAGGATTCCAAACGCCGGAAATTAGATGGATTGCCGACATCCATGGCATTGGAAAGCGTTTCAACAGATGGCTTCGGACGAAATACACCGTCTTTGAGATAGGAGGGTACGATGTCATTACGGTTCGTCGCTGCGATAAAATGTGCAACGGGCAATCCCATACGTTGAGCCAAAATGCCAGCCACCAGATTTCCAAAATTACCTGAAGGCACTACAAATACAGGTTTAGTGCCGGGATCCAGCTGACGGTAAGCTTCGAAATAATAGAAGGACTGCGGGATTAACCGGCTTAAATTGATACTGTTGGCAGAACTCATCCGGTATTTCCTGGTCATCACCGGGTCTACCAAAGCTTTTTTAACCATAGCCTGGCAGTCATCAAAAGTTCCTTCCAGTGCTACCGCGCGGATGTTTTTACCTAAGGTAGTGATCTGTTTTTGTTGAAGCGGACTGATCTTCCCTTTGGGAAACAGCACCGTAACCTCGATACCCGGTACCTGAAAGAATCCGTCAGCCACCGCGCCTCCGGTATCTCCGGAGGTAGCCACGAGTATGTGTAAAGGAAGATCTTGTTTTGCATTGCTATAGCCCAGGATACGGGCCATAAACCGGGCGCCGAAATCCTTAAAAGCCAGGGTAGGGCCGTGAAATAACTCAAGGATCTTTATTTCAGGATTTAATGTGACCAGTGGCGCCGGAAAATTAAACGCATCTGCACAAATGGATTCCAAGGTTGACACCGGCAATTCAGGAAAATACAACCGGCTAATATCAAAGGCTAACCCGGGTAGATCCCGGTCTGGTAAATTCTCCAGCCATTCAGGTTTAACTTTTGGAATATTGACAGGCATAAATAAGCCACCATCCGGTGCAAGGCCTAATTGAATGGCTTCTAAAATCGGATAAGTCTTCCCTTGAGGATCATTGGTGCTGTAACAAAGCATTATTCTATCGTTTGTACTCCCTGGGTATTTATTTTTCCGGAGAAGATATCCACTGCAATACCATGCGCCCCATAAACATCTCCCATCCGTTCTGCGATAAATCCCGCCTGATCAACACCGCGACAAAATGCAAAGATGGATGGTCCGCTACCCGAAATGCTGCATCCCAATGCGCCCAGTTTTTCAACGATGGATTTGACCGTATAAAAATGGGGAATCTGCCGAGCGCGTTGCGGTTCAATAACTACATCAACGACCGATTTGTGTATCCTTTCAAAATCATTGGTATACAATCCAACAATAAAACTTCCTAAGTGTCCGGATTGTACGATGTGATCGCGTAATGGAACGGTTGATGCCAGGATACTTCTCGCCTCTTTGGTCAGTATTTCGATCTGTGGATGAATCACCGCAACAGTGAGATCATCCGGTACCGGTAATTGCATGACATCCAGCGAATGGTTGTCGCGGATCAGCACAATACCACCAAATAACGATGGAGCTACATTATCAGCATGATATGCACCATCTGCTTGTTGCTCGCCCAAAACGGCAAAGGGCAACAAGTCATTTTTAGTCCATTGGCCACCGAGGAGCTGACTCACGGCAAATACCGCACCAACCGCACTGGCAGCACTGGATCCCAACCCACTCCCAAAAGGCATCTTCTTATGGATCTCCAGATCAATCCCAACACCATTGTAATTTATAGAATTCAGAAATTGATGAGCTGCAAATCCAGCTGTATTGGATTCAATATCCCGTGGTAGACGGCCTTCGTCACCGGTAATGGAAACGATTTTCAGCTCCTTACTTTCCGGATTGAATCGGGCAATGATCTCATCTCCCGGAGCTTCCAGAGCCAGGCCCAATATATCAAATCCACAAGCCAGATTGGCTACGGATGCAGGAGCGAAAACCTTTACTGAATCTATCACAAATAATTGATTATCAGTTAATTATCAGCTAAGTAAGAGCCAATCTTAATGATTTCGGCAAAGACACCTGCCGCAGTAACCTCGGCTCCAGCCCCCGGACCTTTAACAACCAGTGGCCTTTCAGCATAGCGCTTGGTGGTGAATACAATCATGTTATCACTGCCATCCAAAGTATAAAACGGATTATCAGGACCTACACTGGTCAATGCAATGGAACCGTGGCCTCCTTCTATCTTGGCGATGACCCGTAATTTTTCCCGGGTTCCCTCCAATGCTTGCATACGGTCTTTGTAGACATCATCGAGGGCGGTGAGTTCACGGAAAAATGCAGGAACATCCGGAGCGCTAAAACAAGCCTCATTTAATATATTATCGGCAGTTATATCATTGATTTCCAAAGGAATACCAGCTTCTCTACCTAAAATGACCAGCTTGCGTTTAACATCCATCAAACTCAAATCGGTCCGTGGATCCGGCTCAGTCAGTCCTTTTTCTGCAGCCAGGGTGACGATTGAGCTGAACGAACTGTCACGCTGGAGATTGTTAAAGATAAATGACAACGAACCGGAGAGAACTCCTTCGATTTTCAGGATTTCATCACCACTGTGAATCAAATCACTGAGTGTGGAGATTACCGGTAAACCGGCCCCGACATTGGTCTCGAAGAAATAAGCCACACGCTTGCGGTTTGCGAGGTCTTTTAATTCCCGGTACAGTTTGTATTCGGACGAAGAAGCTATTTTATTGGGAGTACAGATGGAAATAGAGGCCCCGAGGATTTCCATGTATTTTCTGGGTACTGTGCCGGAGGCTGTATTGTCGATAAAAACACTATTCGATAAATTTGCCCCCTTCATATAATTGACAAATCGATCCAGGGAGGTAGCTTCTGTCGAAGCATTCAAAACTTCTTTCCAGTTTTCAAGGTCAATCCCTGGTTCGGAAAACAGCATATTTTTTGAATTGGCCAACCCGACAATCCGGATCTCCAGAGAACGGTTTTTCTTTAAGAAGGGACCCTGTTCACGAAGTTGTTTTAACAAGGTACTGCCTATGAGCCCAACACCCACCATGAATACATGCAGTACTTTGGTATCGGACAAAAAGAAGGCCTCGTGGAGTACATTCAACGTTTTTGCTTCATTGGAAGCATTGACCACCACCGAAATATTCAATTCGGAAGAACCCTGGGCGATGGCAATCACATTGATACCATTTTTGCCCAAAGCCTGAAATAGCCGGCCAGCGATACCAGGACGATATCGCATGTTTTCCCCGATGATGGCGACTACGGAAAGATCAAGTTCGACCTTAACCCGTTCGATGGTACCTTTTTCAATCTCACGTTCAAAAGCTGCTTCCACACAATCTTTTGCTTGTTTTGCTGCTTTGGGGTTGACAGCAAAGCTGATGGAATGTTCGGAGGAACCCTGTGTGATGAGAATGACATTAATGTGTTGAGCAGCCAGGGCTGAGAATAACCGCGCTGCAGAACCAATTACGCCAAACAGGCCGCTACCCTGCAAGGTTAACAATGCAATTTCCGATATGGAAGAGATCCCTTTAACTGCCGGACCCTGCGGATCATGACGATCGTCAATTCGCGAACCGATAAAATCCGGATTAAATGTATTCTTGATGTATATCGGGATCTGCTTGGACAGGGCAGGTTGAATGGTTGGCGGATAGATCACTTTCGCTCCGAAATGTGACATTTCCATGGCCTCGGCATACGATAAGGTAGGGATGGTAAATGCCTTTTTCACCTTGCGGGGATCAGCGGTTAAGACGCCATCCACGTCGGTCCAGATATGCACTTCCCGTGCATCAAGAGCAGCACCAAGGATTGAAGCCGTATAGTCTGACCCTCCTCGGCCTAGCGTGGTCGTTAGTCCCCCTTTTGCCGAGCTGATAAATCCGGTCACGACCTGAACTGCGGTACGACCTTCGAAGTGCTTACGGATCTTTTTATAGGATAGATCAAAATCAACCAAAGCAGATCCAAATGATTTATCCGTCTTGATCACATGACGGGCATCCAGGTATTCCGCCGCAATGTGTTCCTGGTTTAAATAGGCAGCGACGATTTGGTTGGCATTCCGCTCTCCAAAACTCAATACATAATCCATGGTACGTGGAGATGCCTCCATCACCAGAAAAATGCCTTGCATCAGATGGGAGAGTACCTGCATATTTTCCTCCAGTTCGGGGAGAAAGGCAGCTTTTGAGGTTTCACTCAGTAATTCATCAACGACTTCCAGATGCCGTTTGCGAAATGCATCGAATTGTTTGATATACGACGAATCTCCCTGTGCTGCGAGGTCACTCATTGAGATCAGAAAGTCAGTGACTCCGCCCAGAGCCGAACAAACGACGGCAACAGGTTCCTGATAGGAGGAAATGATCTTTGCGACGTTTCGTATCCGGGCAGCGTTGGCTACTGAAGAACCACCAAATTTGATTACGATCATTGGATTCCGTTCAAAAAACAGGCGCTAAAGATAAGGTATTATTAATGATTCTGCTAGATCCTTAGAAGGATACGAATTGATGGTTAGCAGAATAACGGGTTATTCCGGAAAAGCACCCAGGTAATGGTTTTCACGGGCGCGCATCACCTGTTTTAATTCATCGGTTTTATCACCGTACCCACACAGGTGGAGGACGCCGTGTATGATCACTCGCCGGAGTTCCTGGATAAAAGGGACTTCTAATTGCAGGGCATTTTCCTTGATCCGGTCAATGCTTAGATATAATTCGGCATGGATAGGATTATCCTGATAAGGAAAGGTGATGATATCGGTGAGGGTATCGTGATTAAGATATTCGACATTTAAGGAATGGAGATAATCATCGGAGCAAAACACAATGTTTAAATCTTCCAGTTCATAGCCTTCTTCCCGGATACAATGGATGATCCATTTTTTGGATTTATTGCGATCCTTGAAGGTAAAGGTGACGTCTTCCTGGAAAAAGTGGATAGCCACCGGTCACTTAAGTTTAAACTCCAGTTCGACGGTGCGCCCATTTTCTTTATACCTCAGCTTGTCGCACAGATTACGCATGATAAAAACACCACGTCCGCCACAGCGTTCGATGTTTTCAGGAAGGGTGGGATCGGGCACAGCGGCCGGATCAAAACCACAACCTTCATCGCTCACCCAGAAGATGAGTGCATCATTGCGCCTGCGTTGTTTGATGCAGACGAATTTGCTTTCGTCTTCCATATTGCCGTGCCGGATGGCGTTGTTGACGGCTTCGGTGAGGCTGATAAGTATATTAGGTTGTATGTCCGGTGCCACCTGATATTCGGTCAGGATGGTAGCCACATATTTTTCAAGCCGAAGTATGTTCTCTGGATTAGATGTTAGTCTAAGCATGGTACCTACTGTTCGTTCTTCAGCAATTTGAGATATTCTTCGATAAGTTGTTTATAATATGGATTCACGTCCGGAGAAACGTATTTAAGTTGTTGGATTTCAGATTCACGTTTTTTCAGGTATTCCTGCAGGGACGGAGGCAATTCCCGTTTGACATCTTTACCGGTCTCGGATTTCCTTTTCTCTTCCTCACCCCGCTGACGTTCTGCCCGCTCTGCTTCAAGCAACTTGGTAAGGATCTCTTGTTGCCGTTTAAGTGTTTCGTTAGATAATTCCTTGTTTACCAATTCGGTTTCAACTTTATCTAACTGTTTTATGAGCTCTTCTAGTTCCCGGGAACCCTGACCAGATTCTTGTTTAGCTTTTTGGACTTCTTCAAGCAGTTTCCGGATGGCAGCTTGTTTGGCAGCCATTTTTGCAAATTGTTCGCTGGACATCTCCTGTTTGCCCTGACCTTCCTGCATCGATTGTTTCATTTTCTGCATTTGGTCCTGAAGTTGGTCACCGGCATCCTGCATTTTATCGGGTAATTGCATACCGGTACCACCGGGATTATCACACATCTGTGATCCCGCCATCATCGAGGCCATTTGCTGCTGCATTTGCTGCATGGCTTCACTGAGCATCAGTGCGAGATCGTTGACATTCGTCATGATCCGTTGTTGATTATCGGTAGCAGGACGAACTTGGCGGTCTTCCAGGCGCTCAAGTCCGATGGTCATGTTTTCTTTGACAGCAGTAACCTTTTCGTTGACAAAAGATTCGATCTGGACCACGCGCTTACTTAAGGCCTGCAAGCTGTCTTCGATCAGTGAGAAGTTATCTTTCAGTTTATATTGATCCTGCACAAGTCCCACGAAGGTGGGCGTGTTGGGGTCTGTGGAGCCGATTTGATTCATCACGTCTTCCTGTTCAAAAGACATGCCGATTAAATTTTCAAGCAATTGTCTCAAAGCGGCCATATCTTCCTGCATCTGCTCCATCTGACCATTTTGCATCTGACTTTGCATCTGTTCTGCCATCTGCTTCATCTTCTGAGCAGCGCTTTTTTGCTTTTTACTTGCTTGTTTATTCTGTTGTTTCTGGAGATTCTCCTGACTGTCCTTCAGGTCTTTCTGGATGTCATCACGTTGTTCATCCTGGTTACCTAAGTCTTTGGGACGCTCGAGCTGTTCATTTTTCTTTTGAATTTCATCCAGTTTCTCTTCGAGCTTATTGAATTCCTGATTTATCTGCTCTTGTTCGTTCTGCAGTTTTTGCTGATCGGATTGCTCTTGTTTCTGATCATCCTGACCTTTTTTGTCCTGCTCTTGTTGTTCTTTACTTTGCTGCTCCTGATTCTGCTCCTGGTTTTGTTTTTCCTGGTTTTGTTCAGCTTTCTTGTCTTCCTGGGACTCTGATTTACTCTTGTCCTGCTTTTCTTCTTCTTTATTTTGGTTTTGCTCGGACTTCTCGGTTTTATCGCTTAGTTTTTCCTCCTGCTCAGCAAGCTCATTCAGTTTATCCATGGCCTGTTCCAGGTCTTGCTCAACTTCCATTTGTTTGAAAAGTTCCAGCAGCCGGTCAAGCTCCATTTCTTTTTCATTATCGGTAAACTGAAATTTCTGCATCATTTCCATCAGATTGTCCTTATCCAGTTTTTGCATAAGGTCTTCAATCTGCTTCATGAGGTCTTTCATTTCATCGGTTACCGACTCCTCAAAAAGCTCCTCCAGTTTATCCTGCTTTTCCTGTAATTGCTGGCTGGGATCGCTGAATTCACTTTGTTGCTTTTTATTTTCCTGAAACTTTTCTTTTGCCTGGTTGATCAGATCTTCCAGTTCATTGTGCTTTTGAAGCAATTTTTCCAGCTCTTTTTTATCCTGCCAGTCCAGTTCTTCCTTCTGGAGTAGTTTATCGCGCATTTTCTGGATCTCTTCCTGCATCCTTTTGGATTCCTGCAGTGATTTTTCCAGTTGTTTACGAATGGCGTCGTTGTTGTCATCCGCTTTAGCTTCCAGTTCTTCGCGGGTTGCCTTTTCGACTACGTAAGACTGTGTGCGGCTTGATTTACGGCCGTTCACCGCATCGTTATCAAACACTTCAAAGTAATAACTCAGCTGATCACCGGGTTTTAAAGCTATTTCCTGGACATCCAGGGTATAGGCATATTGGGTTGCTTTGCTGTTAGGCTCCT
The DNA here is from genome assembly GCA_020636135.1 of Lewinellaceae bacterium. Taxonomy (NCBI): domain Bacteria; kingdom Pseudomonadati; phylum Bacteroidota; class Saprospiria; order Saprospirales; family Lewinellaceae; species Lewinellaceae bacterium. The sequence continues at coordinate 291,555 of JACJYK010000003.1, forward strand.
GGACTGGAATGGTGACAACCTCTTCTTTATCTCCGTTTGGGTGTGTGATCTGATAATTGAAACTCAGGGTGGATAATCCGTAATCATCCGTAGCTGAGCCGGCGAAATATTGCAGATTAAGATTGGAGCTGTCCAGGAATTGTTTTACATCTATTGTGGGATACTGATCGGGAATCACCTGGATAGCATACTGCACCGAATCCGGATATGGCATTTCAGTATTGCTCAGGAATAGTTGATAATTGCCGGATTGGGTTACCCGGGATTGATATTCAAACTGATTGGCGCCTTTTTGTTCCAATGCATCTTTAGCTTCCGATTTGGGCAAGCGGATCTGTATCTGATCGGCGTTGCTGGTCTTGAAAACCCAGTTGATCCTCGTGCCAGCCGGAAGGATGAGGTCGCCCATATTTTTCAATACCTCATTGGGGCGCTGGATGTAACCCGGATATTGTAGAACTACATCAAAATCCATAACAACCGGCTTCTTCAGCGCGTGCAATGTATACGGCCGTGAGGCTACATTTCCTGAGAATAGTTGAAAATCCAGGTCTTTTTGTACATTATTGAATACATAACTAAAATGATTGGCATCGCTTTTTTGGAGCCGGTATTCAAAATCTTCGACCTGGATGAAAGCATCATCAGGAAGAATGGATCCGTCGACTTCGATGTTCAACGTATAGTCGTCATACTGGACCACCTCCAGCTTATCATTCTGGATAGCAAATGAAAATGGAGCCTCCTTTTCAAACTCCTGGTTGATGTGTACCAGTCGCCGGGTACTGTCTTTGATCAGACTTGGTGCTGCGATCAGTAACAATAGGAGCAGCAGGAGAGGAGGCAAAGCAAATTTTAAATACTTCCGGTTTTTCCGGAGGTCTATGGCATTGGGAAAAGGGACCAGTTTGATGGTTTCCGCCTTCTGCTGGATGCTGGCCTCTATGAGTTCCGTACTGGCAATGCTGTTTTCCTGTTTTTTTAACTGCAGAATGTTAAGCAGTTTATCCTGGACATCTTCGAAATGATTTCCAATGATCTGGGCAGCCTGTTCGTGTGAAATAACTTTGCCTAAATTAAAATAATGCAGCAGAGGTACAATAACCCAATACGTTAATGCTGCACCACTCAATGTAATGAAGCCAAAGAGTAAACCTGTGCGGACTGTTTTATGAAAATAATAATTGTGTTCCAGAAGATTGGCAATCAGAAACAGGGCCAAAATAGTCCCTACACTGTAGAGTAATCCACGAATTATTTGGTTGACGTAGTATTTCCGAATAAACCGATCAAGCTTTTCGATCAGTAGTTGATAATTTGTCCTTTCCAATTTCATTCTTTTCCGCCCGGTTTAGTTCAAACAACAAAATACCTGAATACATAATCACTGGACCATGGAAAAGGTTCAATGTAAAGCATTTACCCAATATTGTCAATAATAAAGGGGAATGGTTTTGCTAACTACAACAAAGACCATTCCCCTTAATCTTAATTATCTGACGGAATGCTCAGGAGTTAAGCATATAAAAATATTGATTGCGTAATAAGGTACTTTCTTCTTTGGCATAGATGTCCTTCATCACGGTTTTGATCTTATCCATCAGCGCCTCTCCTTGTTTTTGTTCATCCATAGACGCATCCGATTTGCGTTCGCGAATGGCATTGCGCATGTCAAAAAGCGCCTTGGTTGCAGCAAATCGTTTGTAGATATCGGCATCGGCATCCAGTGCTACCTCCTTTAGTACTTCGACCTGTGAATCCATGGTCGAAAGTGGCAGCGCCGTCAGCAATTTGCCAAACTGAGATAGGAAATCAAAGGCTTTCACGCCATCCATTTCCGGTAAATGAGTGGTGAAAAAACCCACGTACTCCGGATTGCCTGTCTCGGCATAAACATTTGCCACAGTGGGTAACAAAGCAGGATCATCCTTGTATGTATCAACAAGTGAAAGCGCTTCCTCCTTGTCCAGGGAGGTAAGTCCCTGGAAGGCTGCGCCAATGACCTGGTACGATTTTGCTTGTTTGATAATTTCCTTTAAGGTCTTGATGAAAGCACGGTCACCGGAAGAACTGATCTTTTCAATGGCAGCGGCACGCACCAAACTATTCGGATCGTTCTGTGCCATCGCCAGCAGCTTGTCTTTCAGACCTGGTTGATTGAAATCCTGAATGGCCATGACTGCCTTACTCCGTAATGACCAGTGTGGATCATCAAGAGCCGCATCAATGGCTTTCATGGCCAGCGGATCATCCGATTCAAACAGGTGATCCAGCGCTTCCATCCGGTGGGTATATTTGGTATGGAATACATATTGATTGTAGTATTCCTGAATGCTCATATTCTCCATTTTGACCATCAGCAGATCATCGTTCGCGTCGAACAGGACCAGGCCGGGTTCTGATTCGGCCGGCAGGGTCACGTGCTCTTTGCGCTGATCGATGATGATTTTATGTCTTTTAGCCTGTCCGTTTGCATCGAAGATATCCACGGTTACCGGCAGTTTAAAGATTGCCGGGCTGGCCTGCGGATCCTGGATTTGTTCTACATCAAGATTGACCACATGGTTCACAGCATCGTAGCTTTTGTCAATTGACAGGACCGGATGGCCCTGATTGAAAAACCACTGGTTAAAGAACCAATTCAGGTCCTGACCACTGACTGCTTCCATGGCCAGACGCAGGTCATGTGCTTCCACGGATTGCAGGGCGTGCTCGGTTAAATATTTGTGCAGTCCGGCAAAAAACACGTCATCACCAAGGTACCGGCGTAACATGTGCAGAACCAGTCCACCCTTATTGTAGGAGTGGGCGTCAAACATATCCTCCCGGTCGGCATAGGTGAAGTTGATCAGATTGTGGCCACCTCCCATGCTCATTTGGTTCAGATATCCGTTGATCTCGTTGATGCGACTGTAATCGGCTTCATCACCACCGTACTTGTGCTCATTCCACAGGTATTCTGCATAATTGGCGAAGCCCTCATTTAGTGTCAGGTTGGACCAGCTTTCACAGGTCACGTAATCACCAAACCAATGATGGAACATCTCGTGGGCCACGATGTAGTCGTTGTTTTCATCGGCAAGCTCACGATCATTTTTTTGAATAAAATCACCAAAGACAACAGCCGTGGTATTTTCCATTGCTCCGGAAACATAATCCCGGACGATGATCTGGTCAAATTTTGGCCAGGGATAATGAATTCCGGTCAGGTTGCTGAAAAATTCCAGCATCTCCGGGGTATGGTTGAAGATTTCCCGGGCGTATGGTTCGTATTCGTGTTCGACGTAATATTGGACCGGAATACCACTCCAGTTATCGGTAACCACAGCGAAATCACCGACAGCTATCATGAACAAATAAGGTGGGTTAGGCATGTCCATGCGCCAGTAGTCCGTACGGGTTCCATCGGGGTGGTTTTCTGAAGAGACTTTAATACCATTGGAAAGGGTCACGAATTTATCCTGTACCGTGATGTAAATCTCCTCGGTGCACCGCTCATTGGGCTTATCGATGGTAGGAAACCAGCGGGAGTTGGATTCGGTTTCACCCTGGGTCCAGATTTGTTGCGGTTTATTTTTCTTTCCGGTCGGGTTGATGAAAAACAACCCTTTATCCGAATTGATCGCGGCCGATCCTCCCTGTTCTCCCTCATTGGGTTTAGCAGTATAATCGATGGCAAGATGGAAAGTATCCGTACGCCCATAGGGTTTATCCAGATGGATGACCATTTGTTCGCCATCGTAATCATAGCGAACCGATTGATCGTTCAATTCAACGGAATTGAAATCAAAGTTTTTGGCATCCAGGGTAACCTGGTCGATCGGGTCAAATAAAGCCGTAAAATCCAGGTCGGCTTTACCGATCACATATTGTTTTTCCCAATCAAATTTCACATCAAGTTTCGTGTGGATTAAATCAGCAGTGCGGGTATAGGTAGCACGGTAAAGAGGTAAGTCGTTGGCAATGGCTGGTGCGTTGGCATCGGCACTTACGGTAAGGGTGTCCAGGTCTTCCTGCAGGGTGACCGGCTCTTCGACAGGTACCGGCTTTTCAGTCGCCAATTGTTTGGTTGTGTGACAACGGCTGAATAGGAATGATCCCAGGAAAAGCAGGATCATAAAGGGATACGATTTATTCATATTAATGGATTAATGTTCGAATTACCTTTGTTTAAACGGAAACGTCATAGGTGCGCAGGGCATCATTCAGGCTCACCTTTTTATCCGTACTCTCCTGTCGTGTTCCAATAATTAAGGCACATGAGACCTGATAGGTTCCGGCAGGAAAGGATTTTGAATAACTTCCGGGTATAACCACTGACCGGGCAGGTACCCGACCCTTAAAGACAACAGGTTCGCCTCCAGTCACATCGATGATGTGTGTCGATTGGGTAAGGACCACATTGGCACCCAGTACCGCCTCTTTTTCGATGCGCACACCTTCCACCACGATGCACCGTGAGCCGATGAAGCAATTATCCTCGATAATGGTCGGGGCAGCCTGGGGAGGTTCCAGTACGCCACCGATACCTACGCCGCCACTGAGGTGGACATTTTTACCGATCTGGGCACAGGAACCGACGGTAGCCCAGGTATCCACCATGGACCCGCTGCCCACATAAGCGCCAATATTTACATAACTGGGCATCATGATGACCCCGCTTTCCAGATAGGACCCATAACGGGCGATGGCATGGGGGACTACCCGGACACCCTGTTTGGCATAATCGCGTTTAAGAGGAATTTTGTCGTGAAATTCAAAGGGACCCACCTCTATGGTTTCCATTTGCTGCAGGGGAAAATAAAGGACTACCGCTTTCTTGATCCAGTCATTCACTTTCCATTCACTCCCCTGGGGTTCAGCCACCCGGATCTGCCCCTTGTCAAGGGCCTCGATGACCTCACGGATTTTATTTTGTGCTGAGGGATCTCTTAATAAACTGCGATCATCCCAAATGGCTTCGATGTCTTTTTGAATGTTTTGGTCCATTACATGATGAGATTAGCCGCCAGCGTTCCCAGTATTCCGACCAGGTAGCCGGTCATGAGTTCGTTCCAGGCGTGTTTTTTCAGATAAAGACGACCTGTACCGACCAGCCCGGCCAGGATGATTATGATGATGGATGTATTCCAGATGGTCCACTTCTGACTAAAATTGAATGGTATGTAGTAGATGTTCAACAATAAAAAATAGGTGGCTAAAGCGCCCATCCCAGCTCCGTGAATGCTCACCCGCATCAGCACATTCATAAAAAACAGTAAACCGAGGGTACAGACGGTGCTGGCAATGAAAAATGTATACACATCCGGAATATCCGGGTTATCGCGGCTGTTCATAAACACCCATAGATAGGCGATGAAGGTCACGATCAACGGACCAATACGCTCCTGCGTGGTCGGCATGCTGATCGAGGATATCATGTCCAGGCGCTTCATCATAAAAATGATAATGCCCGGGATAAATAACGTCAGGACAAATACGTAGATCAGTAATTTATCCGCATCCTGCCAGTGATTGAAACCAAATGCAAATGGATTGACCAACAACCAAAAGATCAAAAGGTATATGGCAAAAAAAAGTGGATGGAAAAGGATGCTGAGTAATTGAAAGAATGTTTTCATAACCATTGGTGAAAACCAGCGCAAAGAAAGCAAATTTACAGGTATGCCGGTCAAGGTCAAGGACTGCTTTTGGTTATTTTGATTTCTACCCGTCGATTGGCACGTCGTTTTTCCTCCGTAGCGTTGTCATTCAATGGTTTTGTGGGGCCATACCCGGCGGTTTCGATGCGGTTTTTATCGATACCATTATAGACCAGGTATTCTTTGATACCCAGGGCACGCTTCTTGGATAATTCAATGTTGGCATTCAGATCACCCACATTATCCGTATGTCCCTCGATGACAATGTGTATGGAGGGATTCTGTTTCAGTAATTGCACCAGCCGGTTTAGTTCCGGATACGATTCCGGTAATATTTTCGGTTTGGACTGCTCAAAGAAGATGTTGCTAACTTCGATCTTCCGGTCTTCCTTGATGGGTTCCAGGGGAATGTCCACATACAGGATCGAGTCTGATCCCTGCTGCCAGGAGTCCGGGTCTATTTCAATTACGTTGCTCAGGTAGCCATGTTGGGAAGCCTGGATCTGGATGGTATTTGCAGCCTGCAATTGGATGGAATACATACCATTCTGCGTCCGGAAAAAATAATTCTGACGTATCGGTCCGAGCGAAGAATAGGTTAATTCAGCCCGGATAGGTTCCTGTGTTTGTTCATCCAGGACCCGGCCCTGGATCGTGACCAGTCGCGGTGCAGTGCGGTTAGGACTGAAATTGACCCGGTAAATGTCGTAAGAGCCTTCCCGGTTTGAGGTAAAATAGAAATAGTCATCAATCTCGGAATAGTAAGGCTGGGTATCGTCGTAGGGTCCGTTAACCGGTCCGGCCACTTTGCGGGGCTTGGTCCATTTTGACCAGTGGACGTCAATACGCCGGGATACATAGATGTCCATCCCCTCCGACCCGGGACGATTGGATGCAAAGAAGAGTCTTTTCTTGTCCCGGGATAAATAAGGTGTGCTCTCCCGGAAAGCGGTATTGATATCAGGACCAAGGCTGATGGGGCTGCTCCACAAATTGTCTTTCACCTTAAAGGAAATGTACAGATCCTGATCGCCGCGTGAATCATTGCGTTCCAACGCGAGAATAATCACGTCATTGTCGTAACTCAGGGCTGCACTTACATCATCGGACTTTGAATAAAAGTCATAGATATAGATTGGCTCCGGAAAATCAAATTCGGCATGTTCAGTCTGCCTGATCTTGGAAAATCCATGGTAGAGACTGCCATCCTTGCCAAATTGGTTGATGATGAGCAACGATTGATCGGCCTCGGAATAGGCACAGATGCTGTTTGGCAAGGCGTTGTTCAACGGAAACCCCGGGTGGTAAATTTTATCAAAAACGCCATGGGCACTGGTCGCCATCCAGACATCCTGGTTGAATCCGGACGACACCGGCGACGAAATGGACTTATTGGCCAGCTGTGAATAGATGGAACCTAATAATTTGAAATATTCGTCACTGTTCAATTCGGCGGAGAGATCGTGATTGAACTGGTAAAGTGTCTTTTTAAAGGTAGGGTCTCCGACGCGGGTAAAAAACAGAGTTCCTCCGTCCGGCGTCACTACCGGACCGATCTCATCATAGGACGTATTGATCTGATCATCCAGGCGCTCCAGGGTGTATTGGGCAACAGCCGGCACAATACCAGCCAGCAGGAATAACAAAATCAGGGAGCCGCTCTTAATCATTTTGTCCAATGTGCCGACAAAGTTAATCGAATTCACCACATTACATATTGGAAATTTAAGTAATTTGTATCGAATAGATATGCTGGATTTTAACATCAACCTGATATTAACATCTCCTGGTAGCTGGTTTGCTCAGATTGTTGAAACTGTTCATTGCATGAATTGGTTGTATATTGAACGTTCTTAAATATTATGAGGGTATACCTTTCCTTTTTAGTCTTGATTTTTGGATGGGCGATTCATGCGAATGGTCAGATTGCAGCCCAGAGCACCATGGGGCCATTCTATACACCGATGCCTTCCAGTGAGCCGGATACCTTGTACATCATCAATCTTGAAAGTGTATCCATATCAGCACCGCGGAGCTTTGCTGATAATGAAGAATTCCGCCGTTACCAGCTTTACCGGAGATATGCCCTGAAGGTATATCCCTATGCAGTGAAAGCCATACAGGTTTATCAGGACATCAAGGGCGAGACCGATGGGTTGAAGCGACGCAAACAGCGACGCTATGTAAACGATGTGCACAAGCAGATGAAGGATGAGTTTACAGAAACACTGAAAAACCTGTCCCGTACCCAGGGACATATCCTGATCTCGATGATCGAGAACGAACTCGATGTCCCGATCTATGAAGTGATCAAGGAGTTGAAAGGCGGAGCTACCGCCACGTACTGGAGTACGTTAGGTAAACTCTATGGTTACGCACTGAAGGACAAATACGAACCTGGTAAAGATCCTATCCTGGACCTGGTATTGCAGGATTTTGACATAAATTTGGAAGAAAAATAGCTTTGTCAGATTCGTACATTACCTGGCGCAGTCCTTCGAATATAGCCATCGTCAAGTACTGGGGTAAGAAATCGGGACAGATTCCCCAAAACCCTTCTCTGAGTTTTACCCTGTCCAAGGCCTACACCGAAACACGGTTAGCATATCAGCCAGGCAGCGGACAGATCACCTTTCGTTTTTCCGGAAAAGAAAACCCTCCTTTTGCGGAGCGCATTAAAAACTACCTCTCGTCCATCCGGCAATACCTTCCCCATTTGCAGCAATGGGATCTTACCATTGACTCTGAAAATTCATTTCCCCATTCCGCCGGGATCGCATCCTCGGCTTCTTCCATGAGTGCACTGGTACTGGGCCTGGTCGATATGGAGCAGCAGCTGTTAGGGATACATGAGGATCCGGATGAATTTCTGAACCGTGCCTCTTTTCTGAGCCGCTTGGCTTCCGGCAGTGCCTGCCGGTCAGTCTATCCCAGGGCAGCCATCTGGGGAAAACTCCCGGATATTAGGCACAGCTCGGACCTTTATGCTGTACCTGTTCCGGAGCTTCATTCCATTTTTGATCAATATCAGGATACCATCCTCATTGTACACAGCGGAGTAAAGTCCGTTTCCAGCTCAGCCGGCCACGGGTTGATGGAAAATCATCCGTTTGCAGAGGCCCGGTATGCCCAGGCCAGGAATAACATGACCGAATTATTGGGTGCCCTGGCACAGGGCGATCTTGAACATTTCGGCATCATTGCAGAGGAAGAAGCGATGACGCTGCATGCCCTGATGATGTGTTCACGACCCGGCTATACACTGATGAAACCAGAGACTCTGGCGTGGATAGAAGCCGTACGAACTTATCGCCATGAAACCTCACATCCCCTTTATTTCACATTGGATGCCGGCCCTAACCTGCATTTGCTTTATCCGGCAGATATAGCCGGTCCGGTGAGACAATGGCTGGAACACCAGTTGTCGTTACGTCGGGAGGATCAGACGAAAGTATTGTTTGATGCTATGGGTATGGGACCTGAAAAGATTGAAGTATGAGATCATTTGCTTTACTTTCATTCCTTATCTTTTGGTCCGCTTGTTCGACCAATGGCCAATCCCAAACGAAAATGCATTGTCAGAACCCGGCATTTGATCAGGAAGTCAGAGACTGGTTAAGTTTTACAGTACCACTGATGGATGTACAGACCCTGCATACAGCACCTCCGGACTCCATTTTGTTATTGGATGCTCGTGAGCCGGCAGAATATGCAGTCAGTCACATCCCCGGAGCACAATGCATCGGCTATAAGGATTGGGACAAGGACATCCTGCAGGATATCCCTAAGAACAAACCGATCGTCGTCTATTGTTCCATCGGGTATCGCAGTGAAAAGATCGCTGAGAAGATCACCAAGCTCGGCTATTCCAATGTGAAGAACCTTTATGGCAGCATCTTCGAATGGGTCAATAACGGGTATCCGGTCGAAGATCAGTCTAACCACCGGACACAGACTGTCCACGGGTTTAATGAAAAATGGAGCAAGTGGATCCTAAACCCGGCCATCAAAAAAGTCTGGTGATCAATCCTCCATTTCCTGCGGATGCCAGTAAATGGTTTTAAAATCCTGCACCTTATCGTCGACGACCACGACCCCTTCGGCTTCCAGTAATTCCTGCATGAGTGTGGGAGTGCGAAAATGAATGCGGCCGGAGAGTTCTCCCTTACGGTTCACTACCCGGTGGGCGGGAACACCTTCACCCAGATTTCTACATTGATGCAAGGCCCAGCCCACCATGCGGGCAGAGCCCAGGGCCAGGTAGTCAGCAATGGCCCCATAGGTTGAGACCCGCCCGAATGGAATATTTTTGGTTACTTCGTACACCAGTTCGTAATAATGCGGAGAGGAAGGAGGATCAGAAACCATCGTAATTCATGAAGCTTATAGCTAACCAAATTACAAATTTAACCGACGCCCGTTATTTCGCCGCCCGGGGTTGTTATGCCCTGTTTTTTGACCTGGACAATCCGGACCTGGAGGAGCCACAGATTTCAGCCATCGTGGAGTGGATTTCTGGCCCTCATATTTATGTTCACACTACACAGCCGGAACAGATCTCTCCGGCGATAGCTTCCCTGGCGGAGGGTATCTGGACCGATGCAACGGGATGGAGCCTTCCCATCCATCGGTTCCGGACCTGGGATCCGGACCTGGTAAAGACACTTGATGAGGCGACCTGGATCGTCAGGCAAAGGGATTGGCTGGCATTTCAGACTGCTTTTCCCCAGGGCCAGGAAGTGATCTTATGGGTGGATACGCCGGATCTTCAGTGTCTGGACGTTGCTGCTGATTACGGCGTATGGGCCGTCATGATCGACGGGGGAGATGAAGAAACCACCGGGGTTAAGTCGTTTGAAGCCTATGACGATTTCATCGACCGCTGGGAGGAATTATCCGCCGAGGAGTGATTTGACCATAGCCGCGATTCGGGCACCCTCTGCTTTGCCAGCGACTTGTTTGGAGGCCATACCCATCACTTTTCCCATATCTTTGATTGAACTCGCACCGGTCGATTGAATGATGGAAGTGATTACACCTTTCAGATCCTCATCCGACATTTGTTTGGGTAAAAACTGTTCGATGACTTCGATTTCTTCAATTTCTTTTGCGGCCAGATCCTGCCGGTTTTCTTTTTCATAGATATCCAGGGAGTCCTTGCGCTGTTTGATCATTTTCTGCAACAGCTTAATTTCTGCCGCATCATCGAGTTCGGCGTGCGTACCACTGGTCTGAAACAATAAAATTTCCGACTTTATAGCCCGGAGCGCCCGCAGGGCACCCTGATCTTTGGCTTTCATCGCTTCCTTCAGTGCGGTCATCACATTTTGTTCAAGACTCATGATTGATGTTTTAGACACAAAGTTGTTAGATAGTAAAAGTCCTGTAAAGTTAATTGTTCAGGTCTACGTGTGAAAATGGCTTCTTCAGCCAGCAAGGTCTCCGGATAAAATGCCTTCAATGAATTTCGGAGCATTTTACGGCGCTGGTTAAAGGAAGACTTAACAATGGTCCTGAACATTGGTTCTTCAGCGCGTGGATCTATTGTTTCCAACCGGTGCATGCTGATGACAGAAGACTGGACTTTCGGCGGTGGAGTGAAGTGTCCGGGAGATACGGCGATACACGATTCTACCCGGTACCAGGCCTGCGTCAGTACGGACAATATGCCATAAGACTTGCTTCCTGGTTTTGAAGCTATCCGGTCGGCCATTTCCTTCTGAAACATACCAACCACTTCCGGGATGTATTGTACGTTATCCAGGATGCGAAAGACGATCTGAGATGAGATATTGTAGGGAAAGTTACCGATGATCTGCATGGTCCTGCCTCCCGTGATGGTCGTTAAATCCAGTTTTAGAAAGTCGGCATGGATGACTTCACATTGAGGATAGTTATGCTGAAGTTCAGCAATCAAATCCTGGTCGGTCTCGATCAGCAGGATTGGTTTGTGAACTAACTGGATAAGGTGTTCCGTCAGGGCTCCATGACCGGGGCCAATCTCAACAACGAGATCGGATTCCGGGAGATCGGAAAGCAACCGAACGATTTTTTCCGCAGTGGATCTCTGGTGTAAAAAGTGTTGCCCCAGGTATTTCTTGGCTTTCACCCCGTGCTCAATTTTTTGGTATCTTCGCACGCGCAAAGGTACATTTCTTCATCTAACCTATTTACCTGTATTATGCAACTAACCCGAATTGGATTAACGGCAGGAGATATCAATGGCATTGGCTTGGAAGTGATTTTGAAGACCTTTTCCAATTTCCGCCTACTGGATTATTGCATTCCGGTAATCTATGCATCCTCCAAGGTTGTATCGTACCATAAAAACATTCTCAAAGGACAGGATCTGCCCCTGGTTAATTTTCGCAATGCAGAAAATCTGCAGCCCGGCAAGATCAATATCGTGAACTGCTGGAGTGAGAATGTAAACATCAGTCTGGGCCAGGTAAATGAAGAAGGCGGTAAATACGCATACATTTCGCTGGACGCGGCTGTTCGTGACCTCAAAGATGGCTATCTGGATGCACTGGTAACAGCTCCCATCCACAAACAGGCCATGCAATTAGCCAGTTTTCCCTATAAAGGGCATACCGACTTCCTTACCCAGGCTTTTGAAGCACCGGAAAATCTGATGCTTATGGTGGATGGCTCATTGCGCATCGGCGTAGTGACGGATCATGTAGCGCTCAGAGATGTGCCGGATATGATCACCCCCGAGCGTTTAAAAAATAAACTGAACATTCTGATCCAGTCCCTGCAGCGCGATTTTGGTATTGAGAAGCCCACCGTAGCGGTGTTAGGACTCAATCCGCATGCGAGTGACGACGGATTAATGGGTGATGAAGAGAATAATACCATCATTCCAGTGATCCAGGGATTCAAAGCCGAAGGGCATCTGGTCATGGGACCGTACCCTGCTGACGGATTTTTTGGCAGCCTGTCACACCGTAAATTCGATGCGATCCTGGCTATGTACCACGATCAGGGGTTGATTCCGTTCAAGACAATGGCTTTTGCGACGGGGGTTAATTATACGGCTGGATTGCCGGTAGTCAGAACATCACCTGGACACGGGACCGCATTTGATCTGGCGGGTAAAAATGAGGCTGACCCGTCGTCTTACCGGGCAGCAGTCTATTTGGCAATGGATTTAGCAAGAAACCGGAGGTCATACGATGAAGCGCGGGCAAACGCACTCACCAAGAAACCAAAGCTATCGGAAGATGACGATTCGGATTCGTAAGATCCACACGTTTTTCTGAGACTGGTTTTGGTTACCCGATAGCCTTGGTTCGTCGCAATGATGCAACCAATATAAATCAAAACACTTGCCAAAATATGTTAATATGAAGAAGCGATTTGCAATCAATAGACGGGTTGCTTTCTTCACATTGAATAAAAAAACTTATTTTTGCACCTCGTCAGAATTTGTTTAACCGCGGAAGGAAATGGCATACGAAAAGATTAAAACCCGGTACAGCGACGAAGAGCTTCAGGAATTTGAACAACTTATTGATGAGAAACTGGATGAGTCTCGATCGCAATTGAAGTTTTATCAGGCACAGTTAGAAGAAATGGCGGATAACCCTGATGCCAAGATCAAGGGACTGGATGATGGCCTGGGAACGATGGAAACCGAGCATATCAATACACTGGCGAGCAGGATGCAGAAGCATATCCAGCATCTGGAGAATGCCAAAATCCGGATCAAAAATAAAGTGTACGGTGTCTGCCGTGAAACCGGCAAGCTGATCTCCAAAGACCGCTTAAGAGCCGTACCACATGCCACCCTCTCAATTGAAGCCAAGAAGAATGGCAACCGCTAATCAAACATTTAAGGACAGCACCATAATCGTACCGATTGGAAATCACTAAAGACGTTATTCGCAAGCGCGTTTGGTGGGTCATCCTCACCGTTTTAGGGGTGCTGATCCTGGATCAAACGTTTAAGTTTTGGGTTAAAACACATATGAATATCGGGGATGAATTTAACATTCTGGGTTTTCAGTGGGCACGCATCCATTTTGTGGAGAATCCCGGTATGGCCTTTGGCCTGGAATTTGGCGGGAGCGTGGGTAAGCTGGCACTGGGCATTTTCCGCATCATTGCCGTCGGTTTTCTAATCTACATTCTGCGGTGGCTGATCGGCCATCATCCCCGCTTTGGACTGGTGTTTTGCTTTTCTTTGATCCTCGCCGGCGCCATCGGAAATATCCTGGACAGCGCCTTTTATGGCTTGCTGTTTTCCGAATCTTCCTATCATGGCGGCGTAGCGGAGTTTCTGCCTGCCGAAGGAGGATACGCTCCGTTTTTTTATGGCCGTGTCGTCGATATGCTGTATTTCCCTATGTACCGTTCGATCTGGCCGGACTGGGTGCCACTCATCGGTGGTAACCGCCTGGAGTTTTTCCGCCCGGTATTTAACCTGGCCGATGCTTCCATTTCGATCGGTGTGATAAGCATCCTGCTGTTTCATCGCGAAGTATTCAAATCCAAGCCGCAAGTTTCAGCTGCAGAAATGACAGGAACCATTATTGCCGAAGATCCGGATGGCGCTTCGGAAGAAGAATAACCGGGGGCTATAAGCGGTACGCTATTCGTATATATTTTCAGCCACGAATTACACGAATGATTTGAAGTCAGGTAGCTGTCGCAATATGCTATACACAAATAGCACCCATTCATCTAAGCACGTTCATAGAGATCTTACCGCTTTAGCACGGTTTGGTCGAAATGAAGTATGGTAAGGAATTGGGTCTAAGTGCGGAAACACGAGAACACGTCAATATGAAAACACGCACACAATTACACCACCCATTTCAAATCATCGGTATTGCGGGCATGGTCTAACGACAGAATGCCATCCAGATGATCCAATTCATGCTGCAGCAACTCGGACAAGTCGCCTTCCAGATCCCAGGTATGCGGTTGCCAGTGCTGATCCAGGAATTGTAATTGAACCGAATGGTGCCGCTTCAGCCGGACCATGAGATTGGGAAAAGACATGCAATCGTCCCACAGTTCGAATTGCTCATCGCTCCGCTGGGTAAATACCGGATTGATCAGAACCAGCGGTTCATCAATGTACATACACACCACCCGCTTAAGAAGGCTCACCTGAGGCGCCGCGATCGCCCGTCCCCGGCCATAGGTTTTACGGAACAAAAGGATTAACTGATGCATGCGATCAAACCAGGGTTTTAAGGCTTCAACTTCTTCAGGCGTTACCGGCGCACAAACCTCACGGAGGCGGGGATCACCCAGGAGCAGTATCGCATCCAGACCAAGCTTTGTTTTTGTCGATGCCATGTTAATGTTTTTAGGGACCGGTTAAGACCATGCAATTTATTGGAATAGCTAAAAAAATAAAAGGCTCCCGGGTATGCCGGAAGCCTTTCGAATTATCTTTTGATTGGATGAAGCTTACTTCAATCCCAATTTGGTTTTTATCATATCGGTCGCGTCAATGGCATCGTTGACATATAGGATGCCCGGGGATGCGTCGAAAACAATATCCCAACCTTTTTCTTTAGCCATAGCCTTGATGGCTTCGTTGACTTTATCGTAGATCGGCTGCAGGAGCTCGTCGCGTTTTTTCTGCAGACTTTCGGTCATGTCTTGTTCCAGTTTGGATATTTCTTGCTGTTCCTGGGTGAGGCGGTCTTCCTCGTCGGCTTGTTGTTTGGGAGACAGTTCACCGGATTGTGATTTGCGCTGAAGATCCTGGACCTTGCCTTGCCAGGTTGTCACCCGTTGTTCCAGTTTCTTTTGCGACTGTGAGCGCATGGCTTCCATTTCGGTATCAGCAGATTTGACCTCTGGCATTTCGGAGAGGATCATCGCTGAATTGATGAATGCGATCTTTTGCTGGGCCACGCCGGCCGAGATAAAACAAAAGAAAGCAAATATGGCAGTCATTGTAAATGATTTCATCTGAACGTTAGATTTAAAGTTTTTATCAAAAGCGGTGCAAAAATATTAAATTTTCTCTATCCAGCTTTGGTGGATTACTGGACTTTCTTGAGGATATCTTCGGTTTTATCGTACGTCGGATTCACATAGATGATGGAACCGGATGTATCAAAGACCATATCGTAATCCCTGCTGGTTGCATATTCTTCGATGGCGGCATACACTTTATCCTGAATCGGCTGAACCAGTTCTTTGCGTTTTTGGAATAGTTCGCCTTCGGGACCAAACTTGCTGCGCTGCAGTTCCATAACCGCCTTTTCCTGAGCGGTGATCTCATCTTCCCGCTGGCGGCGCATTTCGTCGTTCAGCAGGACCTGATCCGCCTGGTATTTGTTATACAATCCCTTGATTTGATCTTGTTTTTCAGAGATCTCCTGGCGCCAGGTGGCCGATAGCTGATCCAGTTGTTCCTGAGCTTTTTTATAGCTACCCAGGTTCTCCATAATGTAATTGATGTCGATCACAATGCTCTTTTGTGCCTTGATCGCTAAAGAGCCCAGAAAAACGAGCATCATACTCAAAACTATCCGTTTCATTTTCAACAGTTTAAGCGTGGTTTGATGATTCATTCAAATCGTGCGCTAAAATACTATTTACGCACTAAATTCTCTTTTATGACTGGTAGAGAGCCCAGAAAGTTTCGGCTTGTTAAGATGGGATTTTGCACCGCTTTATTCTAAATTATTGGTTGTCAAGCCAGTTATACAATCAATCCATCACCATATGGCATGGTTTTTAACGAATGTTTAACCGCTGTAAATCAGCTTGTTAACGAGCGAAACAGACCAAATGTTGCTTACAGAAAACCTTCCAGTCCCCTTTCTTTCAGTCGCCGGGTCACCGCTTTGATTTCCTGCTCATAGCCTTTGGGATAAATGAGCAATACATCCTGCTCATCGATGACCAGAAAATCATCCAGCCCCCGGATGACTCCCAACTTGCCTTGTGGGAGCCGGATCAGGCAATTGTGTACTTCCTCCAGATCCAGCGGTGCCGCATCGGTAACGTTGTGATTTTCAGATTTTTTACGCTCAGCAAATAAAGAAGCCCAGGTGCCCAGATCGGACCAGCCAAAATCGGCAGGAATCGTATACGTTGATGCACATTTTTCCATGATGGCATAGTCGACCGAAATGGATGGGGTCAGCGGATAATTCGTTTTGATGGCATCGGCTTCTCCCCGGGTGTTGTAGGGTATGACATCCGGGCTCAAATGCCGGTAAATCTCGGGGGCCAGCATATGGAATGTGTTTTGCATAAAGGCTGCCTGAAAGACGAATAGTCCGGCATTCCATACGTATTTACCGGATTGGATATATGCTTCCGCCCGGTCGTGGTCCGGTTTTTCAGTGAAGGCTTCAACCTGATATATCGGATGTTTTCCGGTGGTTTTCCCCGTTCCCATCCGGATATAACCATAGCCCGTATCCGGACGTGAGGGCGTGATGCCGATGGTTACAATACACGGATTTTGAGCAGCATAACTTGTCGCTTCCGCAATGACTTCCGTAAACACCTGCGGTTGCAGGATTACATGATCGGCAGGGGACACGACGAGGACTGCATCCGGATCCAGCTGCCGCAATTTGAAAGTGGCATAGGCGATGCAGGGAGCGGTATTGTTGCGGGTTGGTTCGGTGATCACCTGATGGGGCTTCAGCTCGGGCAGATGTTCGAGGACCAGGTCAAAATATTTTTCATGGGTCAAAACGTAAATATTTTCGATTGGACAACTATCGAGGAACCGCTCGTAGGTCAGACGAAGGAGGGACTTACCCACACCCATCATGTCCAGAAATTGCTTGGGTAATGCCTCACGGCTGGCGGGCCAAAAACGGGATCCGACACCACCGGCCATGATCAATGCATAGGTACTGGCCTCCTTCTTCATCAATTGGTATAATTTGTTATTAATCGTATCAATTCTGGTAAAATCATCTGATCCAAATATGTGCCCTAGCGTATTTTTCTGAATATTGGTTTCCTGGTAAAATAACTATCTGCTGTCATTCAGCGATTTAAGTGCTTGCACGAGGATTTCATCCGAATACGATTTTATTGTAAACAGATATTTCTGTAATTATCGCTGGATGTAGACAATGTATTTGTCGTTAAAGTATTCCAATGGAAATATATCCTGAATTGGGGTTAATTCATGGTACATATTTCTAAATTCCGTTTTTAATTCTTCCCGTACCGAACCGCCTTTCAGGAAGATCCATCCGTTTGGCACAGCGTTTTTCTCTTTGGTGGAAATTAATTTCCGTGTCCAAAGGAACAGTTGCTTGGTTTCGGCAACCGCTCTGGCCAGAATGAAGTCGTATTTCTCCGTTAATGTTTCCACCCGGGCCTGGTAGGCTTTCACATTTTTCAGACCCGTTTGTTCTGCAATATCCTGAACGACGGTAATCTTTTTACGGATGGAATCCACCAGATGAAATTCTACCTCCGGAAAGAGGATCGCCAGAGGGATGCCGGGAAATCCACCACCTGTACCCACATCCAGGACGCGGCTACCGGCGGTAAACCGGATCCATTTTCCGATCGCCAGCGAATGCAGCACATGATGCTCATACAATTGGTCCAGATCTTTCCGGGAGATAACGTTTATTTTAGCATTCCAGTCGGCGTAAAGCGGGCCTAACCGGGCGAACTGCTCGCGTTGCTGCTCCGTCAGATGAGGAAAATAATCAAACAGGATTTGCAAATTCATGGACCCTTCACTTCACGGCAAAGATAGCTCTTTCAGCAGCCAAATAAAGGCCTGCCGTGAAGAGTACCGGGTTTTTTGCCAGGGGCGGAGTGATTTGCCGTTGTACCTCGACCCGCGCTGGCTGGATACGGTATGCGGTACCCAGGGGTGGAGTGCGGCTATCGCCACTGATGCCGCTGGAGTACTGACCTTTGCATTGCCATTCCAATTTGGATACCGGTATCGCCTATTCCGGTTGTTGCACACGCCGCTGTTTACGCCCTATGTTGGACCCTTCCTGGCTGAAGACCCGGTAAAAACCACGGTGCATGCGTTTTTACACCGGTATCAGGAACAGGTCCATCAAGCGATGACAAGGTGGCGGCGGGTACGTTTCATCCGCTGGAAATTGCATTATACCATACCCCATGATCTGCCTTTCCGGTGGGAAGGGATGCAAAACAAGCCCAGGGTCACCCATCTCATTCAACCGGGTGAAACCCCGGAGCAGCATTTTGCTGCACTGGATAAAAAAATGCAGCGGGACATCCGCCAGGCCCAGCGAAAATACCGGATTGTCGAGGTGACTGATCAGGAAGCGTTTACCCGGCAGGCCATCGGGCATCTCGAGGAGCGCAGGGTAGGGAACCTGGCAGCTTACCGCCAGGCGTTGATGAACATCCTCGGCGAATATCAGGGTTCTGATCGGTTGAAGGCCAGGCTTGCGGTTGACGAGCAGGGCAAAACCATGGCTGGCGCCCTCTTCGTAGCGGACGCGGATTCCGTCTATTACCTGACCGCCTTCCGGGATACCCGCATTTCCAATAACCAGGGTAATAGTCTCCTGGTGTGGCAGGGCATTAAATGGGCGCTGAAAACCGGACGTATCTTCGATTTTGAGGGCAGCAGCATCCCGGGAGTGGCCACGTATTTCAAGCGATTTGGGGCGGAACAAATCCAGTGCATTGAAGTCTTCCGCCCATGAAAAACCACACATTACACCAGCTCATCGAGGATCATCCGCAAGTTCCTTTTTTCCTGAAGCCCAGCTGGATGGAGGTGGTCTGTCCAGGTGAATGGGATGTGATCGCCCAGGAGAAAGACGGTAAACTACAGGCATTCATACCCTTCCGTTTGCGTAATAAATGGGGATATCGCATCGTCACCACGCCATATCTTACCCCGCATTCCGGACCCTGGATCGCGGAAGGGATGGATAATGGTTCAGCAATTGTGGAATTGGCCAAGCAAATGGTTGCTTACGATTATGTGCATTTATCCCTTGATCCGGTGTTAAAACACCCCGTTAGCTGGAATTCCTATCTGCAATTTTCGGCAGAGCCAACCTTTATATTGTCCGGATCCATGGACGACATTTACCCGGGTTTACAGAAAAAACTCCGTCAGCAGCTAAACCAAAGTCAGGGTCAGTTTAAAAGCAGAGCGATCGATGCAGATGCCTTTTTCGCCCTGATTTCTCAATCCTTCCAACGGCGATCCAGTCAGGTTCCATTTTCACGAACTTTGATCGGGCGGATAGTAATGCACATCCGGAAACACCGGTCGGGAGATCTCATGGGGGCATTGGATGCTAACGGTGAACTTTTAGCGGCAACCCTGTATTACGAAGACCAGAATTGCATATATAGCCTCTTGAGTGGACAAAACTATGCTGAAGGTCCACGTAATGCCCATAAATGGCTGCATTATGAGATCATCAAATATGGCATTGGACAACAGAAGGGCATCAATTTTATGGGCAGCAAAATTCCCGGCGTCGCATTCTGGAACAGTTATTTTGGAGCTGAGGTCGGGTATTATTACCGCATTAAAAAACATCCTGGAGGTTTCCTTACCCGCCTGGACCAGATGCGAAACTTTTGGTCTTTCTCCGGTTAATTCCAGGTCTTTCTGGATTGAAACAGCATCCGCAATCCCACCAGTCCGTAAGCCAGAACCAACAAGGGCTCTGCCCACCACCAGGTATATCGCGGGATTTCCAATTTCCGGATCAAAGGGTACCGAACAGGCAAAACGGTCAGTGTGCATAAGATCCAGATCATCACCGTCCACCAGCCATGCCAAGTGAGGAGCAGGGTAATTAGTCCCAGGTAGTATATCCCCAGTGAAGCGCTTATTAAGGCCAGTTTTAACCGGATCTTCCCGGGATAAATCAAAGCAGTCTGGGAGTGTCGGGTTTTGCGCTTCCACCAGGAGGCCCATGATTCAGGAGCTAAAGTCCGGGTCCACGCCTGTTGGTGAAAACAGACCTCAATGTTTTTGGGATCCACGGCCTGCACCAGAAAATCGTCGTCGCCGCTGGCCATTTCCGGATGCAGATCCGCAGCGAGAGCAACGTCCCGAAGTATCAGCAGATTGCGTCCAACGCCCATGTAGGCTTCTCTTTGCCGGGCAAATCCCAGGTATTGCAGGGCCACCCAGGATGTCTCAAAGGCCATCCACCGGGACTGCAGGGCAGATGTTCTCTCCAGGGGACTATAGCCCAAGATGCATTGGGAGGTTGGCCGGGTGCGGGCATCCATCATTTCGCGGATCCAGAACCGGGTAGCCGGACGGCAATCGGCATCGGTCATCAGTACCCAGGGCTTTTTTATCTGTTGGAGTCCATACTGCAAGGCGGCTTTTTTCCCGGGTAAATCCTTGATTCCAACCGGAGCATTGTAGCTGGACAGATGCGGATAAGAATCCTGCATTTCCTGCAAATATGTGCACAAACCGTCGGTGGAGTGGTCATCGATGATCACCACTTCGTAATCCGGATATTCCTGCTCACACCACGAAGACAGGTTCTGCCTGACCTCTTCGATCCCGTTTTTGACACAGATCAACAAGGCTACGGGTTCAGTTTCCATCTTTTCACCGGGAGCTATCGGTTGATTGAGGGCCTTAAAATAGTAATAGTAATAACCCACGAGGATCAGCCCGCTACCTATTGTTGCCCATAGAATCATTGCCACCAACACCCCGGGATTATGTATTTTTGAATGAATACACGAAACAAGTTACAAATTCACATGCGAGTCACCCCTACATCTAACGCATCCATCCCGCTACGGCTGGCAGGTCTGTTCGTGTGGATCATGCTGTCAGCACAGGGTTCAGCCCAAATGATTTCCTCCACCGACACCCTTCTGGGGAACGAGTGGATTCAGCCGGGGCAGTCCTATTTTTCCTTCAAAGTAGTGGAGGATGGTGTCTACCGTATTTCGTATGAAACCCTGCAAAATGGCGGAATACCAACCGCCTCCATTCCGGAGGACGCCTACCAACTTGTTCACAACGGCCAGGAGGTTCCATTACGTATCTCTGGTGAGTATCTGGAGTTTGTGGGGCAACAAAACCGTGGCGAGATCGATGCCTTCCTCTACGAAGGAGGCGAGGCGGACCAGCTGAATCCTTATTACAGTTTATATACCGACACGGCGGTCTATTACCTCACCTGGGGACCGGGGGAACATCGCCGGTATTCCGCAACCCAGGCTGATGCTTCCGAGCCAGCGTCCTGGTTCTGGCAGGACGTACTCCTGGCTTTCAATACGACCTATTATAAACCCTATGAGCTGAATAATACCAGCGTAAAATTTGCCCATTATGTGCCTGGCGAAGGGTATGGAGCTTCGCTGAGGGTTACTTCGAGTTATACCGTTGAGACACCCGACCTCTATACCGGAGGGCCGGATCCCGTCCTGGATGCAGGTTTTGCGACCCGGGATGAAGAACACCAGATCCTGGTGCAATGGAATGGAATGCCCCTGGATACGTTACTTTTTACCGGCATTGAGGCCCGCAGGTTGCATTATACGCTTCCTTCCGCCAAAGCGAGAAACAACATCCGCATTCAGGGTTTGGCTGGCAGCCAGGACCGGCATTATTTGGGATTTGTCAATGTGCGTTATCCACGGGCATTTACACAATTGCCGAAAGGTTGGATCCGGCTTGATACATTTGCCAGCGCACAGTCTGTTACCGTCGATTCCGCGCAGTTGCATTGGGCTGCATGGAATCCCGGGCTGGGACAGTACCTGTCTGTAAACGATGCTGCGATGGTATTTCCGGCGGATGACACCTCCTCCTGGTACCTCAGTTCTATGGATTCCATCCAAAGCATTACTACCCTGACACCGGTTCAATTTGCCGATGTAAGCCAGCCCGGACAAATCCTGTTCATCACCAATCCGGCATTTTTACCGGAGGTGGAACAATATGCCGCCTATCGTGCTTCTGCCGAAGGAGGAGGCTGGACAACCACCATCCTGAACAGCGAAGCACTGACCAATACCTTTGCCTATGGCATCGATCGTCATCCGTTGGCCATCAAGAATGCCATTCAGGCCGTTGCCCAGAACTCGACGAAAGAGCACTACATCTTCCTGATCGGTAAAAGCCTGGAATATCCTACCAAACGCAATGATCCCAGCTTACCCGTGTGGCTGCCATCGTTTGGCGATCCGGCCGGGGATAATTTGCTGGTCGCAAGGGGATTTGAGGACGTGCCGGCTTATCCGGTAGGAAGACTGGCGGTCACCGAAGGGGAGCAGATCCTGGAATACCTGCAGAAAGTAAAAACCTACGAGGACAACCAACGCAATTTGCCCGATACCTATGAAGACCGCATCTGGACCAAACGCATCCTGCATCTGAGCGCCGGGACAGGCCCGGCGCAACAGACCATTATTAATAATGCCCTGGAGGCAATGGCGCGGGAAGCCGAGACCAACCTGCTGGGGGCAGAAGTTAAGACAGTTTCCAAGGAAAATACCGAGGTACTGGCCATTTCCCAGACCGACGAGATCCTGGACGCCTTGAATGCAGGGGTACTGCTTAAGACCTATTTTGGTCATGGGTCGGTGGTCACCACCCAATTTGTCATTGACCAGGCTACCCAACTGAACAATGCCGGTAAAAACCCCATGATGTATTCGCTGGGGTGTTATACGGGAAACATCCATACGCCCATCCTCTCGGCCAGCGAAAACATGGTTCTGCATCCTACGCTGGGGGCCATCGGCTATGTAGCTACATCCGGTACCGGATACATCAGTTCCCTGTCCATCTTCCAGCAGGAACATTACCGGTTGTTGGGCAATGAATGGTACGGCGCACCGTTTGGCAAGGTGATGCAACAAACCGTCGCCGCTTTTACCAGTCAACAAAATGTACCCATGCAGTTGATCCGCGAGGAGATCACCTACCAGGGCGATCCGGTCATCCGGCTGAATGTCTCCCAGGGGCCAGACTATACGTTTAAGCCGCAGAGTGCATCCATCAGCCCGCAGCTGTTAACCACCACCTCGGATAGCTTCACCGTTGCGATTACCGTTGCAAATCTGGGCCGGACACAGCCTGATTCGGTCATGTTGCTGATCGAACGACAGACCCCTGATGGTCAGGTATCGCCGGTTTATTCCCGCCGGATCAAATCGCCATCCGCAGAAGAGACCCTTTCCATCAAACTGCCCGTGGGGGAGGCGCCAGCCGGAGAAAACCAGCTTTATTTCACCCTGGACCCGGAGAATGCCATTGCGGAGTGGCCGGACCCGGCAGCGGAAAACAACAACTATTATGGTTCCGGCTTTAACTTCCGGGTTGTCTCGGAAGCGATCGCTCCCACCTATCCGACGGATTACGCGATTGTATTCAGCCAGGACCTGACACTCTATGCCTCGGTTTCAAACGGGGCTGCCGCCGGCAATACCTACCGCATCGAACTCGATACGTTACCGGACTTCACCAGTCCGGCGCGTCTCAGTCAATCTATTGCGATCGATGGCGCCTTATTATCCTGGACGCCCGGCATCTCCTGGATCCAGGATCAGGTGTACTACTGGCGGGTGAGCCAGGACTCTGTCGTGAACGGTAAACCCTACGCCTGGCAGTCATCATCCTTCCTGGTATCGGATACGCTGGGCGAAGGCTGGAACCAATCGCACTGGGGACAGTGGGACGACGATACGCTGATAACCCTGGAGGTTGACCGGGATAGTATGAGTTATAGTATCCGGAAGAATAAATTGCTTGTCAGGAATAATATAGCTGATCCCGGGACAGCAGCCTTTTGGGTCAATGAAGACCGGATCGACCGCCTATGGGATATTGGTGGACAGCCTTCTTTAGCCGGCATTTTGATTGGAATTTTAGACACACTTGGATTAAATCCGATCCAAAACCCGGATACCATGCCATTGTATGGAAGCTTAAATCCTATTGGTGAACCAAGGGGTGCTTTCCAATTTTCAACAGCTGACACGTCCATCATGGATAGTATTTTCCATTTATTGATTGACGTAGCACCCGAAGGTTATTACGTAGTTGTCCTTTCATTGCAACGAGGTGACCGTTCGTTCTATCCTGAAAATTGGCTGTGGAAGAGCCCGTCAAGACAAATGAGTCTGGTAGATTATCTGGAAAGCCAGGGAGCCACTAAACTGCAAACCATACGCGATTCCCTATCCGTGCCTTACTTTTTTGTTTATCAGAAAAACAAGCGAAAAATTGCAGAACGAATTGCTCTGAACAAGTTTGAATGGATCGATACCAGCCTAACTATTTTCAGTGTCCTTAATCGGGGAGTGCTGTCTTCACCGCTGATCGGTCCGGTAAACACCTGGAATCAACTGAACTGGAAGGCCTCTCCGGAAGCGGAGGATACCATGTCGCTGGAGATCATTCCGGTCGCTGCAGACGGGACCGAGCAGCCGGCACTGCATATTGATAAAATGGGTGCCTCCGGTGTCTTCAGCCTGGATTCCATTAACACACCCTATCTTCGTTTCCGGTGGACCAGTTGGGATGAGGTCAAACGGACACCTCCGGCGCTGGATCATTTTCAGGTGATCTATCAGGGATTGCCGGATGTGACCTGGGAAAAGGCATCGTTAACATCTGCAACTGTAAAAGCAGGAGAATCCATCCGGATCCGGGGTACCTACCGGAACGTGAGTCCGCATCCGATCGGAGCATTCCGGGTCGCGGCCTCGCTGGATAAAGCAGGGATCACGGTGGCTACAGATACTTCGCTGCATGCGGCATTGGCCGGCTTTGAACCAGCCGATTTCAACATCGACATTCCGGCACCATTGTACGGAGGAGACCATGTATGGAAGGTGGAGTTGAATCCGCGTGGCATGCTGCGGCAGGCGGAAGTAAATGTAAACAACAACATCGCGGTGGGCACGCTGGCGGTAGAGGGAGATGAAGTAGCACCGCTGCTGGATGTCACCTTTGACGGAAAGCACCTGCCGGACCTGGGCATTGCTTCTCCGGAGCCGGCCATCGGAATCTTTTTATACGAGGACCAGCAATCACTGTTGCTCGATGACACGGCACTGTTTACCATTACATTGATTGATCCTGCCGGGGTAGAGATGCCGGTCTATTTCTCACGAACGGACCTGACCTTTTATCCGGCGCTTTCCGGTCAATCCCGCAACGAAGCGCGCATCCTCTGGCAGCCTACCTTCTGGACCGATGGTATCTATGTCCTGAAGATTGTAGCCAAGGACAAATCCGGTAATCTGGCCGGTGGAGAAACTTATGCTCAACGCTTTAAGATCCAAGCCCAAACCGACCTGGTTCAGGTCGTACCCTATCCCAATCCGTTCACCACCGAAACACGATGGATATTTACAGCGGATCAAAATGGATATTTACCAAAATTGCAATTGAGCCTGTATCAGGCAAATGGTCAGCGCATCCGGCTCTGGGATAACAGTGCCCTACAGGCAAAAACAACAGGAAACAGAGTCTGGGAGTTCACGTGGGATGGCAGGAGTGATGCTGGAGGGATGGCTGCACCGGGGTTGTATTTTTACACCGTAGAAATGCAAAATGCAAGTGGCGAGATCCTGAAGGCGGAAGGAAAAATCATGTATGCGGGTCCGAAATAGCATAAATAAAAATACTGCAGCTACTGTAAACCAACTTTTCGGAAGAAATTAGTGTCCAATTAGGATATTGTTTGGTAATGATTTCTGTTATTTTCCAATTTTTCTGATGGTAGATTTGCGGACTGTCGTAATTGGTGGACGATATTATTACCCATTTTCCGGTAGCATTAAATAATAGGTTCAAATGTTTTGTTAAGTCCACAAGATTTACAATGTGGAATATTACATCCAGCGATATAGCCAGGTCAAATGAATTATTTTCTACAGAAAAGCCGGTTAATTCCCGGAACTGCTTTTTAGAATCGTTTGAAAATACCTGGCTGTTTTTTTCTACGATATAGGAAGATACATCAACACCCAAATATGAATTGACATCCAGACAGGCAGCGACAGCGCCGTCGCCACAACCCAGGTCCAGGATCGATTTGATCTCGTGGGCTTGAATGAAGGTATTAATCATCCTGCATTTTTGCTGCAGTGATTCGCCCCTGGAACCACTTCCGGAATTGCCGCCCGATACATAACGATTATTCCAGTAGCGGTATGCACCAGGGAATAATTTCGTTTTAGTGCTTAAATACCATACTCTTAACTTTCCAAACATTTTGAATACAATGATTTATAAGCCTCGATAGTGGCTCTCCTGGAATATTGAATTAATGTTCTTTTTCTTATTTCAAGCGCGGTGTAATTACCGTACTGCATGTGCATAACTGACATGCCTTCCGCAATTGATTCGACTGAATCATTACCAAGTAATATTCCATTATCTGAATTCACCAGTTGATCCGGCCCACCACTAGGTGTAACGATAACAGGCAATCCACAGCAAAGCGCTTCCAGGATCGTAATACCAAACGTTTCATGCTTGCTTGTTGAGATCAAAACATGGCTCTCATTAAGTAGCCGGGGAATTTCCGTATTGGGTTGCCGTCCATGGAAGGTGATCATTTCAGTTAAATTCAACCCATTCATCAGATTGGTTAAATCACTCTTCAGTGGACCATCACCGATAATGTGCAAATGCCAGTCTGGATGCTTTTTGCAGATAATATCAAAAGCGCGTATTAACCGGTCAATTTGTTTGATGGGTATTAAATCACCAATGCAGATAAAATGAAACCCGTTCCGTTTTGGTGTTTTCTGAATGGTAAAAAGGTTCTCATCAACAAAGTTAGGAATAATGCGGACGGGCTTGTTCGGGGTAAATGGTTGCAAAACTTTAGCTAATGTGGAACTCACAGCGGTTATTTCTGTCGAATGATGTATTATTTTTTGATAGGTGGATAATTCTGTTTGGCTTAATGGGTGTTCCAGGATTCCTGAATGATGTTCTGTATAAACCACTGGCACCTTGATTCTGGAGGCGATGCGTTGCGCAACGAAACCACCCCAGAGACAATGAGCGTGAATGACATCAACCTGCTTTATCTCCGGTAATTTTGAGCAGAACTTATTAATGGAGGTATTTATCAACCCCGGAAAACGATAATGCAGCGATTTGGGCAATGCTACCCTTTGGAGGTGGGCAACGGGAAATGGGATTTCCGGATGTGCAATCCATTGCGTTCGCCAGGTATTAAGATAATAGACGTATTTCAGGCTCTGATCCAGGAAAGCAAGGGATAGATTCAGATCAGGATCCAGTTGCATCAACTGCGTCTGGTATAAGATGAAGTCTCCATTGAAGGGGTAAAGCTTTGATGGAAACCAACCTGGAATTACCAGGACATTGGTCATGCGAAATGGCAATTTAATGAAACCTTATCCATGGATGATTTGACGGGTGGATAATCGCTCCACGGTTTGATAAATAGAGGGAATAAAAAATGGCAATGCGTGTAAAACCAACCGGCCAATGTTAAAGGCCATATTCATGGTCAGACCGATTAAGAACAGGATGACTGGGAAAATCCATAGTCCTGGTATTTCTTTTTTCGAGAATAAATAAAAAAATAACAGGATTACTAATGGAAGTACATTAATGTATAGTCCTTTGATAGTCATTAGATAGGTAAGACTATTCGTAAAACTGTCCTTGAAGGAGCTGATATTGATTTGTTCTTCATGCCCACCATATGGTCCCCATTTACGCAGAAAAACATATAAAATCATCGTAAGTAGGGTTACTATTAAACTGATCCAATCTATTTTATGAGTTGCAAAATATTTTAACAGGAAATAGACAAAAAAAACAAAACAAATTTTTTCACTGATGATTATACTAAACAGTATTGACGGGATAAATATACTTCTGGTATTATCGAACTTCATAAGAATGATTGTGAACAGGAAAGCAAAGGGGTCTATGCCAAAAAACGCAGTGTAAAACATTAGACTAGCAACAAGAATTCCACTGGTGAGTGCATAAGGCTTGTTGGTTTGTTTGCGTTCTTGAAGTATCCAGATTGAGACGACTGCAATTAAATAAATACTTATCGCATTGATCAAAGCCAGGGATTCTATAGCTTTCAACTGTTCAGGTGAGAAAGATGTAGGTTCGCTGAACGAGATCAAAGGAAGAATCTGATAGACCAGTGTCCCGATCAAAGGGTATATTGGCCGGTATACGAAAGGAGCGTAAGGATGGTAGGTCGGGTTATTGCCCAGGTAGTATAAGATATATTGCCAATAAGCATCAATAGGCATTGCCTGGTAAGCAATTAACCGGTAAATAATAAAAAACAATGGAGGAATAATGATAAATCCAGCCAATAAGATTACAAAATTGAATTGTTTAATAACCTGAATATTCATTGTATGAGAAGTGGAAGATTTAATGTTATAAATTGTATTTATGGAAAAATCTGCATTTAACTATGATAAAATACCAATTGGGTATTATGACCTCATTGCTGAGAGGAAAACAGGAATTCGTAGTTTTTGGCACAATCATAAATTTGAAAGGGTACTATCCTCTTTGCCAAATAATATCGATTCATTGATTGATATTGGGTGTTTTTCCGGTACATTTTTAGGGATGATTCCCGAAGAAAGGTGTTCCCGGCAGACAGGGTTAGATATAATTTTAAAGCAAATTAATTATGCAAACGATAAATACGCTACAAGTTTCAGATCCTTTCATTACTATGCAGATCTTGCTTCAGAGTTGGATATTGGCTATAATTATGAATGCGCTTCATTGATTGAAGTCATTGAACATTTGAATCCGGATGAAATTAAAATTCTATTTGAAAAAATTTATATAATGCTTCAACCTGGCGGGCTTCTTGTAATGTCTACACCTAATTATTTCAGCATGTGGCCAATTCTTGAAATTCTAATAAATATTTTTTCCTCCGTAAAATACGACGAACAACACTTAACCAGATTTACCTATTTTAATGTATTTAATAAAATTCGGACAATTATACCAGAATTTGACCGGATGTTTACCATTAAATTAAGAACTACAAGCCATTTTATTTCGCCGTATGTTGCATTTTTTTCATATAATCTTGCTTCATTTCTTGCAGGAATGACCAAACCACAACGTTGGCATTTTCCTTTTGGATCAATTCTAATTGTTTGTTTGGAAAAGAAAATATAGTTTATTCAATATTTGAATTATTATATTTTAAATCTGACTTCTGTAATAGGAAAAATTGACTTAATTTATTACGACTATGATTTACTACGTGAAATATATTTAGCATCCCCATTAAGATCCCGTTGGCTGAAAAAATGATTGTTATTGATGTCATACCATTATGGAAGAGATAAAGACTGAGTAACATAGAGCAGGTTATTAACAGGTAAATTGCAAGAATAAGTTTTAATTCATTCCTGGCCTCAAAGATTGTATTCAGGATAGTGGAAACACCAATAAAGTAGGTCCAAACCAGTAAAAGGGGTAACAATACCGCAGATTCCTTAAAGGCACTGCCATAAATCAAGGGCAACAAATAATAGCCCAAAATACCTCCGAGTACGCATATCGCCAATAACAAACTATTGTGTATCCGGATAACTTTTAGGCAATTTTCGTCGTAAGCGTGTTTAAGGCGGATCGTATAGGGTAATAATACTTTTTTGATGGAGAGGGAGAATGTGAAAGGAATTCCACTTAGTGTTAATGCGAGTCCATAGACCCCTAAATGATCTTGCGTTAAATCCGACTCAATAAACCAAATGGGCAGATTGATCATCAGGATGCTTAAAAGATTAATGGCCCATATGGATCCCGCATAATGGAATGCCTGTTCGGCAAAAGCTCTTCCGGGACTTCCCAATCTTGGCCTGGGATGAATAACAAACCACGCGATGAGTAGCAAAATAAAGTACCCTGATAAATAGGCTGAAATACCTGCAAAGAAGTGCCATGTACCCACCAGGGCAGTCAACGCGATGGCAATAAATAGGGTAATCAGTAATTTTCCTACATTGGCGATCCATTGAAATGTCCATAATTTTCGAAAAGCTTGATGAACCTGGATGTATGCCTCAAGACATTTTTGACCCAGTGCCAACAGGACATAAATGAGCAGCAGGCTATTCAGCATTGGGAATTTATCGATGGTAAAGAATCCAATGCTCCTCCGATCCAGGAAAATAATCAGGGCACTGATCAGGAAGGTGCCAATTATTCCCCAGGAAACCCACTGACTGGTTGCTTTTGAACCAAACTGTTCGTATAAATAAGGTATTCCCCGAAAGAATTGAAAACTGGTAATGGCCAGGATTAAGTTGCCGCCATAGGTCAGTTTCGTCAGGTAGCCATTACCTTCCGGCCCTAAATACCGGACCAGAATGACGGAGGTAATGAACCCCAGGATCATCTGAACTCCGTCGGTCTGGAGAGAATAGCGGATCTGGCTGAATACAGACTTTATTGAATTGGTTTCAGGCAAAAAGAAATGATTGACTTTAAGGATTATACCATGCCTGGAAGAGGTGGCCCCAGCGATAATGATTCAATAGCTCCAAATTAGTGTGGGAGGGAACAAAACCAATCTTTTTCCAAAGTTCATATTGTTGAATGATCCACGGTGCCAGCGAAGTTGATAATTCATCGTTACCCGAAGTCAGACAATGGCCCCCATTCACCGTATCCACGAGGTGAATTATCTCAGGATCGGGAATACCATGCACATAGGCTATGATAGGCCGTTGTGCAGCGAGGTATTCAAATAATTTGGAGGTCATAATTCCTGTACTTTTCGGTGATGCCCAGGTCAGCAGTAGATTAAGCTGGCTTTTATGTTGAAGTTCGATGGCTTCAGCATGAGACACATGACCATGATCGCAAAAGCGAATGGCTGGGAAGTCATGAAACCATTTCTTCCAGAGGGCCGATTGTGGTCCGGCCAGATGAAATTCGATATCCCTGGCATCCAGCAGACCATGGTCGATCAGGGTAGCGAGTGCTTGAATGACAGGACGTGGATCTTGCAGGCGTACATCTACAGTTCCTGAATACGTGATGGTAAACTTTGTGGTTTTACGGTTGGGTGCGGGATTGAAGGCATATTCCGAAAAACCGTTGTAGAGCACCGAAGCATGTTTGGATGCAATGGGAAGACGACGGGCAAGTCCCTGTGAAACGGTGGTTATCCGATCTGCGCTTCTTAGCAGATTCCTGTAAAATGCATTTGTGGCGTTTGACCACCAGGTATTTTTTTTAACCGGGTCTACCGGCAAATCCCGGAAATCCACCATCCAGAGAAGTTCCGGTGCTTTGCGCTTGATATCACGACCGATGATCAGATCGTACACCGGATCGTAGGAGGTCAGTAAGTGAGTCACCGGTTGTTCAGCATGTAGAGATTTAAAGGCCTTCAGAATAGCATTCCGATACCGCGGGCCTCCCGGAGAGAGTAGATAAAGGCACGGGAAAGTATTTTTCAATCGCAGGATAACCTTTAGCCAGAAATTTCCGGATTCCTGGGAACGGCTGGATGGCCTACGTTTGATGAAAAAGGTAAAATCGGATGTTGGAAATTGATGAACCCTGAAAGAAGAGTTATGGGTAGGGTCAGGGCCTTGCGCTGAAAATAGCGTTACCCGGTAACCAAGGTCATGAAAGGATTTGGCGAATTTTTCAATTCGCAGGTTACCAACAGAATTCTGAGAAGTATAATGATAACCAATGATCAGGAGATGCAATGTTCAAGTTGGCTTGTGGTGTTGATTTTTTATGCGTTGAGGGACATTCAAAATGGAGTCGATTAATTCCAGATAGTGCTGGTTGCTGATTTTCTCATCGAACTCACGGATTGCTTTCATCCGTCCGGCCCGGCCCATTTTAAGGCGTTCCTGCGGACTCATGGCATGTATAAATTCAAAAGCGTCGAATAGAGCCTTTGAATCTTTCGGTGGCACCAGGATCCCATTGACTCCCTGCTCGATAGCCTCCCGGCAACCGGGCATATCGGTTGTGATAATGGGCTTACCCATCGCCATGCCTTCCTGCAGGACCCGGGGCACACCTTCCGGGTAATAAGAAGGCAGCACGACCACATCACATTCCCGGATCACATTCCGGACATCTTTTTCAAAACCGAGGTATTCAATGGCCGGATGCCGGATCCATTGCATAAATGACTTTTTGACAACTGCACCCGGATTTTGTTCATCGATATGTCCCAGGATCCAAAAGCGGGTATTGGGGTGTTTGTCGGACATCATTTTGGCGGCATCGATGTACTCCCGGATTCCTTTTTCGTTAAGCAGGCGACCTAAAAACAAAAAGCGCATAACCTCCGAGGGCTGTGTTTTTTCGAGCGGAGTGAAGTAGCTGGTATCGACACCACATCCCTTGAATGCCAGTGCCTGGCTGGGTTTCACCAGGCTTTTTGCAATAAACAGGTCGCGGTCGTGTTCATTTTCAAAGAGCACATACCGGTTATTAGGTAGCAGGTACCGGTACAGGAATACGATCATTTGATTTAACCGGGAGTGCCGGATAAAGGTGGATCCCAACCCAGGCAACACGGCCAGATGGGGAATCTTGCTGCGGTGGGACCACCAGGAAGCATGAATCACCGGCTTGATGGTATAGGAGAGAACCAGATCCGGGTTTAGGCTTTTCAGCAATCGTTTTATTTCCAGGGTAAACCGGCCTTCCTGCCAGGGGCTGATACTGGTCCGCCTCAGATGAAACAGCGGTAAATAATTGACATTCGGATCTTTGATGATCTGATTTAAGAAGTCATCGGGAGGGGCGGCAATGGTGATTCGGTAGCCCTGGTCCAGCATCATTTTAATTAGCCCATTCCTGAAATTAGCAATGTACCAGGCCGAATTGGCGAGTATCAAAAGTTGGTTAGGATGGTTGATGGTACTGCGTAGTTTGTTTTTGGTTAATCAAATTTCGTAGTCACATTTTATCATCCAGCCCTTTTCCGGTCTCGATGTGATGAAAATCCGGTAAGATTTGTTGCATCACACGGATAATGGATGCTTTATGATAATCTGGTTTTTCAAATTCATTTTGAAGTTGACGCAGTACAGAAGTTACCTCAGCAGATGACGGTGCCAGGGCATTCTGTATGATGCCCAGGCTGCTGAAGGTATTCATTTCCAGTTCATCATTATCTGTATAAAATTCTTCGTACGCTTTCTCGCCGGATGTATCGGTCGTAAAAAAATAAACCGGATAGGGATCTCCCTCTGAGCGATCCACCGCATATTTTCTGGCTTCCTCCTCTGAAACACACGACTGGATGGACATACCCAGATGTTTAAAGAAGTCCAGCGTTATTTCTTTAAAAGTGAGCATTTGATCTTCGGACAATTTGGGAAAAATGATCTGCCCGCTTTTGCCCAACACACAGGCCAGCATACAGATCTGTCCGCTTTCTTCCGGGCTTACAAAATAGCGGCGTACATCGGCAGGGCAGGCGATGGGTTGTCCCTTTATCAGGCGGTCCAGATAGCCCGCCAGCAAAGACCCGTTAGAGAAGGCTACGTTGGCGAACCTTGCGGTTGTTACCGGAAATTGATCCCGGTAGGATAGGATCACCTGCTCCATCAGCTTTTTACTGGCTCCCATCACATTGACCGGATTCGCCGCCTTATCGGTGGATACACAAAAGAAATGAGAAGGGGGGCAGGTGTCTAACAATTCCAGTAAGTTCAGCGCTTTAAAAACATTGTTATCCAGCAGGGCCTCGATGGAATAACGGTCTTTCTCAGAGCGAACATGCTTATGAGCGGCAAAGTTTGCCACAATATCAAATGGTCCCTCAGCATGGAATAGTTTGGCAAAAACCGGATCCCCGAAGTTCATGGGATAGGTTTTATATACTTTCGGCATCTGCAAACCGGCCTGGCTTCGCAAATCACGGGTCAGTTCGGTTAAGCCATTTTCATTGGTATCGACCACATAAAGTCTTCCGGGACGAAATTCCAGGATCGCCCGGATGAATGAGGACCCGATGGTACCGGCTCCGCCAATGACGAGGACGGATTTTCCCCATATCTCCTGGGACAGCGCTTCCCGGTTGTTTTCGATATCCGGAGCGAACAACGACCGGGATCGTTTCGTGATGGATTGACGGATAAATGATGGAATATTGGTTACGATCATTGAAAAAATACTTGAATGACCCGGATCACCTCGGCAACCTGATCATCGGTCAGATTGGTGGAGGAAGGGATCGAGATACAGGATCGGTAGACCTGGCTGCTGGTATCGTTTTCAGAAACATAGATACAACCGGCGAACATCGGTAATTGATTCATCGGGACCCAGAAGGGACGGCATTGGATCCCGTTTTGCAGCAGGTGGCTGATCAAGGCCTCTTGCCGTTCGGTTTGCAGCGTATGCAACCAGCAATTATGTTCGACCCCGACGCCTATCTTCTGAAAACGGACGTATCCTGGCTTTTCCAATCCATCACGATACTCCGTATCAATGATTTTTTTCCGGGCAAGAAATCCGGGTAATTGTTCCACCTGGGCAACACCCACCGCAGCGAGTATATTGACCAGCCGGTAATTATAGCCAATGGCATCGTGGCGGTATTCAAAGGGATCAACTTTAGCGGTTGTGGTCAGATGTTTGGCTTGTTTGGCCAGAGCCTCGTCATCCGTAACGATCATACCACCACCACCGGTGCTGATTATTTTATTACCGTTGAAACTGAATGTGCCGAATAAGCCATAGCGTCCGGCATGTTTTCCATTATAATACGAACCCAATGCTTCCGTAGAATCCTCAACGATGGGCAGATGAAACCGAGAGGCAATCTGCATCAACCGATCCACATCAACCATATTGCCCAGTACATGCACCGGCATGAGTGCGCCGATTTGCCGACCATTGATCTTCAGAACTGGTCGTATTCGTTGGTCATCTTCGCGGATTTCAGTATTGGCTTCCAGAAATTCTTCCAACAGGTCCAGATCCATTTGCCAGGTTCGAGGATCAATATCTACTAACAAAGGTGTTGCTCCGGCATAGGTAATGGCATTGCACGATGCCACGAACGTAATGTTGGGAACGATCACCAGGTCCCCGGGTCGTACTCCCGCCAGTTGTAGTGAGATATGCAACGCTGCGGTACCATTCATCGTTGCTACCGCGTACCGGGCTCCGGTGAATTCTGTCAGCGCCTGCTCAAAACGGTTGAC
Organism: Lewinellaceae bacterium; assembly: GCA_020636135.1. Taxonomy (NCBI): domain Bacteria; kingdom Pseudomonadati; phylum Bacteroidota; class Saprospiria; order Saprospirales; family Lewinellaceae; species Lewinellaceae bacterium. The sequence goes on from JACJYK010000003.1 coordinate 327,347, forward strand.
GTATTCGCCTACCGATGAAATCCAACCCGTATCCAGGCAGTCCTTGACGTATTTCCATTCATTGCCGCTGATATTGGGAATGGAAAGTGGTATCATAACCGTTTTGGATTACTCACGAATCGGGTTTTCAATGGCTGTTCATAATACCGGTAGATGAACCAGGCAAATACCCAGGAAAGGATACCCAATAAAAGTAAATAGATCGTCCAGGAGTAACTGACTACGAAAGGTATTTTAAGAAACAACCACCGAAGGGGAAAGGAGATCCAGGGATGAAGCAAATAGATACCATACGATATAATTCCTCCTACCACCATTGGCCGGGTTTGCAGAAAAAGAACGGGCCTCTGTGCAAATACAAATAATAAAATACCCCAGATCCAGGGTAGCCACCAGTGCAAACTGAAATGCGAATCCAAAGCAGTGGTGGTTAGCAATAGAAGGCTCAGGAGGGTTGTACCGATCATTCCGGTATAGAACCACCGGGGTTGCCTGAAGAGATCATTTTTTCCATTCGCCAGCAGAATGCCCCAGAAGGCTCCGCAAAACATGTATTCAAAGGGGATGGTATCCAGAAAGCGAGCCCAGATCCGATCCGGATGATCCAATGCAAATTCGTGTACGCAACACCATAGCAGCGTTAGGAATAAAAATGCTGCCTGACGTTTCTTTGGCTTGGAAACAAACAAAATAACCAGCGGAAATATCAGGTAGAATTGCATCTCACTTCCGATACTCCACAGGTTATAAAGCCCGCCAAAGGGCTCTGGAAGAGACAGGATGGCCAGATTAGGCACAAATAACAGATAATATGGCAAACCGTTAATCAGACTGAAATGGAGATAATTTTCACCCGTAATGGCAGGCAGTACCTTCACGAGAATAAAAAATCCTGCAAGTACCACCAGATAATACAATGGCACGATGCGGACAAACCTGCTGGTTAAAAAGGATTTGGCATTAAAGACGGGTCTCACTTGCGCCAGGTAGGCCAGTAAAAAGCCGCTGAGCGTGAAAAAGAAAAGTACGGCAATACTTCCTTTTTGAAATAGAGGCCAATCCGGAACTGAAATATTGATTTGATGCAAATTTTGCCAGCCATGGCCCAGCAAAACCACCATAGCGGCTATAAAGCGTAGCCCATAAAGATTAGGAAGTACTGTACCGGAAGAAAGAGGCACTTTAAGACGGACATTTTCGGTGTATTTTGACTCAATCAAATCCTGTGATAGGATGCGTTATCCGATTAGATTGATGACCTCCATCTCTATTCGGGATTTAATTTTTAACCAGTTCACGTCCTTTAACATTTTCGGCATTGGCTGGTTTTCAGCATCATCGAAATAAGTCAGACTCCGTAAGGCAAGCCAGGTATTTCCGGAAGTGTATTTTTGTTCATAAAAATTGAGTATTTCTTTTAGAGTATATTGTTCCAAAAGAAAAAATAAATCAATGAAATCTTTCTTTGACCCTCGTTGTGTTATTGCTTCAATTTTCATTGCTGAAATATCCCGAAGACCGGCCAACCTTATACCATCCTGGTGGATAGGATCCTCCAACCAGTTATACGGATAATTAACGATATCCGTTTTTATGTTATTAATAAAAAAAACATGAATGGATTTACTGCCTCCAACCAATTCAATTCTACCTATTGGTTTTAATAAAGCCATTAATTCGATCGAGTCTATAGGCAAATTTCCGAATAAATCGATGTCTATTGACTGACGATGACCTATTTGAAGAGCTAATGAAGTGCCACCGACAAGTCTAAGGAATTGAAATGCTGGCAGCCCCTGTAACTTAATTAGTAAGTCCAGAAGGGAGTCTTGGACTGCTTCTTTATGTAACATCTGAATTGTTCCCGGGGAATTTTTAAAAATAAACTCAAAAAGGATAGACTAAAATCATCCAGATCATTTGCTTGTGTGGCAGCATGTTTTAAGTCTTTTAAATCCAACACCTTACGGATTATTTTCCAATCGTCCGTGGTGCCATATTGCATAATACGTTCAAGAATAAAGGCCCGGTGGTCATCCCAATTAATAGACTCCATTTCAACATCCCAAAATGCTCGTTTTGATAATTTATTTATTAAAATGGAAGAGGACATTGTTATTAAAATTAAAACCTTTGCCTTTAGCCTTCAACAGGCACAGACTAACGCAGATTGCATCGATGAGTGATTACATCCTCAAGGTAGTGATACTGTAAAAAGTCTACGCAATCAATTTACCTCTGTATCCTGAATCAAGATTTGAAAGGGCACCGATTACACCGATAGGCAATTTACACCCAAACTGACGGTTACCTTCGCCTTTCACCTTTCACCCTTGACCCCATACCTCGTATCCCATCCTCCCCTCAATACCACTCCAATTCTCTGCATTCTTCGTAAACCTGCTCGATGCCTTCACGCAGGGAAACCTTTGGATACCAACCCATATTATGCAGGATGCTGCTGTCCAATAACTTACGTGGGGTCCCGTCCGGCTTGGTGGTGTCGTGGATGATTTCTCCCTGGTAACCGACGATATCTCCGATCAATTCTGCGAGCGCTTTGATGGAAACCTCCTGGCCGCTGCCAATGTTGACAAATCCAGGTTTATCATACCGCTGCATCAGAAAGATGGAAGCATCCGCCAGGTCGTCAACATGCATAAATTCACGCATGGGCGATCCGGAACCCCACATGGTCACGGTAGGCTGCCTGTCCCGCTTCGCTTCATGGAATTTACGCAGCAGTGCGGGCAACACATGGGAGTTCTGCAAATCGTAATTGTCGTTTGGCCCGTAAAGATTGGTGGGCATGACCGAAAAGAAATGATCGCCGTATTGTGACCAGTGGGCTTCACAGAGCTTTATTCCGGTGATCTTGGCGATGGAGTAGGGCTCATTGGTCGGCTCCAGCGGAGAAGACAGCAGGTATTCCTCTTTGAGTGGTTGGGGTGCCATTTTCGGGTAGATGCAGGAAGAGCCGAAAAACAATAGCTTTTTCACTTTGTGCTGGTGAGCCGCGTGGATGATGTTGGCTTCCATCATGATGTTATCGTAGATGAATTCCGCCCGGTAGGTGTTGTTGGCATGGACTCCTCCTACTTTGCCGGCAGCCAGGAAGACATATTCAGGTTTTTCGGTGGAAAACAAAGCGTCTACTGCTGACTGATCACGCAGGTCCAGCTCCCGGGAGGTGCGATAAACGATGTTTTCAAAACCCATTTTTTGGAGATGGCGTACCAGAGCCGACCCGACCATTCCCGTGTGTCCCGCTACATAAATCTTGTCCTGGATGTTCATTCGTATTCGTTTTTGGTTATGTATCCTGCTTTTTTCAGAATGGCATCGCGTTTAAAGTGTTCTACATCTGCCTGTACCATTTCAGCACAGAGCATTTGTACGGTATAATGCGGCTGCCAGTCCAGTTTTTCTCTTGCCTTTGTGGCGTCTCCGATCAGGAGATCCACCTCGGTAGGCCTGAAATACCGGGGATCCACCCGGATGATAACCGTTCCGGGCTTCAGCTTTGATTTTTGCCCGGTCAGATGTTCCAGGTGGTCCTGGTCGATGCTTTCAATGATGCCGGTTTCCTGTTTACCGGTGCCTTCGAAAGATAAGGTAATGCCCAGTTCGGCAAACGCCATGCGTACGAAGTCCCGGACGCTGGTGGTCACACCGGTGGCGATCACCCAATCCTCCGCCTGAGGATACTGCAGAATTTTCCACATCACCTCCACATAATCCTTGGCATGGCCCCAGTCTCTTTTGGCATTCAAGTTGCCAATGTAAAGGCATTCCTGCAGACTCAATGCGATGCGGGCAGCTGCCCTGGTGATCTTGCGCGTTACAAAGGTCTCGCCACGCAAGGGCGATTCGTGGTTGAAAAGGATGCCATTGCAGGCAAACAGATCGTAGGCTTCCCGGTAATTGACGGTTATCCAATAGGCATACAGCTTGGCTACGGCATACGGTGACCGAGGATAAAAGGGTGTATGTTCATTTTGGGGTACTTCCTGCACCTTACCGTAGAGTTCGGAGGTGGAAGCCTGGTAGATGCGGGTATGATTTTCGAGGCCCAGGGTGCGGATTGCTTCCAGGATGCGCAGGGTTCCCACGCCATCGACATCCACCGAGTATTCGGGTTCTTCGAAGCTCACCTGCACGTGCGACATGGCACCCAGGTTGTAGATCTCATCGGGCTGCACGCGCTGGATGATGCGCAGAATATTGGAAGCATCCGATAGATCTCCGTAGTGGAGGATAAACCGTTGATGGTCCTCGTGCGGATCCTGGTAGAGATGATCGATGCGCGTGGTATTAAACAACGAGCTCCTACGCTTGATCCCGTGCACTTCGTAGCCCTGATCCAATAACAATTCGGATAAGTAGGCGCCATCCTGGCCGGTTATACCGGTAATAAGGGCTTTTTTAGTCATTTAGGCATAATTTTGTAGCCAATTAACGTGGTATTATCAATTAAACGGACAGGTATTAAAGTATCTGAAATGCATGTTGCAAAATGTTGATATTTTGATTCGTTTAAATTAGCCTGATTTAAATGATAATCTGAATCACTACGAATAATATCAAACAAGTAAATATTTGAGTCATTTCTAAATTGATTACTATTGCAAATGTCTTCTTCAGCCAAAATTCGTCCTTCTAAACCATTTAATGGATTTGCGTATTTTCTTACAGCCAGTGACCCAAAGATAAGTGATGCACCTTTTTTCTCTTGTATGGCATGTGTTATTTTGTTTTGATCATTATTGTAGATTCTACCAAGGATATTAATGGTAAGAATGGATAAAATAGATAAGCTAAAAAGCGATATGGAAATAAAATTCGGTGTTTGAGTATAATTTTGGTAAAAATACCTGCCTATTGATAGAATAATTAAAGGAACTAACGGGAATAAAAAGCGCGTACTCAGAACTACACCCTTCACGCCACTTGTTACTATTCCATTGTATTCATATAATATATAAGTTAAAAGAAATGCACATGTCGCACTCCATAGTGCATGTTTAAATTTGCCTGAATATTTAATAACTGTAATGAGTCCGAAAGGTAATAGAATCAATAGGAATGAAGAATAAAGTAATAAATTGTTTAGAAAGTACTCAAATCCAAAGTCAATACCAGGATCCTTAAAAAATAAGAAGCTTCCAAATACAAATTTTGCCGAGATAAATCGTAGAGAAATACCTAATAGAAATCCAATTGAAACAAGGACATAATTTTTCTTTTTGTAAATTATGTATTCAATAATAAATGGTATACAGAGTAGAATATTGGTTTCTCTAAAAAGGAAGCTTATTCCGCCAATAAACCCGATAAATAGAGTGGAGCTTTTACTGTAATTTTCTCTAAAAAGACTATAATAAAATAAAGAAAGCATAAAAAAGCTTGGAACATCGCTCATAATGGTTCTGCTGCTTATCAATAGCGGAAAAAAGATGAAACATAGAAGTGACAATTCTTGTGGAATTTTTTCCGCATCAAGGAGTTTGGATAAAAAGAAAATACCAGTTACTAAACATATAGCTCCAAGTAAAAATATACCGTGAACACCAAAAATGAGAATCAATACACTGAGAAATAAAGGTGTTCCCAATGGATAATTGCCGGGCATTATCGTAACACTTGTACCATCTATTTTGTAAATATTTTTATTGTTTTCGCCATGTGAATAGGCGTATGCCTGATCAAAATAGGTAAGCTCATCCATATTGAGAAAATTCGATGGATAAGTCACAAAATATACCAATAGGAATGAAATACAAACCCAGATGACAGTGGATTTCATTTTTTATCGAAAAATGAATTGATTTATTTTTCTAACTGGTTTTAGGATAGTTGTATAAAAAGGAGGATCAATAGCATTTAATTTCCATGCAAGCTTATCTTCCCTGTTCGCATTTAACCTGTTTTGTAATGTAGCATTGCCGACTCCACCTATACGCATATGAACAAGAAACATTGGTAGATATACAATTTTAAGGTCATTACCGCAATACATTGTCCGTATCATGAATTCATAATCGGCCGAAAGTTTTAAGTCAATATTGAATTTTCCATATTGTTCATATACTTTTTTACGAACAAATAACGTAGGATGAGGTGGCATCCAGCCGAGTTTGAATTTATTTCTTTTCCATGATTTGGCCACCCATCGTCTAATTATTTTTTTGGGATTACTTGGGGAAACGTAATTTAAATCACCATATAAAATGTCTATTTTATTAACAGTGAATTGGTCCATAACTACTGAAATTATGTCATTAGCGGGATAAAAGTCATCACTATTTATTAAGCCAATAATTTCACCAGTAGCCATTTCAATCCCTTTATTCATAGCATCATAAAGACCCTTATCTGGTTCTGAGGACCAGAAAGATATAGTCTCATTATACTTTTTTATTATATTTAGAGTGCCGTCCATTGAACCACCGTCCACAATAATATATTCAATTTCAGGATAAGTCTGACTGAGTACTGAAATAATTGTATCCTCTAACGTTAATGCGCTATTAAAACAAACAGTAATAAGAGAGATGGTTAATTTAGGATTACAATTTCCATTTTTCTTATTCATATTACCGGTTATCTGTAATAATTAATAATATTTTTAGTATACTTTCATTATTATAAAAAAATTAATTGAAGACATGCATCGGTTAAAAGATAACTTTAATAGTACTTATGGATTTTAATTAATTAATTGAAGCTCCTTAATCTTTGTTTTTATTTGGAAGAAATAATGCGCTTTATATTTAGCAAAGTAATACCCATGTATTCCGTCCAGAAACCCAAGTTTAATAATGTATGAGCTAAAAAAGTAAAGGAAAGAAAGAAGACCCGTGTTTATTAGTTTATATTTTACTCGCTGTCTCAATGTAAGATGACCTTTATTAGATTTAAGTGAGAGATATCGATGAGCTTCCCAAGTTGAATAGGCATTATGCTTATGAATATAATGATCTAAACCCTTAAAATCGTTGTGTACAATAGAGCTTTTAAAATTACCAATTTTACCAGTAATGATTGGATGCTCATGTACTTCCATATCCAAATGACTCCATGTTTCTTCATATATTTTTTCATATTCACCGGCACCTTTCTTAAACAATGCGAGTTTTTTCATTTTATCACCATATTTTAATTCTTTATGCATAAAATTATTATTGTATTTAAGCCAATAACCAGAATATTCACAACTATTTATTTTAAAACTTAATTCATTTATAAAATCTTTAGTTACATATTCATCTGCATCAAGAAATAATACCCAATTGTTGGTTATATCAGCATTGCGGAGCGTCCAATTTCTTTTTTTTGGAAAATATCCATTCCAATTAAACGATATGTAATCGACATTAAAGGATTTTACAATTTCTCGTGTATTATCAGTGCTGTTTGAGTCTACTACAATAATTTGGGAAAAATTAGTTAGCTGTCGTAGACATTGTTTGATATTTATTTCTTCGTTTTTAACTGGTATAATAACTGTCACAGGAATATAATTATTCATAATTAACCACAATTTAATTTGAAGCCAGGAGTTTTATTGACATAGTCAGATTTCATTTGTTATTTTATATCTCTAATCTTAATTAGTTTTGCTGGATTCCCAGCCACTATTGTCCATGGTTCTACATTTTTTACAACAACTGATCTGGCTCCTATTACTGCTCCTTGTCCAATAGTAACACCCATAGAAATAAATGAATCTGAGCCTATCCATACCTGGTCATCAATTATTATTGGAGCGTGGATGAGAGCCATATTTTTACTTGTAACATCATGAGATGCTGAACAAAGAAATGATTTCTGTGAGATTGTTGAATGTTCACCAATCGAAATTTTGTCTACATTATAACAATCTACCTCTGGGCCAAGGCAAGAATATGCTTTCATTTCAAGATTCCAAGGAATATATATACGGACAGAGGAATATACAACTGCTTTTTTGTGAACATCAGCGCCAAATGATCTAAGTAGAAATAATTTCCAGCGATTACCTAATCTTCTTGGCAAGGGCTTAGCGAATATGGTCCATATAATTGTCCAAAAAAATCTATAAAATTGGATCTTGCCTTTAAATTTATTTTTGTATTGGTCTACTTTAACAAGATTATTTTGCATGCAAGAGTAATTATTTTGAATTAATTTACTTAATTCGATTTAGTAATATTCATTATCAACAGTATGATATCTAAAAGCAATCTTAGAGTTGCTATTAAAGGTTTTATTAAATTTTAGGAATGTTTTTGTTAATTTAACTTTATTAAGATTAATTGTTTATAACAAAGGACGGAATTGGTGATTTATTTAAAATCCAAGAATATAAACTGATCATTTTAAGGTGGTTGATTCAAAGGGGTGTTGGACTCAATCAATTCTCTGTTTTACCCATTTCTCTTCGTTCATAATTGGAAATATTCATAAGTTCATTTAGTGCTCTAACGAGGGGTTGTACTCCTATTTCGATACACCTTCCAGCATTTAATTCATTAATTTCTTCCCATGGTGTACCTTTGGTTGTAATTACTGGGATTCCGCAAGCCAGTGCTTCCATATAACTATTCAAGAATTTTCACTGAATGTTGGTAAAACAAAAATATCTGCATCTTTGTATTTGTTAATTTTTTCAGTTCCATATAGTGGGCCTTTGAAGTTTATTTGGCCAATCAAGTCTTTTGTTTCAATTAATTTTGTTAAATTTTCAATATATGTTTTATCACCATCACCAATTATTTCAATTTGCCAGTGTATTTTATATTGCTTGGGAATTAGTTCCCATGCATTAATTAATATTTCTAATCCTTTTTTAGGATGAATTCTCGAAAGAAACAATATTGTTTTTATTTTTTGGTTTAGTTTTGGCGTTTTGTTTATGGTGTATTTATTTAAGTTTATTCCATTTGGTATTATTGCAATGGGAGCCTTGAATCCTAAATTTCTTATATTTATGGCTTCTAAATTAGATGTTGCATGAATACAAGCTGATTTATTTAAGTCATTCTCTTGGTACATTTTCATCGCTAAAAATTTCTTCCATTTACTTTGTTCTAATGACCAAGGTTCCAACATTCCACGAGTTGATATTACATAGGGAATCTTTCTTTTTTGAGCTGTTAATGACATCTGATGCACTGGCATTTGCCAGAGTCCATGTCCATGAAATAAATTCGTATTCGAGTTCATTAAATTTGAATTTAATTTAAATGACCATGTTTTGATCTGGGCCTTTATTAGAGTCATGTTGATTTTGGGGTTAAGAAATGAATTTAGAATTGGGTTAAGAGTTAATAATGAATATAATTCTATATGATCGATATTATCATTTGCTGCCATTTGTATTATTAAATCTGTGACACTTCTTGCTGGACCTCCCGAGCTGATGTCGATTGATGATATACAATGTGTTATTTTAAAAGATGGCAAGAACTTTAATTTAATTATTTAAAATTTTCATGAATCTGTAACATCTCTATTACAAAATGTAATAGAGATGTTTATTAAACTAATAAGTTTAGCGGCCCATTTATCTTGATTGATGTTTTTCGCTAGTGAATTACTACGAATACCCATTTTTTGGATTTGGGTAATATCTGTATTGAAAATATTATCAAGCTTCAGACATAAATCTTGATAATTTAAACTCTCAAATGACCAACCATTGTATTTATTTATTAATAACTCTTTTGAGAGCTTTCAACTTTGTTGGATAATAAAAGTGCTTTGCCTTGTAACGCAAATTCATGAACCACCACACCCCAATTTTCTCTCCAACTTGGAAGACAAAAGATTGATGCATCAAAAGTAAATTGTGCTAATTTATCTGGCTGCATAAAATCATAAATCTCTATATCGTCTGATTTTTGTATTTGAAGAGAATTTTTTAAGGGACCATTACCAATAATAATTAATTTCCAGTCATTTCTTTGTGTTTTGTTGAAGGAATTGAATGCCTTGACTAGCATAGCAATACCTTTATATTCCACTAATCGTCCTACAAATAGAATTTTCTTTGTTAATTGGACTGGAGAATAATAGAAACGTGAAGTATCAGCACAATAAAGGTCTGTAATTATTGTTTCTGGATTAAATCCTAGTTTAATAGCATACTCATATTGATAACTACCTGGAACCCATAGTTTATTGGTTATCTTTTTCAAATATATTCTTCCAATGAAGCTAGTTAAAAGGGTTTGTTTAAAGGTACCAATGTAGTGATTGTCTAAACCCATTATAACCGGTATGTTCTTTTTTCTAAAATATTTAGCAATATTACGATATAACTTGTCAAACCATCCTGTAGTATATCACAAGATTGGGGTTAAAATCTAATAAATATTTCATTAACCTTGTACGAGTTGAAATTATCTTATAGGATATGAAAACATTGTTTGCATTAAGAAATTCAAATGGAGTAATTTCATTTTGATGGTAGGATATTATTGTGCATATACAATCATAATCTGAAGCTAGTTTCGTTATGTTTGCATAAAAATATCCGGAAAGATGTGAACATAAAAACACAATTCGTATACGGGTATTATTGTGAGATAAGATAGCCATAGTTTTAAATCCTAAAATGGATAATTATTTATTATTTATTATTTATGTTGTTTTGATGGACTAAATGTTTGACCAATTAGTAACCACATAATAAGTCCCATACCACCAAAGGAGAAGAAATACATCTCTCCAATGTTACTCAATATTGCAGATAGGCAAACCAGCGTTACTGAAGAATTATGAGTATTCAGGACTTTATGCAGAATGAAGTACATAATAAAAATAAAGAAAAATGATCCAACTATTCCTGTTTCTTCAATAATTGCAAATGGTAAAAAACCTTTTTCAGTTGGTGAGCTTACCGGTAAATTTAGTATTGGGTCTCTAACTATGTTTGACCCTAATTGTTTATGATTACTTGGTAAAGCAAATCCAATTCCATAGACTGGGGTTTTGGTTATGTTTTTAGTCATTTTTAATATTTGGGATAATCTACTGTATTCAAATGCTTCTTGTATATTATGTACCTCTTCACGTTTATATATAAAGTTTTTCAAGTTTTGTTGAATTTTGTTGAAATTAGCTAATATGATTATTAGAAATAAAGTGATTATTAATTTAAATTTAAATGAACTAGGGTTTTAATTATTTTGTCTCTATGAAATTTTGTAAATGGCGCAACGATTATATATACTAGTGTTGTTAATATTATTGAAAGCATACCAGTTCTTCCTTTAGATAATATCATTTCTATCATTGATATTATAAGTATTATTAAATCGAAATAATTAAATTTTTTATCGATTACTTTTCCTAAAATTATGCAAATAGGGAGTGCAAGCATTACAGAAAAAGTTTGAGGGTGGTTAGTTATACCTTGAAAAAGTGCTCCTTCGTAGAAGCCCGATTTCGAGTAACCAATGTTATGTAAAATGAAATAGAATGGGAAGACTTGCGATTACCATTGTCGCAAATAGAGAATAGAACCAGTCAATCCAATACTCTGAGCTGTGGTTATTGTATTTAAAAATTCCAATGCACGCGTATGAGCCAATTATGAATAATATTAATTTGAAAATGGAAACATCTGGTGCATGACTATTTTGTAGACTTGAAACTAATACAACAAAAAAGAAAATGATTAGTGAGAATCTTAAATTATCTAATGAACGATGTTTAAAATCCTTTATAAGTACTATACCAAAACAAATGAACAATATAATAAATTTTAATGTCGTATTAATTGTATTATTAATGTCAGGAAATAGTGTTGGGTTTACTAAATATAATAAATATAGAATAGTTACTTGCTTTATTATGTGTGTTGTACTAATAAATAGTAGTATGGCTCCAACCAGAAAGAATGAAATAGCTGCTATTTTACCTAATAAGAGTATAAAAAGTATTATTGTGAAGAAAAATATGTTTTGTTGTACTCTATTTATTCTCATTTACTGAACGCGTGTTAACCAAAGTCCTACAGAGGTTTTATCAGAGCTATTTAAAAACCTTGATTCAGGTAGACTTATTGGTTTGAGTTTATTACACATTTGAATGGATTTAGTGATACTTGTTTTTAAATTGCCCAAGGCGTAAACCTATAAATATTTTTACTCGGATTTTTGGATAAAATGAATACATCCTTCAAATCAGGATCAAATAAATACTTAGATTTATCAATATGTGATTTCTTTATCATTATTTGTACGTTTTTTACTAAGGCAGCTAGAATATATTCATCATTTTGATTTGATAATAGTTCAATATAGTAATTGTATATTATTTAATATAAGATGGTAAATTAATTCATTATAATAATCTGAATTGTAAAGTTGGCTTTTATTCCATGATTTTTGAGTTACCAATCAGGCGTTAAATTGATAACAGATTTAATGGTAAAATTAAGTTTCATTATTTCGTAGATAAAAGCTGAAATATCATTATTTATTAAATTATAGTCTTTTAACAATTCTTTTTTATATATGATATTGCCAAGTCTACCATAAAATTCACGGGTTTGAATATTTCCAATAATATTATTTACGGGATATAACTCTTCCCTGTTACCGTTAAGATCTGGTACATTTTGATCTTTAATTACATAATATGAGTTATAATTTGATAAAGATGCATTGGGATACTCCTCAACTAATGCTTTGTATACAGATTTATTTATATATGAATTAATAATTTCTATCATTTTACTATTATATTCAAGATAATCATTTGAATTTTTGTTGATTCCAAAAATATTAGTAAGTTCTACCCGGTTGTAACCTAAATTTGCATTAATTTTAATAATGAAATTAATTAATGAATCTCTTGATATGTTTTGGCTTTTACAAAAATTTTCAAAGTGCCAGTTAGTAAACCCTGCTTCAAAGTCTAATATAACATATTTAACTTCAATGCCACATTTCTTTAATTCGATGAATAACAATTTGTGTGTTTGATAATTAATATTGATGCATTTAAGAAGGTCGGTATTAAAATCTTTGATTTCAGCTATATTCGGAATTTTAATGGTATTCCATAATCTTATAATAGCTTCGTTTTTAGTATTAAAATTTGTGCATGGAATTTTGTCCTTCTCAGAAATAACTACTGGTTTTGTATAGATTGTATTAGTTGATTTGTCCACCCAAGTTAATATTTGGTAATGTGAGCAATTGGAAAATAAAATTGGTAAATATGTTAATAGAGCTAAATAAATGATATTATATGTTCTGCTTTTATAATCGCTTAAATATTTGATTAACTAATTTATTAATAATAAAATTGCAAATTAGTCGATTCATTTTATAGACCTGATAATTGAACTGTTATGTCGATTTATTTGGGGAGATGTTTTTGTTTAAAAAGCTTAATTATCCTTTTTTATTTCTTCGACATTGCATGATCTTTTATGATTTCCGACCAAACTGGTTATTCCATTAGGTGACAATATATGCCTGACTCCCTAAATTTAAATGCTGACGATGCATATTGTCCATTGAGATCTCTTATAATAGGAACAGAGGTGAATGATTGTAGTGCTTGACTTGAAATTCTCATTCTCCTGTATAATCTTGCAGATAGGAGCTGGAGACTATTGTAAGGGAAAAACTTTCGTAAATTATAAGTAATCCTGGTAGCTCCATTCGTCTCAATAGGAATTGTAAATGGTAGTCCTTTTGGATCTTCGAATAGAAAAGTTTTTAAGTTGCTATCTGTAGTCACTTGGCGGCTAAAGTTAAGCTAGAACATGTATACCAGTAAATTAAAATTTTTGGTTGTTACTTTGAATTACTGATTAGTAAAAATTATTGATCTATTATTAATTCAGCTTCTCTTAGCATTAATATTAATAAAATTCACATCATTCGGTTTATTATTATTAGATTTAAACCTCGTTTAGGTGCATCATTAGGATAACATATGTGATGGATAAAATATGTTATTATTCCATATTGTTGATTTTACTATTAAATAGTTTAATTATCAGCATTTGTAAATGACTTAAGTAATATAGTGGAGAACTTATTTGGATGATGATTAGAGATAAATAATTCCCTCGAAGCTGTTGGATATGACGATTTATTTTTCTATACATTTGCCAATTGCTTTAGCTATTTCTAAATATTTAATTTCGGATAGAAAAAACATGTTGGCAATATTTGGATGCTATTTCTTTTAATAAGCCTTTACCGGTTATTATAACTGGCTTATCAACATTAATTATGACCTAAATTACCGCTCGATGCTTCTGGATTTTTATATGGTAATAATACATAATGCATTCTTTGTATAATGATTTGAGTCTTTCGTTAAGAATATGACCGTTATCCCAAATTATATTTATATCTGTATGTTAATGATATTTTCAATTTGACTTTAAGCACTTCTTCATAAACCAGAATTATTTGCTTTACCTGCAATCAATATGCATATTTTTTTATGTTGGCTTGGTGTAAGAAAGTCAATTGATTCTAAGATTTCCAAAGTCCCTTTTCTATATTGAGTAAGCCACAATGTAAGAATATCATTTTGTTTTCTTTGATTTGATATTTTTCTCTAATATTTCTTTTATTTATGCTATTCCATTGCGGTATTGGATCAGGTAACATGTGAAAAATATCTGTTTTTAGTTTTTGATTTAAAGTTAGTGCCGTTCTCATTACATCATTGTTATGAATATACTAGATATATTTTATTAAAACGTAATAGAATTGTTGTTATATATTTTCGCAAAAACTTAATTTTGCTATTCCATGAACTTTTATCCATTCTTAAAAACTGCATAAATAATATTCCACTAATTTTGAATGAAGGATGAAATAGAATAAGAGAAATTTGGAATATATTGTACCGATAGAAATTACATGGTTTGCGGAAGTACTAATTGCATATTTTCTTATTTAAAATAAATTCAACCAAATGATCTTCTAAGCATTGAATGTATGTAGAGCTTTTTGTTATGTGTTCATCTAAAATGTATATCCAATTTATGAAATTGACATTTTTGGATATTTCTATTATTTCTGGGTACGTTAAATGAAATTCATTGGGTACAATAAAATAGTAATTGTCATTTGTATTTATGTTTATTAAATAAGTTACTATGTATATGAAATGTATTCTGGATGGTGCCCGCTTATATCGCTATCGTAAATAATATAGTTCAATTTTAGATTATTTTGTAATTATAAATATTGTTAAGATGTAATGATTTCAATTGCTTATGCATGGGAAATTCTTTTTATTTTATTTTTTAATTTTTCTCTAAGAATTGTGGGCTCAATCCATGAGTGAGCTATGGAAATAATATTAAATAAAAAATCCATTAAAAATGGACCATCATTTTTTATGTCCTTAATTTTTTGGTGAATTTCCATTGAATTATAACCCATTAGAGATAGATTTTTATCTCCGATCCACATTAAGTATTTCTTCGCCCATAATTTTCTAAAATAGGTATTGTAAGATATATACCAATTTCCTGTTTTTTCAATTTTTTTAAATTTGTCTTGATTGGGATCTCCCATTGAGCCTTCTATCGTTGTATCTAGATAATTAGTAATTTCATTTTGATTAATGTTAAGATATTTACAAAGTTTTAATAATGTGTGTTCTGTATTGTCTAGTAATTCTTCATATTTAATTTGTAAAACATCTGGATTTTTTGTACTAAAGTTCAATAATTTGCTTAAGATCAGCCGCAAGGTCGATTTTAAATTGATAAATTTTCCAATTACCGGACAACCAGGTTTTTACTATTGAGGAAACAATTGCAAGTGGATTCCTCCATAAAATTATAAATTTAGCCTCAGGGTAAATTTGTTTTAGTTCTTCACATATTAAGTGATATCTAGGTGTTTTATCTAAAAAATACTCAGTATTTGAAGGATTCAATTTATAATAAATCGAATAACCCGCATAACTAATTATACTCCGTAAATGTCTTTGTTTTTATTTGGTAGTTTATCAATAATTTCGTCAATAGCAATTCTACACAATTTGTGATTATAATTTTATTATACTGAAATTCAATATCGATAAGCATTAGAAAAGCAACGGTAATTGTATCCAAGTTTAGAAACTATAGAAATTTCAGGATGTGAGGCAAAGACGTTGTAATAGTGTAGAACCAGATCTAGGAGAGAATGGTATAAGATATTATTTTCATAAAACATTTGCTTCATTTAGGAAAGAAGCCTAATTTGTTTATTAATAGTTGATCTTACTTCTATCCTTTTAACTATTACATATATTAATAGGGAAATATTGATTTAAAATATGGCCCGCCTTTTAAATTTAAAGTCTTGGCTAAAAGATAGGATAAAGGTACGTTTATCAAAATACTAATAATGGCAAGAAATTTTTGAAGTTTTATTTTTGTTAATCCATTTAATATATAGGAGTAGACACTATTGAACAAGCTAAGCAATGTAAAATTATTACTCCAATGAGAAGTAGTGGATCAAATAGAAATGGTTTACCTAACCATGGTTTTTATAGCTATAGGATAGATTAAATATAAAGAATTAATAGCTATAAAAATGAGAAGAACTAAATGTAATTTACTTAACACGGAATATCCATACATGGTTATTTTCTTCCTTTTTTACTGTTATAGCTGACCAATATGAATTCATTATTGTTCTAAAGAAGATCAATGGGAAACCAAAATATTTAAGTAATATATAATAGGGCGTTACATCCTTGGGGCTAAAAATGTTTGATATAATAAAATTGTCTGTTGTATAAAGAATGGTTATGGATATTTGAATAATGAAGAAATCAAAACCTAGACTTAAAATATCTTTTATTTTCGCTTTGTCAAAATATTTGTATTCTGGCTTAACATCTTTAAACCTCCCTCTGAATAAGAATAAAGATGATATTATAAAATTACAGCAGGAACTAGAGAAACTATAATTGCATACGTAAGTAGGCGTGATGATGAATAGTTTGTAAATGAATGGATAATATATAGGAGTGATAATGTTATTAATTGACCTATTATTTGTAAGAAATTACTTAAAGAGGACCATTGATAGGCATATCCTATTGATTCAATTAGTTTAACTATTCTTAAACGACAATGATTAGAGATAATAAAATCAAGATGTTTGTTGAAATAATATTTCAAATCATTAATATTTAAATTTTTTCCCATGGTATAAAAATTGTGATAGGTAAGCCAATAATAATTACTACGCCAATAATAATAACAATAACATTAAATACGCCGTACTTTCACTAGCGTTTTCGCACTTTTATATTAATCCTTATTTTGAGATGTATAGGGGTTAAGCGGTTTCTAAGGCCGTGGCTTAAACCAATATCTAAAATCATTGATCCTAATACAATATTGACCCAGAATACAGTAGAGTAATCGATTTCTTTTGCCTCCTTATTCTGGATCAATGCCTGTCCAAAACCAAAATCCGCGATTACATTAGCAAAGCCTGCGATGATTACGACCATGTTTACTAATCCAAAATCTGATGGTGTCAGGTTTCTGATTAATATAAGAAGAGTAATAAACGTAGTCGCTTGGGTCAATACAACCCCGTAAGCACTCCAGGCAATATTTTTTGCTAGCAGACTTTTCAAAATTGTCTGTAAGGAATTACGTTTAACCTCCCTATAAGGGCAAATGCAATCATTTCTATACTTGTTAAGTAAATACTCAAAGACGTGATTGATAAAGCCACTTGTTAGACAAGTCGGAATAAATTAGAACAATAGTTTTCCGGTGTTTTATTTTTCAAAAACACTTTGTTGTAGCTGCTAGGCTTATATTGAACGCAGTTAGCCAGTGCTTCTTTCAGGGCATGATAACCCTGATCGATGCACCTGCCGAGATGATATTTAGTAACCAGGTACTCAACTAATCCACCGGTAGAACAAATAACTGGCTTATTAAAGTAAGCTGCATAGCCCAGAACACCGCTGGCACCGAAGAAATTTTTATAGACCATAAGAACAATGTCCGTTGTACTAAACCATTGTGCCATTTCTGCAAGGTCTACAAAGCGGTTGATGATGTTCACGTGTACAGGTAAATCGGCCGATATTGATTTTAGTTTGTCCACGTAAGCTGGATCACCCTTACCCACAATGTTTATCGTACAGTTGGTTATCTTTTGTTCCTTTACGGCTATAAACAGCTTCTCAATATTTTTGCGTGGGAATATCGATCCAAAAAGAAGAATCTGGTGGTTAGCAGTATCCTTAACGCCATCCGAGCCATGGTTATTTATTTTTAATGGCAGAACAGGATCCGGCAGGTTTCTTACCTGATACTTGTATCGTTTGTCCAGGTAGCGCGCTCCCCAGCGGTCGTCGAGGATAAAAAGCACTTTGATGATCCCATATCGCTGGGCTAGATGCATCAAATAGTAACCATAGATCTTTTTATACAGCAGGCTTAAGGATGTTCTTAATGTACTTCCCGAGGGGATGGTTATCCTATGGGGAGGATGAAAAAATATGCCAGAAATACTGATCCCGCTATTTCTAAGTGTTCGTATGAATTTTATATAGGGATCAATGTTAAGTAGAAAGACGGAACTTATTACCTGAGATGTGCAGATACTTCTTATCCAACGCAGTTCATCTGCTGGACGACCGGTCAGATGATCAGGGATTTGGATAATTGTTTTGTTGGAACAGTTGGAAAACTCAGGATACAAATTGCTGTTGACACAGATGTAACATGGAGTATCCGGAGCATCATGGTTAATGATATGTTGTAGGTATTCCTTGTGATGTCCTGATGACTGGATGTCGTAAAATAAAATAGAACCTTTGGAGGAATGCTGGTTCAATGGAGTTAAATCAGGAAAAAAGGTTAGGTGTTTATTAGGACACAGATTAACGCAGATAACACAGATGGAAGGTGTTTATAATCAGCGTAAGGAATAACCTCATACCATCACCGCATACTCCGGAGCTAATATTTCCAATCCCTCCCGGATCTTTACCAGGGGCACAAAACCCAGACCCTGCTTGATCTTCGAAATATCTGCAAGGCTGTGCTGCACATCGCCCAGACGACCGGGGCCATGTTTTGCCTGGAGGGAGGAGCCTGTTATTGCGGTGATGTAATCCCACAGCTCATTCAGACTGGTCTGCTCGCCGCAGGCTACGTTGTAGACCTGGTTGACAGCATTGGCATCCGTAGTAAACAGGGCCAGTTTATTGGCCTCTACGGCATTGGCGACATAAGTGAAGTCACGGGTCTGGCTACCATCGCCATTGATGGTCGGCGCGATGTTTTCCTGGACGGCCTTAAAAAACAACGGAATAACCGCTGCATAGGCGCCATTCGGATCCTGCCGGGGTCCAAAGACATTAAAGTAGCGCAACCCGATAAACTCCATGGCATATAATTTGGCAAATACCTGAGCATACAGCTCATTCACCAGCTTGGTGACCGCATACGGGGATATCGGGGAACCGATGATCTCTTCCTTCTTCGGCAGCTCCTTACTGTCTCCATAGGTGGAAGATGAAGCTGCATAAACAACCCGCTTGATCCCCAGATCCTTCGCCGCGGTAAAGATGTTCAGCGTGCCGCCGATGTTTACATTATTCGTCGTGAGCGGCTGTTTGATCGAGCGTGGTACCGATCCCAACGCCGCCTGGTGGGTGATCAGGTCGATATCTTTGCACGCATCAAAACACGTATTGTATTCCCGGATATCCCCCCACATGAACTCAAATTTGGGGTTGTTCATGAAGGGCTCGATGTTCAGCCGGTTGCCTGTGGCCAGGTTGTCCAGAACCCGGACATGAGAAACGCGGGGATCAGCAAGTAGCGCTTCAACAAGATGGCTGCCGATGAATCCGGCGCCGCCGGTGATTAGGATACGCATGATATAAAGGTGTTATGGTATTATGGTTTTTTGGTTTGAGGGGAATGACGAGTTTCGATCAACTTATACAACATGTGTGAAACATGCCGGTATTCTTCAATCAGAGATGGTACAATGTCTCGTTCGAGATATCCAATATCTTCATCAAGGACAAGAAAAGTTATCACCTCAGCACAGGAACCTTTAACAATGTAAAAATGCCTCACACTTTGTGCATTCGTACAACTCATCTCCTTCAACAATATTAGCCGCAATTGAAACAGCTGCACTTCTGAGCTGATCGCGGAAACGGAAATCTTCATTAATGGGAGAAGAATTCGTCAATCGGTAAATAATAGCAACAAGTTCCCTTGCTTTTTGCCATACCAATAGCTTTGTGAAATCTCCCATAATTTCTAAAGGCAATATCCATACCAAAACACTCCATCGGCCACAACACCATTATACCATAATACCGCAACACACTATTCCCTATCTATCCATACAACCTCATCCATTGCCCCAGCACCTGATCCCATCCGGACAATTGGCCTATCTCCGCTTCGAAATTTTGAGCCTTGGATTTACTCGCAATCAAATGATGAAGAATAGGAACAATCTCATCCAGGGTATCCACTTCATTCCAGGAAATACCCAGGTTCTTAAGATCCTGATACTCCAGCCAGCGACCGGCAATCACATGGGAGCCACAGAACAGGGCTTCCTGAAAGACAGCCGATAACTGATCGGTAACCGGAACATGAATCAGAATGTCGGTCACCATCCTCAACCGGGCGACGTCCTCGTGGCTGAGGTAATCGGTGAAAACACTGGATGTAAAGGGCGCTTCGGACAATAATTCTTTAATTTCTTCCACATAAGCATCCGAGGTGCTCCCATACGTTAATGTCAGGACCACATGATAAGCCGTGTCCGGGCGGTACGATTGGATCATCTGCCGCAGAACGGGAATATGCTGGTGAGCAGGGGTTGCATTGTATCCCAGGCAGACCACTGGTAAGTCGCGGGGCAAGCCCAGCACTTTCCGGCTCTCATATTCATGCTCCTGTGATCGTATTTTTCGGATGATATCCAGACTGATCAAACCAAAGCGGGCGAGATGAAGACGGCCTGCCAGCGTGGTGTATTTTTGAGCAAAAGCCTGCAGCGTACGGCTATTGGCAAATGAAATTTCATTCATCTTGCCGTAAAAGAGTCGAAAGATGCGATGTCTCCAGGCTGCAGTCCGGTAAAAATCACTGCCCCAGATCGTATGGACGAATGCAGAAGAAAAACGACGCCACCAATAATAAACCGGAAGATACACGATATGGGAATAGTGAAAATGCAGGGCATCAAAACCTTGCATTTTCTTTAGCTTGTTGCTGATGGCAAAAAAGCGCTTCAATAATTTGTCAGGACGCCTGTTTGAAACCGCCGGACTGGCCACTTCTCCATTGTGCTTAAGTTCCCCCGTTGCAATCAGGTAGTGATATACGTCATAGTCCTGTTGATGGAGCAGATAAGCCAATTGCGACAGATAAGGCCGGTCAACGATAAAAGACACCAGTAAAATGCGCTTTGACGGCATGGGTTAGACGTTCTGATATCAGAACGCGTGGTAAATTATTTATAGTATAGTGAGCAGGTATCGGATATCCGTCTGTTACAATCGTAAACGACCGATATCGTTCTGAGCTTTCTCAAAATCCTGATGACGTCCTATATCCAGCCAATAGCCCAGGATGGGGAAGTGCAGCACTTTTTTGCCATTTTCAATCAAAACATTCATTAAATCGGTTGCATCAAAATGCTGATTGGGAGGAATGAATTCCGTCATTTCTTTCCGGAACAGATAAATTCCCGCATTGGAATAATAGGTGTAGGTGGGTTTTTCCCGGAGCGACTTAATGTGATCACCTTCCGGTTCGATAACACCATAAGGAATCTTGACTTGGTAGGGTGTGGTAGCAATAATCATGTCACCTGATTTTTCTACCAGTTCACGATACAAATCTTCGAAATTTATATCCGTAAGCAGGTCTGAATTCATGACCAACACATAATCGTGTTCAAAGTGTTCCACCATTCGGATAGCTCCAATAGTACCCAGCGGTTCTTCTTCTTCGTAATACCGGACCTGGATCTTGCGGGAA
This sequence comes from Lewinellaceae bacterium, assembly GCA_020636135.1. Classification (NCBI taxonomy): domain Bacteria; kingdom Pseudomonadati; phylum Bacteroidota; class Saprospiria; order Saprospirales; family Lewinellaceae; species Lewinellaceae bacterium. The sequence goes on from JACJYK010000003.1 coordinate 349,371, forward strand.
GATCCATCTCCCAAATGATCCCGGATCTGCTGACCAAGGTATTTGATGGTTAACGTATAATTCCGGACACCATAAGAGATCAAACGTTCAATGTTGTAATCAATGATTGGCTTTCCGGCAACTTTTAATAATGCTTTGGGTGTGTTCAGGGTTAAGGGTCTCAGGCGCTGACCCATTCCACCAGCCATAATGACAGCATCAATCGGCAGATAGGAACGCTGGATCCTGAAATTTATAATATCAATAATGTGGTTGTCGTCGTCGAGCACCGGAATAACCCGGTAATTTTGTTCCCGCCAACTTGTCATTTGCTCCAATGTAAATTCTTTCCGCTTGAAATAACGCGGATTGGGTTGGAGGAAGGACAGGATTGGGTCTTCAAGCCCAAGTCCGCGGATAAGGCCTCTCCGGATATCGCCATCGGTCAGTGACCCCAGCAAACGGTCATTCCCGTCCACTAAAAAAAGAATGGCATCGGAGCCTAACTTTTCCAGTTTCTGAAGTATTTCCCGGATACTCAGGTCGCCGTGGATAAGATGTTTCTGGTAGTCGTTCATGGTAATATTCTGGCGGGGTTCCCTGCAATTTTTACTCCATCAGGTACATCGTGAAGGACAACCGAGCCTGCTCCGACGATCGCCCTGCGTCCAATGGTAACACCCGGGATAATCGTACTGCCGGCACCAATGAATGTTCCGTCTCCGATGGATACATTCCCGCATAATACCGATCCGGGTCCGATATGGACAAATTTATGGATTTGGCATTCGTGATCGATCTGGGCGCCGGTGTTTATGATCGACCCAATACCTACTGAACAGCCTGGTTGTATGATAGCTCCCGCGCCGACCACACAGCCGGGGTCAATTTGACTTGACGGTGAAATATGAGCGGATCTGGCAATGGCTTTTACCGGATGGAAATGAATCATGTCGTAGACATAGTGACTGACTTGTTCCCGGATTTTGTTGTTGCCAATGGCAACGAAATAACCGTTTTCCATCAATCTTGAAATTGAATTTTGATCCTGTTCCCAACCCCAATAGGGCAGATTCAAATAGCGGTTTTCTTCCGACTTTGGCGCCATATAAGCTACCGGTTGGAATCCCTGGGAGGTCAGTATCTCAAATATGACCAAAGCATGACCGGAATAACCGATAAGTATGATATCCCGATGATCGGCAGTCAAGGCTATTTATTGTTTAATCGGGGTAACAAACAACATCCGGAGTGGAATCAATTGCTTAATTACAAATCAAATAACCATTCCCGCCGCAACCGTATTGTTCGTTCCTTCGTCGACGAGAATGACACTGCCGGTAATGCGATTCTGGCGGTAGGGGTCCGAGAACAAGGGTTTGGTGGAGCGAATGGCTATGCGGGCAATGTCATTCATCTGTATCTGCGGTTGCTCCATGTCGCGGTGCAGCGTATTGATGTTCAGCCGGTACCGGATCTCTTTAACGACGCAGCGTGCCTCCTGGGTGGTATGGCGAATAAGGTATTTACCGCGTAATTGCAAAGGCTTCGACTGATCAAACCAGCAGATCATCAGGTCGAGGTCCTGGGATACTTCCGGTTGGTTGTTGACACGGACGATCATGTCACCCCGGCTGACGTCGATGTCATCCTCCAGGAGCATGGTCACACTCATCGGCGGGAAAGCTTCATCCACCTCCCCATCGAAGCTGTCGATCCTGGCGATGCGCGAGGTAAAGCCGGAAGGCAGGACGGCAATGTCGTCACCCTTGCGGAATACCCCACCGCCTACCCGTCCTGCATAGCCGCGGTAATCGTGGTATTCATCGGTGTTGGGCCGGATGACCTGCTGCACCGGAAATCGGCAATCGATGAGGTTGTAGTCGCTGGCGATGTGGACATTCTCCAGGTAATACATGAGGGTTGGTCCCTCGTACCAGTGCATGTTGACCGACCGGTCAACGACATTATCTCCTTTCAATGCCGAGATGGGCACAAACTGCATATCATTGATGTCCAGGCGACCGGCAAAATGTTCAAACTCATCGCGGATGGCCTCATAGACGTCCTGCTGGTAGTCCACCAGGTCCATTTTATTGATGCAGACCACCAGGTGCGGTATCTGCAGTATGGATGCGATGATGGCATGACGGCGCGTCTGTTCGACCACGCCGTGGCGCGCATCGATCAGGATCAGGGCCACATTAGCGGTGGAAGCGCCAGTCACCATGTTACGCGTGTACTGGATATGCCCGGGCGTATCGGCAATGATGAATTTGCGTTTGGGTGTGCTGAAATAGCGGTAGGCTACATCGATGGTGATGCCCTGCTCGCGTTCGGCCCGCAAGCCATCCGTCAGCAGCGCCAGGTTGACACCTTCTTCACCCCGGCGGGCACTGGCCTGCTCGATGGCTTCATACTGATCCTGAAAGATCGATTTACTGTCAAATAATAACCGTCCGATCAGGGTCGACTTTCCATCATCGACAGAACCAGCGGTGGTAAAACGGAGAAGTTCGGTACTCATAAGCTATATGGTATACGCTATTCGGTATACGCTATACGCGATTCGCCAAGGTAAAATGAAGAGCGTATTTGTTAATTAATTTAAACGGTTTATGAAGCTGGATACTTTCCTTTGCTCTTTATTGATGAGTTCAAATAATTCATCAAAATCAAGGTTTTCAATAGTATACCGTTGTTTCGTTAGAATTAGCTGAGTTTCGAGTTCATACAATGATCCTAGTGCAATTTCCAGAAATCTTTTAAATTCTTTTTCGCTTGATCTACCAGCCCCTTCTGCGATATTTGAAGGGACTGAAATTGCACTTCTGATCATTTGGCTTTGCAGGTTATACCTTTCAATTGATGGCATTTGGTCAACCAATTCATAAATAATACTGGCGATCTCCATTCCCAATCTCCATATTTCCAAATTTTTGTAATCTCGCATTTGATCACTATGCGAATCGCGAAAAGCGTATTGCGAAAAGCGGCCTTAAAAATAACCCTGCTTTTTCCGGTCCTCCATGCTCGTCTCACTCCGTTTATCATCGGCGCGGCCACCGCGTTCGGTGAGGCGGGTGGTAGCTACTTCCTCGATGATGTCTGCAATGGTGGACGCCGAAGAACGCCATACGCCGGTGCAGGTCATGTCGCCGATGGTGCGGCAGCGAACCAGTTCGGTGAAGGGCATTTCTTCCGGTTTTTTAGGTATGAAATCGCAGTCCGCCAGTAATATGCCATCGCGCTCCAGCACGGTACGCTCGTGGGCGAAGTACAGGGAAGGCAGCGGCACCTCTTCCTGGGCCAGGTATTGCCAGACATCAAGTTCTGTCCAGTTGGAGATGGGGAATACCCGGAAATGTTCGCCATGATGTTTGCGACCATTGAACAGATTCCAGAGTTCTGGACGCTGATTCTTAGGATCCCACTGACCGAATTCATCACGGTGTGAGAAAAATCGTTCTTTGGCCCGTGCTTTTTCTTCGTCACGACGGCCTCCACCCAGGGCGGCATCAAATTTGCCCTGCTCGATGGACTCCAGCAATACATGCGTCTGCAGGCTGTTGCGGCTGGCGTTATACCCTTTCTCCTCTGTCAATTCTCCCCGGTTGATGGCGTCCTGCACCGACCCGACCAATAATTTTAGACCATAATGTTCTACCAGCCAATCCCGGTAATCAAGGGTCTCCTGAAAATTATGTCCGGTATCGATGTGAAGTAGTGGAAAGGGCACGCGTGCAGGGTAAAACGCTTTCACCGCCAGATAGGTCATCAGGATGGAGTCCTTACCGCCAGAAAAGAGGATGACCGGATTTTCAAACTGTGCCGCGACCTCCCGGATGACGTAGATGGATTCAGACTCGAGTTCCTGTAAGTGTGTTATTTGGTAATTCATTAGTTAATTATTGAGGTGTGGTATGGGGTGTGTGGTATGGGGTATGAGAAAAGAAATCAAAATTGTGAAAATGATTCAGAACCCATGAGATTTTCGATATTGGATTAATTTTCCCAATTGCTGTAGTAACACAGATAAATCATTCAATATAGCATCGAGATCATTGAAAGTATATAATTCTTTAACGAACAATAGCTGTGTATGCAATTCAGATGCGGAGCCTTTTGCAATGAATAAATAACGAATAAATTCTTTATTACTTCCTCGATTATATCCTTCTGAGATATTAGATGCAATAGATACCGAAGACCTGATAATTTGATCCCTAAGACCGAATTCTTTAATTTCTTCGACCATTTTCAAAATTCGTGAAGTTATTTGCATAGCCTTCTGCCAGACGATGAGATTTTGAACACTTTTTTTATTGTATGGGGCATAGAAATCACTGGCTATTTTTTCCTCATCTTCCGTTAACTCCTCACTGCGCACCTCATACCCCATACCTCTCACCTCATACCCTGTGCTTCTCACTTCTGCCATTAATGCCTCCACCGCCTCCTTTACCTCCACCGCAGTTGTATCGATGCGGATCATAGGATTAACGGGTGCTTCGAATGGACTATCGATGCCGGTAAATCCCATGATCTCACCTTTACGAGCGCGCGCATACAGACCTTTGACGTCGCGTTGTTCACAGACTTCGAGGGGCGTATCCACAAAAACTTCAATGAAGTCGTCCGGACCAATGATGTTACGTGCTTGTTCACGCATGGCGATGGTCGGGCTGATGAATGAACAGATGGTGATGATGCCATTCTGACAAAATAATTTGGCTACTTCTGCGATGCGACGGATGTTTTCGGCGCGATCGGCTTCCGTAAAGGACAGATTGTTGTTGAGGCCGGTGCGAATGTTATCACCATCCAGCACTTCCACGACATACCCGTACTCGTACAGCGTCCGTTGAAAGGCTGTGGCTATGGTGCTCTTACCGGAACCTGACAGGCCGGTGAACCAGAATACCATACCACGTTGTACCAGCAGGTTTTCTTTTTCCTGCCGTGAAACGAGTGAATCGTGGATGGGATGAAGATTATTCACGGTTTCGAGGTATTAAGGTGTAATGTCACGATTTCAGAGTGTCAGATTTAAAATCCATCCCTTAATCCCCTCCGGAGGTGGGGACTCCGTTCCAAATAAATGGATATTCTTGAAACTCATTAATTGATCTACTTTTCCTTGCTGCCCCGCTTCATCCAACTCCTGATCGTACCGCGAGGTACCAGCATCCAGGCGCGTTCGTGGAGGTAATAGATGAATATCTTTCCGATGAACTCCAGGGCACCGACTTTTATGGCCGTATCGACCTTGCCGGTGATGAAATAGGTAATGGCAATGGTGGTGGAGGTAGCGACAATACGCCACGTAAATCCTTTCAGGATACTGCGCGCATGCGACTCTGTTCTGTATTCAGCCAAGAGATAATGATTTGATAGCCAGCCGGTCATGGCTGATGACGGAGAACCGGATGTTCAGATGCAGGTACAAATTAAGCCAGAATAGAAATTCAAATCAGGATCAGACCCGGAGTATTATCTATCAAAGTCTCCAGTAGACCAGATTGGGATCGGTAGGCCGGTCAAAGACCCCTTTAAGATCATACAGGATGGGCTGACCATTCATCAATGATCGCAGGTATTCCAAGGTCATCGTCCGGTACTCTTTATGACCCACGGCGACAATGATCGCATCGTAATTGCTGGACAACTCTTCCATCATCATCAGCTTGTATTCATGAGCCACCTCATTCGGTGAGGCGTGCGGATCCATCAAATGGACATTGATCGAATAATCCATCAACTCACGCACCAGGTTTACCACCTTGGAATTGCGGATATCGGCTACGTCTTCCTTGAAGGTTACACCCAGGACCAGTACTTTGGAATTACCGGGGTTCTTACCTTTCTGGATGATGGTCTGAACCAATTTTTTAGCGATAAAGTTAGGCATGTTGTCGTTGACCCTTCTTCCACTGGCGATCACCTGGGGTTCAATACCCAATTCGCGGGCACGGTGCAGCAGATAATAAGGATCTACCCCGATGCAGTGGCCGCCAACAAGTCCGGGATACAATTTCACGAAGTTCCACTTGGTACCGGCAGCCTCAATAACCTCTTTCGTGTCTATGCCCATGCGATCAAAAATGATCGACAATTCATTCATCAGGGATATGTTGATATCCCGCTGGGTGTTTTCAATCACTTTAGCCGCTTCGGCGACTTTTATGCTGGACGCCGGATAGACACCTGCTTCAATGATGTGTCCATACGTCTTGGCAATCTCACTGCGGCTTTCTTCGTCACATCCGGAGACGATCTTGAGGATCTTGGTCAGCGTCCGTACTTTTTCACCGGGCACGATGCGCTCAGGTGAATAGCCCAGTTTGAAATCCTGTCCCATTTTTAACCCGGAAAGCTGTTCCAGAATCGGCAGGCAATCTTCTTCGGTACATCCCGGATATACGGTGGATTCATATACGACATAATCGCCGGCTTTGAGGGCTTTCCCCACTGTTTCTGATGCCTTCTTCAGCGGGGTGAGGTTAGGAACCCGGTGCTCGTCGATGTCAGTCGGAACGGCAACGATAAAGAAATTTGCCTTTTTGAGCTCTTCAGGGTCGGCAGTAAAAGTAATGCTGGTATTGTCAAATGCAGAAGACTCCAATTCCTGGGATGGGTCGATGCCTTTTTGCATGAGACTGATCCTTTTTTCATTGATGTCGAAGCCAATGACGTCAAAATGGCGGGCAAATTCAAGCGCAATCGGTAATCCCACATAACCTAACCCGACTACGGCAATCCGTTTTTCCTTATTCAGAAGTTGCTGATACATGACACGATTGAATTAAAAGCTGTAAACTGCTTCAAAGACGGCATCGTAAGGTTTCCATTCCGGCAAATAAAAAGACGAGTTATGCCATAAAAAAACATAATCACCCTGGTACTTGCAGGTGGTTTCCCAAATAGATTGAACCAACCTGGTCGCAGTTTCGGTCGTCAAATTTTTCTTCGTCAAATGCCTATCCATCCAAAGCAATGGAAGCTCCCGGACCGGTATTTCGATGCCCTGCTTAAAGTCAAAAACAGGAAAAGCGGTACAACAACTGCACCGGAATCCCGGCTCCTCGGAATAGGCCATTGAACTATCTTCCTTTATGCAAGCATCGTGCCAATAGCGCCAGGTATCGGGGACGGTAAAATTTAAATAATGGGTACGACCGGCATCCACCCTGACCGGTAGAATTGTGTTTAGTTTTTCCAGCTCACGCAAAAATATTTCTTCGTTGCTGGCAGCGGCAATACCCGGATGAAATCCCAGCCGGTGACCGGCATTGACGATGCGTTTTAACCATTGCCGTAGGGTATTATCCTGCAGGGAATAGTCCACTTCATCGCTTCGTATGTAAAATGTCGCTGTCACATTTCTCACAGCCGCTTTTCCAATAAGCCGTTCAAGCGTGTGGTACGGATTGGATTTCAGTTTGCTAAATTCTTTCCACATCCAGCGGGTAAAGGTTAAATCACGCCGGACCAGGATATCACCGCCAATGGTACGCAGGCGGTGGTACCAGGTAGGCCATAATGAGATGTAATCGATGTCGTGGGAAGGTAAAAACCGAACCTCACGGGCAGGCAATTCCACCGGATAGCCGAGGGAACGAAGCACCTGGGCCAAAAAGAAGGCATATTCATTGACCAATGGCCGGTATTGCAACTCAAACCGGCAATTTACGGAAGCAGAAAAAGGGAATCTCCCAAACGCATCCCGGGTATCCACAACGTTTTCTTCCCACCGGGTCAGCATAAAAAACACCGAAGCAGTAATGTCCAGATGGCAATCCACCCGTTGCTCGGTAGAGCTTATTTTCGGAGACCCGTACAACGTAATCAGATCGCCTTCGGGAGCCAGCGGATGATTCAGGCGCACCGCTTGGACTGGTAGATTTTCAAAGGTATAAAGATGGTCAATGGTTTGGCTGCGGATAAAAAATGCATCGGCAAGCCAAAGCGTTCCCTGATCAAAGTGCAGCAGGTATCCGGATTGATCCTCGCTGACCTCAAATCGCACAGGCAATTGCAGCAACTCGCCCAGAAGATAATTCCAGACGTACTTTTTTTCTTCAATAAAATAAGGATTTAGCCGAATAACAATCACCGATAAAAAGGATGCGAGGGCACATCTTTTGCCGCAAAGGGATGTGCCTGATCCGGGATGTACCCGGCCGGTTTTGAATTACGAATGCTATATACCATGTTGATGGCCTGTCTGCAATCTTCCAGTCCAAAGCCGCCACCTGACAAGACATCCTCGTAACTGCGGGTGTGCAATTCGGTAAAGCCTTCACTGAATTCGAATTCCTGTCCATCGATCGTGATGGAACGGTAAGTCCTTTTACCGGAAGCTTTTACGTCTTCTGGCAGAGTATCGTAATTGATACTCAGAAACCACCGGACTTTGGCTTTTTCAAATTCAAGGTATCCGGCGGCCCGGTCATAAGCATGAATGTGCACGACGTTTTCCTGCAGTGCTCCGAAGAGCCAGTGGAGCATGTCAAAGAAATGAACACCAATGTTGGTGGCGATACCACCGGACTTGTTAACATCACCTTTCCAGCTGGTATAATACCAGTAACCACGGGAAGTGATGTAAGTCAGGTCGATCAGGTGTTTTTCCTTGGATGGATTGGCATCAATGTGTTTTTTCAGATTGATCACACTGTCGTGCAACCTCAGCTGAAGAATATTATAAATTCTTTTTCCGGTCTCCTCTTCGATTTCCTGTAGCGCATCCAGGTTCCATGGGTTAAGGACCAGTGGTTTCTCACAGATGACATCCGTCCCATGACGCAGCCCAAAACGGATGTGAGCATCATGGAGGTAGTTGGGTGAACAAATGCTGACGTAGTCAATCGGATGGTTGCGACGTTTTAATTTCTCAACATGCCGGTCAAAGCGCTCAAATTCGGTAAAAAAAGCTGCTTGCGGGAAATAGGAATCAATGATACCTACTGAATCATTGGTGTCCAGGGCGGCAACCAGGTCGTTGCCGGTATCTTTGATGGCTTTCATGTGCCGTGGTGCGATATACCCGGCAGCGCCAATCAATGCAAATGACTTCATATTAAAATTTAGGCGTTATTGGATCTGGGTAAAATGATCGGATTCCCAGTTTCCAGGTAGTAGTCTCAAATCTTATACCGGTTTTACGGTTCCCTCGTCCAACAGATAGGTGTCACCTGATCCGGGACAGATGGCTTTGTTATCCGGGCCAAAGTTAAGGCGATGGCCATGAGCGCTCATCCAGCCAATCTGACGGGCCGGATTTCCAACCAGCAAGGCATAATCAGGCACTTGTTTGGTCACCACAGCGCCGGCGCCAATAAATGCATAACGGCCAATATCATGTCCGCACACGATGGTGGCATTCGCACCAATAGAGGCTCCTTTTTTCACCAGAGTCCTGAGAAACTCATTCTTTCTGCTAACCGCACTGCGCGGGTTGGTTACATTGGTAAAGACAACAGAAGGGCCGATGAAGACATCATCCTCGCAGATCACCCCGGTATAAATGGAGACATTATTCTGGACTTTTACATTATTTCCCAGAATGACATCATCGGAAACCATCACATTCTGACCCAGGGAGCATCCTTTACCAATCACCGCCCGGCCCATAATATGGGAATAGTGCCAGATCCGGGTGTCTTTGCCAATGGATGCGCCTGCATCGATGGTAGCCGTCGGATGGAAATAGTAATCCAGTGCCTGAGGAGCAGTATCCGGATCGGGAGCATAACCGATTAAACTACTGGATAATTCCTTTGTCAGCTGGTTGATCTCATTAAGTCCGGCCAACAGTGAAGTATGAACATCGAAGGAAATGAAGTCCATCTGGTAGGCCAATTCGACCAGGCAAATGGCCTCCATGCAGTAATGACTGGCCTGCTTTAAATAGGGTAGCTTATCCTCATCAGGAATGTCTGAAGAAGCCTCCGCTAAGCTTGCAGTGGTGGAAATAATCGTTTGCCGTAGTTGTGCCGCCAATCCGGTCGATTCGGAAGTCGGGAAAGAACTGGTCAACACATAAATTTCCTTAGCAATCGCGGTCGATTTTTGCCATGCTACCATTTTCTCAATAGAACCGGTATATCTCATATTAATTAGAATACGTGAACACAATAGTCAGAAGATATAATTCAACAGCTAAGGTCACGTACTCAAAAAAAATTATTGACCACGCCTGAAATGTATTTTACCATGCTTTCGTCCATTTCGGTATGGATGGGTAAAGATATGACGGATTTACAAAGTTGGTCGGTCACCGGCAAGAAATCCACCAGACCCCGGAAGGGAGAAAATGCATTCTGTTTATACAATGGTACCGGGTAATAGATGGCGTGTGGTATGTGCTGTTCAGTCAGATATTTATCCAGAGCGTCCCGCTGGCCGTTGTTTACCTTCAGCGTATACTGATGATAGACATGTGATGTATAGGGCGCCTCATACGGCGTCGTGAGATGGGGATTACCTTCAAATTGGCGATGGTACCACTGCGCTGCCTGGTACCGGGCGTGACCATATTCATCCAGGTGGGCCAGCTTCACCAACAGGATCCCGGCCTGAAGAGCATCCAGACGAGAGTTAACCCCAATCACTTCATGATAATATCGTTGACTTTGTCCGTGGTTGGCAATCATTTTTATTTTTTTTGCCAACTCTGCATCACGGGTAAAGATGGCTCCACCGTCTCCATAACAACCGAGGTTCTTGGAAGGGAAGAAGGAGGTGCAGCCGATATGTCCCATGGTACCGGATTTCATCGTGCGACCATCCCGGAAGGTATAGTCTGCACCGATGGACTGGGCAGCGTCTTCAACCACCCAGATATTATGACGGCGGGCTAATTCCAGGATCGGTTCCAGATCAACATTCTGGCCGAATAAATGGACAGGAACGATGGCTTTGGTTCGGGGTGTGATGTGTGGTTCGATGAGTTCAGCGGTCACATTAAACGTATCAGGCTCCACATCGATCATGACCGGTGTAAGCTGTAGCAAAGCAATGACCTCGGCGGTGGCGACGTACGTAAAGGATGGTACTATAACCTCATCTCCCGGCTTCAGGTCCAGCGCCATCAGGGCAATCTGTAATGCATCGGTACCATTGGCACAGGGAATGACATAATCACAGGAGAGGTAATTGGCCAAAGCATCCGCAAACCGGTCTACCTTGGGGCCATTGATAAACTGAGTGGTATCCAGTGTTTCCTGGATCTCGGCCTGGATTTCATCCTGGATCCTGGCATATTGACCATGGAGGTCAACCATATGAAGGTTCTTAACCATTATGCTGTTTTATTGAAATTCAAATTATGGCCGGCCGATGCTTTCATAATGATAGCCCAAAGAATACATCTCTTCCGGATCAAATACATTACGGCCATCGAAGATCACTTTTCCTTTCATCAGGGATTCCATGCGTTCAAAATCGGGTGTGCGAAAGGCGTTCCATTCGGTGACCACCACCAGGGCATCTGCACCGTCAAGCGCCTCGTATGCCGATTCCGCAAGATGGATCCGGTCCTGATAACGCCTGCGGACATGGTCCATGGCTTCCGGGTCGTAAGCCCTGATCCTGACTCCCTGCTTCAGCAGGCTGTCAATGATCGATAAAGCTGGCGCTTCCCGGATGTCATCCGTGTTTGGCTTAAAAGCCAATCCCCAGATGGCTATGGTCGTATCATCAATTTTTGAGCCAAAATAATCGATGATTTTGGAGGCAAACCGCTCCCGCTGGTTTTGGTTAACCGCCATAACTGCATTGAGGATGGAGAAGTGGTATCCGGATGTTTCGGCAATCCTGGCCAAGGCTTGCACATCTTTCGGAAAACAACTACCCCCATAGCCGACGCCGGGAAATAAAAATCGCTTTCCGATCCGGGTATCGGTGCCTATGCCCCGTCGTACATGATCCACATTGGCGCCCACCTGCTCGCAAATATTGGCGATCTCATTCATAAAGCTGATGCGGGTTGCCAGATAAGCGTTGGCAGCATATTTGGTCATCTCTGCCGAACGGATATCCATATAAAGTATGGGATTGCCCTGTCTCACAAAAGGCTGGTACAAGGTATCTATGCGTTTTCTTGCCCGTTCTGAATCGGTGCCGATCACCACCCGGTCGGGTTTCATAAAATCATCGACAGCAGCTCCTTCGCGGAGAAACTCGGGATTGGATACGATATCAAACAGGTCTGTTGAGAGCTTCTGACTCATGAGTTCCTTTACCTGATCGGCCGTACCTACCGGAACGGTACTCTTATCCACGATAACCTTGTAGGTATCGATGAATGGGATCATGGCTTCTGCAACATGCAATAATGCAGAGAGGTCGGCAGAACCGTCAGCGCCGGGAGGGGTAGGCAAGGCCAGGAAAATGATGCTGCCGTGACGCACCCCTTCTTCCAGATCAGTGGTAAAGCGCAACCGGTTTTGTTCGATGTTACGGTCAAACAGGACATCGAGACCAGGCTCATAGATGGGGATCTCCCCCTGCTGCATACGGGCCACCTTTTCGGTGTCCACGTCAACGCACACCACCTGGTTGCCGGTTTCGGCAAAGCAGGTCCCGGTGACCAGTCCGACATATCCGGTTCCGATAACGGAAATTCTCATATTAATTGAAGATTGAAGATTCTGGATTTATGATTTAGATGATCGATTACTTGAAGTGTTTATCGCCGCAACGATGATGGCAATTAATTCATTGGTTTCTTTATTCAGTTCTTTTAGATTCTGATGATCAGAAATTCTTTCGGTTAATTCCAACCAATATAAAGTTTCATCAATTTCCTCTAAGACCACCTTAAGCTTATAAATGAAGTCGGCAGTTGATTTAGCACGACAGGCAGCCCGATAATTTGCTCCAGCAGACATGGAAGATCGTACAATCTGTTTCTTAATAACTTCAAACTCATATTCGGCAGGGAGTGTCTTATATAGGCTAATCAGACTCAGACTGAGTGAAACAAATCTTTCCGAGAGAATATATTTATCCATAGCAGGTAAGAATCTCAAATCATAAATCTCAATTCTCAAATTTTAATGGGCTCCGCCCATCATAAGTCGCAGCCTTATGTCCTAGTTGTGGATCCGATTTGAGTCCGGTACGGTGGTTAGGCCAGCCGGTACCGGGGTAGTGGGCGAATGTGAGCCGGGTCGACTTCCAGTCGCAGGGCGATGCCGATGTGTTCCAGTTCGATGAGCATGCCTTGTTTACCCAGCGTCTTGATTATTTTTCCTTTCAGACCGGTCAACTGACCCTGAATGATCTCCACCCAGTCGCCGGTTTCATATTGCGTTTGTACCACTTCCAGCGGATATAATTCGCCGGTGATTTGTTTTAACAGATCTATTTCATGATCCGGAATGCGTGCTTTTTCCTTTGCCTGGCGGACATAACCCAGGACATGGGGTGCCTGCAATGCCGCAGCATGCTGATTGGCTTCGATGCGGACAAAGACGTAACATCCGATCAGAGGGATATCATAGTGTTTGATCTTGCGGGTATATCGTTTGGTCCGGCGCAGTAGTGGTACATAGGCCTCGATACCGTGAGCTTCCAGATGTTTCTGAACCAGTTTTTCGCTTTTGTAGCGGACATAGAGGGCATACCAGGATTTGGTCTCCGTCTCTGAGCTACGGTAATATGTAGGCAGGGTGTTATTCATGCGACCACAATAATAAGGGTTCCGGCTTAAATGCCTCCCAATTGGGTAATAATGATTCTTCCGAAGTAAAGATGATGTAACGCACCTTCCGGTGGATCATATTTTCCACCCGTTCGATCAACTGAATCAGGAAAGTAGTGTTGATCTCCCCAATCAGGATCAGGTCGATAATGGGTCCATCCAGTCCTCTGGAAAACGTGCCGGTGAGGTAAACTTTTTGGATGCTGCCCAGCCGTTCGGTGATGGATTGGATCAGTTGATCCAGGCCCAGATGCTTCAGTAGGATGTTGTGAATTTCCAGGAACAGCGGGTGTGTGTTGTTGGCCTTGAACCACTTTTTATTGCCTTCTGTGAAAGAAGTGAGCAAGCCGGCCTGTTCGAAACGATTTAATTCAATACGGATTGCATTCGACGATTCACCAAACTCCTGCTCCAGTCCTCTGAGATAAGAAATGGTGTTGCTGTTGAGAAAAAATTTTAACAACAGCTTAATCCGGGTTTTCGATGATATCAGGGCCTCTATCATAACAATGAGTAACAATATTACTCAAACTCATAATTATTTCCAATATTATGTAGCCATGGCGTCCCGGTAAATTTTTCTCGATATGAAAAATCCACAGGACAAAAAGCCACCCAATATGCCACCGATCAGGATGGCTTTCAACAGTGATTTGGGTGAAGGCAAAATAGGAAATTGAGGTTCGTCGATGGTCTGAAAGAAAGGCATTTGGGATTGAAGGGCAAAGCTTGCAGTCTCCAGGTTTTTGATGACTTCACCATACATGATGGTTAGCAGGCTCACCTGCCGCTGGTATTGATCCCGCTGGACGACATCGGAAGAAAGATAAAGGTTCCGGTGCGTATCGTCGAACCGGGCGAGCCGTGCTTCTGCAGAGCTTAACGAAATTTTTAAGGAGTCCGCTTTGAGCTTCAGTGCATTGACGGCTTCCTGTTGTGGCTCGATCGATTTTTCTATATAATAGGAGCTGAGTACGTCATAAATGCGGGTCACCATGCCGGTGGCCAGATCCGGATTCAGAGCGGTGATATTCAGGTTGAGGATGGCAGTTTCTTCACCATAGCCGTTGCTCATCAGGGGATCGTTGTTCTTCTTTTCGTTACCTACAACCTGAATGTAAATAGAATTAAGTGCGATTCGACCGGTATTGTCCAGCTTAGCCTCATCGCCGGTCGTAAAAAAGTAATCCGGAAGTTTAGGGTCCTTGGAATCCTCCCACCGGTCATGAAAGTCATAAATCCGGATCAGGTGGTTGGCGATCAGATCTGCTTTACCGTCAACGATCACCGAATCCAATAAGACCGGATAAATGATCCGACGGGACCGGGAAAGTTCCAGGATGCGATCCAGGTTGTATTCACTTTTACCTCCTGAGCTGAAACCAAACTGACCGAGGACATTGGCGATGCCTCCCATATTTGACCCTTCATCTTCATTCACCATGAAGGTCAGCTTGGCCGGAAACTGAGAAGGAGACAGATAAGTGCGCAAAACCGAAAGAAAGGCAAGAACCAGTGAGAAAGCAATGATGTACCATTTGTTGGACCATAACAACCGCCAGAACTCCTGGATCTTCAGGATCAGATCCTTAAGGGTAATTTCGTCATCCTGGATGTAGACCGGTGTTTGCTGTTCTGTCATCGGTATCCCGGATTTAGTTGATGCGCTGAAGTAATAAAATCAGCGTGAGCAATGATGTGGCCTGGGCCAGACTGTCGGACAGCACTTTGCCCCAATCCACTTTACTGTTGTTTTGCTGGTCTTCCGGTGAGGTGGGTGGTTCGACCGGTTTTGCAGCAACCCGGATGGTAGAACCTTCCTTTACCTTGGGATAGACCTTGAACAATCCGAGATTGGTGGTTTTTTTCAGTTGACCGTTGGCCAGGCGAACCGAGATGGACTTTTTGGACCCGTTTTCTCCCACGCCAGCAGCATAATTATCAATGTACCACTTTGCGTTCTTGGCACCCTGATAGGCCGTATGGATGCTGGATCCGTCAATCAATTGGTCCGGATATAATTCACGGGCTTTGGTTACCCCTTCAATGGTCACCAGATCTTTGGTTTTCGGGATCATGATGCGGTCACCGGATTTCAGCACGATGTTGTAATTGGATCCGGGATCCTTTAAGGCCTCATCCAGGCGGGTAATGACATGTCCCACATTTTCGGATTCCCGGAAGATAACCATGCCCTGAGGAAAAGCCTCCGCTGTCAGGCCGCCGGCACGGGCGATCACATCCGAAAGACGCTCGTTATCCTTAATGATGGTATAGGTGCCAGGGAAGGTGACTTCGCCTTCTATGGTGATGTTTTGCTGTAATTCAAAATCCGGCACGGTGCGGACAAAGATCTGGTCATAAGGTTCCAGATGCAGACTCGACTCCTGGCCGGAGATGATGCGGTAAGAAGAATCGATCTGTACGGTAGCGATCACGATCCTGGTGGGTTCATTGGCCTTAATAAGCACGCGGGATATCTCAATCCGGTTCGTTGCGCCGGCAAGGGTAAGTCCGCCCGCCTGAAGCAGCACATCCGTCAGCGTCAGGGTCGGATCGTAGCGGTATTCTCCGGGATTCCGGATCGCCCCACCAACGCGGACATTGGCATTTTCCTGAAAGTAGTCGTTGGTGTAAATCCGCAATTCATCGTTCGGCAGGAGCGCAATGTTTTGATTGGAAGCAGGGTTCTGTACGATGTCCTGGATATTCAGACGGATGTATTCGATGTGATTGTCATCGCGGGGAGATTGACGATATAAATAAGCGATGGCTGAAGCATTTTCGGTTAACCCGCCGGCAAGTACTACCAGGTCACTCACATGCAATCCGGTCGCAGCATTGTAAGGATAGGAACGGGGATCACGGACAGCACCAGCTACAGAGATCTCTCCTGCATCGATGTAAGTACGTTGAGATAAGATCATCAGCTGATCGCCAGGCTCGATGGCCGTATTGGCCGTAGCGGCAGGATTGGCAATCACGGCAGCCAGATCGACCAGGTGGTAGCGCATGCTGCCATCCACATTGCGTTTTAACAGATAGGCAATATCCCTCCGGGCAGCCAGGGACAGCCTGCCCCGTGCCAACAGATCAGAAAGGCGCAGTCCGGACTCATATGCATATTCCCCGGGAAAATCCACGGCACCCTGTACAGTAACCACGTTCTCTGCGGTGGTAGGAATCGAAGGCACCACAATGACATCACCTGCATTCAGTGTGAAGTCGAGGCCCTGTTCCTGCAATTCGCGAAGATTCACATCAATCAGCGTTTGCTGGTCGTTGGCATAACGCCGGATCTGAATGTTATTCAGTGCAGCATTGTTTTTCAAACCGCCGGCCCATTTGAGCAAGGCGTTAAGCTGTTCGTCAGGCAGTAATTCAAAAATATAGGGACGGTTAACGGCTCCGCGGATGGTCACCGTACGCTGTGCGATGGGTACGTATAAAAAGTCATTATCCTGCATGTAAAGATCCTGCTGTACCGTTGGATCGTTGAGATAAGCATACAGGTCGATGACCTTTTCAGGGGAGCCACTGCGTATCAGCTTGATCTGCCGGACAGAAGCGATATTGGTCAAACCCTCCGCAGCCATAAGGGCATTAACAGCAGTATTGATTGCAGGCAACGTGTAACTCCCGGAGCGCTTTACTTCCCCCACAATGTTTATGGTAATACTGCGTGAGTAATTCAGGGTAACCATAAATTCATTTCGACCAAAAAAATACCGCTGGCCGTAGCGCTTTTGCAGCAACTCACGGGTTTCCGCAAGGGTAAGTCCATTGACATAGATCCGTGGCAGGTCACCAGGCTCGACGAAACCCTGACGGCTAACTTCCAGTACCTCATTTTTTAAGGAAGCGCCAAAGATGGAGACAACAAGCTGATCACCCGGGCCCAATAAATAGTTGTCCGGCGCCTTGACATCATCGGACTTGCGGAATACGGCGATGTTTTGATTTTCAAACAGGTGATGCCCGTAAATACGGTCTTTTTCCGGATCCTGGTCCGGGACATTCGTTGGAGTAACAGCTGGTGTTTCAGCTTTCACAGGAGGATTCTCAGTAGGTGGTGGGGTGGGCAGGTTACCGGCAGCGGCTTCTGTTTCCGTTTTATCTGGCGTATCGGGTTTGGCAGCTTTTTTCTCCGCTTCCAATTCGGCAATGGTCTCTTCAATGATTTGCTGGAACTGGGGTAATTGTTCGGGAGTGATGCGGTCCGGGTCCACACCCTTGGTCAACAGACGTTCACGCAGCTCTGCTTCAGTAATACCTCGTTTCTGCAGTTCTGACTGCACTTGTTGCTGGATGGCCGGAGAGATGGGCTGCTGTCCAATGCTGACAACGATGCCAACCATTACTATTGTTATGATAAAGGTGAGACGCTTCATCGAGATTTTCCGTTAACGAGGTATAAAAGTAATCAATCTCCCTGCAATTCAATCTTCCTGGTTGATCAATACTCCGGGTTCATAGGCCAGAGCTGCCGACAACCAACGCTCCATGGTAGAAATCGGAATGCCTTTTAAACGGGCATAGGTTGTCATTTGGTCTTTATCGATCAGGCCCAGGCCGAAATATTTGGCATCCGGATGCGCGAAATAATAGCCACAGACGGACGAAGCCGGATACATCGCCATGGAGTCGGTCAGCGAAATTGGGGTGTGGTCTTCAACCTGTAGCAGACGGAAGAGCGTTTGTTTTTCGGTATGGTCCGGGCAAGCCGGATAACCTGGTGCAGGACGTATGCCCTGGTATTTTTCTGCAATCAATTGTTCATTATTCAGCGTTTCCTGATGTGCATAGCCCCAATAGTCGGTGCGTACGCGCCAATGCAGCCACTCGGCAAAGGCTTCTGCAAGCCGGTCGGCCAGGGACTTAGCCAGGATCGCGTGGTAGTCATCGTGGTCCTTCTCGTAATGGTTTACCACTTCCTCCAGTCCTTCACCTGCCGTTACGGCAAAGCACCCCAGGAAGTCCTGTTTTCCGCTTGAAGCGGGAGCCAGATAATCGACCAGAGAAAAATTAGGAAGTCCGACGGCCTTTTTTCGCTGCTGCCGTAAGAAATAGAAGGTACCCAGGTGATGTTCACCATCGGGAGCCATCACTTCCACAGAATCATCTTCCTGCCGCATAACCGGGAAGATACCCCAGACGCCCCGGGGCTTGATGGTACGGTTCTTTACCCAGTCCTCCAATAGGCGCAGGGCATCCGTATGCAGTGACCGGGCTTGTTCTCCGACCACTTCATCGGACAGGATGCCGGGATATTTACCGGCTAGTTGCCAGCTGCTGAAGAAAGGAGACCAATCGATGAAAGGA
The DNA here is from genome assembly GCA_020636135.1 of Lewinellaceae bacterium. Classification (NCBI taxonomy): domain Bacteria; kingdom Pseudomonadati; phylum Bacteroidota; class Saprospiria; order Saprospirales; family Lewinellaceae; species Lewinellaceae bacterium. The sequence goes on from JACJYK010000003.1 coordinate 368,383, forward strand.
ATGAGGTCCTCCAGATTTGGGTTCGCGGTGTGAATGCCAAGCATCGCAGGCTTTGGTGGGTCGTAAGAAGTCCAGTCACCCTGCCAGCCGTTGGCAATGGCATCAGCATATGTTATCAGTTCCTTCGCGGCCATTTGGCGGGACCGGCGCTGACGGAGATCCTCGTATTCATTACGGATGTTTGACAAAAACTGGTCCCGTGCATTTTCGTCTGAGGATAATAACGTAGAAACGACCGGTACACTTCTTGAAGCGTCCAGGACGTGAATCGTAGGACCACTGTAGACAGGCTGGATCTTCAGGGCCGTATGTAGTTTGGATGTTGTAGCACCGCCGATCAACAGGGGAGTGGTCAACTTGCGGCTTTCCATTTCCTGAGCAACATAAACCATCTCATCCAGAGAAGGAGTTATCAGACCACTTAGTCCGATGACGTCTGCTTTCTCTTGTTCGGCGCGTTCCAGGATCCGGGTTAGCGGCACCATGACGCCCATGTCAATGACTTCGTAATTATTACACCCAAGTACGACGCCGACAATATTTTTTCCGATATCGTGGACATCGCCTTTGACGGTAGCCAGGAGTACTTTCCCTTTGGCACGACTGGCAGCAGCCTGCTTGGCGGCTTCCAGATAAGGAGTCAGGTATGCTACGGCTCGCTTCATAACCCGGGCGCTTTTGACCACCTGAGGTAAAAACATTTTACCAATACCGAACAGGTCACCAACCACATTCATCCCATCCATCAGAGGCCCTTCGATGATATCCAGAGGAGAATCGTAAACCTTCAGCGCTTCAGCCATGTCGTCTTCGATGAAACCATCGATACCGCTGACCAGGGCATGTTCGATTTTTTTAGGCAATGGATCTTCTCTCCAGGTCAGGTCCTGCGTACGTGATTTTCCTTTTCCTTTATTAGACTCTGCATAGGCAGTAAGGGCATCTGTTGCTTCCGTATGCCGATTGAAAAGCACATCTTCCACCAGTTTTAGTAAGTCTTTCGGGATGTCCGCATACACTTCGATCATGCCGGCATTGACGATGCCCATATCCATCCCTGCTGCAATGGCATGGTACAGGAATGCGGAATGCATGGCTTCACGGACGACATTATTTCCGCGAAAGCTGAAAGATAAATTGCTTACACCACCGGATATTTTCGCGCCGGGGCAGGTCTTCTTGATCTGCCGGCAAGCTTCGATGTAATACATGGCATAGTTGTCATGTTCGGCAATGCCTGTAGCGATGGCGAAAATGTTAGGATCAAAGATGATGTCCTCAGGTGGGAATCCTACCACTTCAGTAAGGATGCGGTAAGCACGCTGACAGATGCCCACCTTGCGTTCCACCGTGTCAGCCTGGCCATCCTCATCAAAAGCCATCACCACCACCGCAGCCCCATACCGGCGTACTTTTTTAGCCTGGGCCAGGAAATTCTCCTCCCCTTCTTTCAGAGAAATGGAGTTGACGATGCATTTACCCTGGACGCATTGCAGACCGGCCTCGATAACCTCAAATTTTGAGGAATCGATCATGAAGGGCAATTTGGCAATATTGGGTTCCGAGGCCATCAGATTCAGAAAATGGACCATGGCTGCTTTGGAATCAAGCAGGCCTTCATCCATGTTGATATCCAGGATCTGTGCTCCACCATCCACCTGTTGCTGGGCCACGGATAAGGCCTCAGCGAACTGGCCTTCTTTGATCAGCTTGGCGAATTTGGAAGAACCGGTCACATTGGTCCGCTCTCCGATGTTCACAAAATTAATTCCCGGGTAGAGAATCAATGGTTCCATACCACTGTACATGCTGTGGTGAGGCACAACCGGTATCTGACGAGGTTTTGCATTTTCAACCACGCTTCCCATGTACCGGATGTGTTCTGGCGTGGTACCACAACAACCACCGACGATATTCACCAGGCCTTCGTTTAAAAAGCGGTGGATATGCGATTGCATCTGTCCGGGGGTCTGGTCGTAACCACCAAGCTCATTGGGCAGGCCGGCGTTCGGATAGGCACTGATGTAACAGTCTGCTATGGAGGAGAGCGCTTTCAGGTAGGGATGTAATTCTTTGGCACCGAGTGCACAGTTTAGACCTACGCTGAGCAGGGGAGCATGTTTGACGGAAATCCAGAAAGCTTCGACCGTCTGACCGGAAAGAGTACGGCCGGAGGCATCCGTGATGGTCCCGGAGACCATAATGGGCATCTGCAAGTGCAGCTCCTCCATTAACTGGTCAATGCCATAGAGAGCCGCTTTGCAATTCAGGGTGTCGAATACCGTTTCGATCAGTATTATATCCACCCCACCATCCACCAATCCTTTTGCCTGGTCGTAATAAGCTTTTGCCAGCTGGTCAAAAGTGACTGACCGGTAGCCCGGACGATTGACATCCGGGGACAAAGAAGCAGACTTATTGGTTGGGCCCAGAGCACCGGCTACAAAACGAGGTTTGCCGGGATGAGCAGAAGTATATGTGTCCACTGCCTCACGGGCCAGGATGGCGGAAGATTTGTTGATTTCATAGACCAGGTCTTCCATGTGATAATCGGCAAGCGAAAAGCTATTCGCATTGAAGGTGTTGGTCTCAATGATATCGGATCCTACATCGAGGTATTGCAGGTGGATGTTGCGAATGATGTCGGGCTGCGTGAGGGATAACAAATCGTTGTTTCCACGGATTTCGTGCTCGAAATCTCTGAATCGCTCGCCCCGGTATCCATCTTCGGTGAGCCGGTGTTGCTGGATGAGGGTACCCATCGCACCATCCAGAAGCAGAATTCGTTCGCGCAGTAATTTATGTAATAGATCCAGTGTATTCATGTCTTATAGAATGACAGGCTGAAATAAACGATTCCAACAGATACCTATTCCAAAATAAGATTCAGATTGTTGAACAAGGCTTGATTTCTGATTCCGATACAAATAAAATCCTTGTAAAAACAGTCCTGGTTTGAATTCAAATTGAACATCAAAATTGCCCCAGAATACATCGGTATCAACGCCCTGGCCAACGGTATTTCCAAAATCCTGCTGGCGTGTCGTATAAGGTAACAAGATATTACTTCCCCAGTTTTCGCCAGGCCTGTCGAGACCCTGATTGGTTTTTGACAGTTTCAATTCCAATTTCCAGGCGGTAAACGGCCGGTAGTTAATGACAGCGAGTAGTTCATTAAAATTAGCACCTAAGGGATGAGCCAGGGGTTGAAAGAAATGAGAATAATTGCTCAGGCTGTCGCGGTGAGCGTAGGTATAGGGTCGTACACGGTTCCATTCCACCTGCAGATCCAGGTGATCGATACTGGCCACATTGGTGTATTCCATACCCAGTTGCCACCCTGATTTATTGCCCCACCATCCGCGATTGGCACGGATCTCTTTCAACCGGAATTCGTCAAGGATCAGTTGCCCGTACAGGCGTACCCGGTCCGCCACTATCCAGGAAGCATCCAGACCCAGTAGTACATTATCCGGGCTGCCCAGATTGTGTTCCACCGATCGGTAAAGGATCACCGGATTAAGATATTGCAATTCAAATTGCCGTGAACGGTTGAAGACAACAGTCTCATACAGGCCAACCTCAAGACGAGGGAGCACATTAAGTGAAAGATGATGCGCGGCGAAATATTTTTTTGGCAACAGGTCATCACCTCTTTTTCCATTGGCGCTCTCGGCAGCTAATTCACCAAACAAGTTCTGGTAATTGAATTTCCACACACGGGTATTCAGCTTTAAATACAGGTAGTTATTGGCGAAGTCCGAAAGAAATAGAGAGCGGATACCGTAGCCTACCGGATTCTGTCCGTAGCCGAACTGGCCCTGGATATGCCTGGTGATGTTAAACTGGATATTGGCCTGGGCATTCAGGTAATCGTAGCCATTTTTCACTCCAAAAAGGCTGCTGGAATAATTTTTATAAAGCCCCTGACCTGGAATGGTTTTAAACTTGCTGATCCACTGATTCAGATAAGTGGGAAAGAAGCTCTGTGACTCCAGGAAGGAGGTTTCCAGCCATATTTTCCGGTCGATGGATGCACGTACTTTAAGACCGCGATGATTTTCAAAGAGGTTGGAACTGCCGAGCATTCCGGTAAGGAGAGGTTGTACACGGAGGGTGAATGCGTCGTCGTCCACCTCATACAGAAATAATGGAGTACGGTAAAAGTGGCGCAGGATCGGTTTACGGCTTTCAATTCTCGGACTGCTCAGAGGCGCCGTTACGGGATGTTGTACCGTAGCATACTGTTGAAAGGTATGGGTCGAATCGATGTATTGCAGCTGTTCTGATTCTACGGGAGTGATGGAAGGCAACACATCGTTGTGTTCCATGAGTATATAACGAATATCCGATAACTCTACAGCAGATAATGGCCTGGTATTGACCAGGTTCCACGCCCATTGGGTAAGATCCTTTCGATTGGCCAGGCGGGCATCAAAATACCAGTCCTGCGGGTAGAGGATGGAATACCGGCGAATGATTTCGGTCGTACGCTCTCCGCTCAGTAAGTTCTGTTGCTGGGAATAAGCGCCCAATGCTGTTATCACCAGACCACCGATGAGGCTAAACCGTAAATGCCAGTAATTGCTGCTGAATGTAGTCCAAAAATGGTGTTTCATGCTGCTCATCTAAAAAGCGTACGCGGAGTGGTAGTACAAAGATGGGCAATTTCTGACCAATTAAATAGCTGTAATGGAGCTCAAGCCGGGTGGCATCCTTCTCAGTGGTTAAGATGATTTTCGAGGTTCCTTCCAGGGCATCAAAAGCAGCTTTCATCTGTCCCATATCGTACTTGGTGAAGTAGTGATGATCGGTAAATTCCAAATGCTTTACATCACGGCCACGTGGAGACAGGTATTCGGTCAGGTGGTCGGTATGTGCAATAGCACTGATCAACAGGATCTCGAGGTCCGGAGAGAACTGTAATCTGAATGAACTGTCCCAGAATGAATACGGCTGACCATACTCCAGGGTTGAGAAATACACTTTTTGCGATGCTTGTGGCCGGATTTTGTCCCGGATTTTTTCCATGGATAAGGTGTCAAGGTTAGGGGGACACTTGGTAACAACGATGGCGTCGGCCCTCCGTGCTCCACCACGCCACTCCCTCAGACGGCCAACAGGCAAGAGAAAATCCTGATAATAGGGACGGTTGTAGTCGGTCAGTAAAATCGAAAGGGCAGGTCGTATGGCCCTATGCTGATAGGCGTCATCGAGCAAAATCAGCTGGACTTCCGGGTTTGTTTTCAGAAGCTGCGGAATGCCCAGGGCACGATTCTCGGAAACGGCAACCGCGGTATCAGGAAACTTGCGTTTGATCTGGACGGGTTCATCGCCGCTGAGCTCAGCATGATCGTTGGTTTGTACCAGACGGTAACCCCGGGTGTTGCGGCCATAGCCCCTGCTCAGGACTCCTATCCGTACATATTCCTGCAAGTGCTGGATAAAATATTCAATATGCGGGGTCTTACCGGTGCCACCAACACTGAGATTGCCAATAGAAATAACCGGAAAGCTAAAGCGGATGCTTTTAAAAAACCCGATCTGGTAAAGCCCGTTACGTACCAGGACAGTTAATCCATATAAAAGGGCGAAAGGTGCTAAAAGGATCTTAATTAGCCATTGTTGGATCATGCTTCCGTTTGCTTTTGCTTAAGCAGGTGGTGACCGACACCACAATGAGCACAACGTTTGGCATCGCAATGTTGTTTTTTAAGTTGCAGTAAAGCTTGGGATTGCAATGCATTTTCAGCCTTCGGCCGGATCATGTTCCAATGGGTGATGATGGCGTTTTGCTCAGCAGGTAATGCCTGCAGCCAATCCAGCGCCTTATCCTGATAGCGGGTAAGTCCTTTGACTTTACCATATAAAAAGAGAAATGGTACCAGCACGTTGATGATGAGGTTTTGAATCAGCTGGCTGCCCAGGCGTTTCATTTTCTGGTTTGGTGAAGGCTTGTCGAATTGGTAGTGACTTGCCCAGTATTGATTGGCAGCATGACTAAACAGACTGTTGACTTCCCGGATCGATTCAGCGGCCAGTATTTTGCTGAAGAGGTGTTCCGTGGTATGGATGATACGGGCCAACTGGGCAATCCGTACAGTAGGGAAGTTGGATGGCCGCAGGCGCAGGAAATTCCAGTAGTGAGCGGACATCGGCATGAGCCCTAATTTCTTCTGCTGATAGGCGTATTCTTTTTGCAACCGCAGAGGGTAATCGTCCTGAAAATCGCCACTGAGCATGCCGGCCTGACCAAACAACACGGCTTCCAGCTGAAATAAGTTGTCCCGGTATTTGAGCAAAGTGGTCAAAGGAGTTCTGCGGGTAAGCTCAAGAAAGGCTTCTTTATTGACCTGCATACCAAGATGGGCGGCGAATAGCTGATAGAACACCGAATCCCAGTCCCAGTGACATGCTTCGAGCATGCGTTGGATTTCCAGGGTCTTCCGCTCCAGGCGTTCTATGACAATACGCTCAAGCCAGGCCGTCCAGATTATGGCATCAACCTGATCTAGAAAAGGCTGACAGGGGATCCAGGCACTATTGTCCATCAGCTGATCATAACGGATCATCATATCCGGGGCCAACTGTTCTTTAAGTTCCAGGGTAGGCAGGGGATCACGGCCGCTCACGGCCGCATCCGCATCCGCATCATAAACCACATGCAGGATGACATTCTGGTATTTGGGATCATTGGCGTGGAGATGCTTTATCCAGTCGGAGGCCAGGACATGGATCTCTACGTGACCGACCCAGAGCGTGTCACCAATTTTAATCTTTGCTTCCAGAAAATCCGGACCTGCATCCTGATTATACCGACCCGGATGGATGACCTGAACAGGCTGCTTGTCAATGGTGAATAACTGCAGCGGATCGTATTGCCTGGTACGCCAGGCATAGTGGAGTAATTCTTCTTTCATAACCGTTCATAAGTTACGAAAGTATAGTTATACGGATTGCGTTCATCAGAAAAATGAGGTTCTCGGGAGACCTCTTTCCACTCATTGAGGTCAAATTCCGGGAAAAAGGCATCGGCTCCGGTGACCGTGGTCTTGATCTCTGTAAGGTAGATTCGGTCACAATACTCCAGGGCCTGGCGATAGACTTCCTCACCACCGATGATAAAGAGTTCTTCTTCACCATTGGCTTCGGCAAAGGCAATGCCTTCTTCGAGGCTATGGACAACCACGATGCCCGTCGCGATAAAAAATGGATTACGGGTCATAACCATATTAACGCGGTGTTTCAGTGGACGGTTACCAATGCTGTTGAAGTTTCGGCGACCCATCAGGATGTGATGTCCTTTGGTCATCCGTTTAAAGAATTTGAAATCTTCCGGCATGTGCCAGGGAAGATCATTATCCTTCCCGATGGCCCGGTTGGTACTCATGGCAGCGATGGCAGAAATGATCATGACCGCGCATTTTTATGGATCAGATCAGTGTTTAGGATCTGAGCCTCCAGCGGTTTTTTCTGTGCGGAAATGGTGTCATTCAGGTAGCGCTCAATCAGGAGGCCGGCAACCGGAGCAGCGGTACGGCCACCACCTCCGGCATTCTCCACATATACTGCGATGGCTATTTTCGGGTTTTCCCGAGGGGCAAAGGATATGAACACCGAGTGGTCTTCTCCATGCGGATTTTGGACGGTGCCGGTTTTACCGCAGAGTTCTACTCCTGGTACCTGAGCCAGGCGCGCCGTTCCCGAAGTGACTACTGCAGTCATACCATCGATGATGGGGCCAAAATAGATCGGGTCGATGCGAACCAGTTTTTTCCGGTCGAAATCCGGATTAGGCAGCGTGGCCTGATTGCTGATCTGCTTAAGCAAGTGTGGCTGGATGTAAAAGCCGCGATTTCCCAGAATAGAGGCCAGGTTGGCCATCTGTAAAGTGGTCATGGACAGTTCTCCCTGCCCGATCCCTAACGAGACGATCGTCGTCGCATACCAGGGATCCCGTTTATATACATTGTCGTAATACGCCGAATTGGGTATGAAGCCGGTAGCCTCATAGTCGATCTCGGAAGTGAGTTTCTGCCCAAATCCGAAATTCGATAGATAGGTGTAAAAGTTATCGAGGCCATTTTCTACATCCCGAAAACCGTATTTGTTGACCAGGTCCTTGAACAAGGTAAAGAAGTAGGCATTACAGCTGTATTGCAGGGCGATGGAAATATTGGTGGGTGCCGGATGGCCGTGACATTTACGGATATCACCCGGGGCATTTACAAAACCTCCCCCACAACGGATGCTGCGGTTTGGCGTCGTTACCCCTTCCTGAAGTGCAATCAGACCGACCACCGTCTTGAAAATGGATCCTGGCGGATACTGAGCCAGTACGGTTCGGTCAAATAATGGTTTGAGGGAATCCTGAGCCAGAGCTGCGTAATAAGCTCCCCGGTTTTGATTGATGGTGAGGAGGTTGGGATCATAACTGGGAGAGCTGACCATGGCGAGGATCTCGCCGGTGTTGGGTTCGATGGCAGTGATGGCGCCGACTTTATTCGCCATCAGTTGCTCGGCATAGACCTGCAGGTTGATGTCCAGAGTGGATATCAGATCCGAGCCGGAAATGGCAGCGGAGTCGCGAACACCACCTTCAAACGGGCCAACTTCTCGTCCGATGTTGTCTTTCAGAATGTATTTCACCCCTTTGGCACCTCGCAGATAGGGCTCATAGGCTCTTTCCAGACCGCTGGTGCCGATGTAATCGCCAGACTCATAAATACCGTTGGAGGCGGTAATCTGATCTTTGCTGACCTCACTGATGTAACCCAACACGTGCGCCGCTCCATTTTGAGCATAGCCGCGGGCGCTTCTCAGGCGGGGTGAAAAACCCGGAAAATCAAATAAATGCTCACTGAATCTCGCCCAGGTCTGGGGTTGAATCTTAGAAAGGAAGACAAAAGGTACATTTTTGGAGAACTGTCCGCCCCAGGGTTTGGTCAGATTATCCACAAATTGCTCCCGGGTGATATCCAGTAACTGACAGAACCGCAGGGTATCCATATGCGGATCGATCTTATTGTAGACGACCATTAAATCGTAAATCGCGTCATTATAGACCAATAAGGTGCCATTGCGATCGTAAATCAGCCCCCTGGATGGGTATTGAACCTGTTTTTCAATAGCGGTTGCCTGAGCACGGGAACGCATCGATTTATCAAAAAGCTGCAGCTGGGCGACCTTTAACAAAAGTACCAGCGCCGCAATGATAAAAACGATCCGAATGATCACCGGTTTTTCCAAGGCAACTATTTTGGATTGAATAAGAATTGATACAACAAGATAAATACCATCGAGAAGATAAAGCTGAAGAATGACTTCAGGATGATCTCCTGGATATAAACAAAGGTAAATACATCCATGCTGACATAAAAGACAACATGAAGGGCTACCATAATAGCCAGGTAACGAATGAACCAGTTCATACCCAGATAATAACGAGTAGGGCTCGCATTAACATTGTATCCGCCCCGGGGTTCCAGCAGATTTAGTACATGGGCGCGGATGAAAGCAGTGAATACCAATGCACTGGTATGCACTCCGATGCTGTTGTAAAAAACATCGATGGCCATTCCCATCACAAAGGCGATCAGGATCAGCAGATTGCGGGGTATCCGGACGGGCAGGGTAATGATGGCGTAGGGATAGATCAGTACATGGATGTAGTTGAAAGTACCCAGCGGAAAATGGAGTTGCTTGAAAATCAATACCTGTAATAAGGTAAGCAGGATAATCCGCCCGATGTAACGCAAGATGTCATTGGTCATGGCTGCCCTCCTTTTCCGTTTCCTCGCGGTCTTCCTTCAGCAGGTTTCTGACGATCATCACATACTGGACGTTGGCCAGATCATTATTCAGCAGAACCGTGATGGTATAAAAGTTATTGCCGGGCTCCAGGGAGGCGGATTCGACCGTTCCTACCACGATGCCGGAAGGGTATATCGCCGAATAGCCGGTGGTGATAAGTGTATCGCCCCGCTCGACCCGCACATGTTTCGGAATAGCCTCCAAACTCATGTGCAATGGATCGGAGTCGTTCCAGACCAGGTTTCCAAAATAACCGTTGCGTTTTAAGGCTACCGACGTATTGGACTTGCTGTTCAGAAGTGAAATGACCGTTGCATAATATTTTCCGACCTGATCGACGACACCCACGACTCCGTTAGTCATGATTACGCCCATATCCTGTTTTACACCGGAAGTAGACCCTTTATCCAGTGTGATGATATTGTTGTGGAGTGTGATACTGTTGCTGACGACGCGGGCTGGAATGAAAGCATATTGCTGGAGATAGACGGAGTCCCGAACGCGGGTAGCACTGTCGTTCTGGACGTATAAATTTTCTTTCAGCGAGGCTTTCAGCCTGGCGTTTTCCAGCTGCATGCTGTCCAGCACTCTGGGTAGCCGCAATACAGTGACCACATTATTGTATTTCCTGGCCAGGGTACCGGTAAATAAATTGGAAGAATTGAGAAATATATCCCGCTGGTTCTGATTGTATTGGATGATCAGATAAAAACAGAGAAGTTCCAGCAAGACAAAGAGAAAAAATGCGGAATATTTAACAAGGATCGCAAAGAATTGCTGCATGATGATTGCCCATTATACGCTCTTTCGATCGATGAGAAATGAGAACCGGTGCGTGTTCTTCAAGGCGATTCCGGTACCTTTAACCACGGCACGTAAAGGTTCAGATGCAATGTGAACGGGTAGTTTGGTCTTGGCAGAGATCCGTTTATCCAAACCACGCAATAAGGCACCACCACCGGTCAGATAAAGACCTCTTTTGTAAATGTCAGAAGCCAATTCCGGTGGAGTACTTTCCAGCGCTTTCAAAATAGCCTCTTCAATCTTGGAGATGGACTCGTCGAGGGCTGAGGCGATCTCGGTATATGAAACGGTGATCTGACGCGGAATACCGGTCATCAGGTCCCGGCCATTGACGGCAAAGTCCTCCGGCGGGCTTTCCAGATGTTCCAGTGCAGAACCTACCTTTATTTTTAACAACTCAGCGGTACGCTCCCCAATCAGGATGTTATGGGCGCGCTTCATGTAATTCATGATGTCGGTACTGAATTCATCGCCGGCGGTGCGTATGGACTGATCACATACGATACCGGACAGTGCGATCACCGCAATTTCGGTGGTACCGCCCCCGATGTCGACAATCAGATTGCCTTCCGGTTCTTCGACATCCAGTCCGATACCCAGGGCTGCAGCCATGGGTTCATGAATCAGGTACGTTTCTTTGGAGTCCACATGATCCGCCGAGTCAAAGACTGCGCGTTTTTCCACCTCCGTAATTCCGGAAGGGATGCAGATCACCATTTTAAGATGGGTGAAAAACCGGCGACGGTTGCCAATCATATTGATCAAACCCTCGATCAGGCTTTCAGCAGCCTGGAAGTCGGCAATAACCCCATCTTTCAGCGGCCGGACCGTTTTGATGTTTTCGTGGGTCTTTTCATGCATTTGCATGGCACGGGTTCCCACGGCAATGGTCTGACCGGATTTACGGTCAATGGCAACAATGGATGGCTCGTCCACCACGATCTCATCATCGTGAATGATCAGGGTGTTGGCCGTTCCAAGGTCAATTGCTAATTCCTGTGAAAAAAAGTTTAACCACTTCATCTCAAATGCAAAACTAAGCTAAAAGTAAGGACTCGAAAAACTTTCGCTTTTGTAAAAAATCACGTGAAGTTAGATAAACCACACTGATACCTTATGCTTTAAAAGAAAATTATACGGAAAGCCGTTTGACTCAAGTCCATGGATCAGGCCGCAAGGTAATTATTTTCTCAGGCTTAACCTACGATCACTGTAGTTAAGGTCCCGGGATCCAAATACCGTTGAGCCAGATCCTGAATATCTCGGGGTGTGATACTCAAAAGCTGTTCCAACAAGTGTGAAGTGGCCCGCCAATCGGATCCTTCGGACAAGGATTGACGCAGCCAATCTGATACCATCAGGGCATTATCCAGTTGCGAAGAAAGCTGGCCAGCCAGATAATTTTTGATCATCCTTAACTCTGAATCCGGTACGAGGTCTTGTTTTAGGATATCCATTTCCTGCCTGATCCGGGTTTTTGCCAGGTTGACCTTCCGGTGACTGGTTTCACAACCGATGTAAAAAAAGGAAGCATACCGGTAGCTGTCGTAAGAGCTGTAAATATTATAGGTGTACCCCTTCTTCTCGCGGATTTGCTGCACCAGACGGGAGCCAAAATAGCCGCCCACCAGTGTATTCAGGATCAGCAAACCAGGATGATCCGGATGATGAATCCCGGGCCAGATACGACCAATTTTCAATGACGTTTGACTTTTTCCGCCAACCGACTGAATAATTTCTGCTTCCATGGGTTTTGGCGAAGGGGGGATTTCAGCGTCCCAGGCATGGAAATTCCAGTCCAGGGTGTGTTGCTCAAGCCGTTTGAGAATTTTTTTGAGGTCGCTGCCCATGATCAGGATATGGGGTGCCCGCCGGATGTAATAGTTCTGGTAAAATTCTTTTAAAGAAGCGGTAGTCAATTCCCGGTAAAGCGTTTCCGTACTGTTGTACCCGTAGGGGTGATCTTCTCCGAAAAGTAGCGCCGTAAGGACCCGGTAGGATACGGCATCGGTCTGTTCCAGGTCCACATTCAAGTCCTGGATGTGAGATTCGGTAAACAATTGCAGATCCTCCTCCCGGAATACTGCCTCCCGGACACAATGCATCAACAAGGGGATCAGCCGGTCCAGATGACGTTCCGCGCCCAGAAGTTGCAACGTGCCAATGTCAAAACTGGCGGATGGTTGTAACGAGGCTCCATAATAGTCAATGCGCTGGGCAATTTGCGGTCCGGTGTAGCGGGTTGTTCGCTCCGTGAGCAGGCTATTGGCCGCATAAGCACTGAGCCGCACGGTTTCCTGGGGCCTTCCGGCGAGAAAATTTAATTCAACCTTGCATGGTCCGGGATAGGGCGCCGCTACAAAGGTATAGGGAATGCCATTGGCAAGCTGTCCTTCCAGGACGGGAGGCAGCGCCAAAGAATCGATGGCATGTATTTGTGATTTTGGCTTCAAGGAAACATAGGATTGGAAGCGGGCGCAAAATACGATTTGTCCATTGTACTGTGCAGCTTATTGATTAGGAAATAAGTTGAGATGGATTATTTTTGTGTCGGTAACTTTATCAATCGGTGTAATATGAAATTCAGTGTATCCTCGGCAACTCTGCTAAAAGTATTGCAAAAGACCAGCGGAGCCGTAGGTTCTAATCCGGTCCTTCCTATCCTGGAAGACTTCCTCTTTACGCTGGAAGGAGATCAATTGACAGTCGCATCAACCGACCTGGAAACCTCCATAACCGCTACCATTGACGTTACAGGTGAAGAAAATGGCGTCGTGGCCATTCCGGCCAAGATCCTGTTGGATACCTTAAAAGCCCTTCCTGAGCAACCCATCACGCTGTATGTCGATGAGGAGAATTTTGGTATTGAACTGACCTCATCGTACGGTAAATACAAGATGGCCGGAGACAATCCCGATGACTTTCCCAAGATCGCCAGCGCTGCGGAAGAAGATTCCATCACACTCGATGCTTCCGTGATCACCCATGCCATCGCGAACACCTTGTTTGCTACCAGCAATGATGAGATGCGTCTGGCCATGACCGGTGTCCTCGTACAGGTGGATTTTAACAAGGTAACGTTTGTGGCTACCGATGCCCACAAGCTGGTAAAGTACAGTTTGCACAACATCTCTAGTGATGTCTCCCAATCCTTCATCCTGCCCAAAAAGGCATGTACGCTGTTAAAGAACATCCTGCCTTCCGGTGGAGATGTGGTTGTATCCTTCAACCGCTCGCACGCTTTTTTTGACACCGATCACACCAAACTGGTTTGCCGCCTGATCGATGCCAAATATCCCGATTACAACGGCGTCATCCCAGCCAATAACCCGTTCAACCTCTCCGTCCACCGGGGTGATTTTCTCAACTCCCTGCGCCGGATCGTGATCTACTCGAACAAGACCACCAATCAGGTGATCCTCAAGATCAATGAAGGGAGCCTGAACATATCCGCTCAGGATCTGGACTTTTCCAATGAAGCCACCGAGCAGATGAGCTGCACCTACGAAGGGGACCCGATCATCATTGGATTCAATGCAAAATTCCTGATCGAAATGTTGGGGGTACTGCACGGTGACGATGTCCGTATGGAGCTATCAAGTCCAAACCGGGCTGGCCTGTTGCTTCCGGGCGTACAGGATGACAATGAGGAAATTACGATGTTGGTGATGCCGGTGATGCTCAATCAATAGAGCCGGCATGAAAGTCGGTTTGTTTTTCGGGTCTTTTAATCCTGTTCATACCGGTCATATGATCATCGCCCACTACATGGCGGAATACACGGACCTCGAACAGGTTTGGATCATCGTATCACCACAAAATCCCTTCAAGAAAAAAGATACCCTTGCTAACGATTACGACCGGCTGCACCTGGTCCATCTGGCTATCGGGGACCATCTTCATCTGCGTGCTTCTAACATCGAATTCAATCTGCCCAAGCCTTCTTATACCATCGATACACTGACTTATCTGCACGAGAAGTATCCGGAGCATGAATTCTGCCTGATCATGGGTGGTGATAATCTCGCGAGCCTGCCGAAATGGAAAAATTATGAGCAAATCCTGAATCATCATGACATCTACGTGTACAGTCGTCCCAATATCGACCCGGGGCCATTGGTGAGCCATCCGCGGGTGACGATGGCTGAAGCGCCCCTCCTTGACATTTCAGCCAGCTTTATCCGTCACTGCATCCGTGCCGGTAAGTCCGTCCAGTACATGGTTCCGGATGCGGTTTATGCTTACCTCAAGGATACCAATCTATACCGTAATTGATCATTTTAGATCCAGCACAACCCGGAATCCGGCTTTATCGCGCTTGACCGGGACGGCAGGATCATTCGGGTCCACATAATCTTTGACATCAAATCCATAGGTCATACCGGTTCGCCCGAAGTACTCGGCGGCATTGCCTCCAAGGTCATAAATTTCTGCTTTTCCGATCTTCACCGGAGGGAATGAGCCAACTTCTTTGTACCAGACTCCGGAGTAGCTTTCGAGCTTGGATTGTAATCGCTGCACATCTGCCGGGCTGATTTCATAACCTGCCCAGTAATTGAGGGTGTTTTCCTTGGCGCCGACGGCTATGGCTTTCTTTTGTAATGCTTTCGCTTCCTCTTCAACAGGCAGCCGGTACGATTTTCCGGATAACTTGATAAGCCACAAGAGGTAATATTTGGCCTGGGAAATGGTAACTACAGCGGGGAGATTAGCCTGGTTTGCCGGATACTGGAATTTGGGATCAAAGGCCTGGAATTGAGCATTGGTTACCTCAAAGCGACCGATGGCCATGGAGTCGGCATAGGCTGTAACCACCTCGGGGACCAGGTATTTATCCAGGGTGGTTCCGTATAATCCGCCCTGCTGGGCAGCTTGTTGCTTCTTCAGGGCCAGGTCCAGCGGACTCCCTTCCTTGAAAGCCTCATTCTTATCGGGACGTTTACCAAACAGGTAGGTGTCGATCCAGGTGATCTCCTCATTCATTTTGCGCAATTGGTGGGTGATCTTTTGCAGGCCGTGAGGCTGTCCCGGAAACCAGAGAAAGCGTACGGGTGCTTTCCCAACCTGCTGCAATCCGCGGTAATATTCCCATCCCTGATCACGGGGAACTGAGCGGTCTTCACTTCCATGAAAGATGAGGGTAGGCGTGCGGATCTTTTCTATTTCAAACAAGGGGGACTGGGCAATGTACGTCTCATTATACCATTTGCCGTTCACATCATCCCAGGGAGCCCCGCCAAAGTAACTTTCGTCAAACGATACCCCAAACGAACAGGTTCCGAAGTCCGAAGTCCAGTTGACGTCTCCGGCTCCGGCGCAGGCTACCCGGAACATTTCCGGAAATCGTACTGTAAGCATGGTGGTCAGGATTGCACCATTGGACCATCCCATGGCACCCAGGGAATCACGGTTTACTTTTCCTTCAGATACCAGCATATTGATTCCATTGGTAATGTCCGTGAGCTCCGGAGTGTAATAATTCTTTTTAATGGACTCGATGAAAGCCAGGCCATGATTGGAAGAGCCGTGATAATTGGGCATCAGAATAAATGTTCCTTTTTGAGCCAGAATCTGCGGATAATAGGACCAGCGTTCCCTCCAGGCATCCATGTCGACTCCGGTAGGTCCGCCATGGATAGCCACCATTAAAGGATAGGTCCGGCCCGGCTGGTAATCACGTGGATAATACAGGATACCATCCACGGTATCGTCGTTGTAACCCTTCCAGGTCATCACTTCCGACCGGGTGGTTCCTTTCTTGCGCAGGGCTTCATTCAGACGAACCCATTCCAGGGGATTGTCATTCCGTAGTTCTCCATTGGTTCCGATCAGGTCACTCACGTAATATTCCGGTAATTTGGATGCCGTCGAATAGGAATAGGCCATCTTTGTTCCATCTTCGGATATTGCCTGTACATCGATGTGGTCACTCATGGTGCCGAAGTCCAGCATCTGGCGGGTCCAGGAAGCACCCTGCTTACGGTAATAAGCCAGCTTGTTGGTAGCACCGTTAGGTAAAGTGACCATTATACCGGATCCTGCTATCGTATAGTCACCCTGGGAATCGTTAGCCCAGTCCAGGGGCACCTGGGTAACCTGCTGACTGGCCAGATCAAAATAATAGATATCCTGGACGCCTGAGCCATTCCACTGCATGTCCGACGAACGGAGGGAAACAAAATAAAATCCCTGATGATCGGGAGTAAACTGAAAGTTGCCATTGACCTGGTGATCCGTCAGGATGCGCTCACTGGTTCCGGCGGAAAGGTCTTGCAGGAAATACCACGGATCCGGCTGCTGGTCGCTGCCAAAATGGCGGCTGCGGATCAACGTGGTGATCATCCATTTACCATCACGTGAAAGGGCTACATCCGATACGGGATAGTGATTCGTGGTAAGTCGCTGCTGGGTTTTCGTCTTTAAATCAAAAGAATAGACACGGTCTATATCCCAATGGACCGAGTCCTCAACCACCACGACATTGTCTTTATTTTCTTCATTCTGGGTTTCGTAGAGGGTCTTTCCATCCTGGGATACCAGGGCCAGGGTGTTGCTGTCAATCCAGGTTATGCTGCTGATCCCCTCTTTGAAGGTTTGGATCTCTTCCGGCTCCCCGCCCAGCAAATTGAAGCGCCAGAGTTTATTGCCTTCTTCCCGGGAAGACAGGAAGTAGAGGTATTTGCCGTCTCTGGAAAACAAGGGGGAGAAATTGCTTTCCTCTCCCTGTGTCATCTGAATGGTCACGGGTTTTCCACCCTCCTGCACGGACAAGCGGGTCAGGTATACATCCGAACCAAAACGATCTTTTTTCTTGACCATTTTACGCTTGGTCCAGGCCATCATGGTGTGATCCGGTGAAAAGACCAGACCACTCACGGATTCGGTCCCGATGATGTCTTCCGGAGTCCAGGCTTCCTGCGCTGTGGCGGTATAAGCAGCTATCAGTATTGTGAGTGATAATAAGATGGAAAATGGTTTCATGTCAATGGTCATTTTGATGGAGGCCGATGAAGTTAGGAATCCTTTTTATTTTTGACAATGCTCAAAACCGGTTACCACATTACCCAGGTCGAGGCAGGGTGTGATGAAGCAGGCAGAGGATGTCTGGCCGGTCCGGTATTTGCAGCTGCCGTAATCCTGCCAAAGCGGTATAAGAATGCTGAACTGAACGACAGTAAAAAACTGAATCATACCACCCGTAATGCACTTCGCACCATCATCGAGAGGGACGCTCTGGCAACCGCAGTCATCGCGGTGCACCCGGAAGAGATTGACCGTATCAACATTTTGCGGGCTTCAATTCGGGCTATGCACCGGGCCATCGATGCACTGTCCATCCGACCGGATCACCTGTTGATCGACGGGAATTTTTTTGAACCCTATCCGGGAATCCCGCACACGACGGTAATCCGGGGTGATGGCATTTATGCCGCCATCGCCGCCGCATCAATATTGGCTAAGACTTACCGGGATGATTATATGGAAGAAATGCATGCCCGGTATCCGGAATACGGCTGGGACCACAACAAGGGCTATCCCACTGAAGCGCACCGGAAAGCGATTTTTGACCTGGGGCCTACACCCATTCACCGGCAATCATTCAGGTTGCTGCCCGATCCGGAACAATTAAGTCTTTTTGAAGACTGATGTGGTGATTGCAGATTGGCGAGTTCAGATTCCAGATTAGGTAACCCCCGATACCCACCCTGAGGCCCAGAAAACCCGATGCTCAGAAAACATGACGTTGATTCTTACCTTAGAAAGGGGTTGTGACGGCGCTCATGGCCTATGGTCGTATGGGGACCATGACCGGGATAGACCAAAGTATCATCCGGCAAAACGAAAAGCTCCTCGCGTATACTCTTGAGTAAAGTAGCCATATTGCCACCGGGCAGGTCGGTACGGCCGATGCTTTCCTGAAACAGCACATCTCCGGCGATCAGGAATCCCTGTTTCTCACAATAGAGGGAGACACTGGCCGGTGAATGGCCGGGAGTAAACAATACAGTAAGTTCATCGTCTCCCAGCTGAACCGGTATTCCGGGGAGCAGGGTGTGTATTGGTGCCGGTGAAGGCTTCATAGGAATGCCGTACAGGTGGCTCATGCTCAGCGCCTGGTCCAGTACGATTTGTTCTCCCGGATGGATCTCCACCTGAAGACCGTAGGTTTTAGCGATAAATGCATTGCCGAATACGTGGTCCAGATGGCAGTGCGTATTCAGCAGGCGTACGGGATTCAGGCGCTCCTTATCCAGGAATGAGACCAGCTCCTGCTCTTCGTCTTCAGTATAACAACCGGGGTCAATCACGATCGCCGAACCATCTTCGGCGGCCAGGATATAGGTGTTTTCCTGAAATGGATTAAATGTGAAATAGTGTAACCGGATCATCAAGATGTTTTAACTTGTAAACAAAAATAAGGGGTCTGGCCGTTATTACAGAGATGAAGGGCCAAGAGGTAAAATTCCCAATTGATTGTTATAAAGCTCGGATCTTTGTTGTTTGCGAACCAAAATAGAACACCATCCTTTCTTTTTCTGATTGGTTTTATGTTGTCGGCCACCTTTGTCCGGGCTCAGGCACTGCAGGAGACGTTTGGCAAGAATCGCATTCAATACCACGACGATTTTGACGACTGGTGGCAGTACGAGACGGATAACTTCATCACGCACTGGTACGGCAAATCCCGTGAGGTAGGGATCTCTGCCATGCAGCTGGCGGAATACGATTATTACGACATCCAGAATATCCTCGAGCACCGCATCAACGATAAGATCGAGATCCTGGTCTACACCGATCAGACTGATGTCAAGCAAAGCAATCTTGGTGAATCCGAGGCGTTCAACAGTCAAACCGGACGGACCACGGTCGCGGGCAATAAGATATTCGTCTATTTTGATGGAGACCATCTTGATTTGCGCAAACAGATTCGTCAGGGCATTGCTCAGGTTTATCTGGATGCCATCCTGTTTGGCAGCAACCTCCAGGAAATGGTACAGAATACGGTTTCCCTGAAAGTGCCGGCGTGGTATAAAGAAGGGCTGATCTCATTTATCGGCGATGAATGGAACGAGACCATCGACTCCCGGCTGAGGGAACTTTTCCTGAAAACGAAAAAAAAGAAATTTGACCAGATGGCTGCGCGCTATCCGGTCGAAATGGGTCATGCCTTCTGGTATTATGTATCGAAGGTGTATGGAAAATCTTCCCTGGCCAACATCCTTTACCTGACCAGGATCCATAAGACACCGAAAAAGGCTTTCCTTTTTATCCTGGGAATCCCATTTAAGCAGGTAGCTACCGATTGCTATGCATTTTATAAGGACCGGTATCAGCATGAGATCAATGGGTTTGAACCTTTGCCGCTGGATGCTACCGTCAAGACGAAGCTGAAAAAATACCAGAAGTACAGCAGGGTCAAATGGAGTCCGGATGGTGCTTATCTTGCCTACGTCACCAATGATATCGGCAAGACCAGGGTTTGGCTCTATAACCGTGCCACTCAAAAGCAAACCGTACTCATGACGACCGGTTCCCGTAATAACATACAGGAGACCGACTTTAATTATCCGGTCATCTGCTGGGAGCATACCGGCCACGGACTGATGGTTATCTATGAAGCCCGGGATGTCATCAAGCTTTCGCATTTTGATCTTGATCGTTCCGAACGGACGGATGATCTGTTATCTCCGGATCTCATGCGGGTCTATGATGCAGCATTTTGGGATAAAGGCCATCTGGTTATTGCAGCCACCAAATCTGGATACAGCGATCTCTACATGTATAATTTGCGCTACCGCCGGGCCGAACCCATCCTGGAGGACAAATTCGATGATCTGGAAGTAACGGTTCAGTATACGGGAGACCGTCAAAGAGTATTATGGGCGTCCAACCGTGGTATTCCCGGAGATACGATCAATCCCGACTCCATTTTGCCCATCCGTCACATGGACTTGTATGCCATGACCCTGCAGGATGATTACAAACCTCAAACCATTGAACGGCTTACCTTCACGCCAAATGCCGAAGAGAGACAGCCTATCCCCGACGACGAAGGCAATATCTATTATTTAACCAATGAAACGGGGGTAATCAACCGGAAACTGATGCGGCCCGATAAATCCAGCTATTTTCTGACGAATTACAGCCACAATATCCTGTTGCACGATGCGGTGGGTACTAACCTGATCGAAGTCATTGATCAGGATATGAAGCCTGGATTTTATCTCATGCGGGAGCAGTCCGATCCGGTTAAGCCGGCCTTTACGACTTACTTCAGCCAGCGGTTTCCCGACAACATCCGCCAGGGCCAGGAAACATTCATACCGGATGAGCCGGAGCATTACGACACCCTCCAGATCGGTCGTGATGATAAACCCTATTATTTCCAATCGGAGTTTGCCGATCCACCGAAAAATGTGTTTGAAAAACTGGACCTGAACGAGCCCAAACTGGAAGCTCCTGCAGAGCAGGTTCAGGATGAGATTCCCGGATACGGAGACATCGTTCAGTTTCATTACAGCAGGATGGTGGCTTCCCGGATCAAATTCCGGGTCAACCGGCTGACTTCCAATCTGGATAATGAATTGTTGTTTAACGGACTTAACACCTACGCCGGTACTTCTACGCGCGGCTTTGAGTACCCTCCGGTTGGCTTCCTCTTAAAAGCTAATATTAAAGACCTCTTTGAGGATTATGTGGTCGAGGGGGGAGCGCGCTTTCCTACTTCTTTCGACGGGTCTGAATACTTCCTCATTTTCGACAATAAAAAAAGAAGGATCGATAAGCGATATGCCTTTTACCGCAAGTCGAAATACGATGATGTTCCTTTGCCGACAGGATTTTCAAACCGGAATCACCTCACCACGGTCATTGGACTGTCACAATGGTCCTACCCCTTTGATGTTTATCAGAGCCTCAGGGCTACCGCGACGATCCGGCTTGACAAAACTTCTTTGCTGGCATCCGACCGTGCTTCCCTGGAGACACCGGATCAGACCGCCCAGCGGGTAGGACTGCGACTGGAATATGTATTCGACAATGCTCTGGATATTGACCTCAATCTGCGCAATGGATCCCTCTTTAAGGTTTACGGAGAGATGGTTAAGAAAATGGATATTGCCGTTTTTAATCCATGGTCCTTTAATTTCAATAAAGGATTTATGACCATTCTGGGTTTTGAGGGCCGCCATTATCAACGCCTTGACCGGCAATCCATCTTTGCCTCCCGTTTGGTCGGAGCAACCTCGTTTGGGTCGGAGCAGATCCTCTATTTTATGGGTGGTGTGGATAATTGGCTGTTTGCCCAGTACGATGAAAATGTTCCCATTCCTCCTTCCGGTAAATTTGCCTACAATGGCCTGGCTGCCCATATGCGCGGCTTCAAGCAAAATATCCGCAATGGAACTTCTTATCTGCTTTACAATGGTGAGTTACGGGTGCCGGTATTCAAATACCTGATCCCGGAATATTCCAGTTCTGGCTTTTTCCGCAATTTCCAGTTAACGGCCTTCACAGATATCGGTACCGCATGGCATGGTAAGAGTCCATTTGACGCAGACAACCCGCTGAACGTCCTTACGGTGTCCAATCCACTGGTAACCATCAATGTGAATTACGATCGTTTTCCGATCATCATGGGTTATGGCGCCGGGGTCCGCCTTTATTTATTGGGATATCTGATCCGTGCCGATTATGCCTGGGGTATCGAAAACGGGGTGGTGAACCGGCCCCGGTTGTACCTGAGCTTTGGGGCTGATTTTTAGATCTACTCGGTTACCATCTTTTCCGCATTATAGGCGATCTGTAGCGCTTCGATGATTTCGGTGATGTCCCCATTCATGATCGCATCCAGGTTGTACAGCGTCAGATTGATGCGGTGATCGGTGACCCGGTTTTGCGGATAATTGTAGGTGCGGATCTTGTCGGAGCGGTCTCCGGACCCGACCAGGGACCTGCGCTGGCTGGCGACTTTGTTTTCATGTTCCTGGACCTGGGCATCGCGTATCTTGGCATACAGGCGCTGTAGAGCGATCTCGCGGTTCTGGATTTGGGACCTACCATCCGTACTTTCAGACACAATGCCGGTAGGCAAGTGTGTAAATCGAACACCCGATTCGGTCTTATTGACATGCTGCCCGCCGGCGCCGCTCGAGCGGAAGGTATCTACTTTGAGGTCTTCCTTACGGATATTGATGTCCTCCATCTCCAGTTTGGGCATCACGACCACGGTAGCTGCTGAAGTATGGATACGGCCTTGTGATTCTGTTTTTGGCACCCGTTGCACCCGGTGGGCTCCGGATTCAAATTTAAGTTTGCCAAACACATCAGAGCCCGAGATCTCAAGGACGATCTTGCTGTAACCGCCGACCGTACCTTCACTCAGTGAGACGGTTTCAACCGCCCAGCCTTGTTCTTCAAAATACCGGGAATACATCCGGTAGAGGTCACCGGCAAAGATCGAAGCTTCGTCGCCGCCAGTGCCGGCACGGATCTCGAAGATGACATCTTTCTCATCTTCCGGATCCTTGGGGATGAGCATGATCTTCAGTGCTTCCTCCAGGCTTTCCTGTTCTCCTTCCAGCGTTTCGATCTCTTCCCGGGCCATCGCAATGAGATCGGGGTCGCGCTCTGTGCGGATGATTTCCCGGGCTGAACGGATATGGTCCAGTACGGTACGGTATTCATCCGATTTGCTGACGATGTCAGTGAGTTCCTTGTATTCTTTATGGATTTTGGAATAGCGCTTATTGTCGGCAATCACTTCCGGATCCGAAAGTTGCTCTTCCAACCGCATATAGCGATCCTTGATGGCCTCCAATTTTTCGATCATTGCCCGCGTGCTAATTGGCGGCAAAGGTAAGGAAAGTAAAATGAAGCTATAAGACCCGGATTTTATTTTTAATGTTCTGGATGAGGTGGGGAGACACATGTGTCCGCTGTATGTTATTGCGGATCAGATCCCGGAAATTTTTCTCACTGGCATAAAGCCGGGAGCAGTCGGGATCATCGTGAACTTGATTCAGGAAAGCTTGTTCGTCTTCTTTGGGCAGGGCATTATCAAGGTACATGTTCATTTTCTCATGAAACTCCTGAAAAGCATCAAGATTATTCATATCGGTTGAAATTTAGCAGTCCAATAAATGGCTATTAGGTATGTCCCTGGGAAAAAGAAGATGGAAGGTGCTAAAATAGTTAATGATCGGAGATCGCCAAATTTATTTCTTGGCAGATTTATTTTTTGAACGTTTGTCCCTAAATCCCAATCCTTCGGCATACTCCTTCAACTTGTCTTTTAACAAATTCCTGGCGCGGAACAGCCGAGACCTCACGGTGCCGATCGGCACATCGATGATCTTGGCGATTTCCTCGTATGTAAAACCTTCTACATCACACAGCAGGATCACGGTGCGAAAATCCAGTGGCAGAGAATTGATGGCACTCGTGACTTCATCACCCATCATGCTGTTAAACAATTCCTCCCTGAGGTCGGTGTACTTACCCACCTTGTCGGAATCGCTGTCATGGTAACTGATGATCTCCTCAAAGTCGACCTGTGTCGGCTTCTTGGTCTTACGCCGGTACTCGTTGATGTAGGCGTTTTTCAGGATTTTAAACAACCACGCTTTGGCATTAGTTCCTTCATCGTACTTATCGATAAAGCGGTAGGCTTTCATGTACGTTTCCTGGACCAGATCGCTGGCGTCGTCTTCGTTGTAAGTCAAGTGATAGGCAAAGGTGTGCAGGGCATCGATATGAGGAAGAAACTCATTTTCGAAGATTCGCACATACTTTTCTTTGTCGTGTACCTGGCTCAATCTAATTGGTTTATATGTTTTGGACTGCATCATATCTAATAGACGCAATCCGGGTACAAAGTGACTCTTATGACTTTGTTAAAGTTTTAAAACGCGTTTCTATACAAAAATAGTAAAACCTGACAGGAAACAAGACTACTCTGCCGCTCCGGCAGGAATGATTTCATCATCAGCAACCATAAAGATGCGGTCCCCTCTGCGCGGACGTATGACACCGGTTCCGGTGAAGGCTCCGAAGGCCGGGAGGATGGCCTGTGTTTCTCCAAAATAAAAACAGGGGACCCGCAATCCCTGGTAAGCCTGACCCCGCAGGCGCACTGCGGGATGGATATGACCACAGACTGGATACCAGTCTTCCGGCACCTCTTCCAGGGGATGGTGGCTGAACAGGAATGGTGCCCACTCGAGGTATGGCTCATGCAAAAGCAGACCCAGATCCTGATAATGCTTGTCATCCAGAATGTCGTGATTGCCCATGATCAAATGAAATCGTGTCCCGGGAAAAGTCCGGAGGAAACGGCCCAGGATGTCCCATTCGATGTTGTACTGGCTGTGAAAGAGATCTCCCAGGAACAACACATCGCGGGGATGGTACCGGTCCAGTAATTCATATAGATGCTCCCAGTTGGCGTCGGTCACGGCTTCCGGTACCGCAATGCCGGCCCGGTTGAAGTGGGATGCTTTCCCCAGGTGCAAATCAGCAATCCACAGGGCTCTTCGCCGCTGCCAGTAGACACTTTTATAAGGGTGTAACTCCAGTTCTTCTCCAGCTACCCGGATGTTCATAACCTGATTTCCACTGCTCAAAGTTGTAAAAAGCAATCCAATTCAGGAGGACATTGCATCTCATTTTATCTATCCTGATTGATGTGACCCGGGTACCGCGACCAGTGGTCCGTTTAAATCTGTATTTTAGTTGGATCAATTACAAATCGCACCGAGTATGTCGCTTCATCCGCTTACCTCGCAATGGTGGGGGCCTCCCAAAAGATTTGATGTTCAGGAAAAGGACCGCCGGGTAAGCTGGCTGGAGCTTTTTTACGATCTGGTCTATGTGATTGCCATAGCCAGGATCACCCATCATCTGGCTCATCATGTCACCCTGGGGAGTTTCCTGGAATACACGGGATTATTTGCGCTGATTTTTTGGGGATGGCTGAACGGCAGTTTGTATCACGACATCCATGGCAATGAAGGTTTGCGGACCCGGCTGATGACACTGTGGCAGATGATGATCCTGGCAGCCCTGGCAATCATGCTGGACCGGCCGGCGACGACGAATTTCACCGGAATCACGATTGTCCTGATGATCATGCAATTGTACCTCACCTACCTATGGTGGAGTGTCGGGTTTTACGATCAATCGCACCGGCGATACAACCGTCCGTATACGGTCCTGTATCTGGTTGCCCTGGCATTGATGGGCGTCAGTCTGTTTCTCCCGGAGCAGGCATTGAGATGGATTGTCCCGCTGGCCATTCTATGTAATTATCTGCCACCGTTTATCTCTTCCCGGTTGTTGGGGCGATCTTCCATGGACCTGGATATGTCTTCCAGCATGTTTGAGCGACTGGGACTCTTTACCATCATTGTTTTTGGAGAGCTGGTACTGGGCGTCGTCAACGGCATCAGCGCCATCCAAGAGTTGGATGCTAGTGCCTGGATCAATTTTGCGTTGGCCATCTCCATCGTCTTTACCCTGTGGTGGATTTTCTTCACCCTGGTTTCGCGCCGGGAACCCAAGAAAGGTTTTGTGAAAGCCTCATTGCTGGAGTTACTTTACGTTCCGGCTTTGATCGCACTCGGCTTATTGGCAGTAAGCTTTACCTCGCTTTTTGAGGGACACGAAGACTTTGCGTCCATGCGATTTGTATTTCAGATAGCCATTGCGGTCTTCCTGATCAGTATAAGCCTGATGAACGGGTTGCTGGAGTTTCCGGATAATTTGCTGAAGATTAAGCGTCCTATGCAGCGGTCACTCCTGGTGGTTGCGGCCCTGTTTCTGGTGACGGCACCGCTTCAGCTGCACGTGAAGTCCATGTATTACCTGATCGGGGTGGTCGTTTTGTTGTTGCTGGAGATCCTTTATCTGAATTCGCGGTATTATCGCGCTATCCGGGTATCGGATGGGGAGAAGCGTGGTTGAAAACTTGATAATTGCAAGCCGGAGTGGCCAAATGAAAGCCTGCAGAGATTTTTTAAAGGGTTGTTGGAAGAATAGCGGGGAGAATGTATATTTGCATCCGCTTTTTAGTGAAGCATAAGGGGCGATTAGCTCAGCTGGTTTAGAGCACCTGCCTTACAAGCAGGGGGTCCTTGGTTCGAATCCATGATCGCCCACTTTGATTTTCAAGGAGTTATGAGAATTTTCTCATAGCTCCTTTTAAGTTTTGCAAACTATTTGCAAACAAATACCACTTTCTATCCAGCCATATAACTTTCAAACCAAGCATTAGGAACTTTCCGAGTCGAGCAAATCCATGATTGTGATATCGATAACTCAACTCTCTTGACAATATTCGAGATGGAATTTGCTGATACAAATCATCTTTTAAAAACTCATTCTTGTATCAATCCTGGAGAGAAGAGGGCATTTCGCCATCCAGGACCTGGATGATGTCTTTAATTAGGCCATCTACGAATAGATTATAAAAAATAATCATCTGTCGGTATGGTATTTGCAGCGATTAACAACTATTATCTTTAGGTCTGATAGGGAGTTCTTTCCCTAACCTTTCAAAACCTTGGATGCATGGATATGATCAACTTTCGGGAAACCGCTAATTTCATATGGAGCGTTGCCGATCTTCTCAGGGGTGATTACAAACAAAGCGATTATGGCAAGATCATTCTTCCCCTTACTGTCTTAAGAAGGCTGGATTGTGTTCTGGAGCCAACCAAGGAAAAGGTGCTGGCCTATCTGCCAAAGGTTCAGACAACCAATGTCCAGAACATCGATCCTATCCTGAATAAAGTTGCCGGGCATAATTTTCACAACCGATCCAAATATGATTTTAACAAGCTGATCGCCGATCCTGATCATATTGCGGCTAATCTCAGGAACTATATCAACGGGTTTTCAGAAAACGCGCGGGAGATCATCGAATATTTTGATTTTGACAAACAGATCGACCGGCTGGAAAAATCCAATCTTCTTTACCTGGTCTTAAAGAGATTTCAGGAAACGGACCTTCATCCCAAAAAGGTGAGCAATGTTGAGGCCGGTTATCTCTTTGAAGAGCTGATCAGGAAATTTGCCGAACTTTCCAATGAGACGGCAGGGGAACATTTCACTCCCCGGGAGGTGATCCGGCTCATGGTAGATATGCTCTTCATTGCAGACAAAGATATCCTTACCAAGAAAGGAATTGTCAAAACCCTTTATGATCCTGCAGGGGGGACCGGAGGAATGCTGACGGTTGCCGATGAATATGTCAGAAGCCTGAATGAAGATGCCCGGCTTGAATTATTCGGCCAGGAAATCAACCCTGAGAGTTACGCGATTTTCAAAGCGGATATGCTGATAAAGGGCCAGAATGCCTCGAACGTAAAGTTTGGTAACTCATTTACTGAAGATGGCCTGGAAGGCAATAAATTTGATTACATGCTTTCCAATCCGCCATTCGGTGTGTCCTGGAAGAAAGTCGAAAAGAAAATCAAACACGAGGCTGAAAGCTTAGGCCATGCAGGGCGCTTTGGGGCAGGGACCCCAAGGGTCAGTGATGGATCACTATTGTTCCTGCAGCACATGATTTCCAAAATGACGCAAACAGGGCAGGGGAGCCGGATTGGTATTGTCTTTAACGGATCACCATTATTTACCGGATCAGCCGGCAGCGGCGAAAGCGATATCAGGAAATGGATCATTGAAAATGATATGCTCGAAGCCATCATTGCTCTTCCTGATCAGCTTTTTTACAATACAGGCATTTCAACTTACATCTGGATTGTCGATAACCGCAAAAGACCTGAGCGCAAAGGCAAGGTCCAGCTCATCAATGCTGTCTCATTCTTTGAAAAGATGAGTAAAAGTCTGGGTAACAAACGTAATCTGATCAGTACAGTTCAAATTGAGAAGATCACAAAGCTCTATGGTGATTTTGAAGAAAACAAATATTCCAAAATCTTCGATAATGAAGATTTCGGCTATCACAAAGTGACTGTTGAACGGCCTAAAAGAAAAAAAGATGGCACAATCATTAAGGACACCAACGGCAACCCAAAAGTTGACAGTTCCCTGCGGGATTACGAGAGCATTCCCTTAAAAGAGGATATCGAAGAATACTTCAAAAGAGAGGTTCTTCCCCATGTCCCGGATGCCTGGATTGATCATTCAAAAACCAAAGTTGGCTATGAAATAAACTTCACCAGGTATTTCTATGAATACACTCCCCTTCGATCAACCGAAGAAATCAGAGCAGACATTCTCAAGCTTAAGGAAGAGATGGAGGATTTAACAATGAAAGTTGTGAGCCCATGAGCATAATTTCAGAGCCTATGATTTCATCGTGGACAGGACCATTACCCAAACATTGGAATACGGCAAAATTAAAATGGCTATCGAAAATCTATGCGGGAGGAACACCAGATAAAAGCAACAGCGCTTACTGGGAAAATGGCACAATTCCATGGCTTAATTCCGGCACGGTAAATCAAGGAATAATAACTGAATATTCCCATTTGATAACTGAGCAAGGATTCAATAACTCAAGTGCCAAATGGATAGAAAAGGGAAATCTAATTATTGCATTGGCAGGACAAGGAAAAACAAAGGGAATGGTTGGCTTAACCACCTTCCGAACAACTTGTAATCAATCGCTCGGAGTAATATCTCCGGGTCAAAAGATTTACAGTAAATTTATTTATTACTACCTAAAGAGGAGTTACAAAAACATAAGAGGCTTAGCGGGAGATGGTAAAAGGGACGGTTTGAACTTAGAAATGATTGGAAGTATCTATGTACCGATACCACCATTTGATGAACAAGTTGCTATAGTAGAATTCTTAGATATAAAAACTTCACAAATTGACCAGTCAATTGAAAAAAGAACTTTATTAATTCAACTACTCCAAGAAGAAAAATCAGCAGTTATCAATGAAGCCGTTACAAGAGGAATAAATTCAAGAGTTCCAATGAAGGGATCGGGCATTGAATGGCTACGTGAAATGCCTAAGCATTGGGAACTAGCTAAAATGAAGTATTTAGGAAAGATAAAATATGGCCTTGGACAACCTCCTAAACAACTAGAGAACGGTTTACCATTGATTAGAGCCACAAATATTGAAAGAGGCAAGATAGTTGAAGCAAATATGGTCTATGTTGACCCTGACGATGTTCCGTATGAGAGAGATCCAGTGTTAAGAGAAAATGACATTATTGTCGTGAGGAGTGGTGCATATACTGCCGACAGTGCCATTATTCCAAACAAATATGATGGTGCGATTACAGGGTACGATATGGTTTTTAGACCAACAACCGTAAATGCCAAATTTATTTCATATGGGTTACTGAGTAACTATATTTTATATAATCAATTATACGTGCATAGGCTTAGAGCCGCACAGCCTCATTTGAATGCAGAAGAATTAGGGGATACCATTGTGTTAATACCTTCCTTAGAAGAGCAAGAAGAGATTGTTAGTCACATTGAATCTGAGATATCTCGTATAGATAAGGAAATTGAGCTAGCCCAAAAAGAGATAGAACTCCTGAAGGAATATCGTGGGGCATTGATTTCAGAAGCCGTTACCGGAAAAATAGATGTACGTGATTACCCCTTGAACTAAGATAAACCCTATGGTCAAAGCCATCCATACTGAAGAAACCTTTGAAGAAGCTATCGAGCAATCCCTGATAGAGGAGGGGGGCTATCAAAAGGGAAATCCATCTGACTATGATCCAGTTTTGGCCTTAGACCCCGTTATTTTATTTGAATTCATTCAAACCACACAGCCCAGGAAATGGGAAAAAATCTCTAAAATCCATGGCTCTTCAGTAGAGGAAAAACTCCTCAGACGATTAACCAAGGAAATCGATCAAAGAGGGATGATCGATGTGATCCGTAAAGGAATTACCGATTACGGGGTAAAATTCGATCTGGCTTATTTCAGGCCGGAAACCTCCCTCAACCCAGAAACGGAAAAGCTTTATCATCAGAATATCCTGACAGTGACCCGGCAGGTCTATTATTCCACAAAGCACAGGAACTCCCTGGATATGCTTTTATCGATCAATGGCCTTCCCATTGTCAGTATTGAGCTTAAAAACCAGTTCACTGGTCAAACAGTGGAAAATGCCAAAAAGCAGTTCCGTTTTGATAGGGATTATAAAGAATTACTGTTCCAGTTTAAGAAAAGAGCCCTGGTTCATTTTGCGGTGGATACTGATGAAGCCTACATGACCACAAAGCTCAATGGTCCAAAGACCTATTACTTGCCATTTAATCAGGGATTTAATAACGGCAAGGGCAATCCTCCTAATCCGGGTGGATACAGAACCTCCTATCTCTGGGAGGATATCTGGAGCAAGGACTCCCTGATGGAGATTGTCGGCAAATTCATTCACCTGGAAACCGAGGAAATCGAGATCGATGGCAGGCTATCGAAAAAGGAGATCATGTTCTTCCCGCGGTATCATCAGTTGGAAGTGGTTCGAAAGCTAGTCCGATATGTAAGAGTTGAACAAGCAGGGGAGAATTATCTTATCCAGCATTCCGCAGGTAGTGGAAAGAGTAAATCCATTGCCTGGCTATCTTACCAGCTCTTCAGCCTGCATAACCAGGATAACAAGCGCATTTATAATGCTGTCATCGTGATCACGGACAGGAAGGTCCTGGATACACAGCTCCAGAACACGATTTACCAGATCGAGCATAAACATGGGGTGGTCCAGAAAATCGATAAGAATTCCGGGCAGCTCGCAGAAACCCTCAGCAAAGGGGGAAGTATCATTATTACCACGCTTCAGAAGTTTCCATTCATCCTGGATAAGGTTGATGACCTTCCTGATCGAAATTATGCGGTCATTATTGATGAAGCCCACTCTTCCCAGGGCGGTGAGGCCAGCAAGAAAATGAAGGAAGTTTTGGCCAGCAATAGCCTGGAAGAAGCTGAAAGACTGGAAATGAACGAGGAGGAGGATTCCTCACTTGATGAGGTCAGAAAATCCATGATGGCAAGGGGCAAACAGACCAATATGAGCTTCTTTGCTTTTACAGCCACGCCCAAGGCAAAGACACTGGAAGTGTTTGGAACGCCGGGTGCCGATGGAAAACCCAGACCATTTCATTTGTATTCCATGCGCCAGGCAATTGAAGAGGGCTTCATTCTTGATGTTCTGGCGAATTACACGACCTATAAAACCTATTTCAAACTATCCAAAGCAATAGAGGACGATCCCGAGGTTAATAAGAAAAAAGCCGCCCGGGCTATTGGCCGGTTTTTATCGCTCCATCCGCACAACCTGGCGCAAAAGACTGAAATCATCATCGAACATTTCAGGCAGGTGGTGAGTAAGAAGATAGGAGGGAAGGCCAAGGCCATGGTAGTGACAGGCTCTCGGCTTCATGCTGTCCGCTATAAACGGGAATTTGACCACTATCTAAAAGAAAAAGGATACAATAAAGGGGATAGAGCAATAAAAGCCTTGGTGGCTTTTTCAGGGAAGGTCATTGATGAAGGGGTGGAGTTTACCGAACCTGGCATGAATGGTTTTGGGTACAAGGCGCTTCCCGGGAAATTTGCAACCGATGAATATCAGCTTTTGCTTGTGGCAGATAAATACCAGACAGGATTTGATCAGCCGTTACTTCACACTATGTACGTCGATAAGAAATTATCAGGGGTAAAAGCAGTTCAAACGCTATCCAGATTGAACAGAACGGCGCCAGGCAAAGAGGATACTTTCGTCCTGGATTTTGTCAATGACCGGGAAACGATCCTTAGCTCGTTCCAGCCTTATTTTGAGATCACAACTATTGAGGAAAACACTGATCCCAATCATCTTTATGATCTCAAAACAGAAATTGAAAAATATCAGGTAATCTGGCCGGTAGAGATTGATAACTTTATTGAGGTTTATTTTGCCAATACCAAGGTCCTGAATGTGAAAGATCAGGCAAAACTCAACGCCTTTATCGATCCGGCGGTGGAGAGATTTAAAGGGCTTGAGGAAGAGGCTCAGGATGAGCTGAAAAACTCAGTGATTGCCTTTGTGAGATTATATTCCTTTCTGTCCCAGATCATGCCTTTTCACGATATTGAGCTGGAAAAGCTTTTCAATTACTTACGCTATTTCAAGAAAAAACTTCCAAAACCAACATTAGGAGAGCGTTTCCAACTCACTGATGAGGTCGCCCTGGAATACTACCGTCTGCAAAAGATCGAAGAGGGTAAGATATCGCTGCAATATGGAGAAGAAAGCGAGCTTTCAGTAGTCCGGGAAGCAGGCGTCAGGTATCAAAAGGAGGAAAAAGCCCCGATTTCAGAGATTATCCAGGTCCTTAATGATAAATTAGGAACAGATTTCACACCGGCAGACCAGTTGTTTTTCGATCAGATTGAGGAAGAAATGGTCCAGGATGAAACCCTGGCTAAACAGGCGCAATCCAATACGATTGAAAACTTCAAGTATGGATTTGAGGACAAGTTTATGGATGTGGTGATTGATCGGATGGAACAGAATAAGGAACTCTTTGCCAAGCTCATGGATGATGAGAGAATGGCCGGGATCGTGAAGGAAATCCTGCTGGAAAACGTGTTTAACAGGCTGAGAGATCAAGCGCAATTATAATATATCTTCTATTAAGAAATATTAAGTTCATGAAAGCCACTAAAATCAAATTAAAGAATTTTCGTTCTTTTGGTCCTGAAGTTACCGTTATAGATTTACAAGACGGTCTAACAGGAATTGTAGGCGCTAATAGCGCAGGCAAAACTGCACTTCTAGAAGCATTGAAAAAAGTTTTTGACCCATCACACTCGGAAAGAAATATCTTCAAATCGGATTTTCATATCCCTGGGAACTCAGAGCCAAATGAAATTGACGAAATCGAAATGTACATAGAAATAGTCTTTGATTTCGATGGAATTTTTACCGAGGAAGAAGGCAAAGATAATGAAAATGGAGTTCCTGATTATTTTGATCAAATGACTGTCAGTGATCCTGGTGGATCTCCATATATTAGGATAAGGCTTCAATCAACTTGGAAAAAAGATCCTATTAACCCAGAAGGTAGTATTGAAACTAATTTAATTTTTATTACCTGTCCTGAGGAAGAAAAGGAAACTGATGCCAATACTCCTCTCTTTCCAAATCACAAACGATCACTAATCCAATCATTTTATGTCCCGGCGATCAGAAGGCCCTCTGATCAGCTAAGATATGCTTCCGGTTCTATGCTATTTCGATTGTTGAAAAGGATAAAATGGCCAGATGATTTTAATGAAAGATTCAATGAACAGCTCGAAGAGATGAATATGCTTTTTGAGGACGTTGAGAATTTTGAAAAGATAAAATGCAACCTTTCTTCTCTTTGGCAGGAATACAATAAGGACTCACGTTATTATAATGCAGACATAACATTCGGGAGTTCGGATTTTGAATCCATTCTGAAAAAACTTGAAATTGAGTTTACGCCAACTGATAGTGACCGGCCTTTTTCGATTTCTGAATTAGGTGAAGGTTATCGATCCCTGTTCTATTTAACTTTAGTATCTACCCTTCTAAAAATGGAAGAAGAATTAGAGATTGAGGCAGGTGAAAAACCCCTTTTGACATTACTATTAATAGAAGAGCCTGAAAACCACATTGCGCCTCAACTATTAGGCAGAGTTCTAAATAACTTAAAATCTCTTTCTGAACAACAGAATGTCCAAGTAATCCTAACTTCTCACACGCCTTCTATCATCCAGAGAATTGATCCAGAAGGTATAAGGCATTTACGTCTTGACAACACAGAACATAAGACAATTGTGAGCAATATTATCCTTCCAAAAAAGACCGCAGATGCCTATAAATATGTGAAAGAGGCTGTCCGCAATTTTCCCGAAATATATTTTTCAAGGTTGGTCGTTATTGGAGAAGGGGATAGTGAAGAAATTATATTTGATCGATTGTCACGAGTTTACGACAATGATTTTGACGACCACTACATATCATTTGCACCACTGGGAGGTCGGTATGTAAACCATATTTGGAAACTGTTAAATCAGCTGGATATTCCGTATGTTACACTTCTCGATTTAGACCGAGAACGGGAAGGAGGTGGATGGGGACGTATTAAATATGCAATTAAGCAAATTATTTTGAATAGACCGGCCTTAAAAACGAAACTTTTAACTTTAAATGGAGGTGAACTCTTATCTGATAAACGTTTTGAGGCTATGCATAATTGGGATGTTAAGGAGGTCAAAATAATGGATGGCTGGATTTCTATGTTGGAGGAATATAACATATTCTTTAGCTATCCATTGGATTTAGACTTCATGATGCTCTCATATTTAGAGCTTGAATATGAAGCAACTGCCACCGAAGGCCCACAAGTGCCTGACAAAGAACTGGACCCGGTCGGATTTGGTGAGAAGCTAAAAAATGGAATACAAGCCACTTTAAAATCTTCAAATGCAACTGCTGAAACTTATTCAGAAGATGAAAAAGAATTAATGATTTGGTATAATTATCTTTTCCTTGGCCGTGGTAAACCATCAACACACATTGAAGCCCTATCGGAAATTTCAGATGAAGATTTAGCTGAAAATATACCGGAAGTCCTTGAGAGGATTTTCGATAGAATAATGGAAATACTAGCCAAGAACTAAATGATATGCATCAATTTGTTCGGCCCGATGATTGGATACCTGCAGATGGATTTGATTTAGAAGATAACGCTCTAATGGCGGTCAAAAGCGACAAAAACTACCTTGTTGTTGCGGGCCCGGGAGCAGGTAAAACAGAATTACTTGCTCAAAGAGCCTGTTATCTATTACAAACTAATCTTTGCAAGAATCCCAATAAGATTTTGGCTATCTCCTTCAAAAGGGATGCAGCGTTCAACTTGGCTGCAAGGGTTGAAAAACGCGTTGGAAGAGATCTTTCTCGCAGGTTTACTTCATTGACTTTTGATGCTTTTTCCAAAGGTTTAGTTGATAGATTCCGAAATGGTATTCCTGAACAATACCGCCCAAATAAAACTTATAAAATTGATACTACTCCTAATTCACCATATTTATTGTCTCTATTTGAGGAATTTGACCCATTTATATCAAAAGGGTATTTCAGAACGGCAAAGGCAAATGTAAAAGCAGCGAACATTGAATCACTTTACGAACAAGCTTATCCTATTCATTCTTCGGATTCTATAAAACTTGCAATATTAGATGCAATGCTTAAAAGAGAAGGACAAGAAACAGTTATTTTCCCTGTATTGTCAAGGTTGGCACAATACCTACTAGGGACAAACCCAAGGATTGTTTCATATCTGCGACAAACATATTCGCATGTCTTCCTTGATGAATTTCAGGACACGACCAATTTGCAATACGATCTATTAAGAACAGCATTTGGAAATAGCGAATGTACTCTCACTGCAGTAGGAGATACCAAACAAAGAATTATGCTTTGGGCTGGGGCGATGGACTACATATTTGAAGAATATCTGGATGACTTTGACGCTTATCCTCCTCTTAATTTACTAATGAATTTCCGTTCCGCACCGAGACTTGTGAGGTTGCAAAATCATTTAACAGCTACTTTAATGGGAAGTGATATTGAGTGTATTCCAAGGAAGGACCGCAATGAAGATGAGGGCATCGCTGAGTTTTGGATTTTCGATAGCGAGGGCCAGGAAGCTCAATTATTGGCTGCTGATATAAAACACAAAATTGAAGTTGAACAGATTGACCCAAGAGAAATTTGCCTGCTTTACAAGCAAAGGCCGGATCATTATGGAGCAGTCCTCCAAGAGGCTCTTTCAAACGTTAATATCAAATCAAGGGTTGAAAATGACATCCAGGATTTATTGGTTGAACCAATAATAAAATTCTGTACAAATTTTATCCGCTCTGCGTTGGATAACTCAAGCATTGACGGAAGAAAATTTATTTTAGATGAGTATTGCAAATTCAAAAAAGTTTTCGATGATAGTGGTTTGCTCGCTGTTGAACGAGAAACAGTAAAAAAATTGAAATCTTTTAAGAAGGCAGTTGAAAAAGTGTCTGATTGGGATGAAATTCAGCGATTAATAGAGAATGAAATTAATGAGATATCTTTTTCTATATTCAGCTCTTATTATCCGCAGTATAATGAACAAAGTTACTTCAATGATTGTATATCCAGATTTTTTGAATTAATGCAGCTTGAATATGAGCAAAACGAAGACCTATTGTTAGCTGTTGAGAAATTTTCAGGAAAAGACTGTGTTCCCATCATGACGGTTCATAAAAGTAAGGGTCTTGAGTTCTCCGTTGTATACTTCATAGGGTTTGAAGATCAAAATTTTTGGAACTTCAAGTTTCAACCAAAAGAAGATACTTGTTCATTTTTTGTGGCACTTTCGCGGGCAAAAGACGCCGTGTATTTTACATTTTCAAGTCAACGGACTAATAATTTTGGAGATTTGGAGAGGCGATCGATTGAAAAAATAAATCCTCTCTTTGAAGCTTTAAAATCTTCAAACTTGGTTTATAGAAAAGATTTCCGGATGGTAGATCGGTAGCTAGTTTAGATATATTGATTAATATATTTCTAATTGCTTATTGATAGTCTATCAAATCTATGACGTCCATCTCCAGGACATTGGCAATATCACACAGCTTTTGTAGAGTGACATTGTATTTGGCGTTTTCGATATAGCTCATATACGTCCTATCGATATCGCATAAGTGAGCCAGGGTTTCCTGCGACATGCCTTTCTCCTTCCGGAACTTGCGGATGTTCCGGCCTACCTGAATCAGAATCTCCGGGTAGTTGTTCTTCATTCGTCGCATTTATGCGACAAAAAGTAGGGCAGTTTCATGGCAAAACACTTCGCATATATTCGAGGTATTACGTATATTGTCGAGAATATACGAAATATTTGCTTTTTCATGCCTAGAAATGATATAAAGAGTCCGAGCAGGAAAGGACTTATGGTTATGAAGACCAGTTTTAAACAGGCCATAATGGGTTTAAGCGCCGGCGCGATGATAGCGCTGCCGGGGTTCCTGCGCGCGCAGAAAACGGCCTCCACCGGCAATCCTGCCCAGGAGATCACCGCCCGCTACAACAAATCCGCCGCGAATGATGACGGCAAGACGTATTACCCGGAACCCGGGAAGGGGAAATACCCCTATACCATTAAATACTGTGATCTGAGCAATCCAAAAGAGAATGGCGTGAATGAGGCTGGAGATTATTCATTCGAGAATAAAGAATTTGTCATCTTTATGCGCCGTGGCCGGGATGCCAAATACACCGCTGAACAATACTGCCAGCTTGTGAAAGACAAAATCTTTTCTGGTGAGAACGATATTCCCATTACGTTCATGATCGGCAAAGAAGGTGCGGGTGTTAATCCCCTGATGGACGTTTACATTGATGGACATTTAGGTAAGGACCCCGAGAATGGGGATGACTTATTCTTGCCAGGCGAACTTGCCAAGAACGCACATCATTTTGTTGAGAGGTACTGGAATAATCATGGGGGCAAGCAGGTTACAGGAACCTGCGAACCTATACTTTAAAAGGTAGTTCTAATGCCCGTGCCTGCGAATGCCGGGAGTGTCCTAGGTTCGAATCCATGATCGCCCACGAAGGAGTCCGACAGAATTACAGCTGGACTTATTCAATTAAAGCTTCTCCAATCCTCCAACATTTACTTTTTCACGAATGTGAAAGGGGTATAATCGTCTGGTGTAATGTGTAGAAAAGAAACAATGGAACAAGGACAATAATGGCCCATAATATTTGAACGAGGGCAAATATTTGCTATTTTTACCTTCGTATACGAAACAGGTGAAAAAAACGCCCTTGCATGAAAAATAAATGTAAATGGCCTATAATCCAGACTTGCCGTACAATGAACTGCCGCTTTTACCACCTGAAGTTGAGATAGAAACTACCGCTATTCTCAAAAAGACAATTGAAGCCAGCCGGGCGCTTGCAGAGCTAAAAGGCGCCATTACCAACTTGCCCAATCCTACCTTATTTATTGATACCATCCAATTGCAGGAAGCGCGAGCCAGCTCGGCCATCGAAAACATCATAACCACACATGATGAGTTATTCAAACAATCCGTTGCCGATAAAAAAATAGACAACTCTGCCGTAAAGGAAGTACTGCATTACAAAGATGCCCTATGGTATGGGTTGGAGGAAATGAAGCAAAAGCCCTTGCTTACTACCAACTTGTTTGTCAAACTGGTGCAGGTGATAAAAGCAAACAGTGCCAGCATTCGCAATTCAATAGGCACCCAGTTGAAGAACCCGGTCTCCGGTAAAGTGGTATATACCCCACCCGAAGGCGAAGCCGTAATAAGGGAAAAATTAAAAAACCTGGAAGATTTCATCCATGCCGAAGATGAGATAGACCCGCTGGTAAAAATGGCCATCATCCACTACCAGTTTGAGGCCATCCACCCGTTTTTTGATGGTAATGGTCGAACAGGAAGGATCATTTTGCTTCTCTATTTGAAATTAACCGGCTTACTGGACTTACCAGCCTTGTTTCTGAGCGGTTATATTATGGAAAAAAAGGATGCTTATTTTAAAAAACTGCGGGCAGTAACCGAGAAAAATGACTGGCAGGGATGGATATACTACATGCTGGACATGATTGAAACCACTGCAAAAAAGGACCGCCAACGCATTGCACAGATCGAAAAACTAATGGGCACAATGGGTGCTGAAATACAAGCCAAATTGCCCAAAGTGTATTCCAAAGACCTGATGGAAGTACTGTTCAGGCTGCCCTATAGTAAAAGGCAGTTTTTGGAAGAAGCCGGCTTGGGGAATTTGAAAACAGTAGGTAATTATTTAAAAGAATTGGAAGATGCCGGGTATCTGAAAAGTGAACAAGTTGGTAAGGAGAAATTGTACCTGAATCATCAATTGTTGGAAATTTTAAAAAGCTGATGCCTGGTAATAAGGAGACATTATTTCAAGGTCTGGATTGAAAAACCAGGCTTTTTTGTCCCCAGGTGGAAACCTGGGGTTACAGCATTTTGGAACTATTTCTTACCAATTACTGTACATTTACTGTAGTTGAGTTAAACAATAAGGCTATGGCAAGAATAGATATTGATGATCCCTATACTTCTTTTTTAGAAAGTCAGGTAAAAGCCGGCCTTTACAATACGATCTCGGAAGCAGCGAGGGACGCCATCAGAAAGCAAATGGAAGTTCATGAACAAAGACGATTGTCTTCCATTGCGTTGGAGATTGCAAAAGGAGAAGCCAGCATCCAGGAAGGACGAGAAGTACCCTATTCAACAGGATTACTAACCGAAATAGCTGATAAGGGGAAAGCAGCCTCACTTGCAGGCCATCCTTACCGGGACGAAATTAAGCCATAGGCTATGCATCGGCTTATTCTCTCCGGTGAAGCTTATGATGATCTGGTGGATATACAAAACTATACGCATTCGGAGTTTGGTGAAGAGCTATGGGATAGATACAAGAACATATTGGACAAATCGCTCCAGCAATTGATGCGTAATCCATTGAGTGGACCTTATCGAGAAGACCTTCCCCAACCATATAGAGCGTTATCTACAGGCCAACATGTGCTGGTCTACCGTATTCAGGATGAAACCATCTATGTAATCAGAGTTTTGCATCAAAGAATGGACTTTACGTACAGATTTTAATAAGGTATTTGATATAAGAACATTTTGGTTCTGTTTCAATACCCCGAGTATCAACCTCCCACAGGATACATATCCATTGATCGCCCACGAAGAATGCTTACTTTTGAAAACCAACTATTTCATTGATATGGTCCGATCAGTATTTCGATCGCAGTCCAATAGATAGCAGCTAACCACGGTCTCCATTTGGATTCTGTTAAGTATAAACCGCTAGAAAACCACTTTGTGAACCTGGATTGCAAATA
This sequence comes from Lewinellaceae bacterium, assembly GCA_020636135.1. Classification (NCBI taxonomy): domain Bacteria; kingdom Pseudomonadati; phylum Bacteroidota; class Saprospiria; order Saprospirales; family Lewinellaceae; species Lewinellaceae bacterium. Next base: position 408,905 of record JACJYK010000003.1, read on the forward strand.
ATAAATGCCACCATTCTGTTACTCAAGTCTTCCAATGGATCTCCACATGGCCAGTTCCTGCTTATACCGGTCTTCGATCACCGTACACGTCGTATCAATCCGCATGGTTGGCCTGGTCTTCAAGTTATACCCCGGCCACTCCGGAACATCTTGCGCGGCGGGTACTCCGGTACGGGCAAAAGTGGTCCATAATTCAGCCATATGCTGCGAGGCGATGTAACGTTCCGGACGGCTGCCACCTAAACCTGATCTTACCTGCCCTCCTTTGTCGGGAGGCACCTCAATGTTGAATTTGAAGGTGATATCCATGGCATGAGGCGTGCCTAACGGAAAGTCCGTGCCCGGTAGCTTTACCTCCGATTTATAGCCGAAATTGTATAAATACACAGGTGCTCCACCTTGTTTTGCTTTCTTTTCCGCGATGACAATGGATCCCAGCCCCATCATATTGATTGAGGAAATGGCGATGAAGATCTCTGGAGCAGAGGCAGTGGGCATAGCCTGCCGATAGGTATCAACAATCTTGGATGTGTCCGTTCCGAATTGGGGTTCCAGTTTTGCCTGCAAGGTGTTGAATTCCAGTGTGGTAAAGCTGGTATCCTGGTTTTGCCAGGCGAAGAAGGTAAACTCATCTTCATTCCAGCCAACCATCAGCGGTTTGTCATGGGATATCTTCGGAGCTCGCGGGTCGAAGGGATGATGTAGCAAGGCGTAGCCATCCACCACCGGTCCAAAACCGGTTGGTACGACTTTCGTACGTTTAGACTTTTGCAGCATGGGTGCGACGGAAGCAATTTTGTTTTGGATTGCCAATAAATCGCTTGCTGGCACATCCAATAGTTTTTTCCAGTTGCCGGGGGAAAGATTCAATTCCTTCAATACCAGGGCTGTGGTGGCTGCCGCAGATTCTTTGGTGGTCATCCGTACTCCCGGTCCACTTTCTATGGAGGCTTTATTGAAATAAGGTGATGCTTCAGGCATGGCATACAAGCAGGATGTTTTGCCGCCGCCACCCGATTCGCCAAAAATCATCACATTATCCGGGTCGCCGCCAAATGCGGCGATGTTTTCATGAACCCATCGCAGACCGGCAATGATATCCAGTAAACCCATATTACCGGATCCTTCGAAGTCCGCTCCGGGTAATTCATCGAGATATAGAAAACCCAGCAATCCCAGCCGGTGGTTGGTTTCCACCACGACTACATCAAAAAAACGGGCCAGATTGGCTCCGTCCTGCCAGGAGGATGATCCCGATCCGATCACATACCCCCCACCGTGATTGTAAAACATGACCGGCCGTTTTTTCTGGTCATTCGCCGGGGTCCAGATGTTCAGGAACAGGCAGTCTTCCGCGGGAGCGGGCTCATTTTGCCTCGGCGCCTGGATGGAAGGAGGTCCAAACTGGACAGCCTCTCGAACCCCGGTCCACGGTTCCAGCGGCGCCGGGCGTCGAAACCGGTTCGCCCCGGAAACTTTTCCTGCATACGGGACTCCCTTGAAAATATTTACGCCGGTTGTCCGTATACCGCGAATTTTCCCGTAGCTCGTCTCCGTATCCACATAATCATTCCCGGAAATAGATTTTGCCACAGAAGCTAAAACCGGATAGCTCAAATAGGGCAAAGCCAGGGAGGTGGCCACAGTACGGGACATTTGTTTCATGAAATACCTTCGATCCATCATATCGGTAAACTTTCGTAAAGTCAAAGTACAAATAAATAGTGCAATATTATTCTGCCAGAATGCTGTAAATTCCGAGATGAATTATCGTAATATTGCAATATTATTTTTATAATTATGGGCGTAACGCGGACCGATCTTTTCACCGACATACAGAATGAAATCGCTATGGCGGCCAAGGCATTTGACCACCCTGCGCGGGTAGCCATCATTCAGTATCTCCTCAAAACGAATGCCTGCATCAATGGGGACCTGGTGCAGGAATTGGGCCTGGCGCAGGCAACCATCAGCCAGCACCTCCGGGAACTGAGGGATATCGGGATCATCCAGGGCACTATTGAAGGTACCCGCATCAGCTATTGCATCAATCCGGACCGTTGGGAAGTTATCAAAGCGCTGTTCAATGACCTATTCAGTCAATTCGAATCACCGGCTTCAGGCGATTGTTGTTAAAGAAATTTACGGATTTACACTGCAATGACACAAAGACAACTCAGTCAATCGATAACCATGGATATGCAACTCCTCAAACAGTACATCCGTAAGGCTGAATCGGAATTTGACCAAATTCCTCCGGAAAGGAAAGTCCTACTGCATCAATTGACGGCATTTGTACAGGCAGGACTAAAAGAGACCGGTAAATCGGATCTGTTGTTTATCTGTACGCACAACTCCAGAAGGAGTCACCTGGCACAGGTGTGGGCGCAGGTGGCTGCCTTTCACTATGGAATTAAGACCATCAATACGTATTCCGGAGGCACCGAGGTTACCGCTATGTTTCCTATGATAGCAACTACGCTGAAGAAAGCCGGACTGGACATCCAAAAACACGGCGAGGGTAACAATCCGGTCTATGCCATAAAATATCATCCGAACGAGCCGGCCATCATTGGTTTTTCAAAAACCTATGATGATCCATTCAATGTCCAGACTGGATTTGCGGCTGTCATGACCTGTGCTCATGCGGATGAAAACTGTCCCTTTATTCCAACTGCAGCATCCAGGATCTCCCTTCCGTTTGAAGATCCCAAAGCCTACGACAACACCCTTCTCCAAGAGGAGAAGTACGATGAACGCTGCCTGGATATCGCCCGGGAAATGCTGTTTGTTTTCTCCAGTTTGAATAAGCCTTAAAATACCCGAAAGTGACCCAGAAAAAACTGAGTTTCCTGGACCAATACCTCACGCTGTGGATATTTTTCGCCATGATCACGGGAGTAGGCATTGGGTATTTATTCCCTTCGGCATCAAATTTTATCAATTCATTTCGCAGGGGCAGCACGAACATACCCATCGCCATCGGGTTGATCCTGATGATGTACCCGCCGTTGGCCAAAGTCAATTACAAACTGTTGCCCCAGGTTTTCCGGAACGGGAAGATACTCTCCATCTCCCTGCTGCTCAACTGGATCGTCGGACCGGTTTTGATGTTTGTACTGGCCCTCTTATTTCTCCGCGATTACCCGGATTATATGGCGGGTCTGATCCTGATCGGGCTGGCCAGATGTATTGCCATGGTGCTGGTCTGGAATGACCTGGCTGAAGGCAGCAGTGAGTATGGTGCAGGCCTGGTTGCCCTGAACAGTATCTTCCAGGTATTTGGCTACAGCTTTTATGCCTGGCTCTTCATAACCAAGCTCCCGCCATTATTCGGATTCCAGGGAGCCATTGTGGACATATCCATTAAGACCATTGCTGCAAGTGTCTCCATTTATCTCGGCATTCCGTTTCTGGCAGGACTGCTGAGCCGGATGATCCTGGTAAAAGCAAAAGGCGAAGCGTGGTACCAAAATAAATTCATCCCCGCCATTTCACCGATGACCTTAATTGCTCTACTGTTTACCATTGTGGTCATGTTTTCCCTCAAAGGGGAACTGATCGTTCAAATTCCAATGGATGTAATACGGATTGCCATTCCCCTGCTGGTCTATTTTGCATTGATGTTCCTGATCGGGTTCTTTGTCACCAAGGCTATGGGAGCTGATTACGACAAAACTGCCGCTATTGCGTTTACAGCCGCTGGAAATAACTTTGAACTGGCGATAGCTGTTGCCATTGCCGTATTTGGAATTAATTCGGGACAGGCATTTGCAGGAGTAATCGGACCGTTGGTGGAGGTACCCGCATTGGTATTGCTGGTCAGGGTTGCCTTCTGGTTCCGGAAAAAATACTTCACGGAAAAAGGGGTTTAAATTCTGGGTATTTTTGAATGTAATTTGGATTTAATTCAATCGTTCCCGGTAATCCTTTGGGGTAACACCCAATAATTTTTTCACGTAACGGGTAAAATAGGACCGGCTGGAAAATTCCATTTCATCGGCTATCTCTGCGATATTCAGATTTTTATTTTGCAATAAAACGATCACCCTTTCCCGGGTATAACGCAATATCCATTGGGAAGCACTGCTACCCGTATTTGTTTTGCAGATGTGATTGAGGTATTTGGCGGTAATGTGAAGCTGGTCGGCATAATATTGTACTTCTCGTTCCCGCATGCAATTTTCCTCCACCAGTTGGATAAAGCGCTCATACAAGGTTCCGGTCTGCAAACTACGCTTGTGATGTTCGTAGGCATTGGCAAAGGTGTGCCACATTTCCAGGATAAAGATTTGCATTTGCAGTTTCAGCACTTCTTCGTAAAAACGGTGATCAAACTCCTGAAACCGGTTATGCAGATTTTTGAAGTTGGATAAAATCCGCTGTTTGTCTTCTTTCGTTACGGTCTTTACCGGATGCTCCCGGGAATACAACAGCGAATCGATGGTCCAGCCCTGATCAGGGTTGTTATCGATCAGAAAATCTTTCTCCACCAGCAGGACAGAAGCTTTAAAATGCGCGGTACAATGGATCGCTCCCAGCTTGCTATCCGCAAACCAGAATAAAAACTCTCCACTATGACAGGTCAATTGCCGGTCATTGAATAAAAACCGGATGTCTCCACGGTGACAAAACAGATGCGTATGGTAATGCCCGTGAAAAAATTTTAGATGGTCTTCAAAAAACTCCAATCCGTTATCCACCTCAAAAAGGAGGATACGAGGATCTTTTTTATCCCCTGTCTTCACGCGAAATCCACTTTGCACTAAAATACGTAAAATGTGACATTATGCGTGTACAATGTGTAACAAATCACATACGTACCCCACGTATCTTTGTATGGTAGAATAAATAACATGACACCTACAAAATTATTCGTAACGATCTGGGTAACCCTACAAATAATGGCATGTACCCCAAATGGTAATCAAGCAGGTAATGAGGATCCGATTGCCGATGGTTCACAAGATCTTGTCTCAGCGATCTTTCCCAGGGGCGATAAGGGACCTTCCGAATTTTTTACCGGGAATGCCTATAACTATGGACTGGTACCCAGTGATTCCACCTATAACCTGCTGGTTGGTAATGTTTATTTCGAGCCCGGAGCCCGTAGCAATTGGCATACGCATCCGGCCGGTCAGATTCTGATCATTACGGATGGTGTCGGTTACCACCAGATCGAGGGACAACCAAAACAGGTTCTGCGGAAAGGGGATGTCGTCAAGTGCCCGCCCAACGTCCGGCACTGGCATGGAGCAAGTGCAGATACCGCATTACAACAGCTCTATCTTATTCCGAACACCGAAAAAGGAATTGTGGAATGGATGGAGCCGGTCACCGATGAAGTTTATTTCAATTAAGAAAGAATCAGGAGATATCAATCCATTATTAAATTTCAAAAAATCAAAAAAATGATCTTACAGGAAAATTATAAATTATCAAACCGGGTTGAAATTCCCAAACTCGGTCTGGGAACGTGGATGATCGATAATGACCACGTCGTAGCGGCCGTTATAGCAGCCATAACATTAGGTTACCGGCATATTGATACCGCCCAGGCTTATCAAAATGAGGCCGGAGTTGGTCTGGGTATCCGCGAAAGTGGTGTGGACAGAAATGACCTTTTTGTCACCACCAAACTGGCAGCGGAAATAAAAACGTACGACGAAGCGGTAAAGGCAATCCATGGATCGATAGAAGCCCTTGGACTCGACTACATAGATCTGATGATCATTCACAGTCCCAAACCCTGGATGAAATACCTGGGTGAAGACCGTTACTACGAAGGAAACCGCGAAGCATGGCGGGCCCTCGAGGAGGCGTATAAGGCCGGCAAACTACGTTCTATCGGACTATCGAACTTCGTCGAGGATGACATCGAAAATATATTGTCCGGGTGCACGGTAAAACCCATGGTCAACCAGATTTTGGCTCACATCAGCAACACGCCATCCGAATTGATCCGGTATTGTCAGGATAATGACATCCTGGTGGAAGCCTACTCCCCGGTAGGCCATGGTGAGTTACTGAAAAACCAGCAGATTGCGGAAATGGCAGCATCGTACGGTGTTTCCATACCGCAATTGGGTATTCGTTACGACCTGCAACTTGGCTTGCTTCCATTACCCAAAACGGCTAATCCGGAACACATGAAAATCAATGCTGCAGTAGATTTTGTGATCACGGATGCAGACATGGAAATATTAATAAATATGGATCGTATCAAGGATTACGGTACGTCAAGCCATTTTCCAGTTTATGCCGGATGAAAATTTAAAAAAATCTCTCCCTTCTATCAAAAAACTTCAATTATGAAACGTTTAATTTTCTTCATTTTAAGCGGATTAATTGCCTGTTCGGTATTCGCACAACAGGACCTCTTCAATGAGAATCCCATTATTTCCCCGGAGATCAATGCAGATCATTCCGTGACTTTCCGGGTAAAAGCACCTGAAGCGGAAATGGTGCAGGTTTCCGGCAGCCTCGATGGGGCCCATGCATTTGCTCCCATTACATATGACATGGAAAAGGGAGAAGATGGTGTCTGGAGCTATACGACTTTGGTGTTGCCTTCAGAATTTTATCGGTACTTTTTTGTCATTGATGGTGCACGAACAACGGATCCCAGCAATGCTTTTGCCATTCGGGATGTAGGTAATCTTTCCAGCGTGTTCCTTCTGGGAGGCGGGCAGGCTGACCTTTATAAAGTCCAGGATGTTCCTCACGGCACCGTGGCCTACCGGTGGTATGATTCCCCGGGTAATGACAAAATGCGAAGAATGACGGTTTATACCCCGCCGGGTTATGAAAACAATACAGAAAAATACCCTGTCCTCTATTTACTACACGGGGTAGGTGGCGACGAACTGGCCTGGACAGGTTCAGGCAGAGCTGCTGAAATTCTTGATAATCTCATTGCCCAGGGCAAAGCCAAACCCATGATCGTGGTAATGACGAATGGAAATGTTTCACAAGAGGCAGCTCCGGGTGAAGGTAGTGACGGGTTTGTAAAGCCGACCTTCATGCTCCCGCACACCATGGACGGGAAGTTTGAAGAAACGTTTATTGACGTCATGAAATTTGTGGAAGGGAATTACCGGACCCTCAATGCCAAAGAAAGCCGGGCAATCGCAGGTTTATCCATGGGTGGTTTTCATACTGCAAACATCGCCTTGAATTATCCCAATACGTTTGATTACATCGGCTTATTTTCTTCAGCCTTAGGGGTCAGGCCCATGAATAACACACCCTCTCCTATCTATGAAAATACGGATGAAAAATTAAAAACCCAGCTGGATAACGGGTATCAACTGTACTGGATGGCTATCGGGAATGCAGACATGGAAATGATCCTGAATGGCAACAAGGCTTTCCGGGATAAAATGGACAGTATGGGCATGAAATACGAATACCTGGAGACTGAAGGGGGTCATACCTGGAACAACTGGCGTAATTATCTGGCGATTTTTGCACAAAAACTTTTTAAATATAAAATGCATCCGGAGATTCTATAACAACCTTTGAGTGCATAATACTTTATCCTTAAAACACATCAAACAACAATTATGGAAATCATTAAAAATGGAATACTCCCATCGATCAAAGGACCCGGTGACTGGTTTACCGGTGATGTTCGTATTGATCCTTTGTTTCAAAAACAAGAATCGACAAAGGCAGCGGGAGCGCTGGTCACGTTTGAACCTGGTGCCCGGACAGCCTGGCATACCCATCCTGCCGGCCAGACTTTGATCGTCCAGTCGGGATTAGGCTGGGTGCAGCGGGAAGGAGGTCCTATCGAAGAGATCCGTCCCGGTGACGTGGTTTGGTTCGCTCCAAACGAAAAACACTGGCACGGAGCTTCACCTCAGAAAGCCATGAGTCATATTGCCATCCAGGAGGAAAAGGATGGAAGTGCAGTGACCTGGATGGAGAAGGTTACGGATGAGCAATACGTAAAATAACAAACGGGCAAAGCCAGAGACTGTTGCCGAGATAGATTAACAGGTAAATTTGGGAGCGCGGTTCGCTATACGCCGTTCGCTTTTCGCTTTTCGTGGAACCAGGACTAGCTTTTCGGCACAAACTGAAATAAGGATAAACAAAACTGCTTTACCAGCGCGCAACTACAACCATTTTAATCCTTGCCAATTTTAATTGGATTTTATCTCTAAAATGAATAATACCATGCAGATCATGAATCATTCCAGCCAAAAATTCAATCCTGAAGAATTGAACCAAATGATCGAAGCGGATGACCTAAAGATTTCAGTTCTCCGGGATAACGGATTAAGCTACGGTACACCTACGTGGATTTGGGTAGTAGCTATAAACGGCGACATGTACGTACGCGCCTACAACGGTGTTCGTTCAAGCTGGTATAAAGCAGCCCAAACTCAAAAAACCGGTAGGATCTATGCCGCCGGAATGGTCAAAGAGGTGGTATTTGAAACAGACATAGCACCAGAATTGGAAGCTCTAATTGACCATGCATACAAACAAAAATACAGCGGCAGTCCTTATTTGTCGCCCATGGTAAGTGCACGCGCCAAAGCAGCTACCGTGCGGATTTTGCCCCAATAATCTGTAAAAAGTGAACCGACCAAATCAGCTTGCCATTTTTACGGCTAATGTCATCTTCGGGCTGAATATACCGGTTACCAAACCTCAATTCAAACTCCTGAATTCATTGGGCGTGACACCTGTTTTCTGCTTAAAAAGTCGTGTGAAATGTTGCGGATATTTAAAGCCCAGATCGTAGGCGATCTCACTGATGGATTTATTCCGGTCGAAAATTAATTTCTTAGCTACTTTGATTACTTTTAATTGGATGTATTCCTGGGCGGATACCCCCGTTTCTTTTTTGATCAGGTCCCCGAAATAGTTGGCAGATAAATGAAGTTCGTCGGCACACCAGGCTACGGAAGGAACACCCAGGCTATGCGGTTCATCCGAACTAAAATAGCGATCCAATAATTGTTCAAACCGTTCCAGTATTCCTTTATTCACGACATCCCGGGTGATGAACTGCCGGTCGTAAAAACGGGTGCAGTAATTGAGGAAGAGTTCAATATTGGATATAATTAGTCGCTTGCTGTGTTTGTCTATACCATGGGAAAGTTCGTAATGAATTTTTTCAAAGATGTCCAGGACGATCTGCCGTTCCTTCTGGGACATATGCAATGCCTCGTGCAATTCATACGAGAAAAAAGTATAGTTATCCATGTTATTCCCCAGGTGAGTCCCCCAGAGCAAATCGGGATGAAATAGAAGTGCGTAACCGGAAGGCTTAAAATCAGCTTCGACGTTTCCAATGTTTACGACTTGTCCCGGGCCAACAAAGACCAGGGTCCCGTCCTGGTAATCGTAATTTTGCCGCCCATAGGATATGGTACACTGCTGACCTTGCTTCAGGAAAACGGCATAAAAATGATAGCGAACCGCTTCGGCGATTTCCTGTTTGGGCCAGGTACCTTCCGATACATCCAGGACACTAACCAGCGGATGGAGAGCGGATAACTTTAGCCCGGAGCAGTAATCATTGACCGTAACCAGATCTTTTATTTCGCTCATATCGAATAACGTATACCCGAAATTAGTAATTGATCCGGTTTAAATCCTGTTGTTTTCAGGCAATCCGTAATTATGGTAGGGATATCCGTAATTGGGGTAAGTGATATCGATAAACGCCGATGTAATTTTGGATCATTAATAAATAAAAACATGCAAACGGTAAAACTCAACAATGGGGTTGACATGCCCATCCTGGGATTTGGGGTATTCCAAATGGCGGACCAACAGGAATGCGAACGATGTGTACTGGAAGCCATCGCAACCGGATATCGGTTGATCGATACCGCCGCATCGTATATGAATGAAACGGCAGTGGGCAATGCCATTGCAAAGAGTGCCGTACCAAGAGAAGAGCTGTTCATTACCACCAAATGCTGGGTCCAGGATAACGGTTATGATAAAACCAAACTGGCTTTCGAAAAATCATTGAACAAACTGCAACTCGATTATCTGGATCTCTACCTGATCCATCAACCCTATGGGGACGTACACGGATCTTGGCGAGCCATGGAAGAACTGTATAAGGCGGGGAAGATTAAAGCCATTGGTGTGAGCAATTTTCAACCGGACCGGGTCATGGATATGATCACCTTTAACGAAGTGCCTCCGGCGATCAACCAGATAGAAACGCATCCATTCAATCAGCAAATTGAAACGCAGCAGTTTTTAATCGAAAATGGGGTTCAGATCGAGTCCTGGGGGCCATTTGCCGAAGGAAGGAATATCCTTTTTCAGAATGAATTACTCCTGGCTATTGCTGCCAAATACAAAAGAAGCGTGGCGCAGGTGGTACTCCGCTGGCTCATCCAAAGGGGAATTGTAGCGATCCCGAAATCGGTCAAAACAGAAAGGATCAAGGAAAATTTCAATGTATTCGATTTTGAGATACGTGAAGAAGACATGACGGCTATTGCAGCGCTGGACCTAAAAACCAGCAGCTTTTTTGATCACCGGGATCCCGGAATCGTGAAGTGGATGGGTAGCCGAATACTTGATTTATGATTCACCCGATCATCTGGCTTTTGCACTTCATCCCATTGCGTTGTACCAGTGACAAAACACTCATTACTGAACAGCATGATCGCACAGGAGAATCAAAAGAAGCTGGAACCATGCACAGCCATCTGACGATCGACCACTCGATACGGGATGTGGTAAATCATCCGGCTTTCAGGGGTTTTGGTGAATTATTGCTGCCCCGTGATGATAATTCCGGTTACTATAACCGGCGGCTCCAAGAAGCCGGTAGCCTGATGCCGTATCATGGTCATGTAGACCCTGAAGTAGTTGTCGAAGCCCTGAACCATATGATCGACGAGGTGGAGCATGGCCGGACCCTTTTTTACGATTTCTACTCCCGGGAACAAAAGCAGCAAGACTCACGTAAAAGTAATACCGGACTGTTTTTCTTCCGGGGGGATCCGGGAGCTCCTTTCGCGTTGATTTGTCCCGGAGGAGGGTTTTCTTACGTGGGTTCTCTGCATGAGGGATTTCCGTTGGCAGTGGCCATCAGTCAAAAAGGATACAATGCTTTTGTTATTCGCTATCGCATCGGCAGTGGACAATGGGCTACCGAAGATCTCGCTGCAGCGATAGCTTATATATTCCAAAATGCTGAAGTGCTGCACATCTCCACCAGGGATTATTCCCTGTGGGGAGTATCGGCTGGAGCCCGCATGGTAGGCAACATAGCACTGGATGGTTTGGCTCACTATGGTGGGGGCGATTTACCCAAACCGGCAATGGCAGTCATGGCCTATACCGGCCAATCCACTTATTCACCGGACTTCCCACCGACCTTTATTACGGTGGCAGCCAACGATGGAATTGCCAATGTCCATACTGTTGAAACTCGTGTAACACATTTAAGAAATGCCGGAGTTACTGTTGAATACCGTCGTTATGAGACCGCTGGACATGGATTTGGTTTGGGTACGGGTACCGACGCAGAAGGTTGGCTGGATCACGCGGTTCGCTTCTGGCAAAAAAATATCAAATAGTAAAAACTGCATATGAAAAGACTCATGATTGGCCTCGCCCTAATCGCTGTTTGGAGCTTGCAGGCCCAACAAAAGGATATCAATACCACACCGGTGGTCCATATTGCTTCCGGGGACCTGCGGGGAGTATCAGACGGGCAAGTTGAAAGCTTTAAAGGGATCCCCTTTGCGGCACCGCCGGTAGGCGAATTTCGCTGGCGTCCGCCGCAACCGGTAGCTGCCTGGGAGGGCGTGCGTGATGCCAGTGCGTTTGGACCCAACTGCGCACAGTCCGGCTGGGGATCGGCTCCGGGTACCATCCAGGAAGGCTCTTCGGAAGATTGCCTTTATCTTAATGTATGGACACCTGCCGGGTACAAAGCAGATGCCAGGATGCCTGTCATGGTTTGGATCCATGGCGGAGGTTTTACCGGAGGCTCCGGTTCAAGTCCCCAACTTGACGGAAGTCATTTTGCCCAACAGGGTGTACTACTGGTCACCATCAACTACCGGCTTGGACGCCTCGGGCATTTTGCATTTCTGGCATTGAGTGCTGAGCATCCTGAGGAGTTTAAGGGCAGTTATGCTTACATGGATCAGATTGCTGCCCTGCAATGGGTACGCGATAACATTGCTGCCTTTGGTGGTGACCCGGGTAATGTGACTATTTTTGGCTTTTCCGCCGGTGGCGTATCGGTCCATTCCATGATGACCATTCCGGCGGCCCGGGGATTGTTTCAAAAAGCCATTGCGGAGTCGAGCGGAGGCCGGAATGGCGTACTGACCGGCAGACCCATCAATCAAGAAAATGCTGATCCGCTTTATCCTGTTTCTGCCGAAGCGATCGGAATAAACTTTGCCAGGAAGCACGGAATCGAAGGCACCGATGCAGCCGCACTCGCCAAACTTCGTGCGCTGCCTGTGGAAGAAATTGTGGACGGTGGCCAGGAAACCGATGGGCAAGGTGGTCCAAGAACCTATTCCGGGCCTATTCTCGATGGAAAACTGGTGGTGGAAACGGCGGAAAGTGCCTACCAGGCTGGCCACCAGGCTAAGATTCCGCTGATTATCGGAAATTGCAGTGCCGAGGTTGGTGGTGCGTTTGTTAGTATAGCCACCACGAAGGAAGAGTTATTCTCCAAGTTCGGTGATTTGGAAAAGGAGGCACAAGCAGCCTACGATCCAGACGGCAACAAGGAATTTGAAGAAGTGCAGACTTTCTTTAATACCGACTGGGTGTGGGGTGAACCGGCACGGATGACAGCCCGGTATTTTGTCGAACGAGGAGAACCTACCTATGTATACCAGTTTGGATACATCCCGGCTGCTTTTAAACAGTGGGCACGTTATGGTGCCGGACACGGCAGTGAAGTAGGCTTTGTATTCAATAATCTGGGGGTTGGGGGATTTGGGCCTCCGCCACCGCCTCCTACCGAAGAGGAAAAAGAGGTTGCCAAAGTCATGCATGCCTATTGGGTTAACTTTGCCAAAACCGGTAACCCGAATGGAACCGGATTGCCGGAATGGCCCCTATATTCCAGCGAAACAAATGAGATTCTGGATGTACAGCCCGATGGAAAAGCGGTCGCCAAGCCGGACCCCAGAAAAGCGCGGCTGGACGTGATTGAAAAGGCCTTTAAGATGCGGGCCCAACTGCAATCTCGGGGCATTTAGATTTCTCCGCTACGGCTCATTCTTCGCCTTCGGTCGAAATGACAATAGGACTTTGTTCAGAGGAAACGCAATTATTAATAATCAAAAATCGAAAATGATATACATGAAAAAGATCACATTAATAATCCTGTTCGGGGTCCTTGCACTGATGGATCATTCAGTAGCCCAGGGAAGTTTTTACCCCAAAGGTGAGAAAGCAGCCAATGTGCACCACACCGGAGATGTATGGTTAACCCATGTCAGCAACGCGGATGCTACCTTCGATTACAACATTGCTTATGCTTTTTTTGCACCGGGCGCCAAACTGGACTGGCACATGCATCCCAAGGGACAGCAGCTGATCATTACGGAAGGCGAAGGATATTACCAGGAACGGGGTAAACCAATCCAATTGGTTAAAAAAGGAGAAGTTGTCAAATGTCAACCCGGGGTGGAACACTGGCATGCGGCCACTCCGGACAGTGAATTTGCCTATCTCGCGATGACTGGGAATGTACCTACCGTTTGGCTGGAAAAATTAACCGAAGAAGATTACCGTAGTTATAAGGGAAAGGAATAATACGACTCTATGTGGAGAAAATACATTCACTTCTAAGTAAACCTTGCACGATACTCAGTAGGAGAAAGACTCAAGGCTTTTTTCACATATCGACTGAAAAATGATTGGCTAGAAAAATTCATCGTATCAGCAATTTCGGTAAAGGTTAAGTTCTAAAAAGGTGATGTGATCAAATGTCAACCGGGGGTGGAACACTAAAATACGGCCACTCTGGATAGCTAATTTGCTTATCCTGCCATGACCGGGAATGTACCCACCGGTTGGTTGGAAAAACTGACCATCGAAGCCAACCACAGTTACAAGGGAAAGGAATGATACGACTCTATGTGGAGAAAATACATTCACTTCTAAGTAAACCTTGCACGATACTCAGTAGGAGAAAGACCCAAGACTTTTTTCACATATCGACTGAAAAATGATTGGCTAGAAAAATTCATCGTATCAGCAATTTCGGTAAAGGTTAAGTTCTCGTTGCGAAGTAAAAGGATAAGGTTGGTCGTGGTAAAATTCTGAATCCATTCCGACGCATTTTTTCCACTGGTTTTCTTGCAAATTTCTGAGAGGTATTTTGGAGTGATGAATAGCTGATTTGCATAGAATTCTACTTCCCGGTGCTCCAAACAATGCAATTGTACTAATTGCATGAATCGCTGGAATAGTGACCCTTTCTCATTACTTTTAATTAGACGTTCCATTTTGTCGGCAAAAACATTCCACATTTCCATGACGAATATTTGTAGTTGCAAATTGATAATTTCAGTGCGGAACAGATGATCAGTATCCTCATATCTTCCTTTTAGAAGAAGAAAATCATGTTTACATTTTTGAGCAACACTTTCTTCCAAACTTACAACAGGATTTTCTTTTGAAAACAAATAACCTCTGATTCCCCAGCCAATATCAGGGTTATTTTTGCTCATTAAGTCAAAAGATACCAAGAGGAAGGTAGCCCTGAAATCGGGCGTAAACATCAAATCACGGACTTCTGCATTTGGTAGAAAAAGGACTATATCATTCTTCCTGATAGACCATTTCCTTTCGCTCATGCTAAACTGACCACCACCATCCTGGCATAGGATGTGCGTGAAATAAGTCTGCATAAAGTCAGGAGGAATGACATCACTTCCCAGACTTTCGACTACCAATATTTCCTTTTCGTATACTTTCTTTTCCAGTAGCATTGAATCCGGCATTTGTGTCTATTGTATTATGCAAAAACAGCGATAAAGTTCTTTAGGGTCCACGTGAAGGCAAAAATACAGAAATATGTGCAAGTAACACCGAAAAATATGTCGTATTGCTTTGTGCCGTTCATCTTACCTTTGTTTTGTACAAAATGATTCAGGTGATGTCGACAAACAAGCATATTAATCGCAGAGATTTCATCCTCCAATCCAGCTTAGCAGGGCTAGGATTAACAATTAATAATCCATTATCAGGGATGAGTAGCGCTATGCCAAACTCGCTGTTTTCTAGTGCTCTAGAAATACGAACCAGAAAACTAGGTGAATTAGAGGTTACTGAGCTAGGGTTTGGTTGTATGAATATCGCCTGGGCTTACGGAAATCTTCCAAGAAGAGAAGATTCGATTCAACTTATCCGGATAGCTTACGAAGCAGGTATTCGCTTTTTTGATACCGCCGAGATTTATGGGCCGCATAAAAGCGAAGAAATAACCGGTGAGGCTTTAAAACCCTACCGAAACGAAGTGGTCATTGCTTCCAAAATTGGATTCGACATTGACTTCAATACTGGTGAAATGAAAGGTGGCTTGAATAGTCGGCCGGAACACGTTAAACAGGCAGTTGATTACATGCTCAAACGATTACATACCGATTACATTGATTTACTATACCAGCACCGCGTTGACCCACAAGTTCCTATTGAAGATGTTGCAGGCGCTATGGCAGATTTGATTAATGCAGGTAAAATACGCCACTACGGATTATCAGAAGCAGGAGCAGCCACCATTCGCCGGGCACACAAAGAACATCCAGTAACAGCCATTCAAAACGAATACTCTTTCTGGACAAGAGACCCGGAAGGGGAAGTCATTCCGGTATGTGAAGAATTGGGTATCGGCTTTGTTCCGTGGAGCCCCTTGGGTATGGGTTATCTTACCGGCAAGGTTACACCCGACTATCCCTTTGCCGAAGGCGACATTCGCAAAAACTTAAACTTTCCACGCTTCACAAAAGAAGCATTGGCAAAAAACAAAGGGCTTGTTGACCTGTTGCAAAAAATAGGCAACCGTTACAATGCTACTTCCGGTCAGATAGCACTTGCGTGGCTGCTGGCAAAGAAGCCTTTTATTGTTCCCATTCCCGGCACAAGGCTCATTCCGCACATGCAGGAAAACTTAGGTGCTGCAAAGGTGAAACTTTCTGCCGCTGATATAGCCGAACTGGAAGCAGGGTTTGCATCCATCGGCGTATTTGGAGACAGGGCACCTGAAAATTTAAAAGTATCACATGATATAGGAACAAGCCTTGGAACATCGTCTAAAGGAACAAATGGCAAAACACCATTACCAAAAAATAAATAGTCAACCATGAGCAAAGAAATAAACCGGAGAAAATTTTTGCAGAATACAGTCATTGCAACCACGGGGATAGCTCTGGGTGCCTCGATATTGTCTTCCTGTGCCACAAGTAAAGGAACTATGCCAGCCGCTTCTGAAAGTAAGAAGAAACGCAAAATAGGCAGTCTGGAAGTGTCGCCTATTGGCTTGGGCTGCATGAGCATGGCAGGCGTGTACAACCCACCCCAACCCAAGGAAGAAATGATTAAAGTTATTCGCACCGCAGTTGACAACGGCGTTGATTTTTTTGACACTGCCGAAGTGTATGGACCGTTTTACAGCGAAGAGATTGTAGGCGAAGCCCTGAAGCCTTACCGCAATAAAGTGAAGATTGCTTCCAAGTTTGGTTTTGATTTCAACGGCAATCAAACTACTGGTAAAAACAGCCAACCGGCGCACATTCGTTCAGCCGTGGAAGGCATGTTGAAACGCCTTCAAACCGACCACATTGATTTGCTCTACCTGCACCGCATGGACCCGAATGTGCCCATCGAAGACATTGCAGGAACCGTAAAAGACCTTATTCAACAAGGCAAGGTGCGGAACTTTGGCGTATCGGAAGTATCGCCTGCCACTATTCGCAAAGCCCACGCAGTGCAGCCCGTTACCGCATTGCAATCAGAATACTCCATGCTGGAAAGAGTAATGGAACACGAAATGCTGCCGCTTTGCGAAGAATTAGGCATTGCTTTCGTACCCTGGGGACCGTTGTGCCGTGGGATGCTTACTGAACGGTTTGATAAAAATTATAAACCTGAACAAGGTTTTCGCCGGGCAGGTGTTCCTTACTTCACACCGGAAGCATTAGAAGCCAACCTGAAAGTAACAGAGTTGGCAAAGACGTGGGGTGAAAAAAAGAACGCAACATCGGCACAGATTTCATTAGCATGGTTATTGGCGCAAAAGCCGTTCATTGTTCCCATTCCAGGCACTACCAATCCGGCTCACTTGATGGAAAACATCGGCGGAAGAAACGTTGAGTTTACCAATGCCGAACTAACCCAATTGCGACAAGAATTGGAAGCCATCCCGGTTATCGGCTTCCGTTCGCCACAATCTGTTCACACAAACTTGTAATGGCTGTCATGCAAAAAATCTCATTGCTAATAAGCTTCATTTTTATCTGCACTTTTTCTTTTGCCCAAAAATGGAGTGACATTAAAACGGATGCAGAGCCGTTGGTGCTGAAATCTGTGGGCAGCTTTTATGTGGGTGGAGAAACCGAACTGCAAACCCGTTCAGAGATGGGTAATTTCTTTCCGGAAGGGCATATTACCGTCAACCAGATGTATGTGAATTTTATGGTGCCGCAAAAACAGGTGGACAGCACGTCATTTGTTTTTATCCACGGCATCACACTAAGCGGAAAAACCTACGAAACAACTCCCGACGGTCGCATGGGCTGGAACGAATATTTTGCCCGAAAAGGACACGCCACCTTTGTAGTTGACCAGGTAGGCATTGGGCGTTCCGGCTTCAATGCCAAAGCCTACAATCGTGCAAGAAACAAAGAGATTGAACCATCTGAACTACCGCTCCTTTTCCGTATTTCCGATGAAAATACATTGTTGAATTTCCGTTTTGCCGACAGTTTGAAGAAGGCTTTAGTAGCCTCAAAATTTCCTGCAGAAGCCTACACCGAATTTTCAAAACAAAGCATTCCGTTCACGGCAGCAACAGTCACCAGTCCTGACGTCAATTTCAGGAACCTGTCTCTTTTGGCAAAAGACTTGAAACACACAGTGCTGGTCAGCCATTCGCAATCGGGTGCATTTCCGGTACAAACTGCCTTGCTTAATCCCGAAGGGATAGATGCCCTTGTTTTGATTGAGCCGGGCGGCACCGGCGCCAACTATACCGATGCACAGGTAGCGAAACTAAAGAACATACCCGTGCTTCTGGTATTTGGCGACAATATAGAAGCGGAAACAGGCGTTCCGGGTCATAGCTGGAAAGAAGCCTACGACGGATGGAACAGCCTTATAGAGCGGCTAAAGAAAAGGGGTGGTAAAGCAGAGACTTTTTTCCTGCCACAAATGGGCATCAAGGGCAACAGTCACATGCTGATGATGGATACGAACAATCAGCAGATAGCCGATTTAATTCTGGCCTGGTTCGCAACAAACAAAAATTAATTCATTGCAGAATAAACACCCATCAACATGAAAGGATATCTAACTTCTTTATTAATTCTTTTAGCTCCAATTCTATCAATAGCACAAGACATGAATAAGACTATAGAACAACGATTAACCGCCATTGAGGACAAGAGGGCGATCAAATATGTAGCCGATGAATTCTCCAACCTTGCCGATACCAAAGATATAGACCAGCAGGTGTTGCTGTTTACCGAAGATGGCGAAGTGGAAAGCATATCCAACGGGCAAAGCAGTGTGTTGAAGGGGCGGGAACAGTTAAAGCAGGCGTTCTCAGGTTTCCTCTCCAACTTCCATACGGTGTACCACCAAAACGGTCAGCAAACCATTGTTGATTTAACTGAAAATACGGCAACAGCCACCTCTTATTGTCGGGTGATCCTTATTGGTGAGCAAGATGGGAAGCAAATGAAGACTACGTTGTACACCATCTACAAGGATGAGTTTGTAAAGGAAGGAAACAAATGGCTTATCAAGCACCGGCTATCCAATTTCGTTCATCGGGAGGTAGAATCGCTCTGAAGAAACACACTGCCACCCAACTGAATTAACTCATTCATTTGGTTCACAAAGTTGATGTTGTTATATATAAGGAAAGGAGTAATTAGTAATTATTCCCAATCTTGGTAAAATGACTGAAAAAATGGACGAAGTAATTATTCATTCGACGATTACGTGTCCCGAATGTGGTTTTCAGAAAGAAGAATCCATGCCTACCGATGCGTGTCAGTTTTTTTATGAATGTGAAAATTGCCACACAATTTTGAAACCGCAACCAGGAGATTGCTGCGTTTTCTGTTCATATGGTACCGTGAAATGCCCTCCGGTGCAAATGGGGAATAATGATTCTTGCTGTGGCTAATTATTTCTTCACCACATTCAAATATACCGTATCGCTGCTGATGCCGGTCCAGATGCCTAAGCCGTTTTCTACATTGGTGGGTGGCTGTGTGATGTTTTGGGTTGAGGTACTCGATAATTCATAGAGAGCGGCATATTCCGGGTTGACCCGGAAGATCACCACCCGATGCAATCCGAACTGAGTGAGATCCCGGAAGGCATTGATGGCATAAAAATCAGTGATCTGGGGGCGGCTGATCATGCGAAACCGGCCTGGTCCGCCATTGCCGTTTTCGAACTCGGCAAACCGCTCGTTGATGTATTCGGGGTCTTCAGCAGTATTTTCAATCACCACATAATAATAGTCACCCTCCGTGTTATCCCAGGTGATTTCGACCGGGTCAACCTCAATGCTACCGGGATTCGGGAAGGATCCGGCGGCAATTTGCTGCACCGCAATCTCATCCTGGGATATAACAGCTGTTTTCATTTCCGGTACATAGGTCTGAGCCCGGATCGTTTCACCATTCCATTCAAATTCAATGGCGTAAGTTTTTTTTGCCTCAATGATGTAGGTGGTATCCTGGTAATAGCCCGATCCTACCGGCGTCAGCATCGTTTCATGATCACCCGAAGAAACCCGGACCTGCAAGTCATCCAGAGTAATCAGATTGGTATCTGCCCGGGCATAGGAGTAACTCAAAGTGATCCGTACAGAATCCAGGGGTGCTCCGGCGTTCAAATAGCCTTCGATCACTGGTGTTTCAGTGTCCAGTGTGGTGATGTCGTCACGGGAGCACTGCACGAAAAGGGCAGGAAGTATGAGGAAGAAGATCCATTTGGTTTGCATAGGTGAAAATTGTTAGGTCATCAAACAAATACGGCATCAATCAGTGCAGGGTCCAGTTCAAAAATAAACTCGGCGTGAATCCCAGCAAGCTGACATTCGTTTCATACAGGCTGCCCTCAATCACTTCATACTCCTTGTACCAGACATTTTTATGATTGTATACATTGAAGAGCGTCAGGCCGGCATTGGCTTTGGACTGGCCAATGCGAAAATCCATGGTGGCAGAAATGTCCAGCCGGTGGTAATCTGGATAACGGAACGCATTTTTACCGCTGACTTCAAAAAAATCTCCGGTACTACCATTCAGGAGCCGGACTTCATAAAAACCAACAGGAGCCGTGTAAGGCTTGCCGGTAGCATAAATAAAGGTGCCTCCCAGCGTCAGACGGCCGATCCGGTACGTGCTGACGATTTTAAATTCGTGGGTCTGGTCCTGATTGGCCGGATAAGGATCATCACCAAATTGATCAAACTGGTACTTGACCGATCCGAGCGTGTATCCGATCCACCCGTTCCAGGCGCCATATTTCTTCTGGACCAGCCATTCGATCCCTTTGGCAATACCATCACCGGTATAGAAAAACTCTTCGTAATTGAGGCTGCGGTCGGGCCCGAAACCGGAAGGCACAAACCGCGTTGAATATTCGGATAATCCGGTCATCGGTTTGTAGTAAGCCTCCATGTCAAAGAGCCAGTTGGTGTTCTCATAGCTCGCCCCAAGGATGTAATGATAGGCCTGGCTGATTGGCACCTTTGTTTCGTCCGCAAGAAGCCAGAAGTCGCGGCTGCCCTGCTGGATGTCCTCCCGTATGATGCGTGTGGCAAACTGGTGGTAGTTGCCAAATGCAGCCTTCAGCTTCAACTGGTCATTGACCAGATAGGTTAAAGAAACTCTGGGTTCCAGGTACCATTTTTGAGTGACCGTATAATAATTCCCGCGTAATCCGGCTTTAACAATGGCCCTTTCACCCAGAGTCAACCGGTCCTGTGCATAAACAGCGTAGGTCCAGCCCTTATTCAAGCGATCCAATATGGTGGAAGTATCGTTTTGAGTATACTGATACCGTATATCATTATAGGAACCCTCCGCACCAAACTCCATCCAGTTCCATTTGTCGATTTGCCACTCATTCTCCAGCTTGAAATGATAATCCTTCAGGTCGTTGTATTCATAATTTCCATTGATATTGGTGAATGTGGAATCATCGCGCGTTACAGTTGTGCTGGAAGAGCGGTCCCGCTCACTGTAATAATTGGAGTAGGACATCTGGTATTTGGAGTAAAAGGCTTCATTCCATTTCCTGGACCATTTAAAACTGGTGCCCCAGTTTCCCCAGTTGGTCAG
Organism: Lewinellaceae bacterium; assembly: GCA_020636135.1. Classification (NCBI taxonomy): domain Bacteria; kingdom Pseudomonadati; phylum Bacteroidota; class Saprospiria; order Saprospirales; family Lewinellaceae; species Lewinellaceae bacterium. The sequence goes on from JACJYK010000003.1 coordinate 430,459, forward strand.
GTCGGTGTTTTGCTGATTAAAGGCCAGATTGCCGCTCCCGCCAAAGGGTCTTCCGAATGAATTTTGGTCGGAATTGCGGGAGTTGTCCAGGTCATCCTGGCCATTGTAAAAACTTAATGAAAGGACATCTTTGGTCCCTGGCTTATAGGTCAGCTTGGCATTCAGGTCATAGAAATAGGTATTTGGCTGGACCGTTTGCTGGCCAAAACCAAACCCGCCCGGGCCACCTTGCCGGTCCTGTGGCAGATCGGACTGACTTGACCCGGTGTAGGCATTGAATAGATTCCGGTAAAATTTACTCTGAAAGGACCGTCTCCCGGCTATCAGAAAAGTACCCTTCCCTTTCGCGAAAGGAGACTCAACAAATGCATTGGCTGCCAGAAGGCTGACACCGGCGCCAGCATTAAACTGTTCGGAATTGCCGTCCTTGCCGGTTAATTCCACAACGCTGGAGATACGTCCGCCAAATTTTGCATCAAATCCGCCCTTATACAATTGCACATCCTTGATGGCATTGCTGTTGAAAGCACTGAAAAACCCAAACAAATGATCCACATGGTAGACGGTAAATCCATCAAACAGGATCAGGTTTTGATCGGGGGTGCCCCCACGCACATAGAGTCCGGACGAGCTCTCATTGCTTCCGCTGACCCCGGGTAAAAGCTGCAGAGACCGGAAGATGTCCTGTTCTCCATAGCTGGGTAATTTGGCCATCATGGATGGTGCCATACTGATCCTGCTAATCCCGGAAGAAGCATTGGCCGCCTGTTTTTCTTCTGCGGCGGTGACCACGACTTCATCGAGCCGGACACCGGCATTTTCCAGTCCAATCACCAGGTTCGTGACATCCAGATCCGGATCCAGCCGAAAATGTTTGGTGGCGAATCCCAGGTAGCTGACGTCCAGCAGCATGGTATCATTCGGGACACCCAATAAGGTGAAATAGCCGTCGACATTGGTGGTTGTTCCGAATGAAGTGCCGTGAATCATGACCGTGGCAAAGGGCAGAGACTCACCGGTAAGGGCATCCTTGATAATACCCGATGCTGTCAGGTCGCTCCTTTTGGGTTCTTTGCCGGAAGAAAGGATGACTTCCTCTTTGTCACTGGTGTTAAAAAGGTAGACCGTATCCGGGTCTTCCAGCCGGTATCCGATACCGGTGCCATCGAACAATACATTCAGCACTTTTTCAATGGGCCAGTTACCGGTCACTACATCATCAATTCGCTTGCCATCGATCAGCTCCTTGTCGTAGACAAAGTTGAGTTTGTAGTTGATCTCCAGGTCGAGCAGGATCAGATAAACCGGCTTGTCCTGATAGTCAATTTTGATCTTTTTCTGGGCCAGATCCTGCCCGAATATTGGATGGATAAGCAGAATAGTAAAAGAAAGGAAAATGAGGCGAATTCTAATCATATCCTTGTATTGAGGTTAACCGTCAACCGGTATAATACCTGAGTGTAGGATTTGTACTCAATCAAAGTCCTCTAAAATGGAACTGCGGGATAAGTTTTTCTCAACACAGTCTTTTTCGGGACCAGGCAGTCTATTCCTTCCTTTCTGGTTTGAACCAGGCGACTGTTTGTTGGTTTACCTTCTGTTCATTAAAGCAAAACCCGGTTTATGCGTTTGTTTCCATTCCTCTTTGTTGTCATTTCGATCTTCTTCTCCGCTTGTCAGCAGCCCGCGGAAGACCCGTCTACAGTGGTCATCGATGAGGCCATAGCCGCTCAGGGGGGTGATCAAATTGAACATTCAACCATTGATTTCGACTTCCGCAACCGGCATTACCGTTCGATCCGCGATGGCGGTAATTATCAGTACGAACGAATCTTTACCATCGATACGATCGGGCAGGTCAGGGATGTGCTCACCAATGCAGGGCTCATCCGCTATATTGATGATGCCGTCATGCCCTTGTCACATAAGGATAGCGCTGCCTATTCCAACTCGGTCAATTCGGTCATCTATTTTGCGCTGTTGCCTTATTACCTCAGGGATCCGGCGGTGAAAACGGCTTACCTGGACTCCGTAAGTATCCACGGGCAACCCTATGATAAAATCAAAGTGACGTTCGGACAGGATAAAGGAGGAAAGGATTTTGAAGATGAATTCGTGTATTGGTTTCACCGGAAATCCCACACCATGGATTACTTTGCCTACAACTACCAAACCGATGGCGGCGGAGCCCGGTTTCGCCAAGCATTCAATCAAAGGACCATCGCCGGCATTCGTTTTTCCGATTACTACAACTTCGAACCACTCAATGGCACACTGAATATTGAAAATTTCGACCGGCTATTCGAACAGGACAGCATGAAACTGCTTTCGGAGATCAACACAGAAAATATTGAGGTCGACAATTGATTTTTTATCAACACCCCATACCCCATACCTCGCACCCCATACCCTACACCTCACCCCCATACACCAATTTTTCCATAACCCAATTCGTCCGGGCTCCGCTTTCACCCATACTGGGGCAGGTTCCTGCGCCCTGCAGTGCAGCGACAATGGATTGAATCAACGGCTGTTGGATATGCGGCGGATATGCAAATGTGAATACTTCATCGGGATGCCCATCCCTGCGCAGAGTGACGGTAGGATCACCGAAATAGGCAAAGGAAATGTCGCCCTCATCACCTACGATGCGGGTACGCTCCATACGTGAGGTGACGCCGGTCGTGAAACACCACATGCCCTGGCCGATGACGCCATTGGCAAAGCGGAAGTGACCGGTCACCAGATCTTCCGCCGGGTAGATGCCGGCCTGATTGACTGCCAGACCTCGGGCTTCTTCAACCGGTCCGAAAACATAATCCAGAAAATCCAGTTGGTGGGAAGCCAAATCATAAAAATGACCTCCACCGGAGATTCCGGGCGTCAACCGCCAATTTGTTTCGTCCATCGGATTACCCTGCCAGTCCTGATGCAAGGGTTTGAACAACTTAATGTCCACAAAACGTACCTGACCGATCGCCTGGTCCTCCAGCAGTTCTCTGATCTTTAGAAAATTAGGAAGTGCGCGGCGGTAGTAAGCCACAAACAGGGGTACCTGGTGTTCTTTACAAACCCGGATCATATCGAGGCATTCAGCATGTGTCCGGGCCATGGGTTTTTCCACATAGACAGGCTTCCCCGCCTCGGCAGCCATGCGGGTATAATGAGCGTGCGTGTCCGGAGGTGTGGCAATATAAATCGCATTGATGTCCGGATCATCAATCAGTGCCTGACCGTCATCGTACCACTTCGGTACGCCATGCCTTTTAGCGAAGTCCATGGCTTTGTCCCCGTTTCTGCGCATAACTGCTATCAGCTCGGAGCCCGCCACTTTTTGGAATGCAGGCCCGCTTTTCCGTTCACAAACATCACCCACCCCAATGATGCCCCAACGTATCGTGTTTTCCATTTCTGATGGTATTTGAAATTCCATGTTTCCTGAATATACGTGAGATTCTGAACCTGATCTGAATCCGGATGAAATGCGTTAAATTTTTCTGTTGAAGCATTCACTAAGGAAAAACTAAGCCATTTATAAGTCCCGATGCGATATCATGTCTGCTGGCCTTGCTTACTATTGAATGCAAAAGCGTAATTCATGAAATCAAGAAGAAAATTTCTCAAAGTCGGGACAACGGCACTGCTGTTATCGGGATCATCTTCAATTTCCTCGCTCATCCATCTGCTCAATAACGATGAGCAACAATTTTTCAAGGCTTGTGCAGATGGCGAGCTGGACTTGGTTAAAAGATTAGTAGCTAAAAATTCTGTGCTGCTTCATGCAAAAGACGAGAAAGACAGGTCCGGCTATGCATTGGCCTTGCTTGGTTATCACCCCGAGTTGGCAGAATTTCTGAAAGCCTCAGGATATCAGGCAGACCTCCATGAAGCCGCATTAGGGTTGGACTGGGAGCGGTTCTCCGAATTAACAGGGAATGAGACTGCTGACACACAAGCCATGGTAAATGCCGACCACCCTGTCGGAGGATCTGCTATGTGGGCAGCCGCTGCCGGGGGCGCCGGTTCGGACATCTGGCGCGTTTATGCGCCCAGCGGAGATCCCAATGGTAACCCCAGAGGCATCACGGGCTCCTTCCCGCTTCAGCAGGCACTGCACCATCCCAACCTGGAGGTGGCCGAATTGACGGCAGCCAGTTTGCTCAGCAATTATGCGGACTCTGATCCTCCCAGCAATGTGGATCTGCCACCTTTGCACCTGGCCGCCCGGCGGGGAAGTCTGGAGTTGGTTGAAATGCTGGTAAGGCTTGGTGCCAATCCCGATCGCAAAGATGAGAACGGGAAAAAACCGATCGACCATGCTCGTGAAAAAGGGAATACCGGCATCGTTAAGCTATTGGAAGTTCATACCACCATTGCCCGTACCTGGAGGACCTCCCAAACAGCCATCACTGCCGATGGGTCTCCTTATATTGTCCCGGAGGATCTGGGATCTATCCCTCAGTATTTGCGCTCTCATTTAGTGGGTAATGCGCATGGCAACCTGGATTTTGTAAAGAATGCTGTTACCAACGACCCCCGCATGGCACACAGCGTAGCTACCACCGGTGAACATGCCGTGGAAGCCTGTGCTCATACCGGCAGGAAAGAACTGGTCGATTTTCTGCTTAGTCAGGGTGCGCCCTATTCTCTCCCAACGGCGGTCATGATGAATGATTTTACGACGGTACGGCGATTGCTGGATGAAGATCCCCGGCGCATTCAGGAGCGGGGTGCACACGACTTTGCATTACTCTGGTATCCGGTGATCGGAAACTGTGATGTTTCCATGATGCAATTGTTGCTTGATCGGGGAGCAAAAGTAGAACAACAGCATTTCCTGGGAACTACAGCCTTGCATTGGGCTTGCCTTCGCGGACAATTGAATGTAGTGGAGCTATTGGTTGAAAATGGTGCTGATGTAAACCGGGTTGGGCGCAAATTCAAAGCCAGTGGAGAATCGCCGCTGCAAATGACCAAGGATGATAAAATTTCAGACTTCCTAAGAAGTAAAGGTGCCCGGTCGTAGCCTTTCTGTTTATCTTAAGCGGGTGGATAACGAAATTCGCTTCAGTCATTTTACTTTTTTACCGGAATCCGGCGATTTGATTTGGCCAGAACCCGGTGGGCAAAAAGCCATCAACCGGCTGGCCCCGCAGCCTTCCAGATTACTCGCATTGCTGATCAACCGATATCCCGATATGGTCAGCCATGAAGAGATTAAACAGGAGGTCTGGCCCGACGTGGAGGTGGATTTCGAACGCAGCCTGCACTTCTGCATCCGGCAGATCAGGGCGGCTTTACAGGACAATGCCAATGACCCGGTTTACATACAGACCATTTCGCGGCGTGGCTATCGCTGGCTCGTTAAGCCTGATGTCCAAACAACAGGATCAAATCCTGCTAAATTTCGCAGATATCTTCGGGCGGTGTCACCGATCATTATTTTGATAGCTTTGTCAGCATTTTTCTGGTTTCGCTACAACCAGGAGACTGAACCGGCAAACACCATAGTGCCCGTATTGAGGATTGCCGTTTTACCGTTCCAGACACCGGATTCCAGTCTCACCGGATGGAGTGCTTCCATTGCCCTGGGGCTGGTCGAAGCGTTTACCAACCAGCCTGGTACGAACCACCAGGTTATAGGCCCAACCACCACGATATCTTACCTGCCGGATCATGTTCCTGAGCTGATCCAGGATTACGATATCGACTATGTGATCAATGGCAGGGCTATAACCCGGAATGATACGGCCGGGGTTTTGGCCGAAGTTATCCGGGCCACCGATGGGGCACATGTATGGGTTCGTTATTTCACGCCCGAGACCAAAGCGGACTCGGCTGTGGCCCGTATACAAAGAGGTTTATCCCGGCAATGAGGATGGATTTCATAATCCGTAATAATGGCAAACCAGGCAGATACTTAACTCTTCCGGGTTACCGCTGTTAGTTTTATAGAATCATAACCAATGCTGATCGTTGTTTTCGGACTGCCTGGTACCGGTAAAACCACATTCGGTAAGCTATTGGCTCACCGTTTGAAGGGCATCCATCTGAACAGCGATGTTATCCGTACGTTCATGGGTTTAAGGGGAAACTATGATCCGGCCAGTAAAGCCAGGGTCTATGAAGCACTACTCAGGGAAACGGAAAATCAATTAATGCACGAAAGAACCGTTGTTCTGGATGCCAGCTTTTACCGGACGGCATTACGAGGAGAAGTTACTGAACTGGCAGCACACCTGGCCAAACCGCTGTACTGGATTGAATTGCAGGCCCGTGAAGATTCCATTAAGAAGCGCGTATCCCGGCCGCGACCGGATAGCGAAGCGGACTTTAGCGTTTACCAGCGTTTACAAGCGCAGTTCGAACCGATGACGGAGGACCATCTGATCCTGTGGAGCGATCGGCAGCCTATGGAAGAGATGCTGGAAGCTGCTTGCCGTTACATTGGAAAAAGCCAAAATTATCTGGAATGAAACAGCTTGATATCGACCGGTTGTTACATTCCTTTCCAGCAGCCAAGTTGCTGGAAACCCACATCTCCTGGATCATCCTGACCGGCAATTACGCGTATAAGATCAAAAAACCGGTGCGGTTTTCTTTTCTGGATTTTTCTACCTTGGAAAAAAGGCGGTTTTATTGTTACCGGGAGCTGGCATTAAATCAACGGCTGACCAGTGACATTTATCTGGAAGTAATACCAGTAACTACCTTTGATGATGCGATAACGCTGGATTCAAAAGATGGTCAATTGATCGATTATGCGGTTAAGATGCGGCGTTTGGCCGAGGATCGGCATATGGCTTACCTTCTTGATCATCAATTGGTTACTGACCAGGATGTGTGTCAGATTGCCAGGGTGATTGCCCCGTTCCACCAGAATGCAGAGCGATTGTCCCAACCACCCGATCTGAAACGCAGGTTGGAAGAATTCCGGGATGTTCGTTCCGTCGCATCCTTCCTGGCAGAACAATATGGCCCGGAGGTTTCGGAGGTCATTGAGGCGGCAATAACGACTGTCGAAAATACACTGCCTCACTATGAATCCCGGCTGCACAAACGGTGGGAAGCAGGTTTTTATATTGACGGGCATGGTGACCTCCACTCGGGAAATATTTTTCTGCTTGAACAGCCGGTCTTGTTTGACTGCATTGAATTCAATGACCAGTTTCGCCAACTGGATGTGTTGGATGAAATTGCTTTTTTCTGTCTGGACTTAGCCTACTATCACCAGGAACAGCTAGAAATGCCCTTCCTGAATTGTTATCAGGAAATTTACCCGTGTTTGCTGACCAGGGAAGATCACTGGCTCTTTGCATTTTACAAATGTTACCGGGCTAACGTCAAAATGAAAGTCCAGACCTTAAAAGCCATGCAAGCCACCCAACTGAAAGAACGAACTGAGCGGCTCAGCCGGGCATCCGGATATTATCAACTTTTCAGGAAATACCACGAGGAGCTGCTCTCCAGGTAGGCTGGTACCACTGGGAATCTCCGGATTTCATTTTGTAATAATGGTTTTGGGAAGCACATTTATTCAAGAATTGTATCTTGTACGAATAATATATTGGTGTATAAAAACTTATTCGATATGCGCTTTCATTCGTCCCTAACCTGCGGAATTGTAACGCTATTTTGTTTTATCAGCAGCGTTCTCAGTGCACAACAGTTCCGCGCATTATTGTTTACCAAGACCAATGGCTTTCATCATGTCAGCATCAATGAGGGAGTGGATGCCATCCGTGAGCTTGGTAACCGGCACCTGTTTAATGTAGACTGGCAGGAAGACCCCAGTGTCTTTAATGACAACCGGTTGAAAAATGTCGACGTGATCATCTTCCTGAATACCACCGGTGATATCCTCAACGATGAACAGCAAGCAGCTGTCGAGCGGTTTATCCAGTCTGGTAAAGGATTCGTCGGTATTCATAGCGCCGCGGATACGGAATACGACTGGCCCTGGTACACCCAGCTGGTAGGTCGAATGTTTCATATACACCCCCAGATTCAGACGGCCGTCATTCATGTCGAGAATAAGCAGTTTCCCGGGACCGAACAGATTCCTGATAATTGGCTCTGGACGGATGAGTGGTACCAGTACGACGAGGAAAAAACCGATGGATTGAAATACATCCTTTCTCTGGACGAAACCACTTATGATCCCAACGTTCAGTGGGGAGAGAAAAAAGGTGGACCCATGGGATTTCACCCTATGGCCTGGTATCATGATTTTGACGGAGGCCGTGCCTTTTATACCGGGTTGGGTCATATGCCGGAATGCTACAGCGACCCCGTTTTTCGCAATTTTCTCTATGGGGGCATTTATTGGGCAGCTACCGGAAAAGGCATGAATAAGAAAATGTAATGTTCCGCCAGGGGTTACGAATATTGGGAATTTTAGGTCTCTGGTCTTCCTTCTTGACCGCTCAGAATGATTCCCGTGGCCTCAAAGATTATTTTGCCGGCTATTTTTTTGTGGGCGCATCGATCGCACCTCAGGAAACGGAAGGCGCGGTGGCGCAACTTATCTTAAAAGAGTTCAATACCATTACGGCTGAAAATGCCATGAAAATGGGTCCGATCCACCCGGCTGAAGATCATTATGCCTGGGAAGGAGCAGATCAAATTGTGGATTTTGCCCGAAAGAATGGCCTTAAAATGCGGGGCCATACCCTATGCTGGCACAACCAGACGCCTGGCTGGTTATTTCTTGATGATGCCGGCAACCAGGTTTCAAAAGCAATATTATTAGACCGGCTGAAGGCACACATCACCACGGTAATGCACCGTTATCAGGATGCCGTTTATGCCTGGGATGTAGTCAATGAGGCGATATCGGAACAGCCCGATGAATACTTTCGTACTTCGCCCTGGTATACCATTTGCGGGGAAGAATACATTGCCAGGGCTTTCCAATATGCTCATGAAGCAGATCCCGGGGCATTGCTTTTCTACAACGATTACAATGCCTGGCAACCACAAAAAAGGGCCAAGATCATCCGGCTGATCAGGTCACTGCGACAGCAGGGCGTGCCCATTCACGGTATTGGTATTCAGGGACACTGGTCGCTCTACGGCCCGGATGAAGCGGAGCTGGAAGCAGCGCTGGATGAATACCGGTCTTTGGGTCTGATCATCCACATCACCGAACTCGATGTTTCAGTCTATCCTCCGGAATCTGGCAGGCGGGATAAAAAACCTGATGAAGATGATACGTTTACGCCTGAAAAAGTAAAACTACAGGAACAACAATACGAACGGATATTCCGGGTGCTGGCAAATCACAAAGACGACATCCAGTCGGTCACGTTCTGGAATGTTTCGGACCAACGCACCTGGCTGGATCGGTTTCCGGTTCGGGGTCGGAAAAATTACCCCTTATTATTCGATACCGATCTGCAGAGGAAAACGGCTTATTGGCGGGTAATTGCCGGCCTGACAGGTGAAAACTGAAGAAATTCCTCCTATTACTGGATTTCGGGGCTAAAATGAATTAATTTATTTCACTTTAAAGTGTCTCATAATCAATCAATAATGAGTGTCAATTTTGAATTGAACGGAGAAATGGTCCAGGTGGATGCCGAGCCGGATGCCCTCCTGCTCTGGGTATTGCGGGAAGATCTCAAATTAACAGGAACCAAGTTCGGATGTGGCATTGCGGCTTGTGGTGCTTGTACAGTCCACGTTAACGGTGATCCGGTACGATCCTGCATGACCACCATGAAAATGGTCAGTGGTAAAAAAGTAACCACCATTGAAGGTTTGGGCAAAGGTGAACTGCACCCTGTCCAGCGGGCATGGATTGAGGAGCAGGTTCCCCAGTGCGGGTATTGCCAGTCCGGACAGATCATGCAGGCGGCAGCATTACTGGAAAAAAACAAACAGCCGTCACGGGCAGATATTGTAGAACATATGAACGGGGTACTGTGTCGCTGCGGTACCTATCACCGCATCCAGAAAGCAATCGTTCGCGCAGCAAAAGATATGGGATCATGAATGAGAATCAGTCAACTTCATCAATCTCCCGCAGGTCATTCCTGCGCACCGCAGGAGGAGCCACTTTTGCCATTGCACTCTCTCCGGTATTGGCCCTGGCCAGAGAATCGTATAGCGGAAATATAGCCAATGGGCAGGTGTCCGCCTGGGTACATCTGGATGGCGATGGTAAGATTACCATTTTTAATCCGGCGGCGGAGATGGGTCAGGGCTCAATGACGGCGCTGGCTGCCATCATAGCGGAAGAAATGGATGCGAAATGGGAAGATGTCACCATCGAATTTTCACCCATTGAACCGGAAACATATGGTTTGCAGTGGGGCGGCCAACTGGGAGGACCGATGATAACCGTGGGATCACGGACCGTAAAAGGGTATTACCAGGCTTTACGGCAGGCAGGCGCCGAGGTTCGATGGATATTGCGCTGGAATGCGGCCAGGAGCTGGAATGCCCCGGTAGAAGATACCACTACCACACCAGGTCTCGTCAGACAATTGTCCACCGGAAATACCATCTCTTACGGTGATCTTGCGAAAGCCGGGATAACCAGGCCGGATGATATCCCTTCGCAGGAACTTAAAGATCCGTCACAATTTCATCTGGTCGGACAGAACATTCCGAGGACGGACATTGCGGCCAAAACAGACGGTTCGGCAATGTACTCCATGGACATTCATGTGCCCGGGATGGTCTACGCCATCATGGAGCGAGGCTTGGTACATGGTGCCAGACCTATATTGAAGAACAGGCAGGTGGTCTTGAAACGGCCCGGGGTGATCGATATCGTCGAAATGGATCACGGTGTCGGTATTGTTGCTGCATCGGTCGAAACGGCTTTTTCTACCCGGGGATACCTGAAAATTGATTGGAACCTGGACAATTCAGCCGCAGGATACGACAGCAACAAGGCGCTTGAAGATTATTCCACGCAAGCCGAACACCCGGAACAAGGCAAGACACTGGAGGAAAAAGGAGATGTGAAACTGGCATTTCAGCAAGCCGCCAAAGTGATAGAAGCCGAATACCGCAATGATTTTGTCTACCATGCCCAGATGGAACCGCTGAATGCAGTTATAGCAGTAGCTCCGGATGGTAAATCGGCAGAAGCCTGGGTAGGATCCCAGGCACCGGACAGCGCCCGGCAGCAAATTGCCAAATCACTTGGAATAGGCTTCAATGATGTTGTCTTCCATCCGTGTTATCTGGGCGGTGGATTTGGACGCAGGTCTATGACGGATTATGTGGAAGAGGCAACAATCATGGCCAGGCAGGTAAAGCGGCCCGTGAAGTTGATCTGGACGCGTGAAGATGATTTGCAGTACGGTGCTTATCGTCCGATCAGCGTACAAAAATTACGGGTTGCAGTAAATTCAGAGGGCCTCATCCAGGGTTGGGAACATCATGTGGTTGGGACTGGTGATGGATTGCTGGCTTCAGGTGTGGGTGTTGAATACTACGATTTTCCCAATCAATACCTGACCTTGCAGAGCATGGACCAGCATGTACGCACCAAACATTGGCGATCAGTTGGGCATGGACCCAATAAATATGCCATCGAGGCGATCATCGACGAGATCGCCCGAGAGCTGGGGACAGACCCGGTGGACCTCAGACTTCGGCACATGCAATCCGATCAACGGGCTGCTCAGGTTGTCAGGACGGCCGCTGAAATGGCTGCCTGGCATGAACCCTCGCCAGCCGGCCGGGCAAAGGGGATCGCATTTGCTGAGCGCAGCGGCGCCCGGACCGCCGCCGTAGTTGAGATCTCCGTAGATAACGGCACGGGAAAGATCACTGTTCATAAATGCTGGATGGCTATGGATGCCGGCGTTATCGTCCAGCCGGACAATGCCATTGCCCAGCTGGAAGGAGGATTTCTGATGGGGCTCAGCAGTGTGCTTTATGAAAGCATCACCATTGAGGATGGCCAGGTTCAGCAAAATAATTTTGACGATTATCAGCTGCTGCGGATGGAAGACACGCCCGAAATCATGGAAGTTAAGTTGATCCTTTCCGCTGAAAAACCGGAAGGGGTGGGAGAGGCAAGCACCCCGGTTGTGGGGGGCGCGGTAGCCAATGCATTCCTTGCACTGACCGGGAAATCACTGAGGAACATGCCATTTACACCGGAAAAAGTGCTACGTGTATTGAATAGTTGATATCTCGGGTCAGGTATTGCCGATGGTATCGGGTATGCTGAGGCGGGGATCAAAGCATACTTCTTCACAGCCATTGAATTTGGAGAAGTCCCGTAAGACACGGTCCAAAACACCAAAGTGAGATTCAGGTTTGCGTACCCAGGGTTCCCATCTTAAATTCCGGATGAGCAGTCGTTTTTCTTTTCGCTCCGCCTTAATGTCCAGCTGAGCGATGAACCGTGTACCGGACAACAGGGGCAGGCTGAAATAGCCGAACTGTCTCTTTGCTGCCGGCACATAACACTCCAGGGTGTATTTGAAGTCGAATAATTTTTCTGCCCGGTCGCGCTGGATGATCAGATTGTCAAAAGGGGAGAGCAGTACAGCCCTGGAACGGAAAGCTTCTTGAATGAAGGCTTCCCACATCAATGGATCTGCGTAGAAGAGTTCACCATCCAGTTCACGAATCGTCACTTCCATCAATATTCCGGAACGGATAAGTTTTTTGATTTCAGCACCGACTTCAGCGACCGATACCGGCCGTAAGTAGGATGGTTGTTGGGGTTGGATCAGCCCATGTGCCTGAAGGTGCTGATGGATCAGATGATGGAGGTATTCCTGCCGGGTGGGGACCCGTGTATCAACCGAATCCGGAAGTAATCGTTCAGCCAGATCATAAACCTTTTGGAATCCCTCCCGACCGGTGACCATGATCTTTCCTTCCATAAACAGTTGGCGGAATGCCCTCTTAATCGGATCCCCGGCCCAGGACTTGTCCATTTCTTTTTCGACGGTAGCAATTTTACCGCTCCTGGCCGCCACCGGTCCGGCATCTTCTTCCCATTTTTCGACATCGCGTGAGCGCAGCGGCCCTTCCAGCCTGATACGGTCCAGCAGGAATTGCATAGCTTGTTTTTCTTTGGCATACCAGTGCCCGGGACCGGACTCGATGTGGTTTTTGTGAAACAAGGTAAACCGGTAGTCCTGCATAGGCAGATAGGCCGCCGCATGCGCCCAGTACTCAAAGATCTGGCGTTCCTGTTCCAGCTTTTCAAGATAGCCTGGATTATAATTTGGCACCCGGGACCATACCACGTGATGATGTGCCCGTTCGACGACCGAGATGGTATCGATCTGGATGTATCCCAATCGTTCGATCGTAGAAAGAACTCCCGCTTTGTTTCTCAAACCATGGCCACTGGCCAGAAATTGGGTGGAGAGGATGAATTTTCGGGCCTCCTCAAGGGATATTTCCATCATCATTCCTCCATTATTTTCGAAAGTAGCCATAGGACCCCTGCAGTCGTATGGGTCCAGATTTCTTTGTAGGTCGCGTTGACCTGCATAGGCATATAGGGCTCATCGTCATTTTCGAAGGTCTCAATACCGACCGGTACTGCGCCGACCACATCTCCGGCATATGCTCCATATAGGGGTGGATAGTCATATCCTACGCCATAAATGGTGCTCATGGCAAAAGGGTTGTAGCCGATAATGTACTCCAGTTGGCGGGTGCCAATGGCTCTCAGCTGGTCATCCTGAAGCAGATCAGCCAAAATCAACGCGGCCTTGGCCTTGGCAATCAGAATGGCATGAAAACCTCTGAACTGATAGGCTACCGGAAATTTCCGCAGATAGAAGTCGCCGCCGAGATGGATTCCGTTCTTAACCTGCGCATTGTATTCAGCCATGGAAGGCATGCCGACCTGGTCTCCTTCGTGATAGATCCCTGCAAATTCCGCATTGTTTAATTCATAGACAGCAGCCGGAAGTATTCCGTAAGGTTCAATGACCGTAGACAGATCCTTGAGGTAATCGGCGTAAGCCTGGCAGGAAGCCACCCATTTTGGTGCATCGGCATGGTTGGGCTGGTCGGTGAGGAGCATGGACAAGCCCTGGATCATCAACTGCTCATCACTGCGGTGGAAATATTCCAGGATTCGCTTCTGTGCCCGGGATTCATAAAAGAAGCCATGCAGTGGTATGGCCCAGTCGGTCCTGCGATCCATTTGCTGCCCATCCATGACAATACGGGCGTACCGTACAGCCCAGTCCAGATATTCATTTTGTCCGGTCAGGCGATACAGATGCATGGCCGTGACCATTGCCCGGGCATACAGTTCGATCTCATTTTTTTGATTGACTTCCTGGCCGAGTAATTCATTGGCAAACTGAAAATCTTCCACGGCCGATCGGTAACACCAACCGGCGAAAACCGGATCTTCCGTCTGGTACAGGGGTGCGGCCAGGGCACAATATGAAGCTGCAATAAAATTATCACCGGGATGATTGCTTGCTTTACCCTGCATGTCATCTTTGGTCCCTGCCTCATTGTCCGTCCAGATGCCGATAATCAATCCACCTTCCCGGTAACCGTCACCAAATCGTGTTTGCATCGTCCAGTTGAGACCCCAGCGTGCCTCTTCGAGCAGCCGGCGGTATAGTTCGGGTTGTTTATCCCGGACCGTTTTGGCCAGTTCCAGCATGGCGATTCCTCCCCTTGCTGTGTTGCCCACACCCTGGGTCAGATCTGCCGCATCGTGCCAGCCACCACCTACCGAGATCTTCCGGCCATCGGGATGGACGCAAAATACATCCTGGTGACAGGCTTGGTGGATGCCAGGCTGATCAAAACCACAGCGTTCGGCAAAGAAGAAATTTAAGGTGTGCCAGGCGGTACTCAGATAAGCCTCCTGACCGATGGGGAAAGGTTTGGTCTTTAATTTGCCAGCTTCCAACGTATACCAGCCCGGTGTCTCAAAAGCACTGAAATCAAGGAGTGCAAAGGAATTATCCAATGCAGTGGTTTTGCCCTGGAATGCAACTTTTCCTTCATTGTTGATCAGCTGGAATAGGGAACCGGTATGATGCTGAACGAGGGCTTGCTTGGTTGCTTGAGTCAGGTATCCGCAGTGTGCGTAGGCGATGGATCCCTCCCGGAGATCAAATCCCCGGGTATTTTCCGGCCTGACTTTTTCGAGTCGCATATCATCGATGAACAAGTTCAATTCTGGTGAAGCACCTTTGGGAGGACCAGTTAACATAATGCTCACCGAAAAGCCGGTGACGGCATCCCGGTACAAATCCGGTATCTCCCAAATGACATGCTGCCACTGGCCGGGATAGATCGTGACAAAATGTTGGCCTTCAAAACGGCCCGGCGTGGGCATGATGTGTTCACCCTCATTGTAGAGTGTACAGCCGACGAAATAGGAATAATATCCGGGCGCATCGGCATAAACCCATACGGAAAAACGGTTGTAGTCTTCCAGATTTTCATGCTGCAACGGCCTGATCATTTCGGCGAAAGCATAAGCACGATTGGATGGGTTCTTCTCACCCAACGCACTGGGGGTGGTCAATAAAATGCTGCCTTTGCCGGAGATAGTACGACTCCTGTCAATTTGAATGGTGCCCGGACCAGTATTCTTCAGGGCATCAAAATCTTCAACCAATGGAAGCTGCCTGGTTTTTTCGACCGGCTTTTCCAGCCAGCGGGTATAACCCATGTTTGCGGAATCGGCAGTCATCACATTCGACAGATATCTACTGGCATTCAGTTGTTGCTGCAGGAGTTCAGGTTGTGCAGTGGCTTTTAATGTCAACAGGCTTGAAGCAAGTAGGAAAATTGCGTTGAAGTTGCTGAACAACCGATAATCTGAAGCAACGGATGATTTCATGTTTTGAAAGCAGACTTGATTGGCAAAGAACATCATGAACCCGGCCAGGCTTCCAATGTTCCGGAATTTGGTTTACATCCAAATATAGTCTTCAACTTCGAATCATTCCAAATGGACTATCTTTGTAAGACATACAATCGGATCGCATCGTGACGCAACAAATTGAAACATTACTGCAGCGTGCCTTAAACCTGGATTGGCTGTTGGCTGAAGAAGGGGTATTTCTCTTTGAAAATGCAGCAACGGCTGATTTGATGTATGTGGGCAATCATCTGAGGCAGCACCACGTCCCCGGCAATATTGTCACCTGGATCATTGACCGGAACTCGAACACTACCAATGTTTGCATCGCCAACTGCAAGTTCTGTAATTTTTATCGCCGTCCCGGCCATGAGGAGTCCTACATCACCACGATCGAAGAATACAAACAAAAGATTGATGAGCTATTTCGCTTTGGTGGGGAACAGTTGTTGTTGCAGGGCGGTCACCATCCGGATCTCGGCCTGGATTACTACACCACCTTATTCCGGGAATTGAAATCGTTGTATCCAGACCTGAAATTACATGCTTTGGGCCCTCCGGAAGTAGCACACATCACCAAGCTGGAACAATCCACGCACTCCGAAGTCCTGAAAGCCTTGAAAGAGGCCGGACTGGACTCCCTCCCCGGTGCCGGTGCGGAGATCCTCAGTGATCGGGTACGCCGGCTGATCTCCAAAGGCAAATGTTCGGGGCAGGAATGGCTGGATGTCATGGCCGCCGCCCATCAGCTGGATATTACTACTTCTTCCACCATGATGTTTGGTCATGTGGAAACCAATATGGAACGATTTGAGCATCTGGTCGCTATGCGGGAGGTACAGTCGCGAAAGCCGGCACATGCCAAAGGATTTCTTGCATTTATTCCCTGGCCATTCCAGGATGAGGGCACCTTGCTTCAAAAACTCAAGCGGGCACGCAATCAATGTACCGGAGACGAATATGTGCGGATGATCGCCATGAGCCGGATCATGCTACCCAATATCACGAACATCCAGGCTTCCTGGTTGACGGTGGGCAAACAGGTCGCTCAGGTCTGCCTGTATGCCGGCGCCAACGACTGGGGTTCGATCATGATCGAAGAAAATGTAGTCTCAGCAGCAGGTGCTGCCTTCCGCTTTACCGCCCAGGGAATCCAGGATGCCATCCGGGAAGCCGGTTTTGAGCCTCGCCTGCGGGATCAGCAATATGCATTCCGTCAGCTACCGCCACAAATCGAACAACAGGTTTTGGATCGTGCGGCGCTCATTGTAGATTAGCCTCATGAATTACACCTATGAGCAAGCGGAGGAGACTGCCGCATTTATTAATCCCTATCTGGAAGATGAAGCCTACCTGGCAATTACGCTGGGATCCGGTTTTGATGCCTGTCTCGGCCAGGTTAAAATGACCCAGAGCATTCCTTATAGCGAATTGCCCCACTTTCCGGTTACGAGTGTTATGGGACACCAGGGCATCCTGCACATCGGAAAATGGGCCAAGAAACATGTCTTGATCTGGTCCGGACGGTTTCATTATTATGAGGGGCATTCGATGCAGACCATTACGTTTCCGGTTCGGGTCACAAAGCTTTTAGGCATCCATGATTTGCTATTGACTAATGCTGCCGGAGGTTTGCTGGAGTCCATGCAACCCGGTTCGCTGATGTTTATCCGGGATCACATCAATTACCAACCTGAAAATCCATTACGCGGACCGCACGATCCACGCTGGGGTCCCCGGTTTCCGGATATGAATCACGTTTATGATTCGGAATGGATCACGAGCTGGTCCCATCTGGCTAAACAACTCAACATACCGTATCACATCGGTGTTTACCTGGGCTTGCAGGGTCCCAGTCTGGAGACCCCGGCCGAATACAGCTGGTTCCATCAGGCGGGCGCCCATGCAGTAGGAATGTCGACGGTTCCGGAAGCCATTGTAGCCCGGCAGATGGGCATGCGCATCGGCGGGATATCCATTATCAGCAATGTCTTTAATCCTTACGAATTGACGGAGACGACACACGAGGGTGTATTACAGGTTGTACGCACCGCCGCTGATCGCACCGCCAGGCTGATATCCCAGTGGCTGGGCTAAATGAAAAAACCCGGCAAAGATATTACCGGGTTTTAAGCTACGTGGGGGGCCTCTTTAATGGCGTTTTACAACAAGATTGGTATTCTATAAAGACTCAGAAGTTCCCCCAGAGACTTCTGGCTTTGGTTATTGCTTCAATATGGAAGTGGATTTCTCCAACTTCCCGTCAACCCAAAACTGGATGACATACATTCCTGCCTGCAGCTGCTCCACGGGGGTGATTTCAAAACTGACGGTTTTAGGCGCTACGTTTTGTGAAGCGACTGCCCGACCGTACATATCGTTGATGCGGATTTGAATATCCCGGGCATGCTGACAGGCATCCGGCAGATTGGCATAGACCTCGCTGACCACCGGATTGGGGTAAACCTTTATTTCAAAGGGAACCCTGGGGGTTTCCAGATTCAGTTCATTCGAGAGCATTTGTTGCCCGTCAACCCGTACAGCCCGGACGCGGTAAAGTTTAACACTTTGAGCGATTGTTGGTTGGTCAAAGCTGTATTGCCGGTTTGTCTGGGGAGCGAGTATTGCAATGGACTCAAAAGTTTGGCCTACTTTTTGCTCAACATAAATGGCTTCAATATTTGGATCTGCGTCCATGTTCCACTGCAGGTACATATTCGCATCATCAACATAGCCAGTTAAGGTGATGACATCAGAAGCCAAGGTCATCGTAATACTACAAAACGCGATTAACAGGGCAACGACTGCTCTCATGATTGGTTGGTTTAAGTTTAATAAGACAAGAATAAAACAAGTAATTGCTATCTCCTAAAAGAAGTAGTTATAATACGGGGGGAAACTTAGTTATTGAATAGTAATCTCGGAGACGAAAGGAATGCGGCGACCGCATGTGCATTGAAAACGTATCCTTATTTTAGTTTATTATCCAATTGTTAAAGAAAATTAAAGATTTTTTTTCAACCCACCAAGCCTCAGCCCCAATTTTGTAATTCACCGGCAAACTTCTCATCTTGTAAGCTGTTTGGCTAGCAACATGAATACAGGCAAAAACAACAGTAATTCCGGTGTGATTGAAGTGACCGGTGCCCGGGAACACAATCTGAAAAACATCCACGTAAACATACCAAAAAACAGACTGGTAGTCATCACCGGCATCAGCGGTAGTGGTAAATCTTCCTTGGCTTTTGATACGATCTATGCTGAAGGCCAGCGGCGTTACATGGAAACATTTTCCTCGTATGCGCGGCAGTTCATCGGGAAAATGGAACGCCCGGACGTGGAGCATATCCAGGGGTTAAGCCCTGTAATTTCCATAGAACAGAAGACGACCGGATGGAACCCGCGTTCTACGGTGGGTACGATTACCGAATTGTATGATTTTGTCCGGTTACTGTTTGCCCGCATCGGGGAGGCGTACTCATACGCTTCCGGACTCAAGATGGTACGTTACAGCGAGGCACAAATCATCGATCACCTGCTGGAACATTATCAGGGGCAGAAAATTGTCTTGCTTGCTCCACTGGTAAGGGGCAGAAAAGGACACTACCGGGAGTTGTTTGATCAGATCCGTAAACAGGGCTATACCAAAGTCCGCCTGGACGGCGAGATACTGGATCTGAAACCCGGGATGCAAGCCGACCGCTATAAAGTCCACGATATCGAGGTAATCATCGACCGGCTGCAGGTAGCCACGGACCGCAAGGATCGACTGGCAGCATCGATTCAAATAGCCTTAAAAATGGGTAACGATATGCTTTTTGTGATGGAGCATGCAGATAACCACATCACGCCGTTTAGCAAACACCTGATGGACCCGGAGAATAACATCTCCTACGAAGAACCTTCCCCAAACTCCTTTTCATTCAATTCGCCCTACGGTTCTTGTCCGGTTTGCAATGGTCTGGGAAACATCAATCAGGTGGATCTGGACAAAGTCATTCCCGATCCGGATAAAAGCATCAATGAGGAGGGGATCCGTCCCTTTGGTGAAGTCCGCGACAACATCACCTTTAAGCAGCTAAGGTCCATCGCCAAAACCTACCGCTTTACTTTTTCTACTCCGGTCAAGGATATACCCAAAGAAGCATTGGATACCATATTATATGGCGGCAATGAAAAGTTTCCGGTAGACCTGGGGTACAACAAGCATGATTTTGTCTACAATCTGGCTTACGAAGGTCTGGTCAATATGCTAAAGAGGTGGTATGAGGATACCACTTCGGAAAAGATCCGCTCCTGGGCAGAACACTTTATGACTGTCACGACCTGCCCTGAATGTCATGGATTACGATTAAAGAAAGAATCGCTGCATTTTAAGATCCATGATAGGAACATTGGTGAGCTAGCCACCATGGACCTGGACCAACTGCTGGAATGGTTTGAAGATCTTCCGCAATACCTGACTACCAGGCAAAAAGCCATTGCCCAGGACATCCTGAAAGAAATACGTCTGCGGCTGGTATTTCTCCTGCATGTAGGATTGGATTATCTCCAGATGAACCGTCCTGCCAATACGCTGAGCGGAGGGGAAGCCCAACGCACCCGGCTGGCAACCCAGATCGGATCCCAGCTAACCGGCATAACCTATATTCTGGATGAGCCGAGTATCGGTCTCCATCCCCGGGACAACAACCGGTTGATCAAGGCGCTGAAGGAATTAACCAGGATAGGAAATTCTGTGTTGGTTGTAGAACACGATAAAGACATCATGCTGGCCTCGGACTACCTTATTGACCTGGGACCCGGCGCCGGACATCACGGAGGCCGGCTGGTCGCTGCGGGAACGCCGGAGGACTTTTTGGGTGAAGATTCCCTAACCGCAAAGTATCTGAAAGAAACCGTGCGTATACCGGTCCCGAAACAACGACGCAATGGAACAGGTCATGTGCTGGAGTTGATTGGAGCATCCGGGAATAACCTGGATACCATTGATGTCACCTTTCCATTGGGAACATTGATCTGTGTGACCGGTGTGTCCGGGAGCGGTAAATCTTCCCTGATCAATGACACACTTTATCCGATCCTCCGGCAGCATTTTTACAACAGTTTGCAGAAACCCTTACCCTACCAGGAGATTCGGGGCCTGGAGCACATCGATAAAGTCATTGAGATAGATCAATCACCGATCGGACGGACTCCCCGGTCCAACCCGGCAACATATACCGGATTGATGACCGAAATCCGTAATCTTTACGCCAATCTGCCGGAGTCCAAGATCAGAGGCTACAAGCCTGGTCGTTTTTCCTTTAATGTCAAAGGAGGCCGTTGCGAAACTTGTGAAGGAGCGGGTATGCGGTTGATCGAGATGAATTTTTTACCGGATGTACTGGTGGAATGTGAGACCTGCCTGGGCAGGCGATACAACCGGGAGACCCTGGAAGTTCTTTATAAGGGTAAATCCATATCCGACGTGCTCAACATGTCGGTGGAGGAAGCTGCCGGTTTTTTCGAGAGCATACCCAAGATACACCGCAAGCTGAAAACACTGCGGGATGTTGGCCTGGGATACATCACACTTGGCCAGCAGGCGACAACTCTATCCGGTGGCGAGGCTCAGAGAGTCAAATTATCGGAAGAGTTAAGCAAGCGGGATACTGGCAACACCTTTTATATTTTGGATGAACCAACCACTGGATTGCACTTTGAAGATGTCATGCACCTCATCCGGGTATTGGATCGACTGGTACAACGCGGGAATACGGTCGTGATCATTGAACACAATCTGGATGTGGTCAAGGTTGCGGACTACCTGATTGATATAGGTCCGGAAGGAGGTCGTGGAGGTGGAAAGGTGGTGTTTTCCGGTACCCCGGAGGCGATCACCCAATGTGCAGAAAGTCATACTGGCAGATACCTGATCAAAGAATTGGAACCGGCTACGGCTAAAAAGAAAAAGTCTTCAAAAAGCTAACTGAGGATAGTGTAGCCTTTGAAGACTTTGTTATAACACCCAAATAAATAAGAGATTCAATTGTATTATTTCAAAAATCGTACCAACTATTTGGATGTCAGAACTTTATACTTAATAAAATAAAAAAAACCCTCATTCCGCTGAAGGATATGAAGGTTTTTTGTTTTTCGTGGGTACTGCTATTTCTGCATACCCAAGTTGTATAAAAAAACGCCCAAAGAGTAAGCTTATTAAAAAGAAGGACCCCTTTTGGATATCCGGATAGAAGAACCGCACGAAGGCGTGCAGAAGGAACAGTGAAAAAAAGGGGTCGCTCCTAATTTATATATGGGTTGTGCTATTCTGTCTATTAGAAACCACCAAGCTGCTCGGTGATAATATTGCAAGTAACGTCGATTATTTGATTGGCATTCATGACTCAGAATTTTCGTTTGTTTAATAATAACGTAAAACTAAGTCGGAATTGCACTACCTGCTATAACAAAAACCCAGACAATGTGACAGCAATAATAACATTTTATTATTGACATCTATCCACTAACACATTGATTATCAACGCTCTTTTTATAAAAGACTTCGAAAAAGAGCTTTTCATCTACTTACAATACAAATTTGCACGGTTTTGGATAGTAATGTGTAAACAAAAACATGTAGTTTGTGACAAGCGAATACCGTATATATCATTTAAATCATTACCATAAATAATTGAATATTAAATTATTACATTAAAATAACCGCCATAATTATAATAACATCAAACCATGAATAACCTCGGTCCACTGCTTCAATACCTCCGGGATAACAATGTAAAAGCGCTTCCGAAACCCTATCAATCATCGGAAGAACCGGAAACTCAAATGGAACAATTATTTCTCAGAATGGCAGAACTTGGCTCCGACGAAGACCCAAAACTGCAACTTGAGTTTTTTGGAAAAGGCCAGAAAGCCAATGCAAATTACCGCAAAGCAAAAAGCCGACTCTACCAACAAATGTTGAATGCCGTCCTGATCGCAACACCGGAGCGTGCCCAGATCTCCGGTATTGACAAAGCCTATTTGCAGGCATTACGTCATATGATGGCTGGCTACATCATATCCATGTACAGCAACCCTCACCATGGGATCCTGTATTTTAAGGAGTGCCTCAAGCTATCCCAGAAATTCGAACTGAGCGTTCCGGCCTATCTCAGCAGCCAGCAGTTATCCGGATACTATGGCCTGAACCTGATGAACGCCAAGGAATTTAAAAGGTACCATAAGATCGAACAGCAGACACTGAATGATGTAGTCAC
Source organism: Lewinellaceae bacterium (assembly GCA_020636135.1). Taxonomy (NCBI): domain Bacteria; kingdom Pseudomonadati; phylum Bacteroidota; class Saprospiria; order Saprospirales; family Lewinellaceae; species Lewinellaceae bacterium. The sequence continues at coordinate 453,556 of JACJYK010000003.1, forward strand.
CGAAAACAAGCTGAGCTCCATCTATTCAGAGATTTATTCCGTACTGGAACACAAGATGATCTCGTACGATAATAAACAATTGCTGAAAGAAAAATTTGAAGAGACCAAAAGTCTGAAAGGCAAATCCAAAACAGCCAGGTCCACGCGTTTCTACTACAATATCCTGGCGGTCATCAGTTATTTTGAGAAAGATTATCAGCAGACGATAACCATTTGCAATCAGGCTATTGAACGTCTAAAAAAGTATCCCTATAAGCTGGATTTTCACATCTTCACCTTTCAGCTAAAACGGCTGATGGCCCTGATCCAGATCGAAAGCTGGAAGACTGCCATCGAACTATGTACCTATTATAAGATAACCAGGATCAGTGATCAGACCACCTTCATCGCACAGTACTATTTGTTCATCATCTACATGCGTACCGGAAAATACGATCTGGCACGGGAGGTCCTACGTGATGAAATGGGGCCCTTGCTGGAAAAGATGAAACAACCTATCTACGATGAAAACTTTCAGATATTCAATACCTATATCCAGTTTTTGGAACAACGCGGGATCCTCGATGCCACGCAGAAACGCTTCCGCATCCAACGGTTTCTGAATGATGTGCCGACCTATTCCAAGGATAAACAAGGTTTGAACTCGTCCGTCTTAATTCTTCAGATCCTTTTCTTTCTACATCAGAAGAATTACTCCAGCATCATAGACCGGGTAGATGCCTTGAAACAATACAGCTACCGCTACCTGCGCAAGGATGAAACCCTCCGCACGAATCTATTCATCAAGATGCTTAATAATCTGGTACGGGCTGATTTCAACCGCATACGCACCGAGCGCTATGTAGAACCGATGTGGGAGCAACTGCAAAGTGTACCCATCAATATATCGGAGCAGGGTATTGAAGTGGAAATACTTCCATTTGAACAACTATGGCCGATGGTCCTTGAAATGCTGGACTAACCATTGCCTTAGGTGAGGAGTAAAATGGTATTTTCGTGCGTATGTTGAACAAAGACCACATGGTGAGGAAGTTTTTCTGGATCGTCATCCTGTTCATTATTACAAGTTGTCAATCCCACCAGGATTGTCCATCCGGGAGTGATGCTTTTTTGAATGATTATCATCAGCTGATGCAGGATGTCAGTAAACTGGACCGGTACATCAGTACCAGAGAATGGGAACCCTATGATAGACGATTTGAACAGCTGATCATCCAATGCTATCCTGAAATCCAGCCTGAACTTACCGACTCACTGGACCGGGCGGTTTGGCTGGATGCCATCACCTTTGCCATGAACCGGCACCGTTACGATGTACAGAAGATTATTCAGGACACCACGGATCAAACGCTGATCGTCATCAGGGATCATATGCGAAAATTGTGGGATAACCCTTACAGCGCCTTTGAGGAGATCTTTCGCAGACAGACGGGTCAGGAGTTTATGGATGCCCTTAAGGAAGTAAAAAAGGACAGCACCAGCCAATAACGAAGCGATGTACGACGTCTTACTCAGTTTCATCACCTCCTTTACATTGACTTTCGTGGCCATCCCTTCCATCATCAATGTAGCCAGGGTAAAACATCTGATGGATGAACCCGGTGAACGGCGTTCCCATTCGGACAGCATACCTACGCTAGGAGGGATCGGGATCTTTGCCGGGGTCATATTTTCGATTGTATTATGGACACCATTTGGCGTGTTTCAGGATCTTCAGTACATCTTATGTGCCTTTGTCATCATTTTCCTCATCGGAGTGAAAGATGATCTGGTACCCATGTCTCCCTGGCGCAAACTGGCCGGGCAGCTGTTTGCGGCCTTTATCCTGGTCTATAAAGCCAATGTGCGGCTGACCAGCTTTTATGGACTTTTTGGATTGACCCTGTTACCGGATTGGGTCAGTTATTCAATATCCATCTTTACCATTCTGGTCATCATCAATGCGTTTAACCTAATCGATGGTATCAACGGACTGACGGGCAGCATCAGTACATTGATCTCACTGGTCCTGGGCGTGTGGTTCTTTCTGGTTGACCGCATCGATCTGGCGATTGTTGCGTTTGCCCTGGCCGGATCAGTGTTGGCCTTTATGCGGTATAATGTCACCCCGGCAAAAATATTTATGGGCGATACCGGATCGCTTTTTGTCGGTCTGGTCTGTGCAATTCTTGCCATTAAATTTATCGAAGCACACCGGGAGTTACCCGACTCCATTTATGCGGTGAATTCCGCGCCTGCCGTGGCCATCGGAATCCTTATTCTTCCTTTGTTTGACACGCTGCGTGTATTTACCATCCGCATCCTGCGCGGCCATTCTCCGTTGTCTCCTGACCGCAGGCACATCCACCACATGATGATTGATGCAGGATTTAGCCATATGCAGGCTACCGGTATCCTGATCATCAGCAACATTCTATTTATCCTAATTGCGCTTAAGTTCCAGAACCTGGGCAATTTCATCCTGCTGATCATCATCCTCGGACTTGCCCTGGTTTTAACTGCTATCCTGCATTTTTATGTACGCAGGAAGAAAGCGCAACAACGCAAATTAATATGATCAAATACCTGATCCTCGTATTTATTGGTGGCGGTTTTGGCAGCCTGCTGCGTTACCTGCTTAGCCTGTGGATGCCCTGGAATGAAACTTCAATTCCCTGGGCAACGTTTCTGACAAATTTTTTGGCCTGTATGATCATTGGGGTCTTATGGATGCTGGGCACACGCAATATCCTGGATGCTCACATGCGGCTGTTGCTGATCACTGGATTTTGCGGAGGATTCAGCACCTTCTCCACCTTCGCCAATGAGATCTTTTTGCTGGGAGAAGAAAGCCGCTGGATGACGGCGAGCCTTTACGTGGTGGGCAGCCTGGTATTTGGCTGGTTGGGTGTAGGGATCGGTATCTGGACGGCGGGACAACTTACATCCTGATCACTCGGGGCATTTCAGTTTAAATCCCACACCATGAATATTTTCAATCTTCAATCGCTGATCGTATTTGCAATATTTTCGTAACCGTGATATAAAGACATCCAGGCTGCGCCCGAGGAAATAATCGTCCTCACCCCACAAAGCTTCCAGGATATCGCTCCGGCGCAGGACCTGATTCCGGTTTTTCCAGAGATACATCAGCAGGTCGGCTTCCCGCTGGGTCAGGGTTATTTCTTCCTTACCTACGTGCAGGATCAAATTCTGATATTCAAATTCCAGATCCCCGATGCGAACCACTTCAGCCACCGTATGCTGGCGGACTTTGCTCCGGCGCAGGAACACATCTATTTTCAATAGTAGTTCTTCCATGCTGTACGGCTTGGTAATAAAGTCGTCGGCCCCGATCTTCAATCCGTGGATGCGGTCTTCTTTCATGGATTTTGCGGATAGAAACAGGATGGGGGTATCCACATCTTTTCGCCGGATGTTGGTTGCAAGGTCAAAGCCATCAATCTCGGGCAGCATAACATCCAGGATATAGAGGTCAAAGTCTTTCGACTGTATGGCTTCCAGCGCATTGCGTCCGTTACCTACATGGGTGACCTGGTATCCCTGTTGCTCCAGGTGTTCCTGGGTTAACATGCTTAAGGTTTCATCATCTTCAACATACAGGATGTGTGCTCTTTTCATGGTTCGTAATTAGTGAAAGTAAATCGTAACAATGGTCCCGTTTCCCGGTTTGCTTTCCATCAGGATATGCCATTTGTGCGCATCACAGATCAGCTTGACATAATACAAACCAAGACCGAATCCCTTGACATTGTGGACATTGCCGGTCGAGACACGATAAAACTTGGTAAATAGCTTGGTCATTTGTTCTTCCGGAACGCCTATGCCCTGATCCTGGATACGCAGAACCAGGGTGTTTTTTTCCATGTGGGTACTAATGCGGATTGACAGGTTGTCCCCTGAATACTTGATGGCATTATCCAGTAAATTGGAGATGACATTTTGCAGGTGACTGCTGTCCGCCTGTATGACCGGATCGCTGGCATCCAGTGAACAGGTCAGAGAGCCTTTCTTCTGTTCGATTTGAGCTTCAAATAGCGGGAGTGTTTCCCGGAGCATATCGTGCAGATTGACGGTTTCCAGTTTTAGGGTAATGCTTTCTTTTTCCAGTTTGGCCAGATCCAGGATCTTATCGATGTGTTCCTGCAGGCGGTCATTTTGTTGGCCAATGATCTGTAGGTAACGATTCACTTTCGGTTCTGCCTGTACGTAGGGATTGGCTATCAGTGACTCGGTGGCGATCTTCATCGAAGACAGCGGTGTTTTAAATTCATGGGTCAGGTTGTTGATGAAATCGGATTGCAGCTGGGCTATTTTTTGCTGCCTTAACAGCAGGACTACCGATGAAATGAAAAACAGCAGGGCCAGGACTGTGATGCCGCTAAAGATGAGAGAGGGCATCATGTTGGTAAAGATCGTACCGACCAAGCCGGGAAACTTTACCCCGAAGTAATACGTGAACTCCTCGTATTTCGGAAGATTGCCAAGGTCAGCCTCGTAATCTTTTTTGGAAATACTGCAGAAGTCGCCGTACACCATCTCATCGCTGCTACAGTCGTAAATGGCATACTCGAAATCCATATTGATTTCCCTGGCTTGAAGTTCATCGATGAGGAAGCGCTCCAGCACGTTGGCATCAATGCTGTTGTTGATGTTGACCACGTAATAATTGGATGAGACGGATTTAATCAGGTCCCGGGTAGGCAAGGTCACCTGATCAAATTTTGCCAATTTTTCCGCGACGTTATAAAGGGCAATATATATAGACTGGCGGGTCTTCGAGCTTTCACTGGACCAGGAATAGGCGACCCAATACGACTGGAAGGCCAGCATGCCCATGACCAGAATGGCGCCCAGAATGAATACCCAAATGATGGCTTTTTGTCGCATAAAGGTTCACAAAGCATAAATTTAACACCAAATACCGCCTTCCTCTTTCCGCTTAACAACCATTTAACAATCAACAGCCGGGATAACCTTTAAGTTAATGTGCAGGCGGGGTCTTATTTGGACTATAAAGTATTTGTAATTTTGCAGGCCAAACAGCATTCGTGCGATTGACCATCAGTAAACTTACTTTAATCATCGTTATTCTGACAGTGGTTGCTGGACAGGCACAGAATCCATTTGACATTAAGCGCAAAGATACCACCCAGAAGAAGGAGACCGTCAAGCCGGTAAAATCGCCGTTGGAAACGGCTACCAAACCAGTAACGACCAAACCAGCGGATACCACCGGTAAGAAGCCGGTCAATCAAGATACGGTAACGCAGAAAAAAGACTCTAAAGCGAACATTCCTGCCGGCCAGAATCCGTTTGACCTGAATGCCCGTCCGTCGGACCCCAATGGAGCTGTGCGTCCTCCGAATCTGACCACAAAGCAAGAAACGCCAGGCATCCTGCAGGATACAGCCACCCCGAAGATCATCCAGTCACCGGCCGCGGATACCGCGATCAATCCATCCGGACAAAGCAAGTCCATTTTTGAGATCACCAAAAAAGATCAGAAAGACGAGGCTAAAGACAAAGCAGTGACCGGTAATCAGGAAAACAAGAAAGAAACCAATAAACAGGTTGAAACGTACTTTGAACGGATTACTGGCAGCCTTTCTTTCTGGGTGTTGTTTATATGCCTGCTGGGGGTGACAGCCGTAGTAAATCTCAACCGGTCCTTCATGGCTGAGTTGACACAATCACTGATCAGCGAGAACTTTTTCAGACTGACCTATCGCGAGTTTAGTAAAGGGATATCCCAGTATTTGCACATTGCACTCTACCTGGTCTTCTTCCTGCAGGGAGCGTTGTTTATCAACTTCATCCTGCGGTATTGGAGCAATTTTGAGCTTTCATACTGGTGGATACTGATCATCTTCGGAGCCCTGTATTTTACCAAACACTTTGTTCTTTGGCTCCTGGCTTCGTTGTTTCCGGTCGAAAAGGAAACGGCACAATACAGTTTTTCGACGATGCAGTTCAATATCTTTTTAGGATTGATCCTGTTTGCGATCAACTGGTTGTTGGCATTCGGGCCGGCAAATTTGCATAACGGATTGATTCTTACCGGGATCGGAGCATTTGTTGTTTTGTATCTGTTGCGCCAATTCCGGGGACTCCTGATTGGTGTTAGATTGGCATCACTATATAAGTTTCAATTTTTTCTTTACCTTTGCGCGATCGAAATCGGACCTATATTATTGATTTATAGGCAGATCTCGCTGCAATTATTTTCCTAATCAGAAGTAATTGGTCCTATGTCGGGAAATGTTAAGACTGAAAAATTGAAGGAAGTTAAAACCATTTTAATTTCTCAACCGCAGCCCAGCAATAAGTCTCCATATCATGAACTGGAGACGCGATATGGGATCACGATTGATTTCAGACCTTTTATCCATGTCGAGCCGGTCTCTGAGAAAGAGTTCCGCAAGCAGCGCATCCGGCTGGATGAATACGAATGTGTCATCTTCACCAGTAAGAATGCCATTGAGAATTTCTTCAGACTTTCTGAAGAGACCCGGGTGAAAGTCTCTGCGGAAACCAAATATTTCTGCCTTTCAGAGGCCATAGCCAACTACCTTCAGAAGTTCATCATCTATCGCAAACGCAAAGTTTTCGTAGGACGGAAGACCATTGAAGACCTTACCTCTTCCATTCTAAAGCACAAATCCGGCAACCGGTTTTTGTTGCCTTGTTCCAATTTGGGTGCCCTGCCGGTGGTAGAGTTTTTGAAAAAAAGTCAGATCAACTTTGTCGAGTCCATGATGTACCGTACGGTAAGCAGTGACCTGTCAGACCTGGCGGACATCAAGTATGACATTCTGGTCTTCTTTTCCCCATTGGGTATTCAATCCCTATATGAGAACTTCCCGGATTTTTCACAGGATGAGACCCGGATCGCCGTCTTTGGGAACAGCACTTCCAGGGCTGTGGAGGAGCGTGGACTGACCATCAACATTCAAGCTCCGGTTCCGGATGCTCCGTCTATGCCCATGGCACTTGAGAACTACATCAAACTTTCCAATAAGGTTTAAGGATCACCATCCACTTTTTATCCATCCCATGCATCGCACGTATTTTGGTTAAATTGAGCAAGGGTCAATAGGCAACAGAATGGCATCAACGCCTGACATATCCGTAATCCGGGCAATTGAAAATCATTTGCAGACAACCTCACTGCCTGGAGAAGCGGCGCACCAAAAGATGTCAATAAGACATCGTATCCCGTCATTTCAGCATGCACACCCACCTAAGGAAGCTTCGGTACTTCTGTTATTGTATCCCGGTGGTGAAGATTGGGAAGTTATCTATACCAAGCGTACAGATACGGCAGGTGACCGCCATAAAGGGCAAATCAGTTTTCCCGGCGGGCGCCGGGAAGCAGGTGATGCAGATGCCCTGGCCACCGCATTACGTGAGACCGAAGAGGAGATCGGTGTGGCAGCAAACGCCATCACACCCCTAGGTGCGCTTACTTCATTGTACATTCCCGTAAGTAACTTCCAGGTACAGCCATTCGTAGGCTTTTTAAGGGAAACACCGCAATTTCAGTTGGATCCCATAGAAATCGAACGCATCATCTCCATACCATTGTATTACCTGCAGACAGAAGGGGTCGTCAAACGAACGGCAATTACGGTCAGGGGACAATACTCGTTGCCGGATGTACCTTATTTTGACTTACATGGTGAAGTGATGTGGGGAGCGACTGCAATGATAACGGCTGAGTTTCTGGAAGTAATTGGCTAAAAACAAAAAAAGCATTGACCCTATCCTGACTACCTCTGATTCTGCGCCCCGGGTCAATGCTTGATCAACCGTATACCCCTATCTCAACTATGAAAAAACAAGTGCATAAATTCAATAACCAATTCTTAGGACAAGAACGAGTACAGTCTTTACCGGATTTTGAATTGCCGGTGCATTAAGAAAAGATTAACCCACGCCGTGCAGGCAGTTGTAGCACCCAATGCACCGGTCCGGACAGAAAAATCAGTTATTTTTGCAAGAAGCAATCCGGCATGCAGTCCTACCATCCGAAAAATAAAATCCGAATCGTTACCGCAGCTTCTCTCTTTGACGGCCATGATGCTGCCATCAATATCATGCGCAGGATCATGCAAGCTTCAGGGGCTGAGATCATTCACCTGGGACACAACCGTTCGGTACGTGAAATAGTACGTGCAGCGATTCAGGAGGATGCCCAGGCGATCGCCATTACCTCCTATCAGGGCGGACACATGGAATATTTCAAGTACATGTACGATCTGCTTCAGGAAGCCCACGCCGGACATATCCGGATATTTGGTGGTGGCGGTGGTACCATATTACCTGAGGAGATCGAGGCTTTGCAGGCTTATGGCATTGCTCACATCTACAGTCCCGATGAAGGGCGGCATCTGGGGCTCCAGGGCATGATCAATGATCTGCTGAAAGCATGTGACTTTGCGACCGGTGCTATCGAAAAAGATGCATTTTCACAACTGGATACAAAGCATCCTCAAATCGTGGCCCGGGTGATATCTGCCATAGAAAACGGTATACCCGGACACCAAGCCGATCTGGATGCTTTGTCGGGGAAGGCTGCTGGCCTGAAAAACACCCCCGTCATTGGGTTTACAGGAACCGGTGGCGCCGGCAAATCCAGCCTGGTCGATGAATTGATCAGGCGATTTCTGCACCAGTTCCCCAGGAAAACCATCGGTGTCATTTCGGTGGACCCGACCAAGCGCAAAACCGGCGGTGCACTGCTGGGTGACCGGATCCGGATGAATGCCATCGATACGGACCGGGTTTATCTGCGCTCTCTGGCTACCCGTCAGGCCAATCAGGCTTTATCGCAATTCGTTCAGCCGGCCATTGATGTTTTGAAAGTTGCAGGATTTGATCTGATCATTCTGGAATCTTCCGGCATAGGCCAGTCCGGATCGGAAATCACCGATCATGTCAACCTTGCCGTCTATGTCATGACGCCGGAATACGGGGCTGCCTCCCAGCTGGAAAAGATCGACATGCTGGACTTTGCGGATGTGGTGGTTATCAACAAATTCGACAAACGGGGTGCTCAGGATGCGCTCCGCGATGTACGCAAACAATACGTGCGCAACCATCAATTATGGGACCAGGACCCAGTGAATTTGCCTGTGTTTGGAACCATGGCTTCCCAGTTCAATGATCCGGGGGTTAATGTACTCTATCATCACCTGCTGGATCAGTTGGGAGAACGTGGATTTTTAACCACAGGAAATAACCCGTCTCAACCGGAAGCCGAACAAACGAAACGTTACATCATTCCTCCGGCCCGGACCCGTTACCTGGCGGAGATCGCTGAAAATAACCGCCAATACGATGGTTTGGTGAAAGAACAGGCCGACCTGGCAAGGGAAGCATTTGCCCTGTCCCTTACCCTGAAACGACAAGATTCGGACCCGGTTCGGAAAAATTTACAGGAACAATTCGAGGCTATCTGGGCAAAACTGGATGCTACCAGTAAAGAAATTATTGAGAACTGGAAGCAACAACGGCAAGCTTATCAGGATGACACGTTCACTTACCTGGTGCGAGGCAAGGCCATCACGGTACCGACGCGAACGGAAACGTTGTCCCATCAGTTGATCCCCAAAATAGCATTTCCCAGGTGGGAAGACTGGGGTGAACAGGTACACTGGTCCCGGCAGGAAAATGTACCAGGTTCATTTCCCTACACAGCCGGGGTATTTCCCTTCAAACGAAAAGGAGAGGACCCTACCCGAATGTTTGCCGGCGAAGGAAGCCCGGAACGGACCAACCGCAGATTCCACTACCTTAGTTATAACATGCCGGCAATCCGTTTGTCCACAGCTTTTGATTCAGTGACCCTCTATGGCGAGGATCCGGATCATCGCCCCGACATCTATGGAAAGGTGGGTAATTCCGGAGTGAGTATTTGTTCGCTGGATGATATCAAACGGCTGTATTCCGGGTTTGACCTTTGTGACCCGAAGACCTCGGTGTCCATGACCATCAATGGCCCGGCAGCCACCATGACCGCTTTGTTCATGAATGCTGCCATTGACCAGCAATGTGAAAAATATATCATTGCAAATGGCCTGGAAGCGCAGGTAGAACAATTCAAAAAGCAGCAATACGACGAAAGAGGTCTCTCCAGGCCGGAATACCGGACAGAACTGCCACCGCATCATGACCAACTCGGTCTGCTTCTCCTGGGATTGACCGGAGATCAGGTCCTGTCACAGGAAATTTACCAGGAATGCAAGGACCGGGCGCTGGCATCTGTGCGGGGTACCGTGCAGGCCGACATTCTGAAGGAGGACCAGGCGCAAAATACCTGCATTTTCTCCACGGAGTTTTCCCTGCAGTTGATGGGTGACATGCAGGCTTATTTCATTGATCAACAGGTGCGTAATTTTTACTCCGTCTCGATCTCGGGCTATCACATCGCTGAGGCGGGGGCCAATCCCATTACCCAGTTGGCCTTTACCTTATCCAATGGATTCACTTATGTGGAATATTACCTTTCGCGGGGTATGCACATCGACGATTTTGCACCAAACTTTTCTTTCTTCTTCAGCAATGGGCTGGATCCGGAATATGCCGTCATCGGACGGGTGGCCCGGCGCATCTGGGCGAAAGCCATCAAGCATAAATACGGAGGCAATGAGCGTTCGCAAATGTTGAAATACCACATCCAGACCTCAGGTCGGTCCCTGCATGCCCAGGAGATTGCCTTCAATGATATCCGGACCACACTGCAGGCGCTCTATGCCATCTACGATAACTGCAATTCATTGCACACCAACGCTTACGATGAAGCGATCACGACACCCACGGAAGAGTCGGTCCGGCGTGCAGTGGCTATTCAACTGATCATCAACCATGAGCTGGGGATGACCCGTAATGAAAATCCATTGCAGGGCGCCTTTATCATTGAAGAGCTGACGGATCTGGTTGAAGAAGCCGTGCTTCTTGAATTCGAGCGGATATCGGACCGTGGCGGTGTACTGGGTGCCATGGAGACGATGTATCAAAGATCAAGGATTCAGGAGGAGAGTTTGTACTATGAGACCCTTAAACATTCCGGCGCATATCCGATCATCGGGGTGAATACATTCCTCTCCAAGGAAGGATCACCGACCATCGTTCCCCGCGAAGTGATCCGTGCGACCGGGGAAGAGAAGCAATATCAGATCTCATCCCTGCACGAGATGCAAAGTCTTCTGAGGCCAAAGGCTCAGGAATCTTTAAAGCAATTAAGACAGAAAGCATTGGAGGGTGAAAACCTCTTTGAAACCCTGATGGAAACCGTGAAATATTGTTCTCTGGGCCAGATCACCCATGCCTTATATGAAGTTGGTGGTCAGTACCGGAGAAATATGTGATCTTGTAATTTTAAATAAATTCAAAAATGAACAGATATAAATGGTCTTTACTACTTGTGCTGGGTGCTGCCGTGACATGGTTTGCGTTTACCCGGTTCAGAGAAGTTAAACCGGACATCCAGCTGGATAAGATCAAACTACCCGCCGGATTTAAGATTGAATTATTTGCCGAGAACGTTACCAATGCCCGTTCCATGTGCCTGTCCCCGTCAGGAACCTTGTTTGTAGGCACTCGGGATGAAGGGAGTGTATATGCTTTGGTGGATCAGAACGGCGATCATAAGGCGGACAAGATGTACACCATTGCCAAAGGATTGCAAATGCCCAATGGAGTTGCTTTTAAGGACGGCAGCCTGTACGTAGCGGAGGTAAGTAAGATCTGGCGGTTCGATCGCATCGAACAGAATTTATCCAATCCGCCCAAGCCGGTGCTGATCACGGATAAATACCCAGATAAAACCCATCACGGATGGAAGTATATCGCCTTTGGTCCGGATGGCAAACTTTACGTGCCGGTCGGTGCTCCATGCAACGTTTGCGAATCGGAAGACCCGGTCTTTAACACCATCACACGCATCAATCCGGACGGCAGCAACCGGGAGATCGTAGCACGGGGCGTACGCAATTCCGTCGGATTCACCTGGCATCCGCAAACCAAAGAGCTGTGGTTTACCGATAATGGCCGGGACTGGATGGGAGATGATTCGCCGTCCTGTGAGTTAAACCACCTGACCAGGGTAGGCGAGCATTTTGGATTTCCGTATTGCCATGAGGGCGATATTCTTGATCCTAAATTTGGTGAAGGCCACCAATGCAGTGAGTTTACTCCTCCGGCCATGAAGCTGGGACCGCATGTAGCCCCGCTGGGGTTAAAATTTTATACCGGAAATCAATTTCCGGCCAGTTACAAAAATCAGATTTTTATTGCCGAACACGGAAGTTGGAACCGGGCCAACAAAATCGGATACCGTATCGCGTTGGTCCACATGCAGGGTAACCAATGTACCAGTGTAGAAAACTTTGCGGAAGGCTGGCTGCAGGGAGAGAACGCCTGGGGCCGCCCGGTGGATATCGAATGGTTGCCGGACGGTTCCATGCTGGTAAGTGACGATCAGGCGAATGCCATCTATCTCATTTCTTATCAACGTTAATTTGCGGAATCCTTATAGTAATCTATTCTTTTGGTGCAGGATCAGTCTTCTTCCTGTCTGATGACACGGACCAGTTCGATTTTCTTTTCATCGACTTTGGCCATAATAAATTTATAGCCCTCCAGTTCGATTTCCTCATCCTGGTGTGGTATGTGGCCGGTCGTCATGATCAGATAACCGGAGAGGGTGGAATAGTCGCCTTCCGGGAAATGAATGGCATCGTATTTTTCATTCAGGTAGTCGATCTCCAGTCTCCCTGAAAACAACCATTCGTGGTCGGATACTTGTTCTTCGGTGTGTTCTTCCTCGTCATGCTCATCGTCGATTTCACCAAAGATCTCTTCCAGGATGTCCTCCAGGGTGATGATACCTGCGGTACCACCGAATTCGTCCACTACCCAGGCGATGGTCTGGCTTTCTTTGATGAGCCTGAGCATAAGCGCCTGGATATTCATCGTTTCCGGCACCACCGGTATTTCCAGGACCAGACGGCGTAGAGACCTGGGATTTTTCAGCAATTGCTGATGGTGTATGTATCCGAGAATGTTATCGATATCCTCATCGTAGACAATGATCCGGGAATGTTTGCTGGTGTCAAACAGATCGATCAGCTCCTGAATGTCGGCGCTCACGTCAATGCTCTGGATTTCCGTGCGGGGCACCATGATTTCTTTGATGCGTGTTTGTTTCAGATGGAGCGCATTTTTGAAGATGTCCGTCTCGATGGGTTCATCATTGGAACCAGCGGAGTCTGCTATGAAATGCTCAAGGTCAAAGCGGGTTAATGCGGCCTGCGTTTTCTCAACCGGAGCATTGGTGAACACCCGGATGATCCATTCCGACAGTTTATTGACCAGGGCGGAAAATGGAAAGAACAAGACCTGAAATATCTTTAGGATGTAGGTGAAGAAATACAACAGGTCATTCGCAAAAATGCGAAAAATGGTTTTAGGGAGGAATTCCCCGAACACCAATACGATCGCGGTACTTAGTAGGGTTATCACCAGGTAACTGGCCACGCCGCCAATGCTTTGGAGTGGTGGTAACAGCAGCTGCTCCATCAGGGAGGTATAGACAACCAGGGCCAGGTTGTTCCCGATCAGCATGCCGCTGATGAAATATTCCGGTTTGCGATAAAATCCTCCGAGTACCCGTCCTTTGCGGAGTCCTTTCTCCTTCTTAAGTTCAATACCGATCTTATTGGCAGAGACAAAGGCAATTTCGGAACCAGAAAAAATGGCTGAAAGCAGCAAAAAGAGAATGATGTAAAACAGGATCATAGCTGAATAATGCAACTACAAAAATAAAGGTCCTGAGGATATTGACCGTCTTTTTTAAATATTAAGGGAGGGTGTCGGTCTTATGCTCCTCAAATAAGAAGCGATTGTAGACCGAATGGGATTTGAAATAGGTAAATGATTCGTTGGCGGTGAAGCCCATTAATCCATTCGCGAGATCCCCATTGGCGCGGCGCAGCCGGTAGGGTTTGTCCGTGCTAATCAACCGGTCATTTTCGTTCCACATCAATTCTGAGGTTTCCAGTTTATCTCCCTGGACACTCTGATAGACCACATTATCTTTGACGATAACCTGCCGGTCCTGTTCTTTGCGTTGCGCATAATTGGCGCGCAGGGTGGATGTTAGGACGCCCTCTTCGTCGTAAAATTCGACGTAAATGCCTTTAGGGAAGGTCTGGATATGGTAGCGACGATTGGTTTCCTGGTACATCACCGGAGCCTCTATCATCACTTTTAGCCGGGCTGAATCGCTATACAGGATCTGCACCGAATCACCGACTTCAATTCCTTGCCGTAACAATGCCATCAGGGATTCATCCTCCACCGGGGCTTCCTTTCGGCACGAACTGGCAGCAAGCAGCAAGAGCAATCCTATGAATATACAATACTTCATCGCACGATGGTGATATCTCCGGAATAGGGCAAACTTACATTATCAACAAACCGCACCACGGCCATAAAAACATAAACACCCGGAGGCAGGGTCTCTCCATTACGGGTTCCATCCCAACCCACGTTTTGGTCATTGAGAGGCAGGTTGTGACCTTCATACAACAACCCTCCCCACCTGTCGAAAACGCGTAGTACTTCGATTCCGGTAGCTGCCTGATTCGAACCGATGTAGAATACATCGTTGATGTTATCTCCGTTGGGAGAGATGGCATTGGGGAAAAAGATAGGCCGGTTATTGTTAACGCGAATTTCAATGGTATCCTTGGCGATACAACCGGTCGCATCCATGATCTGGACGACATAGGTGGTTGTTCCCGGCGGCAGGACATCGATGGTCAGACACCGGGGATCCAGACAAATGATGGAGTCGCCCTTGGTGGATTGCCAGCTGGTGACAATATTGACCGGAGGAGAATAGGTGCCATTAATCTGTGTGCGGTAGCCTAGATCGATTTCCTGGTCAGGGCCCAGATCGACATCGAGTGGTTGGGGTTCGGTGATGGTGACAATCTGCTCACCTTCACACCCTTTCGCATCGACAACATGCAATAAATAGCTGCCGGCATCCAGATTGCCAAAATAATTGTTGAAGGAGTATTCCCCGTCTTCCAGGGAAAACTTATACCATATCTGGCCGTTCATCCCTTCTACCTGGATGGAGCCATTGGGTACTCCGGCGCACACCAGATTGCTGACAGTGGCTTCCAGGGTAGGAGGAGGCAGGTCAATGCAACAGGGCTCAGCATAGATGGACGTGGTATCCGTGACAATACATCCCCGGTCGGTCTCAACCTGCAGACTGATAACTTTTTGTCCAAAGGAATTATACATAACGGGATGTGGTCCGGGACCGGTTGCTGTGATCGGCTCCGCGCCTTCACCAAATCCCCAGGAATAACGGTCGATGGTTCCGAAGTTAAAAACCGAATTATCCGAGATGGTAAATACCTGATCACACCGGAGGCCTGAGTCCGGTACGATGGTCAGCGCAATATCAGGGCCCTGAAATTCAGAAGTACCCCCGAATTCGATGCTGAACCCATTACCGGTCGAAGTGTAGTTGTTGATGGCAAGGGCATAAGATTTACCAGCTTCAATAGTGACCGTGGAGATCCAGTTGTCCTGTCCCCGATTGCAACCGGGTGGCTCGGAAGTGTCTTTGGATTCATCTCGCAAACCGGTAGGCCCATGGCAGGCGGATGGATAAAGGGCCACATCTTCTCCTGCAGCCTCGCAGCGAATGGGATTTTTTGACTGGCAGTCATCAATTCCGTTTGTTAATTCATACAGGACAAAATCAATGTCATCGTCAACCTTGGTCGGTGTTATCGCAAACGTCAGGCTACCGGTGGTCTTGCAGACCCATTTAAACCAGGAAGAATTTGACTCGAAATTTATTCCCTGCAAACCACCCTCAAAACAGGGGGCGTCATTCAATTCATTTGGGTCGTTTCCAGCACCGGATACACTCTCCACGGAAAACGATGATTTATCACACAAAATGGCAGCAGAACTGCAATCCGATCCTGGAAATTTTGGTGCAAAGTAGTTATTGACGCATAGCTGGAAGGTGCCGGTTTGACCATTGCGGCCATCTACCCGGATGTAATAGGGCTGGCCTATAAATAGTCCTCCCTGGTAGATCTCTATGATATTATTCCGGGTATCGGTACCACACTCGATGTTGTTGACATTGGTCGAGATGCACGAATTGTAATATAATCCTACTTGTGGGTTTCTGAGGGTTCCGCCTGGATTGGTGGCAGTGGCGCCAACTACGGTGATGATGACATCGGTAGCCTTGGGGATAAAACGGAACCAGATGTCGTGACTCACAGCATCAAAACAAACCGGTTGGGTATAGTCGGTCGGTGTAGCTCCGGTGTTGGAAAACTGACCTACCGCGGAGCAATAGTTGGTGACATTTTTAATTTCAATAGCCTGCAAACATTCATCGCCGGGCACGATTTGCCCCCATCCAACCGTCATGGTTGCACAAACCAGGACCAGCGTAGCGATTTGTCTCATTCGTTTCCTATGATTTACCACCTTATAAAACGGTTAGAAGTGCCGGATTTGTTGGGGGAACTATCCGTATTTTGATTAAAGTATCGTTAAAAACTGCCTGACAAAGATGAAAAATTCAAGCATCTTTGTCGTGACCATTCTTTCAATGAAACGTTTTTTGGCTGATATCGTTACCTTATTCAATCTTTTTTTAGGTTGTACGGCCCTCATATTTGCCGGTTATCAGCAATTCATCCCGGCGTTTTGGTTACTTTTTGCGGCTGGCTGGGCAGATTTTCTGGATGGAATGGTCGCCCGGGCGGTCGGGTCCAATTCTTCCCTGGGTGTTCAACTGGATTCACTGGCCGACATGGTCTCCTTCGGCGTGGTTCCGGGCATGATCATGGTGCAGCTGCTGGGTATCGGCATGGATTTGTCACCAGGTTATAACTGGACGCTACTGGGTTTCATCATCACGGTATTTTCATGTATACGACTGGCTATTTTTAATGTGAAAGACTCCGGCTCCCAGGATTTCAGCGGATTACCGACACCTTCCAGTACCGGTTTGGTGGCGGGTTGGGGCCTGGCTTACGCCCACCATCCCGGGTTTGCCTGGATGGTCCATCCGGTGACCCTGATCGTGATAACCATCTTGGTGTCGTTTTTGATGGTATCAAGACTCCCGATGGTCGGGATGAAATTCAAAAATTGGAATTGGAAGGACAATGCCGTCCGGTACCTGCTGATCACTACCGGGATATTACTTCTGATATTTCTGCGGGAGTGGGCCTTTTCTGTCCTGATCGCATCGTACATTTTGCTCTCTGCGATCCTGTATCTGGTACAGCCCCGGTCCACAATGAATGCGCATAACCAATGAATACCCCTCTTCTTCATTTCCCGAGTATTATGATTCATGGCCTATGCTGTACATAGTTCCGACGCCAATCGGTAATTTGGGTGATATGACAAGCCGGAGCATTGAGGTACTCCGACAGGTGGAACTGATCCTCGCTGAAGATACCAGGACATCCAAGGTTCTGCTGGATCATTTCGGCATTCAAACTACCATTCGCGCTTTTCACCAGCATAACGAACATCAGGTCTTATCCGGTCTTCTCGACCTGTTGCATTCAGGTAGTGACCTCGCCCTGATCAGCGATGCCGGAACTCCGGGTATCAGTGACCCGGGCTTTTTGCTGGTAAGGGCTTGTCGGGAAGCCGGTGTTGAGGTAACCGTTTTGCCGGGTGCTACGGCCTTCGTTCCAGCCCTGGTAGCCTCCGGATTGCCGTGTGACCGCTTTCATTTTGAAGGATTCCTGCCGCATAAGAAGGGAAGGCAGTCCCGGCTACAGTGGCTAGCCGTTTATCCTTATACCATCATTCTGTATGAATCACCTCACCGGTTGATCAAATGCCTGGAACAGATCAAAACCTTTCTGTCCGATCGCAAGATCTGTGTAGCCAGGGAAATCTCAAAAATGCATGAGGACATCCGAACCGGTACCGTCGATGAATTATTAGCTCACTACCGGGAACAATCCAAGGTGCGGGGTGAAGTAGTGCTGATTGTAGGTCCGGCAGGTTTTGCCGAAGATCTGTAGTGCTATCCGCGTAATGCCCTGTCCAGTTGCTTGGCGCTATCCATCAGCAAGTGAGAATCCGACCCTGTCGAGAAGATATGGAATCCCAGTGCATGCAAATCCGGTATGCGTGAGGTGTCCGAGGTATGGATTCCAAGTAATAATTCCTTTTTCTGTGCTGCCGCGGCAATGCGCTCCAGAGCCGACCACAGTACCGGATCGGAAAGATCCGCCAATTTAGGTCTGCCCAGGCAAATACTGAGATCATATGGTCCGACATAAAGCCCTTTTAATCCGGGTACGGCAGCGATTGCTTCCACCTGGTTCAGTCCACTTGCTGTCTCAATCTGAGCAAAGATTAAAAGGTCACCGGACACCTGATGACGGTAATCCGGATGAGTTACAAAAGCAGCCCGGGTAGGGCCATGTGAACGATTTCCCTGAGGGGGATAATAACATGCGGACAAAGCTTCTTTCAATTGCTCCGGACCATCGATCATCGGTAGAATCAATCCAAGGGCTCCGGCGTCCAGCCATTTCATTAAATTCGGAACAGCATTGTCATGGACCCGGATGACGGGTAATGCTTTCGTATTTCCAATGGCCTGAAGCATATGCAGCCCGGTCTCATAATCCATCAGACCATGTTGCACATCGATCGTACAAAAGTCAAAACCGCTTCGCGCCATGATTTCAGCCGTCCAGGCGCTCGGAATGGTCAACCAGGCGTTTGAATAGACCTTATTCCGCTTTACCGATCGCAATCTTGACAGGAGTTCTTCAGCCATTTTATTGTTTATCAGATGTGAATGGAACGGCCGTCTACATTCAGGGCAGCCTCTTTCATGGCCTCCGAGTAGGTGGGATGCGGGTGACTCATCCGGGCAATGTCCTCGGCCGATCCGCGGTATTCCATGACGGCGGTGGCTTCCTGGATCAGGTCGGCTGCCCGGGCACCAATGATGTGTACTCCCAGGACTTCATCGGTATGGGCATCGGCGATAATTTTCACAAATCCTTCGGTATCCATGCTCGCACGGGCTCTTCCCAAAGCTTTATACGGAAACTTGCCGGTCTTGAAGTCAAGGCCTTTGTCTTTGCACTCCTGCTCGGTATATCCCACACCGGCAACTTCCGGCCAGGTGTAAACCACACCGGGTATCAGATGATAATGGATCACCGGTTTTTGGCCGGCAATGGTCTCAACGGCAAAGACTCCTTCTTCCTCAGCTTTGTGTGCCAGCATCGCTCCACGGACCACGTCCCCAATGGCATAAATGTGTGATTTGGCGGTTTGCAATTGCTCATTCACCGGTATACGCCCTTTATCATCGGTAGCAAGTCCGGCATTTTCCAGGCCCAAACCATCGGTATAGGGTCTGCGACCAATTGCTACCAGGCAATAGTCCGCCTGGAGTGAAAACGAATCTTCTGTATCACGTTTCCGGACATCTACGGTAACGCCTTTGGACGAAGATTTCACGCCGGTGACCATATGGCCGAGATGAAATTTGATACCAATTTTCTTAAGAACACGCTGGAGTTCTTTTCCGAGATCCTGGTCCATGGTGGCAATGATCCGGTCCAGGTATTCGACCACTTCCACCTCGGTCCCCAGCCTTGCAAATACAGAACCCAGTTCAAGCCCAATAACCCCTCCGCCGATGATGATCATCCGTTTTGGCAGTTTTTCGATCTGCAGCGCTTCAGTGGATGTGATGACCCTTTTTTTGTCGTAGTTAAAGGCTGGAGGTACTGCAGGTTTGGACCCGGTGGCAATGATGATGTGCTGACCTGTGATGGTTACATTTTCCTTTTCTCCCTGAACCAGTATCGAATGTTCATCCTTGAATGAAGCGACTCCATGCAGCACATCGATCTTGTTTTTCTTCATCAGAAAATCAATCCCGCTGACGTTTTGTTTGACAACTTCCGCTTTGCGGGCAATCATCTGTGCCAAATTCAACGTAACAGTGGCCTCGATGCCGTGTTCGGCGAAATGCTGCAGAGCGTTGTAATAATGTTCGGAAGAATCGAGCAGCGCTTTAGAAGGGATGCATCCGACATTGAGGCAGGTCCCTCCCAGCGTAGGGTATTTTTCAATGATAGCGGTTTTCATGCCCAGTTGTGCAGCACGGATCGCTGCCACATATCCGCCGGGCCCCGAGCCAATCACGATCAAATCGTAGTTCATACATCCTTGCTTTTCGGTGGATTATTCCGGTTCCGGTTCTGGTTGCGGTTGCGTCCGCCCCGACTCCGGTTTGACCGGGATCGTTGATCATTGTTGGTGTTTTCCGGGCCGGCATTGAATTTAGGTGGATTGGATCGCTCCGCACCTCCCGTATTTTCCTTGTTGGAAGAGTTGTTTCTGGAGGGGCGGTTCCGGTCGCGTTTTTGATTGGGTCCGGATGGGCGGTTGGATTGGCCTGACCGGTTGTCCGAGCCACCTGTGCCTTCTCCACGTTGCCGGGGCTTTCTTTTTTTCTTCTTTTTCTTGATGCTGGGTAATTCGATCTGGCCGGTTACATCGGCAAAATCCATTTCTTCCTCCACCTCATCTTCTATGATCCGCATCGAAGAAAGATCTTCTGCCATGGTGCCTTTTTCCTGCATTTCAAGAATTTGCCACACGGTCTGCACATCCAGTGGTACCACCCTGCTCCGGCCTATCTCTTCTTCCACGGCATAGTACATGATGCCTTTGAAGATGTCCAATTTGATGAGGGTGCCTTTACCTTTTTTGGTGCGGATTTCGTCTGCAGTCGTCGGGAAATCTTCCAGGGCTTCCAGATAGGTATCCAATTCGTAGTTCAGGCAACATTTGAGTCGCCCGCATTGACCGGACAGTTTGGCCTGATTGATGGCCAGGTTCTGATACCGGGCAGCGACGGTGGAGACGGATTTAAAATCTGAAAGCCAGGTCGAGCAGCATAGTTCACGTCCGCAGGGACCCATACCTCCGATCCGGGCTGACTCCTGCCGGGCACCGATCTGTCGCATTTCTATCTTGATGCGGAATTCTTTGGCATAATTGCGGACCAGCTCCCGGAAATCAACCCTTCCGTCAGCCGTGTAGTAAAAAGTAGCTTTTTTCAGGTCCGACTGATACTGGACGTCACCCACTTTCATGTCCAGACCAAGGGTGCGTGCGATGACCCTGGCGCGAACCAGGGTAGGTTTCTCCAGATTGCGGGCTTCATCCATGCGGTCAAGGTCTTTCGGTGAAGCCCGGCGCTGGATCTTATGCACCACCTTATTCTGGGATACGCGCTTCTTTTTCATCTGGATCTGAACCAGTGCACCGGTAAGGGATATTTCACCGACGTCCCAGCCATTGCCGGTATCCACGACGACGTATTCGCCTTTACACAATCCTGCTTCGGGCCCGGTCCAGAAGAATTCTTTCTTGGCTCCCTGTTTGAAAGATACTTCAACCAGATCGCTGGAGTCCGGATCTTCGATATCATACATGGCCAGCCAGTCGAACGTATTCAGGCGGTTACAACCACCGGTACTACACGACCCGTTACTGCGACAGCCGTTGGGTTTTCCATTTTCAGAAGAGCAATTCGAACATCCCATAGTCTTGAAGTCCGTTTTTTTATCGTGAATCCCTTAAGGGATATTGAGTTTTATTCATTTTCAGGCGGCTTTGCTGGATCGTTGTGAGCTGATCCAGTCTCTCCATCTGACATATCTTGCCAGGAGCAGCAGACGGATCTGTCCGTTGCGCTCCACTTGTCCTTCCAGTTCCGTGATGTCATCCATCATCCGGATGACCGTGTCCTCAGTCAATCCCTGCAGGCCAAACTGAATTAATTTCTGCCCGGCGTCTGACAGGGTCGAGGTCATATCAATGCCTTTTCTGAGTAGTAATAGTATACGCAGGAATCCCAGTCCAAATTGCACCCATTGTTTGACCTTTTCCCTCCCCAACTGTTCAATGGTGCTGTTTAATTCCACGATTTGAGCTGTTTTGCCCTGCAAGCAATATTGAAACCAGGGCAGCCAAAGAAGTGGCGCCTGTTGGCGTTCTTCTTCTGAAGCCATTTGAATGGCGCGGTGCATGTCTCCTTCGGCATAATTGGCGATCTGCAGCGCGTCACCGGATTCCAGCTGGTAATTTTCGACCAGATAATCCCGGATCTCGGTCTCAGGATAAGGTTTTAGTTTCAGCAGCTGACAGCGGGATACGATGGTTGGCAGCAGTTCCTGCAGCTCGTCTGCGATGAGGATCATGTATGTATCTGGCGTGGGTTCTTCGATCATTTTCAGCAGGCGGTTGCCTTCCTTGCCCAGATATTCGGCTCCCCAGATTATCCAGATCTTTTTTGCGGCTTCAAAGCTTTTCATTTGCAGGGTGCGCAACATGTGCTGACATTCATCCTTGTTGATGCCGCCTTGTTTGTTGTCGGCTTCCTGCAATGCGAACCAGTCGGCCATGGTCATGAATGGATTTTTTTGAAATCCTTCCCGCCAAACCTGGATGACATCCGCCGATTTGGTTTGTGCTCCGATGGTAGGAAATGAAATATGCACGTCCGGGTGTGCCCAGTGTGCATTTTTACGGCAGGAGGGACAGCTGCCACAGGCGCCTTCTGGTCCCGGGTGTTCACACATTAATTCGGTAGCAAATGCCATGGCCAGGGGTAACGCACCCGAACCTTCCGGACCCCAGAACAACTGCGCATGAGGCACTCGTTGCATCCGGATGGTCTGCTGCAGGTAATTTTTTATTTCGGATCTGCCAGGTATCTGCTGGAAAAACATACGATGCGTTAACGATGACTATTCGATCGTCTCCAGATATTTTCCGGCAATGCAGAGGAATTTACGACTAAGACCAGCTAGGAACAGCTGTTCTTGATGCTCATTTGGGTTTTATTAAGGCCTTTTTTTGCCGCAGCAACTAAAGACTATATAATGATGGCGATGTCGTTATCGATCCTTCGCTCAATCCAACTACCTAAGGGCAGGGGATTGGTAAAATGCCGGGAACTACCCCAGACGAAATGGCTTGTAATTACTACACGTACCATTCAAAAGATAAAAGTACCTATTTTTTCAACGAAATACCAACAAACGCTTTGACCATACCCTTTGCAATGGTTTTCAACCGGAGGCCTTGCGGGAAAATCGAATCAGGCAATCAGCTGGATTCTTCATCTGGTAAAGGGTTTATTTAAACCAGCAGGACTCATTTTCAACATGGCCTCTTTGGGGGAAGGGATAAACTCTGAAGCGATATTTTCGTTAACATTGCTACGAAACCTATCACCATGCGCATTGCGGTATTTCGAAGAGCTCATTTCAACGCGGCACATCGCCTGCACCGCCCGGAATGGAGTCTGGAGGAGAACCTGAAGTTTTTCGGCGTTTGTGCGAATGCCAACTATCATGGCCATAATTACGAACTGGAAGTCAAAGTGACGGGAGAAGTGGATCCCCTGACCGGGTTCCTGATAGATCTGAAAGTGTTGAAAGAGTTGATCCATACGCATGTGGAGCAGCGATTTGATCACAAAAATCTGAACCTGGATACAGAAGAGTTCAGGTCATTGAATCCTACCGCTGAAAACATCTGCTTTGTGATCTGGCAAATCCTGCGCGATGTCCTGGATAAGAAATACGACCTGACGGTCCGGCTCTATGAGACTCCGCGCAATTATGTCGAATATCCTGCCTGATCTGACCAAGGGTCCGGGACAAGTAACAGCAATAAAAATCAGGGAAAAATTATCTTTTGTTCAGGCGCAGGGTTTTGATGACCCGGTTGTTGACATCCATGAGACGAACAAGGTATAGTCCGTCCGGCAGGTCATCCACATAATAACGCTTATTACGGTAGGCATAAAATGTTTTCACCCGGTCTCCTACGATGTTGTACATATCGATTTTTGCCAATACATCGCGGGTCTCAACTTTAAAATATTCGGTTGCCGGGTTGGGATAGATTTTGACATCGTCAGGACGCACCTGTTCCTGTACGGCAGAAGTCTGATTAAAAAGATACATGCCAACGACTTTGTTGTCGCTGTCGTCAACATCGGTGATGGTCAATTCAATTTTGGATTTGCCGGGCACTCCATTTGGATAGATGTGAATGTCCATATTACTGGTCTCACCAGCACCCAATTCCAGGAGCATGGTGTCGATACTGGGTATATAGCATGCATTTTTATCGCAAACGGCAGTCTGCCAGCCCATGGATAATTCCATGATGCGACGCACCCACCGTACATTGATGGTATGATCGGAATTATTTGTCAGGGAAGCTTTGGCCGGAACATCATTGTCTGTTGCCAGAACCGATGCAGCAGCAGGGTTTGGTGTCAGTTCCAGGGACACTTGACTCAACCCCAGGGTACAGCTGACAAATAAAAAAATAAAGGTGTTTACTCGGTGTAGTGTTTTCATCATAGGCAATCTACCACAATATATTAAACTAATTTGCTATATGATAGTTCACAGACTAAAATTAACAGTTATCTGACGAAGTTTCAAGATTCCATGCTGCATTAAATGAACATTAACAAGCTTCAGAATCGGATGTCGGAGGGGTGACAACAATACCAGGTATGCTTCCGGTCATGCTAAACTTTGCCTACATTTAGGCCTAAAGCACATTACATGCACATTGTAATCCTGGGAAACGGAATCAGTGGAATCACCGCAGCCAGGCATATCCGAAAGCTGAGTGACCACCGGATCACAGTTATTTCTTCAGAATCACAATACTTCTTCTCACGTACCGCACTCATGTACATCTACATGGGTCACATGCGTATGGAGGATACGCAGCCCTATGCGGAAGACTTTTGGGAGAAGAACCGGATCAATTTGGTATTTGACCACGTCATTTCAATAGATTTCCTACAGAAATCGCTCCAATTTTCGTCAAAAAACAAAATTTCTTACGACAAATTGCTTCTTGCGGTAGGCTCAGCGTCCAATCGATTCGACTGGCCCGGTCAAAATCTGCAGGGTGTCCATGGATTATACACCTTGCAAGACCTGAAAGCTATGGATGATGCCAGTAAGAACCTGAAACATGCGGTCATCGTCGGTGGAGGCCTGATCGGTATTGAAATGGCAGAGATGTTCAGTAGCCGTCAGATCCCGGTGACTTTTCTGGTGCGCGAAAAAAGCTTTTGGGATATTGTCCTTCCCCCGGAAGAGTCCAGAATGATCAACCAGCACCTCATCGAGCATCACATCGACCTGCGCCTCGAGACCGGGTTGGAGTCTATTGAAGACGACGGTCATGGTGTGGTCGCTGCGGTGCATACGGACCGCCATGAGCGGATACCCTGTACATTTGTTGGGCTGACTGCCGGCGTACACCCCAATGTCCACTGGCTGAAAGATACCGGCCTGGAGATCAACCGGGGTATCTTGGTCGATGCATTCCTCCAAACCAATATTCCGGATGTCTATGCTGCCGGAGACTGTGCTGAAGTGCGCCATCCTGATGAAGGAAGACGATCGATCGAGCCGGTCTGGTATACCGGTCGCATGATGGGCGAAGTTGCTGCTTACAATTTGTGTGACCACCCGGTCGAATACCATCCGGGCCACTGGTTCAACTCTGCCAAGTTTTTAGATATTGAATATCAGGTGTACGGACAGGTTCCCCCCATCATACCACCAGAGCAGGACAGCATTTGCTGGATCCATGCTTCCGGGAAAAAAAGCATTCGCCTGGTGTGGCGCAAATCCGACGATGTCCTGCTGGGTATTAATCTGATGGGTACCCGCTATCGCCAGGAAATTTGCATGCGGTGGCTTCATGAAAATACCTCCATCCGGGATGTATTGGAACAATTGGAGCTAGCCAACTTCGATCCCGAACTATTCTCTTCAAATGAAGAAGAGGTCAGGTCCCTGTATAAGGCCAGGACCGGTAAGGAAATCAGCCGTAAATCCAGGGGTGGTGCTGACCGGGTGTGGCAATTCCTCAAACAACCCAAGTTATCATGATAGAAACCAGTATGTCTTTCAGTAACCCGCACCCCCGGCTGACCTGGTCCCAGCGACTGGCTAGTGCAGTGGGAGCAACAGGCCTGTTGATTCTGGTTGTTGCCTGGTCGGGCATTGAATTCGCACATGCCGGATTCTGGTTAGCGGCCTCTTTGCTGTTGTTGGCCACGGGTACCGTCTGGTTTGCATTTGCCACCTACCGTGGTCACCCTGCCGGCATTAAAAACAATGGAGTTTGGTTTAATCTATTGACCAATCGAGGCATATGGGGATGGTGTCTCGGGATCATCATCACCGGACTTTATATCCTGTTGTATTTCTATCCCGGGTTATTGGGGTTACGCCCGGAAGGGCCCAATACCGGACTCATCGGTGTTTTTGATCTACTGAGCTTTTGGTTGAAGGGAAAGCCAGGTGGTCAATGGTTTGTTTATGGAACGCTTTACACGTTGGCTATCCTGATCTTCGGTGTTAAATTCATCTGGAAATACCGGCATAACCGATACCAGATCATACGTACCATCTCGGTCATGTTTTTCCAATTGTGTTTGGCCTTTTTGTTGCCGGAGCTGATGGATCGATTGAACCAGCCCAGCATGGACCTTAAAAACATGTGGCCGCTCAACTACTATTTTTTCTTTGACTGGAATCTGGATAAGCTGTTGAAGGATGGAAACCTTGGACTTTTTCTCTTCGGGTGGGGACTGGTTATGATCCTGGTCGTTTCGCCGGTATTGACCTATTTTTTCGGCAAGCGCTGGTATTGCAGTTGGGTCTGTGGATGCGGTGGTTTGGCAGAGACGGCCGGTGATCCATTCCGGCACCTCTCCTCTAAGACACTCCAAGCGTGGAAGATCGAGCGCTGGCTGATCTACGGTGTCCTGGTCTTTGCCGTGATCATGACCTTCCTCGTCATCTATACCTACATGACAGGCCGGGACTCCATATTATTCATCAATTCCTATGTGATCCGCGAATGGTACGGGTTCTTCATCGGGGCCATTTTTTCCGGCGTGGTCGGTGTCGGATTTTATCCCATCCTGGGCAGCAGGGTATGGTGCCGGTTTGGCTGTCCGATGGCTGCGATACTAGGTCTGCAACAAAAATTTTTCAGCCGGTTTCGCATCACGACCAACGGAGGCCAGTGCATTTCCTGTGGGAATTGTTCGACCTATTGTGAGATGGGAATTGACGTGCGCTGGTATGCGCAAAGGGGGCAGAATGTCGTTCGCGCTTCCTGTGTAGGATGCGGGATCTGTGCCGCTGTTTGTCCCAGAGGTGTCTTACGACTGGAAAATGGAAAGGTGGATATCAATCAACGCACCGACGAGCTCAGGACCATCCACGTACGCCTGGAAGATGTCACCGTGAACAGGTAGAAGGTTCTCAATCAGAATTTGATCAAAGCCCAGTGTCCAGGTGAATAACCTGGTCGTTGTTTTACCCAAATAAAAAAGGGCAGATCAAGTGACCGGCCCTTTCATTTCTTAGGATATTGTCATAATCCGGATCATCCGCCCAGTGCGGCAGCTCCGGCAACAATTTCGCTCAACTCGGTGGTAATCGCAGCTTGACGTGCTTTGTTGTAATTGATGCGCAGCTCTTTGAGCAACTCATCAGCGTTCTCAGATGCTTTATCCATAGCAGTCATCCGGGCGCCATGCTCGGAAGCCGCATTATCCAGTAAGAACCGGTGGAGCTGTACTTTCAGGATGGCTGGTACCAACTCTGCCAGCAGTGATTCCTCATCCGGTTCAAAGGTGTAATTGGGAACAATGTTTTGTTTCTTTTCTTTCAATGGTTTTGGTGGCGGTACCGGAAGGTACTGGACTGTTTCCGGGATCTGCATGGCTGCATTGCGAAAGCGTCCATAACTTACATCGATGATGTCAAAATTACCGTTGCGGAATTCATCCATCAGGAATGTAGCAAAGTCATAGACCTGGTCCATCTCGATTTTTTCACCCAGTTCCATGAACGAGCGATCCAGCAATGTGGGATCATAATGGCGTTTCAGGACATCCACCGCTTTCTTCCCGACTGGAATGATGCGGATGGTTTTATTCCTGACGGCCTCTGCATATTTGGAATCGATATGGTGGATGGCTTCCTTGACAATGTTACTGTTGTAGGCGCCACAAAGTCCGCGGTTGGACGTGATGATGATGACCGCCGGACGCATACCTTCCGTAGGCCGGTTGAAAACCAGCTGATCGCTATTATCCACGTACCGCATAACATTGCGAAGCATAGCCGTAAGCTTGTTGGCATAAGGCCGTGCTTGCTGGATGGCCGTCTGTGCTTTCCGCAATTTAGCTGCGGAAACCATCTTCATGGCTTTTGTGATCTGCTGGGTGTTGATCACCGATTTGATCCTTTCCCTGACTTCTTTTAGTTGTCCGCTCATGGCAATATCGGATTACTACCGGTTACTTTTTGTATTGTTTGCTGAGATTCGCAGCAACGGTTTTCACGATCTCCAGATCTTCATCCTGAAGCTTTCCTTTGCGGAAGTTGTCCAGAATGGATTGGTGCTGTTTTTCCATTTCGGTGAGGAACATTTCCTCGAACTCGCTCACTTTATTTACCGGCACATCACGCAACAATCCATTGGTTCCCAGATAGATGATTGCTACCTGCTTTTCGACCGGTACCGGAGAATATTGCGGTTGCTTCAGAATTTCCACATTGCGTTTTCCTTTATCAAGGACTGCCTGGGTGGCCGGATCAAGGTCCGATCCAAATTTTGCAAATGCTTCCAGTGAACGGTACTGAGCCTGGTCCAGCTTCAGGGTACCGGCTACTTTCTTCATGGATTTGATCTGTGCGGCACCACCTACCCGGGATACGGAAATACCCACGTTGATGGCGGGGCGTACACCGGCGTTAAACAATCCGGATTCGAGGAAGATCTGTCCGTCCGTGATGGAAATAACGTTGGTAGGAATATAAGCTGAGACGTCACCTGCCTGGGTCTCAATGATCGGCAGAGCAGTCAAAGAACCTCCACCTTTCACCAGTGGTTCCCCATTGGCATCTTTGGCATTTTTCAGGGAATCCGGCAGGTCATTCATGTTTCTGGCTACGCTGTCGTCGTCGATGATCTTGGCAGCACGCTCCAGCAATCTGGAGTGCAGATAAAACACGTCGCCGGGATAAGCCTCACGTCCCGGTGGACGGCGCAGCAGCAGGGATACTTCACGGTAAGCCACCGCTTGTTTTGACAGATCGTCGTATATGATCAATGCCGGCCGGCCGGTATCGCGGAAAAATTCACCGATAGCGGCACCTGCAAAAGGTGCAAAGAACTGAAGTGGTGCCGGATCAGCCGCCGAAGCGCTGACGATGGTGGTATAGTTCATGGCACCGGCTTCTTCCAGCGTCTTGGCAACCTGCGCTACGGTAGAAGCTTTCTGTCCGGAAGCAACATAGATGCAATAGACCGTTTCGCCCTTTTCGAAAAATTCTTTCTGGTTGATGATGGTATCGATGGCGATAGCCGATTTTCCGGTCTGGCGGTCACCGATGATCAATTCCCGCTGGCCACGGCCGATCGGAATCATAGAGTCGATGGCTTTGATACCGGTCTGCAGCGGTTCATTGACCGGTCTGCGGTAGATAACCCCGGGAGCTTTGCGCTCCAGCGGCATTTCGTATTTGATGCCGGTGATCGGTCCTTTACCGTCAATCGCTTCGCCAAGCGGATTGACAACCCGACCAATGTAGCCTTCGCCAACCTGGATGGAGGAGATGCGACCGGTACGACGCACAGTAGAACCTTCCTTAATATCATCGCCAGGTCCCATCAGTACGACCCCGACGTTGTCTTCTTCAAGGTTCAGCACGATAGCCTGAACGCCGGTCTCAAATTCCACCAGCTCATTGGCTTGTGCCTTGTTCAGACCATAAATACGGGCAATACCGTCACCTACCTGAAGGACAGTCCCGATTTCTTCTAATTCTGTTTCTGATTTAAAACCGGATAATTGCTGTTTCAGTATCGCGGATATTTCATCTGGTT
Source organism: Lewinellaceae bacterium (assembly GCA_020636135.1). Lineage (NCBI taxonomy): Bacteria > Pseudomonadati > Bacteroidota > Saprospiria > Saprospirales > Lewinellaceae > Lewinellaceae bacterium. Next base: position 483,646 of record JACJYK010000003.1, read on the forward strand.
TTACATCAACCATATCGAGTGCATTAAAAGATGTTAACGAATGATAGGCGTTAAGCCACTTGTTTATTGATTAATTGTTTGCGCATGGTCTCCAACTGATGGTGAACCGAAGCGTCATACATTTTATCGTCAAATTCAAGAATAAATCCACCGATCAGTTCCGGATTAACTTCCGGTATCAGCTCGATGTGTTTACGGGTCACCTTGCTTTCAGCCAGTTTAGCCTTAACTTCTTCAAGAAATGCTGTGGAGACCGGGCTGGCGGTGATGATCCGGACGGTAGTGATCCCTTTCAGGGCTTTGTACTGCGTCTGAAATTCATAAGCCATCTCCGGCAGGTACATTTCACGACCCTTGCGCACCAACACATGCAAGAAGGCAAGTGTCAGGGCATCAAATTTTCCTTTAAAAAGCACATCCAGGATAGACTGTTTCTTGCTGGTATGGATGATCGGGCTTTTGAGCATCAGGTAAAAATCACGGCTTTTCAATGCGGTGATAAAACCATCCACATCTTCCTTGACCCGCTCGAGATTTTTCTGGTCAATGGCCAGTTCAAGCAGTGATTTTGCGTACCTGGAAGCAACACGGGTTACCGACATGGATTAAGGATTTAATTCTTTAACCAATTTTTCGACGTAAGCCGTTTGCTCTCTATCCTGTTCCAGTTGCTTGCGGATCACTTTCTCGGCAATATCCAGAGCCATGGCGCCTACCTGATTTTTCACTTCCAGCAGGGCAGCTTTTTTCTGGCTTTCGATCTCGGCACGAGCGCTGGTAATGATCCGGGAGGATTCCTCCTTGGCGGACTCGCGTGCTTCGGCGATGATCTCGTTCTTAACTTCTTTGGCTTCCTTGAGGATTTTTGCCCGTTCTTCACGCGCTTCGATCAGCAGGCGCTCGTTCTCGGCATGCAAATTGGACATTTCCTCGCGTGCTTTTTTGGCTTCGTCCAGGGCATTCTGGATGTCCTGATCTCTTTTTTCAAGGGAGCGGGCTATCGGGCCGAAGGCATATTTTGCCATCAGCCACCAGAAGATACCAAAGATGATCAGGGACCATAATGCCAGTCCCGGTGCCGGTTGAAAAGGTGCAAATAAAAGCGTCATTTTAACTGCTTTTAATTTATAGAGTTCCTTAAAACAAATTTCAATGAAAGGATTGACAGCGCAGCCAACCGCTAAACCCTGTCAATCCGTGTTGGGATAATTCAAATTATCCCTGTAACATAAAGATGGACAACAGGATAGCGATCAGGGCAGCGCCTTCTACGAAGGCAGCCATCAGGATCATACCTGAACGGATGTCACCGGCAGCTTCCGGTTGACGTGCAATACCGTCCATGGCTTTTCCACCGATCAAACCAATGCCGATTCCGGCACCGATTACTGCAAGTCCAGCTCCAATAGCAATTAAAGATGTCATGATCTTAACTATTTATATAAATTAATGATGTCCGTCATCTATTGCCGCACCGATATAGGATGCGGTCAGAATGGTAAATACAAATGCCTGTACGAAGGCTACGATCAGCTCGATGGCCATCATAAACATCGTCAGTGGAACCGACATAAATGTTCCTACGACGCTGCCTCCCAGGCTTTCTCCCGCTTTGCCAAAAATAAAGATCAAGCCGATGAAGCTCAGGATGGCGATGTGTCCGGATACGATGTTCCCGGCCAAACGAAGCATCAGGGTGATAGGCTTGATGAATACTCCCAGGAATTCTACGAAGGCCAGTAATGGCTTTACGAAGACAGGTACACCGGGCATCCAGAATATGTGCTGCCAGTAGTGTTTTTTACCACTGAAACTGACCACCAGAAATACGAGAATCGCCAAAATGCCGGTCACGGTAAGGTTACCGGTCACGTTGGTGCCACCCAGAAAGGGAATCTGGCCAAACAGATTTAATCCCAGGATAAAGAAGAATAAGCTCATCAGTAAGGGCAGGTATTTCAGATAACGGTCTCTGCCGATAAACGGAATGGCAACTTCATCGCGGATAAAGGTAAACACGGGTTCCAGCCAGGACTGTACACCACTTGGTGCCTTTCCATTTCGGCGGGTATAGGCCACAGCCGCCTGGCGGAACAGCCAGAACAGGATCAGTGCCACCAGGATCATGGAAAGGACATTCTTGGTGATCGAAAAATCATAGAAAGAGGTGAATTTACCTCCAAACATTCCGTTGTCCAGCGTCGTTCTGGGATCCAGCGGATATTCGGTACCCTGGTAGTTCAGGAAAACCACTTCATCGTTTTCATCATTGATGTGCTCGGTGAAGGAGTGTGGTCCTATTTCCACCAGATCGTTCGGAAAGGAAGGGTCTTTGATCCGGTGTACGTTTCCTTCAAACAGTACATAGCGGTGGTATGCATACTCACCATTGTCGTGCTCGCCGGGATGAAATCTGCCGGAAGAGAAAATGTCCAGGCCTTCATCCTTGCTGTATAGGATCATCGGTAGTGGGATGCGGATGAAATCCAGAATGGTATAAACATTGGCATCGCTGATGTGGTGCAGGGCAGTAGCTGTGGGGTCAAAGGCGGCAGGTCCTTCTTCATGGGATGCTTCAGCATGCGTAGCATCTTCCTGGTGTTCATCGGATTCGTGCTGTGCCCAGCCGGTATATGGCAGACTGAACAGAGCTGCAATCAGCGGCACAATAAGGTAACGGTGGCTTAACATGCGCATAAGGCCTTTTTCAAAATCCGTGCAAAGGTATAGATTCTCCCTCTTATTTCAGCTATAGTAAAACACTTTTTTCCCCTTATATGTGCAAGTAAATCAAGCTTTTAGCTAGCCTGACCGGGTCAGTATGACCTTATGGGGTTTTGCAGATAGAATGGAGTGCCAAATAGTTAGTGGCTTTCGACCTGAATTTCAGAATATTTGGCTAGAAAGTAATTTCCGGAAAGACCGGTTAATGTAACATTGGTTACGCAGGAGAAAACCTGCCAGGCGTCATGCTGTACATCGATCAGCACGTAAAACCGCCGATGAGTTAAAACGGTGAATACCACATTCCCGGACTGTGCCAAATGAATCTTTGCAGATAAATAGTTCATAACAAACCAATGATTCAAAATTATATACCGAAATTATAAAATAACAAAGTATATAATATCGAATCTTTCGCCCCGTGCCATTCTTTGAGCATCACGAAAGGATACATATTCTTGGCCACCTCACCCTGTGAAATCAGGTACCTTGGAGATAGTCGGATCCAGAGGGGAATTTTCTAATCATCAGTGAAGGAAACAGAAATGGAAATCATTTCTTCCAAAATAAGAGACCACTCTATTATTCCTGACATTGACTCGTGGAGCTACTGTTTGCAATCAGTAGCTCCTTTTATTTCAGGCCAATGCTTGATCAACGGGCAAACGCCGTAGCCCGTTTTTCGCGGATTACGGTAACCTTGATTTGCCCGGGGTATTGCATTTCGTCCTGGATCTTCTGAGAGATCAGGAAGGAGAGATCTTCGGCATAGTTGTCGGTTACTTTTTCACTTTCCACGATGACACGAAGTTCACGGCCTGCCTGCAGGGCATAAGCCTTCTGTACGCCGTCGTAAGACATCGCCAGCTCTTCCAGTTCGCCGATGCGTTTCAGGTAGCTTTCCAGGATCTCCCTCCGGGCGCCCGGGCGTGCACCCGATATGGCGTCACAGGCCTGGATGATCGGGGAGATGATGTTGTTCATCTCGATCTCGTCGTGGTGCGCACCCACCGCATTGAGGATGGCCGGGTGCTCTTTATGTTTTTCACAGATCTGCATACCCAGGATCGCATGTGAAAGTTCTGACTCCTCCTCACTTACTTTTCCAATATCGTGCAGCAGCCCCGCGCGTTTTGCCATTTTGACCTGTTTAGGGTGCAGGCCGAGCTCGGCCGCCATCGTAGCGCATAGATTGGCTGTTTCGATGGAGTGTTTGAGCAGGTTCTGACCGTAAGAAGACCGGAACCGCATCCGGCCAACCATTTTGACCAGATAAGGGTCCATGCCGTGGATATCCAGATCAATGACTGTACGTTCGCCGATCTCGACGATCTGCTCGTTCAGCTGTTCTTTCACTTTCTGTACAACCTCCTCGATACGGGCCGGGTGGATACGTCCGTCGGCGACCAGCCGCTTCAGGGCCAGGCGGGCAATCTCCCGGCGGATGGGATCGAATGAGGAGATGACAATCGCCTCTGGTGTGTCGTCGACTACGATCTCGGCACCGGTTGCAGCTTCAAGCGCGCGGATGTTTCGGCCTTCACGACCGATGATCTGGCCCTTGATGTCGTCGGAATCCAGGTTGAATACCGATACGGTGTTTTCGATGGTGTATTCTGCGGCCATCCGCTGGATGGTCTGGATCACGATCTTCTTGGCATCTTTATTGGCAGTGGCTTTTGCCTGCTCCATGCTTTCTTTAATGAAGGCCATGGCTTCTGACTCGGCTTTGCCTTTGACGGCTTCCAGCAGTTGTTCTTTAGCTTCCGTTTCGCTCAGCTTGGCGATGTTTTCGAGCAGGCTGATCTCCTTCTCTATGGATGCATCCAGTTCTTCTTTTTTCTTGGCGACGATCTTCAGCTGTTTATCCAGATTGTCGCGAACCGCATTCAGTTCGGTTTCCTTTGAGTCAATGGAATCGATCCGTTGTTTGAATTCATCCTGCTGCCGCTTCAGTTCTTTTTCCTGGTCAGCGACAACTACCTCGCGCTCCTTCAGTTCGATCTTATGCTGGGCCTTTTCGGAATCAAATTCAGATCGCAGTTTGTTGAATTTGTCTTTGGCTTCCTGGATTTTCTTCTGCTTGATGCGTTCATGGTTGTTTTCAGCATTGGACAGTAGTTTATCGGATTTGGTCTCGGCCTCGGCTACGATGCGTTTGGCGGTTACACGGGCTTCCTGGATGGCCAGGTCGGCCTTCTGGTTTATCTCTTCTATTTTGGATTGATTGGACTTGTTGAGGAGCATGCGGACGATAACGAATCCGATGCCGGCACCGATTACCAGTCCAATAATCAATCCCAAACCTAAGGTACTTGCTTCCATTACGTTGTATATTTTATGTTATAAATGGAGCCAGTACGATCGGACTACATCAAAAAAGTAGGAGAAAGCACACCTGTTTTTAATGGAGCAGGGACGTCAGCAATTCGTCAAGCTTGCCCAGCCGGTCGGACAATTGTCCTTCGGCATTGTTCAGCCTGGCTTTATATAAGTCTACGGCATACGTTAAGAGTGCCATAGACAGGCAATCTTGTTTATCGCGATTGGAATAGGTACGCTGAAAATATTGGATTTTATCATTGACTTCTTCTGCGATCTTCATAATGGCAGAAGCATCTTCTTCATTCACTTTCAGCGGATAGGATCTTCCCGCGATGTATACTTGTATGCTCTTTGCTTCTTTTCCCTCCATGAGGTGGCTTAAAGATTATTCATGAGCTTGATGCACTCGTCGATTTCTTGGATATACCGGTCAATCTCCTCCCGCACTTTTCCCTTGGCTTCTTCATCCAGGGCGTTGGCACCTTCAAAGGTCAGAGGCTGAATGGCCTGATTCTTCGTTTCTTTCTCAACGAGCAATTCCCGCAAGCCGATATTCTCCTTCACCAAATTGGCATTTTCTTCTTTGATGAGTTCTATCTTTCTGGCTAATTGCTTTATTTTAAATTCAATGGTTTCTATATGGTTTACAATATCTGACATTGTCCAAAAATAATACCTTTTTACAAGTTTTGGAATCCCGTCATTTTTTAACCTTTCCGCAGAACCGCTCCCGCTTCTTTCTCCAGGGCTGAAATCATACGCTGCATGATCTTTTCGATCTGCTTATCGGTCATGGTTTGTTCCTTATCTTCCAGCAAAACGTAGATGGCATAGGACTTTTTGCCTTTGCCCAGGGCTTCTTCATTTTTGAATACGTCAAACAGTCCTATCTCTTTGATCCGCACCGGATCTGTATTGCGGATCACCTCCTGGATCTGCGCATAGGCGACGGAATCATCGACCACCAGGGCCAGATCACGCCTGACTACCGGGAATTTTGACGGGTCGGCTACCTGTATTTTTGATTTTCCTATCGAAGGGAACAGATTTTCCCAGAAGATCTCTCCGTACCAAACGTCCGGCTTGATACCCATGTCAGCACGGATGGATGATTTAATTGCCCCGGCCACCCCGATCAGTTGATTGTCGTGCATCCACTCCAGACCATATTCCAGATGGGGATGTTCCATGATCTCCGTAACCCCGTCCGGAAAGACGCCGGTGATCCGGAATATTTGCTGTATGTGTGCCTTGATGTCGTAAAAAGTGAACGATGGCGATTTGCCCGTGATCCAGTTATCGTTGAATTTTTTGCCGCATAAGGTCAGCTGGAGTCGCTCGGATTCAATAAAATCCTCCTGTTTTCCGTATACCCTGCCAAACTCGAACAACTGGATCCGTTGTGCCTGGCGATTCAGATTGTAGGCTACATTTTCCAAAGCCCCGGGGACCATGGAGGCCCGCATGGCATCCAGCTGGATGTTGGAAGTATTGTTGATATAAACCAGAGAGCCTACTTCGGCATGAGCCCACTGTTCATAATATTTCGAAGGACTTAATGAAAGCGACATGGCTTCCATGTATCCGTTAGCTGCCAGATAATCAGCCACCCGGTTGCGGGTGAAATGCGGACTGGGATAATCCGAATAATTGAACGTATAATGGACCGACTCATCAAAATCTACCCGGTTGAATCCATACACGCGCAAGAGTTCTTCAATCAGATCGACTTCCCGCTGTACATCAATTTTATTGGTGGGCACTTCAACCGTCAAGCCCCCTTCATGGATGTTTTCGATGCTTATCTCCAATGCATTCAGGATGTCCCGGATATCCTCTTTGGTCAGATCCACACCAATCAGTTTACGGATATTCTCGTATTGAATGTCAATTTTGACCGGTTCTATCTTTTTGGGATAAATATCTATTGGGTGGGAAGAGACCTGGCCACCTGCGATGTCCTGGATCAGCTGGACAACCCGCTTAAGTGCGGTGACACAGATATTCGGATCAGAACCTTTCTCAAAGACCATAGCTGCGTCCGTACGCAGGAAATGCTTCATGCTGGTACGCCGCACCCATTTGGCATTGAAGTGGGCGGATTCGATAAACAAATTGACCGTGTTGTCGGTTACACCCGAATCTGCACCGCCAAATACACCGGCTATACACATGCCTTTGTTTTCACCATCACAGATCATCAGATCAGTCGGCAGCAATGTCCGTTCAATTTCATCCAGGCTTAAGAATTTGGTGCCTGCAGGCAGGGTCTGGACGATGATCTTTTTACCCTTGATCTTATCGGCATCAAAGGCGTGGGTAGGCTGCCCCAATTCGTGCAGGACAAAATTGCTGATGTCAACAATATTGTTGATGGGTCGGAGCCCGATGGCCTTAAGCCGGTTTTGCAACCAGTCCGGTGATGGTCCCACCTTCACCCCGGTCAGGGTAATGCCTGCATAGCGGGGACAGGCGCGATGGTCGGCTACCTCCACCTCGATTTGCATATCCAGGTTGTCGATATTAAACTGTTCGCCCGACGGGATCTTGATCTTGCCGGTAAATCCACGGTTGACCCGTAAGTAGGCAGCCAGATCTTTGGCAACGCCAAGGTGATTGGTCGCATCAGAACGGTTAGGAGTTAAGCCTATTTCAAATACCGTATCCCGTTCTACCGGAAAATACTGAATGGCTGGCTTCCCGATCTCATAGCGGTCATCCAATACCAGGATACCAGCGTGGCTGGTGCCCAATCCAATTTCGTCTTCCGCACAGATCATACCTTCAGATAATTCGCCCCGTATCTTGGCTTTGTTGATTTGAAAGGGCTCCCCGTTCGTTGGGTGAATGGTCGTGCCTACGGGTGCCACCAGAACCGTTTGGCCGGCCGCCACATTGGAGGCGCCACAAACGATGGATAAATCTTCTCCTGAACCGATGTCTACGGTGGTCAGGGATAATTTATCTGCGTTGGGATGCTTCTCACAAGTAAGCACCTTGCCAATGAGGATACCTTCCAGACTGCCGGGAATGGATTCGAAAGCTTCCATACCTTCCACTTCCAGGCCTAAGCCGGTGAGCATATCTGCCACTTCTTCAGCAGGATAGTCGATATCCAGGTACGCTTTCAACCAGTTATAGGAGATTTTCATCCAACGTATCAATTTGCGAAGAGCAAAGATAGGATTATAGGTCCAGTATAATCGGAAACTGTGTAAGATTCACACGTGGAGAACCGGAATTACCGGATTACTATAGGGTATTGGCACCACTGAGAAAGGCAATCATAAAGGCAAACGCCGTAATGACAATGCCATACATGAAGAAATTGTAACAATGGCGCAGATAGGTGTATTTCTGGCCCAGGGCTTTACCGAGATAAAATAAGTCACGGGTTATCGACTGATCCAGCCGGTCATCTTCTGCGACAATGTGCTTGATCCCGCGTTCGTAATCTTCGTACGTCATTTTGAAGAAGTTGCCAAAGAAAAACAGATTGGATTTGTTTTTATCGATGTCTTCCTGCAGGGTTATCCCGGACATCTTTACGGGCCGCGTAGCCAGGGTGGCGAAGATAATGGCAATGACACACACCACGATGAGCATCAGCGTTGGTATCAGCAGTTGCTGGTTGCTTTTCAGGATGCTGCCTAAAAATGGCAGTGAAATGGAAAGGATCAGTGCATTGACGGAAAGCATGTGATTTGCCTTATTATCCGCAATCGAACTGAGGTTTACGTGATTCCGCAAGGATGTCTTGAATTGATTTTGCGCCGGGCGGTTTTGAGCCAGCGACCGGGAAAGATGCGAACTCGGTCTCAGGGCCTTGGCTTGTTCCAGCAATTGTTCCTGGCGCTTAAGCAGCAGGAGATCCAGGTTGGCTTCCTTGCCTTTGCCCAGCAGTTTTTTTCCTTCCTCCGAATAATATTCATGATGGGTGAAGAAGTCAATATTGGTTTTCAGCCATCCTTTTTTCTTGATCTTATCATCGTGTATGGCTGTCAATTCCTGTCTCAACCTCTCGGACCATATGGCATAATCGGGATCAGCCAGATTTGCGACGTCGGCATCTTTGAGCAACGCCTGCAGGTGGGTCGTCGGTTTGACATCCCTTCTGGTTGCCTCAATCACCTGACAAACGGTCTTGATCGTACCTTCCGGCACCTCATTTTCTTTGAGGAATTTGCGGGCAATATCTTTGGATTGATCTTCATGCTGATCGTAATCGTAAATGAATCCGGCATCATGAAATAAAGCGGCGAGCAATAGTATCTCCGTATCCTCCGGATTGAGTTTAGCCATATGGCCTAACTTCCGGGCTTGTTCAAAGACTTTCTCAGTATGCTCCCAGTTGTGATAAGCATATTCGGGTCCCAATTCCCGGTGTAGTAAATCCTTGACAAAAGCTTCAGCGATGGAAATCCGATCTGTGGCCATACCTTTTAAAAACGCTTCCAATCAAAGGTAACGATAATTTACCATTGGCTTAACGGAGTATTTCTGGGACCGGTCAGGATTTTTTTGGGTGGAAAACCAACAGGGTTGCCGCGCCGTGTTTGCCTTCGTTGGCGATGTACAAGGTTCCGTCCGGAGCAAAACACATCGACTCCGGTTGAGGATAAAGCAAGGATGACAACCGTTGCCAGCTTTTGATTTTGCCTTTAGGGTCCAGTACCAGCAATTGTGGCTCCGGAGAAGAAAGGACAAAAAGTTCACCTGTAAGCGGGTTGAGGGCAATCGATGATGAATGGAAGTCGATCTTGTCAGGCACCTTGAGTCCGGTATTATTCTGTGCCTTGATAAATGACCTGATCTTGTCATCGCTGATAGAAAAGCGGGACTTCGAGGAGGCGTCCAGGTTATTGGGATCAATGGCGATCACTGCACGCTCTTCATCATGCTGGTCTTCTTTTGCCGCCACCCATAATCCATGGCCATCTTCGGTAACCGTCAAACCTTCCACATTGTGCTTTTTACCCCAGAATGATGGTAACCGCCGGGAGGTTTTGTTTTTTGGATCAATTTGCCACAATTTCGCTTCGCTGGTCACCACGTAGCAATAACCATCCATCCACTCCAGCGCCTCATAATCGTCCTTGGGGCCAAACTGAAAGTTGGTAATATTAATTTCCTGATCCTGCGGAACCATTTTAAACAACAACCCATCCTCATCCTGAATGGCCCATAAAGTATCGTCGTACCATGCCAGTCCGGATATTTCCCTCAATATACCCGGAAGCTGATAGGTTGCATCCGGTTCACCGGTTTCATAGGGGAGAGGAGCACCAATAACCGGAGTCGTCAATTGACAATGCAGTTGCCATATTGACAAGATCAAACCCCACAGGACCATCAATTTATTCCAGGAACCTACCACCCCGGCACCAGATTTATTCCAAAACTACCTTTGGTGTTCTTCTGAATGGGGAAGGCCAGATAGGGTTCCACGATCAAAGCACCGAAAACATTGATCCGTAATCCCAAACCGGTACTGAAGACCACTGCCGGTTTAGTGGTTAATGGACCCTCGGCAGGATCTTTGAATTCCGAGAAACTGTCAAAAGCCACACCGCCATCGATGAAGTAGTTCAGCTCGGTGAACAATGCCTTTGACTTGATCAGGGACAGGCGCTCTGGTCCGGTAAATGGCAATCGTGTCTCAAAGTTGACCATCGCCATTTTACTTCCGCTGAGCTGATTGAAGTTGATGCCATAGCGCTGTTCGATCTCATCACGCAATCCGTAGCGATAACCGTGGACAAGACCCATTTCACCGATAAAGAGCGGATAGAATGCATTGGCATCCACGCCGAAGCGCGAATATTGCATCGCCCTGAAGGCAAAGGTAACCGGATTGACCCGTATGTATTTTCGCACGTCGATGAGGGTTGTATAAAAGTCATACCCACCGAAATATTTCTCTGCACCAATCCGGTAGCGGTATCCAGCCAGGGGAGAAGTGAGGCCGAAATAGGAGTTGTCTCCCACCAATGCCACATTTGCATTATGCATGAATGTTTTGCGGATGATATATCCTCCCAGGTTCAGGTCGCCCTCGAGCTTTTGCCTTTCACGCTCCTGATAGATGAGCTGACCGAAACCGTCGTAATAGTTGTGGTACTGGTCCCATCGAAAATACCGGTACGACGTACCGATGCTACCTTCTACTCGCATGGTTGAAGAAAACGGATAATGGAAAAAAGCGGAAGTTCCGTCTTCGAAGATGCGCAACAGATTCAGCTCAACACGGTCGGCAAGGATGTACCCGTTACCATACCGCAACGAATCCACGCCGGCATAGCTGGCATAACCGGTGCGGTAGGGGATATGCGATAAGGTCATCCCCCAGGCTAAGCGATGTTTTCGGTTGATGTACTGGAATACGCCGGCAACGTCGTAGATCTCACCATTGAGGGAGACCCCGGTGTAGAGTTGATTGTTGCCCAGGATGTCACTGAACAACATATCAATACCTCCCGCCAGACCGGTCTGGGTACCATAGGCATTACTGGTCCCTACACCTACTCCGCTGCTGCCGCCGATATAATCCAGCTGGAATTTGGGTTTGTATGCGATCTGTTTGAACTCCTTTACTGGCGGCGCCGGACGGTTTTCCATAAAGTCCAGATTCGAGTTCACCTGATCGGTTTTACTCAGACCTATGACCGGCAGGGTGGCTGCCGTATAGTCGATGGCATTAGGGTCTGCTTCTTCCATCAGGAAGTCCTCCTTCTGCGCCCGGTTGATGATGTATTTACCGTCCAGATAATTGGAGTAATAGACTTCATCTCTTTTCTTGGAGACAGAAATGGCCGGAGAATATGAGGTTATACCGCTGATACCGACGAGATAATCGGTCATCCTGAATACCTTGTCTTCTGGTACTTTGTAATAATACAGGTTGCGAAAGCCGTCGTGGTCGGATAAGAAATAAATATTTCCCTGACCGTCAAATTCAGGATTGAGGTTATCCGCTCCATGGAAGAAATCGTATTGGGTGATTTCCTTGCTTTCCATATCCATAACGGCAATATTCATGGTGTATTTTCCACGCACGCGGCCATCATCAATCGCCATTTTGTCGGTTGCAAAGACCAGCTTGCTACCGTCCTCCGACCAACTGGGCTGGATCTGACTGTACAGGTCATCGGTGAGCTGCGTCAGCCGCTTGGTCCTAATATCAATCTGGTATAGATCGGATTTACCTTCCGACAACCCGGCAACGACAATGCTGCGTCCATTGGGTGACCAGGTTGGATTGGCAAAAGCCTGTAAATTTTTCGGAGCGATCTCCTCGACGGTCCGACCATTGCTGACATCCTTGATCACGAGGATGTTCCTTCCTTTCTTGAAAGCAACAAATGCGAATCTTTTGGAGTCAGGGGACCAGGTACCGGAAGACTCCAGGTAGTCAATGTTATCCAGGTGTCCGTCCTTGACACGGCTGGACACTTTGCGGATGATCTTGCCATCTTTGGTATCGGCCAGGTACAGGTCGGTGGTGATCAGTTCTTTTTCGGATAAGAAAATGACGTAACGGCCATTCGGGCTCACGACCGGCGAGATGTTCATCTCCCCTCCGTTATCTTCCGTGACAATCTTTCGTCCGAAGCTTGCTTCTTTTTTGTCGGCCAGCAGGGGTGTATAATACGTTTCCAGAGCGGTTTTAAACTGGTTGCTCAGGGTTTCGAAATTGGTATGAAGTACCGATTGTACCGCAACGGGTAGTCCGTATTTGGCCGTGGCTACAAAAAAGGGCTTGATCATTTCGTCCCCGTAAAGTCCGGAGAAAAAAGCCCAGAATGCCTGACCGTAACGGTAGGGGAAGAATTCCGGATTAAAAAGATCTTTCAGGGTGGGTACCTTGTTATTAAGGACAACGTCCCGCATCCACATTGCCGTGTTGGCATCATAACGACCGAGGGACATGTATTCGGCCATACCTTCCACCATCCACAATGGCAGGTTCTGCAGGCTGGCCAGGTTAGTCGAATCACCGGTGAGGATCATATGATACTGGAATGCATGAACCATCTCATGGCCCAGCACGTGGTTGGTCTGTTGGTTGGTCATGGTCAGCGGCATGACCACCCGGTTTTTCAAAGCTTCCGTGACCCCGCCGGTACCGATGCCGATCGAACCTGAGATGGCATTGGTCTGCTGGAAATCCGAGTGATCGTTGTAAAACAGGATCGGATTTTTTTCGGTGAATGTATCCCGCAGCACTTCCTGGTGCATGCTGTACCACAATTCAGACCATTCGCTGAGCCGGTTTATCTCATTGCGGTCCTTCAAATAGGAGTATATGTCAAAATGGGGAGTTTCGATGACTTTGAAATCAAAGTTCTGATACACGGGTTTATTACGGCCAAAGTACTGTGCCTGGGCAGTTTGTGCGGTCAGGATAAGTGCAAAACTCACCCCAATGAAAAGTCTATTCATGGTGTTCAACTTTTTTGGCTGTACTTATTTTAACTATTGTTAAGGTCAAGACGTTTACTGGAAAGCATAGATCTGACGTTAAAGATTGCTTAAACCTTTACTTTTACATCCATCCTCTAATATACGAATACAGTAAATTCCTGATTATGGTTTGTTGGTTCAGCAAATTTCTGCCTGTAGTATTTATCCTGTCAACCTGGGCTTTGCCGGCTCAGAATGTAAGACAAACTCCTTTTGAGCGTGACACCAATTATTCAGCCACCTATGCTGAAGTGATTGATTATTACCAGCAGCTGGCGGGCACAGCGGACCAGATCCGCATGCAACCATTCGGTATGACCGACAGTGGGTTTCCTTTGCACGAGATCATCCTCTCTGCCAATGGCGTTTTTGATCCGGGTATCCTTCGTCAGCAGAACAAGCTGATCCTCTTCATCAATAACGGGATCCATGCCGGCGAACCCTGTGGAGTGGATGCTTCCATGATGTTTGTACGGGATTTACTGGAAGGCAAGATCGATCCAGGCCTGTGGCAGAACGTAGTTGTGGTCCTGATACCGTTTTACAACATTGGCGGTGCTCTCAACCGGGACGCTTTCAGTCGTGCCAATCAAAACGGACCGGCAGAACATGGTTTCAGGGGTAATGCCAGGAACCTGGATCTGAACCGCGACTTTATCAAAAGCGATTCAAAAAATGCACAGAGCTTCCAGCAGTTGTTCTGCAAATGGGACCCGGACGTGTTTCTGGATAATCATACGACCAATGGCGCCGACTATCCATACATTATGACCATTGTGGAGTCCCAGAAAGACAAGGCTTCGCCTCCTTTGGGAGATTATATGCGTAAGGAGTTCTTTCCGGAGATCTACCGCCGGCTCACTGCTTCCGGTTATCCCGCGGTTCCCTATGTGAATGTTGAAAATACGCCGGACCAGGGCATATTTGCTTTTTTTGAGAGCCCCCGGTTTGGCTCCGGATATGCGGCATTACATCACACCATTGCCATGATCTCTGAAGCCCATATGCTGAAGACCTTTGCCCAGCGTGTTCGGGGTGCCTATTCCCTGGAGATGCATTTATTGGAGATCCTTACGGAACAAGGGAGTAAAATCCGGGCATTGCGTGAGGAAGCAAAGCAACTTGCACGTGAACAACAGGATTTTCCGGTAGCCTGGGAACTGGATCTGAATCAAAAGGATTCAATACTTTTTTCCGGTTATGAAGCAACCTATAAACCCAGTCTCGTCACCGGCCAGAAACGGATGTATTACGACCACAGCAAACCTTACCGGAAATACATCCCATTTTACAATACTTACATTCCTTCCAGGACCATACATCGTCCGGAAGCATACCTCCTACCGCAGGCCTACGATGACATCATTGACCGCCTGCGCTGGAATGGTGTTCAAATGCGACAGTTGACTGCGGACACCACTCTCGAACTGGAGATGTATTCCATCACCGATTTCCGCTCTCCTTCCAATCCCTATGAAGGCCACTACCTGCATACGAAGGTTGCTGTCCTGGCGCAAACAAGATCATGGAACTATCACAAGGGCGATTATGTGATCCCTACCGACCAACCGGCAGTGCGATTTATCATAGAGACCCTGGAACCGGAAGCCACTGACTCTTATTTTGCGTGGAACTATTTTGACGCGATCCTGGGGCAGAAAGAATATTTCTCAAGTTACGTCTTTGAAGACACGGCAGCAGATTTATTGGCAAAGGACCCGCAGCTTGCTGCTGAATTCGAAGCTAAGAAGCAGGCAGACGCTGATTTTGCAGCCAATGCCCGGGCACAGCTGAATTTCGTCTATCAGCATTCGCCCTACTACGAAAAAACATTCCGTTTGTATCCTGTCGGCCGGATATTGCGTCAATAATCAGAAGGAATTGCTTGTCGTTGACTGGAGGTAAGACCAGTGCCATGAATTAAAAAGGCAATTGTGCTAATTTTGGACACCTAACGAAAGAAGATTTATGACCTACGATGATTTTACCATAAAAGCGCAGGAGTGCATTCTGGAGGGACAGAAGCTGGCCGGCACCCTGCATCAGCAGCAGGTTGACACCACCCATTTGTTATTGGGTATCATGAATTCGGAGGAGAGCATCAGCTCCTTTCTGCTGCAAAAGATGCACGTTGATATGGACCAGCTGCGGACCATCCTGGATCAGGCCATCCGCAACTATCCTCGTTCTGAAGGCGCCAATAAACAATTTCTGAGCAGTGATGCGAATGCAGCTCTGGCCCGGGCTAAAAAAATGATGCCCATCTTCGGGGATGAATACATCTCCGTTGAGCTGATCCTGCTGGGTATCCTCCAGGGGAAGGACAAGGCAGCGAGTCTGTTGCAGGGACTGGGAGCCACCGAGACAGCCATGAAAGAAGCCATCCGTGAACTTCGGCAGGGCCGGAAGGTAGATGACCCCAATGTGGATAATCAATACAACGCACTGAAAAAATACACGATCAATCTCAACGACCGGGCTGCCAATGGTGACCTGGACCCGATCATCGGGCGGGATGATGAGATCCGTCGTATCCTGCAGATCCTGTCCCGAAGGAGTAAGAACAATCCCATTCTGGTGGGTGACGCAGGGGTCGGAAAGACAGCCATCGTAGAGGGAATCGCCTGGCGCATAGTCAAAAAAGATGTACCTGAAAATCTGCGTAAGAAACGCATCCTCACCCTGGACATGGCGGGATTGGTTGCCGGGGCAAAATTTAAAGGTGAGTTTGAAGAGCGGTTGAAAGGAGTCATCGATGAAGTAAATGCTTCCCAGGGAGAGGTTATCCTGTTCATTGATGAGATCCATACCCTGATCGGCACCGGAGGAGGCAATGGAGCACTGGATGCAGCCAATATCCTGAAGCCGGCGCTGGCCCGTGGTGAACTCCGGGTTATTGGTGCGACCACACCGGATGAATTCCAGAAGTATTTTGAACAGGATAAGGCACTGGTGAGGCGTTTTCAGACCGTTTACGTCGATGAACCCAGTGTGGCAGATACCATTTCGATCCTCCGGGGAGTCCAGGAAAAATTCGAAGTTTACCACAAAATCGACATCCTGGATGAAGCACTGGTGGCCGCCGCAGAGCTGTCCAGCCGGTACATCACCGACCGAAGATTGCCCGACAAGGCCTTGGATCTGATCGATGAGGCTGCGGCCAAGCTCCGCCTCGAACTGGACTCCGTGCCGGACGAAATCGATGAATTGGATCGACGCGTTCAGCAGTTGGAGATCGAACGGGAGGCCATCAAGCGGGAGAACAATCAGGTTAAGCTGAAACAAATCTCGGAACAGCTGGCCAATGCCCGCGAAAAAGCCAATAGTAAGCGCTCCCAGTGGCACAATGAAAAAGAACAGGTCGACGCCATCCAAAACCTGAAAAAACAAATTGACGAAAAAGAGCAGGAAGCCAGTAAGGCTGAGCGCAATGCTGAATTCGACAAGGTAGCCCAGATTCGCTACGGTGAGATCGAAAAGCTGAAAGCCGAATTGATTGAAAAGGAAAAGCTATTGAACGCACTTCCGGAAGAAGATCGATTTACCAATGAAGAGGTAACCGCCAATGATGTGGCAGAGGTTGTCGCTCGCTGGACGGGTATACCGGTTCAGCGAATGCTGCAGAGCGAGAAGGAAAAATTGCTGCATCTGGAAGAAAAGATCGGGGAGCGCCTCATCGGTCAGAAAGAAGCGGTAAGAGCTGTTTCCGATGCCGTGCGCAGAAGTCGCGCTGGCATGCAGGACCCCAATCGTCCCATCGGTTCATTTATATTTCTGGGCCCTACCGGGGTCGGAAAGACTGAACTCGCCAAGGCGCTGGCCGAGGTGCTCTTTGATGACGAACGTGCCATCACCCGTATCGACATGAGTGAATACCAGGAGAAGCATGCAGCATCCCGCCTGGTCGGCGCGCCTCCGGGGTATGTAGGTTACGAGGAAGGAGGACAGCTTACGGAAGCGGTTCGCCGGCGACCCTATTCCATTATCCTCATGGATGAGATCGAGAAAGCCCATCCGGACACCTTTAATATATTGTTGCAGGTCCTGGATGACGGGCGGCTGACCGATAACAAAGGCCGCGTAGCCAACTTTAAGAATACCATCATCATCATGACCTCCAATATGGCCTCGGATGTCATTCTGGAGAACTTCGAGGACCTCGATGCGCTCGGGGCGGATCATCGCGCGGAGATTATCGAGACCACCAAAGAGGAGGTGTTTAACCAGCTGAAGGAAAATCTGCGGCCGGAATTTCTTAACCGGATCGATGAAAAGATCATGTTCCTTCCTTTAACCAAAGACGAGATCAAGCAAATTGCCGGACTGTTGCTGAAAGGCGTCCGCAAGAACCTGGGTCAGCAAGGCATCAGTCTGGAATTGACTCCCGCGGCCCTGGATCTGCTCACCGATCTGGGTTACGATCCCGAATTCGGTGCACGACCACTAAAACGGGTGATCCAGAAAGAACTTGTCAACGAACTGGCCAAGCAGGTGCTGGGAGGTACGGCTGGGCCCGGAACCGCCATGGTCATCGATGCGCAGAATGGCCAATTTGTATTCAACGGAGTGAGTAAACCGCTGGCTGAAGAAACGAAAGCGAACAAAAAAGCCGACGCAAAGCAGGAGGATCCTCAGCGCAAGCAACAATTGAACGAACTGATCAAAGCCACGGATGAAGTGAATGACGCGGTGAAGCAAGTGAAAAGAACCCGGCGGTCAGGATCTAAAGGTCACGAAAACAAGGAATAAAACCACATCAGGGATTTTCTCCTAATGCAACCGGGCGCGATGGGTCGGCAATCCAGTGGCTCCATGATCCGGCATATAAGCAAGGCATACCCAATCCGGCCTGGTGATAAGCCAGAATGTTGTGACATGCGGTTACACCAGATCCGCAATAAAAGACGGTGTGGTCGGCAGGTACTTTATCGGCTATGACGGCAAAACGGTCCTTCAGCGTATGGGCTGATTTCCAGGCTTTGGTTTCGCTCATGTTTTCACCGAAGGGCAGATTTACTGCTCCCGGTACATGACCGGCCACCGGGTCAATGGGTTCCTGTTCGCCACGGTACCGGATAGCTTCCCGGCTGTCCACCACACAGAATGCCGGATCTTGTCTCCAGCGATCCACCTCCTGGGCTGGTATCAGCCATTCGTCGTGATAATCCGGGGTATAGGATGATAAACCCGGTTTCGCAATGTCTTTGGTCACCGGAAATCCGCCATTCACCCAGGACTGCCAGCCACCATCAAGGACCATCACCTTGGGGAACCCTGACCATCGCAGCATCCACCACAGCCGTGCAGCGATACCTCCAATCTGATCGTCGTATACGACAAGGTGCATGTCCTTGCTGAGACCCCATTTATTCAGAGTCTCTTCCCAATTTTTTTTGTCCGGCAAGGGATGTCTGCCGGTAACCCCCGGGATCACCGGTTGCGATAGATCACGATCCAGATGGGCATAGATAGCTCCCGGGATGTGGCCATTCAGGTAAGCCTGCTCTCCGGCAGCAGGATCGGGCAGAGAAAACCGGGTGTCAAATACCCGCCAGTCAGGCTTATCAAGGTGATGGTATAGTGCCGCAGCGGTCAGGATTGAATCAGACATAGTCCTGGGTTTTAAGGAGCAAAAGGTAGTTATTTTTCTCAGCCTGCACATGCAAAGCAGATCGTTCCCCAGGCTGACAGGGAATATTTAGAATCGGCAGGGATAAACTTTGGCCGGAATATTTCATGATTTTTTATCTTCATCGGCAGAATCAACTGAATTATGAAAGTCTTTTATTCATTTGCTTTTTTTATCCTAATATTGGCAACCGGATGTGAAGCTCCTTCGACTTCCCAGCCGGCCACCAGCGAAAATCAGGAAACCATGGATCCATCGTACAACCCCGAAGCGAAACTGCAGGAATTAGGCATCACCCTCCCGGAAGTAGGGGCGCCCGTTGCGAACTATGTAAATACCGTACGCGTCGGCAATCTGGTCTATACCTCTGGGAAAGGGCCTAACACGCCGGATGGCGGATACATAACCGGGAAAGTAGGTGTCGACCTGACCCAGGAGCAAGGTTATGAAGCAGCTAAATTGGCTGCTATTCAGTTGATAGCATCGCTGAAAGCTGAAGTGGGTGATCTTAAGAAGATCAAGCGCATTGTGAAAGTGTTGGGCATGGTCAATTGTGCGCCGGACTTTGGCAATCAGCCGGAAGTAGTGAATGGATGTTCTGACCTGCTGGTTCATGTTTTTGGTGAACATGGACGGCATGCCAGATCAGCCGTAGGCATGGGCTCATTGCCCCGGAACATTGCCATCGAGATTGAATTGATAGCAGAAGTATACCCTTAACATCTAAACCTCTAAATCCTTTTTTTCTCGTGACGAAAAGGTTGCCTTTTGAGCCGAATGATGAGCTCATTCAAACAATAACCCGTGAAGTACAGGGCGGAAAGATATGTTATTTACACCGGCCTACCGGTGATCTGAACTTCCTGCCTGACGATGACCACTTCTTCGATAACTTACCTTCCGAATGGGTCGAATTCCTGGATTTCGTCGAAGCCAATGAAGATGATTTCGCCATTGTAGAACCCATGGACGAATTTGATCATCATCAGGTCATGACGGATTTTATGGTAGACGTAACCTTGCCAGTGCATTTTACGGACCTGCTTTACGATGCCCTGCAGGGAAAGCAACCACAGTCTGCTTTCAACCAGGAAGTCAACAACTCACCCTATCGCAAGCAGTGGACAGATTACCACCAGCAGCGGTACGAGGAATACGTACGCACGGGATTGGTTGATTACGACTGGGAGGAAGAATAAAGCAGATTTCAGCATGATGATACTGGATTTCAGATTCTCCTCTGTCACCTCTGATACCTCTGATACCTCTTTTACTTCTGATACCTCTGCTACCTCTTTTACCTCTTTTACCACTGATACCTGCATATGAACGTAGCGAAGTTGAATGATTTTCTCAATAATCTGGGTGGCTGGATCTGGGATATAGCACCCAAATTTTTATTGGCCATCGCCATCCTGCTGATCGGCTTCTGGCTGGTCAAAAAAGTACTGGTGGTCCTTCATCGACTGTTAGCTAAGGCATTCATATCACCAGAGCTGGAAGGGTTTCTCACCTCCATGGCCAGCATTGCCCTGAAAATTATTGTGGTCCTGTTTGCAGCCGGTACGCTGGGTTTCCAGGTGTCTTCCATCGTTGGGGTATTGGCTGGGATCGTCTTCGCCATCGGGCTTGCACTGCAGGGGTTCCTTGGCAATTTTGCATCCGGCATGACCATCATTTTTTTCAAACCATACAAAGTAGGCGATTGGGTGCAGATCTCGGATGTCTTTGGCCGCGTGGAACGCATTGAGATCTTCAACACGTTATTGGTGACACCCGGTAATAAAACCCTCATTGTGCCCAACGGAAAAGTGACCGATAGCATCATCACCAATTTCTCGATGAAAAACTACATCCGGCTTGAGTTAAAGGTCACGATGGCATATTCGGAAAGTTTTCCCAAAGTGCGGGAAACCATCGAGAAGGCGCTCCTTGACTTTCCGGTCATTCTTCAGGATCCTGCACCCATTATCGGCATCGAGTCTTTTGACAGCCACAACATCCTCGTCAGTGTACGACCGTGTATCCTTCCGGATGATTATTGGACCGCCACATTTGAAACCTATCAGCGCATCAAACACGCCTTTAACGAAGCGGGCATCGAGGTCGCCTACTCGGAAGGTATTGAGTTGGGCAAAATAGGGGTTTAAAGGATTTAGTAGTCAGTAATCAGTAATCAGTAATCAGTAGTCAGTAGCAATATTTATTATTTCTGAATACTAACTACTAAATACTCCCTACTCATTACAGTTTTACATTCGGTTTACACTGTTTTACAAGTACTTTACACCAATTCGGCAAAAAGTGGGTTTAGTTTGTCAAAAATAAATTCACATGAAGAAAATGATCAATACCCTCATCGGGATGGTGGTAGTAGGTGCAGGTATCAAAGCTCAGGAAACGCTAAGTGTCAACCTCGAAAAAAGCTCCCTGAAATGGATGGGAGAATATACCTTTTATTTTGGCGGTCATGAGGGGTTTATTAGCCTCACGGAAGGTCAGTTAATAAAAACAAACGATCAAATTACCGGAGGTCATTTTATCATCGATATGAATTCCATTTCAAACACGGATATTAAAATTGAGGATGCAAATAAAAGCTTGGTAGACCATTTAAAATCCGAAGACTTTTTTAATGTCAAGGAATATCCGGTGGCAAGATTGGTTATCACCCAAATAAACTATAACGATCAGACACATGCTGAAATAGATGCTGTGCTGACGATAAAGAATATTTCAAAATCGATCCGCTTCCGGGCAGAATTTGATCCCGGCAAAAAGGAAGTAAATACAAAATTCAAAATTGACCGCAATGATTGGGGCGTGAACTACAATCACCTCCTTAAAGATGAAGCCATTTCGGATGCCATTGGATTTCATATTAACCTGATCTACAAATAACTGATGATGACTCATTCTGTAAACAAGATTTTTGGAATGCTCTACATCCTGATTGCAATGACCATTTTATGTTGTGCTCCCAGCCGGACATCTGAGCATGAAGAAAGTGATGAGCTAACAGGTGGCGGATCCCAAATCGCCGATTATGTAGTAGCAACTTTTGAAGATGCGAAGGGGAATCTGTGGTTTGGTACATTAAGTAAGGGTGTAGCCCGTTACGATGGAAAAAGACTCGGTTATCTGACCATGGATGATGGCCTGCCAAGCAACCGGATAACCAGTATTATTCAGGACCAGGCTGGAAATATGTGGTTTGGTACCGGAGAAGGTATTTCCAAATACGACGGCCAGGCTTTTACCAATTTTACGACGGCCAATCAGCTTTGTAATAACCTGGTGAGCAATTTACTGATCGACAGCCAGGGCAATTTTTGGGTCGGGACCTGGGGAGGCGTTTGTAAATTTGACGGAGAACAATTCGTTGATTTTCCCTTTCCGAGACCGTTGGTAAATACAACCATCAATGAGGACACGAAAAATTGGATAACAGCCATCCGGGAGGATTCACAGGGAGGCATTTGGTTTGGCCTGGACGGATATGGCGCTACCCGATTCGACGGGAAATCATTTGCTCATTTTACCAAAGATGATGGTCTTTATTCGAATAATGTACAAGCCATTGCCGAGGATAAAGACGGTACTATTTGGTTTGGATCCCGCGTCGCGGAAAAAGACGACCCGGATGAAAACAAACGATTTGGACCGGGTGGGGTCACCCGATATGACGGAAAAAATTTCATCCATTATCCCGGAATAGAAGGAATAAATGACAACGATGTTTATGAAATTTATCGCGATCGGTCGGGAAAGATTTGGTTGGGAACATTATCTCATGGTGTCTATCAATACGATGATGACGCATTTAAAAATTACCCGGTTCCCAAACCCATCATGAGCATCACGGAAGACCGAAGAGGTAATTATTGGATTGGCTGTGCCGGTGGATTGTATAAAATCGATTTAAATGGTAAGGTATTAAACATCACGACCAACGGTCCATGGAAATAAATTAGCGAACCGTTTTATTAATCAAACTTCAATCCATATTATTTTCGGGCAGGCAATCCAAATGCTTACTCCAAATCCATTTCTTCCTTATGCTCCGTAAGGACCTCGATGATCATTTTGATGAGATCCGGCAACTCCATGCCGATCATCTCGGCACCCTTATACACTTCATCGCGGTCCACACTGGCCGCAAAGCCTTTGGTCTTGAGTTTTTTAATGACGGATTTGGGCTCCATTCCATCAATCTTGGTGGGTCGGATCAAAGCGGCGGCATACGTAAATCCCGTTAGCTCGTCAGCGGCCACAATGCATTTGTCGAGCAGGCTGTTGCGAGGCACATTCCACTTGGTATAATGGCCGGCAATCGCGTGAGCCATTTCATCCTCGCCCTGCTTGCGCAGTTCTTCCACGATCAGATTAGGGTGCTTTTCCGGCCACTTTTCATAATCTGCATCGTGGAGCAAACCGGTAATACCGAAGAGGTCTTCATCTTCACCAAAGTGCTGTGCCAGTCTGCGCATGACCAGTTCTACGCTGCGCATATGGCGTCGCAGGGCTTCGGTCTCAGTCATCGAAAACAAGAGGGCTTCTGCTTCTGTACGATTCATCAGGATAATTTAAGTCAATGTCTAACGGTCCGAAAATACCATTTTATAGGTGGTAATCGGACAGTATGTGTTGATCATCTTCGGAAGCACAAAGGTTAAAAATCAAATTTGATCCCTTGTGCTAAAGGCAGCTCCGTGCTGTAATTAATGGTATTGGTCTGCCGGCGCATGTAGGCTTTCCAGGAGTCGGAACCACTTTCCCGTCCGCCACCGGTCTGCTTCTCACCACCAAACGCTCCGCCGATCTCTGCGCCACTCGTGCCGATATTGACATTGGCTATGCCACAATCCGATCCGGCGGTCGAGAGATAAAGCTCTGCCTCCCGCAAATTAGTGGTCATAATAGCCGAAGATAGTCCCTGTGGAACGCCATTCTGCAAAGCAATGGCTTCCTCGATGGTCGAATATTTGATCAGGTACAGCAACGGCGCGAATGTCTCGTGCTGTACGATGGCCAGATCATTGGTAACCTCGGCGATCGAAGGGCTCACATAACATCCGGAGTCATACCCTTCTCCGGTCAGCGCTTTACCCCGTACCAGGAAGGTACCGCCCTGCTCCTTAACGGCTTTCAGCGAATTTTCGTAAAGGGCTACTGCGTCGGTATCAATCAGCGGACCCATGTGATTGGAGGCATCCAGCGGATTGCCGATGCGTATTTGCCGGTAGGCTTTGCGCAACGCCTTCTTTACGTCTTCGTAGATGGATTCGTGGATGATCAGCCGGCGCGTTGAAGTACACCGCTGCCCGGCAGTACCTACGGCACCGAAAACGGCCCCGGTAAGAACCAGCTTCATGTCCGAACTTGGGGTGATGATGATGGCATTGTTACCTCCCAGCTCCAGTAAGGAGCGGCCCAGGCGTTGAGCCACCGCCGTGCCGACGATCTTGCCCATACGGATGCTGCCGGTGGCCGAAATCAAGGGTACCCGCTCGTCATGCGTCATGTATTCCCCGACCCGGTAATCCCCGTTGATCAGGTTGACAATGCCTTCCGGCATTTTATTGGCCTTGAGGATGTCCTGAAAGATCAGCTGGCAGGCTACGCCGCAGAGTGGTACTTTTTCCGATGGTTTCCAAACGACCACATCGCCGCAGACCAGGGCGATCATGGCATTCCAGGACCATACTGCCACCGGGAAGTTAAACGCAGACACGATGCCCACGATCCCGAGGGGATGCCATTGCTCGTACATGCGGTGTGCAGGTCGCTCCGAATGCATGGACAATCCGTAGAGTTGCCGGGACAGGCCAACTGCAAAATCACAGATGTCGATCATTTCCTGTACTTCTCCCAGACCTTCCTGATAACTCTTTCCCATTTCATAGGAGACCAGCATACCCAGATGTTCTTTATGCCTGCGCAAAGCATCTCCGTATTGCCGCACGATCTCTCCGCGCTTGGGAGCGGGGACTGTCCTCCAGTAAACAAAAGCTTTCTCGGCAGTCTGGATGATTTTATCGTAATCTTTGCGACTGGTCACGCTTACTTTTCCAATCAGCTGCCCGTCTACGGGAGAATAGGATTCCAGATGATCATCGGATGTGCTGGATTTCATCCCGGTCCAGCTTCCTGCATTGATTTTTGTGAGTCGTAATTTTTTGATGAAATCTTTTTTCATTTTTTGTTTATCTTTAAGGCAAGGCAAAGTTATAAAAAGCCTCCCCCCGTCGTATCCCCCGAGTATAAGAAAGCGAAGTTCGACTTCGTTATTTGTTTACTGGAACTTGATTCCGATGCGCGGCCAACCAATCTTAATCTGTATCCTATGGATAGCTAACTGGCTATACAGCCAGCCACCATTGCGCTATCCCAACCTGATTCCTAACCCTTCATTTGAAGAACTCAACACCAGACCACTGGAATGGTTCTACACGGGGACCCATTTTACGCAATGCAGTAATAACTGGTGTTCACCTACCAGTGCATCGCCGGATCTCTACGGACCGGGGCTGAACGTCCCCAGGCATTGGCGTGAGAAGGGTTTTGGCAACATGTATGCCAAGGACGGATCCTATTGTGCTGGGATTACCGTCTATGGCTGTTACAATGGTAAGCCTCATTGCCGTGAATATATACAGGTATTGCTCAATGAACCACTGGTTCCCGGGCAGCTTTATGAGGTGACGATGTGGGTCGGACACCTCAAAGGCTCCTTATGGGCCGGCAATATCGGAGGGTATTTCTCGGAGGAGAAGATTTCTGACGTTGGAGCCAGCTTACTGGAAGAAGAACCACAGGTTGTCTGGAAAGATGCGGTTATTGTAAAGGATGGCAGCTGGCTGCGACTGCAGAAGACGTTTAGCGCTGAGGTTGACGCTAAATACCTGACCATAGGCAACTTCTTCCCGGATGACCGGACAGCCACCAGTGGGGAGAGCTTTCTGAATTATGCTTATTACTACCTGGATGATGTTTCCGTCCGGAAAATCGATCCCGTCATCAAGGCCGATTCAACCCAGTTGGTGCCGGATCCCATCGAGACCAACCGGCTGTATGCATTGAATAACATCTACTTCGATTACGATGAGGCGACCTTATTGCCCGCGTCCTATCACGAACTGAATAAGTTGCTGAAGCTGATGCGTGAACACGCCGACTGGCTGATCCAGATCCACGGACATACCGATATCTCCGGGGATCCGGTGTACAATCAGAAGCTGTCGGTTCAGCGTGCCCAGGCAGTGGTCAATTACCTGATCAAATACGGCATCGAGCCACGCCGGGTGACCTATGTAGGCCATGGCAGTCAGCAGCCCATAGCCTCCAATGCGGTGGAATCGGGAAGGCAGCTCAATCGCAGGGTGGAGTTCAAGATTGTGATATCGGATGTGGAATATTAACGACAGGGCTTGATCTTCGCATCCTGTGTTAAACGATATGCATAAACCTTTCCCCCCATTACCGCAGAACCATCCAACCCCTTAACTTTATTCCTAGATCGTTATGCATGATGCGAAAGTCTTTACTATGGGTGATCTTCGGAATCATCATCCTGGGTTGCCGGGATCAGCCGCTGATATTTCCTGCCGGACACGATGCGGCCTACTGGGTGGAACGCACTCGTGATGAATATCAGATTTCCAGTTACGATACGACCGGAGGCAACAATGACCGCTGGAGTCTGGCTGCTGGTGACACGGCAATAATTGCAGATGTTTCCGGTCCGGGTCTCATCAATCGCATGTGGTTTACTTTTGACTCCCGGGATCCGGACTACTTACGGCATATCATCCTGCGCATCTTTTGGGACGGAGAACAAAACCCTTCCGTCTGGTCTCCGGTGGGTGACTTTTTTGGCAGCCCCTTCCGGTACGAACATTTTACCGCACAGTTCATCGGCATGAGCAGCGGGGGATATTACTGTTATTTTCCGATGCCCTTCTCCCAGCATGCACGTGTCGAGATCATCAACCGGAGTTCCTATCCCCTTTACGCACTGTATTTTCACATCAATGTGGGTAAATTAAGAGAGGTACCATCGCATCTGACCACCTTCCATGCCCGGTGGCAGCGGGAAGTACGGACGCAGGATACTATTCCTTATACTGCCCTGGATATGCAGGGAAGAGGCTATTTTGCGGGCCTGCACTATTCAGGAGAAAGTTATCATAGTGACCTGGGTTATCTCGAAGGCGACGAACAGATCTATGTAGATGGAGAGCCCCGGCCTTCCACGCATGGCACGGGCATAGAGGACTATCTGAACAGTGGCTGGTATTTCCGCAATGGTGTGTATGCCGCCGATTTTCATGGCCTGGTGGTGAAGGACGACGCGACATCTCGTATTTCAGCTTACCGGCATCACATACGGGATGCGATTCCATTTGATAAATCCCTCCTGGTCCAGCTGGAACACGGTCAGGTGAACGATGAAGAAGCGGATATAGCTACAGTAGCTTTTTGGTATCAGGAAGGCCCAACCAGGCAGCCGGCTCCGGAAATACCGGACGGCCATCTGCAGGCGGTAACCCGGAAAGTTGCCTGGCCGGTGCTGGAAGGCGAGGCCATGATCCTGCCAGGGGTTTACAATCCCCGGATTGTGGATCGCAGCGATGCTGGTCCGGACTGGAGCAACGATCACGAATTGTGGTTTGGCCTGCTTCCCGGCCAGGAGACCCGGCTCTCGATGCCGAACCTGAAAGAATCCGGCTATGACCTCACCCTGTATCTGACGGGTAGTCCCCAGGGAGGCGATTTGGTTATACGGGGCGGAGCCCAGCCTTTAGCCGTGAAAACCTACCGCGATAATCTGTTGCCACTTCCGGAATGGGTGGTGCCGGCAATATCCAATGCACCTGAAGTAAGTCTCACCCTAGCCAATCCTTCACAAACAGATACACTTTGGTTGGGTCTGGATGCCATACGGCTGGAACCGGTACGACATTACATACCTTCGTGGGCATTCATCGGGCCTTTTGACAATCCCAGGATCAACGATGATTTGCGTTTTGGCCTGGATAGTGTCTATCCTCCGGAGCAAAACTGGGACCCGCGAGCTTCTTACACGGGTAAGAATGGTCAGGAAGTACATTGGGAATTGTTACCCGGAGAACCAGCCGGTTACGGCATGCAGTTGTGGCGAAAAGTCAAACCTTCCGAGTTCGTGATTTGTTATGCCCAGACGTTTATCCATGCACCCAGGGATACGGTGATGCCTATGATGTTCGGCAGTGATGATGGCATCAAGGTCTTTCTGAACGATACCCTGTTGCATCGGTTTTTGGCAGTTCGTGTGGCTGCGCCGGATCAAACAACCATTGACCTGCCATTACATGCGGGGTGGAATAAACTGCTGCTCAAACTCGAGAACAACTTTGGAGGATACGGATTTTATGCACGCATCCAGGATCGAAATGATATCCTAAGCTATGATCCGAAATTGTCACAGGCTAATCAGTAAGGCTGACGCTACCTGAATTATCAAGTGATTTTTCAGAGCCGTACGCTGAAGTCTTAGCGGATTAGTTTACCGGGATGGCGTACCCAATCCAGACCCTGGTAGAATAAAGAGGTCAGGTCTTCCGATACTTTCCATTTCATGACCGCAAAAACATACAGGCCACCGATCAACGAGCATTTCAGAAAAATATTAAGCAGCGGAATGCCGGTATCCGGGAAAAAATAACCAATCAGATAACCCACTATTCCAATTGCGATCACTTTGATCAATCCAGGCGAAAAAGGTTGCATCTGAAACCGGTAGCGGATGTAGATCAGTTTAATAAGATTATACAATGTAATGGACAGGCAGGTCGAAATAGCCGCACCAACAATAGCATATTTGGGAATAAATATCAGGTTGAATCCGATATTCAAAACCGATAATAGTACAATGGTGTAAAAATTAAACCGGAAATACCTGGAGTACGAAATAATGTGGGTATTTACGCTGGTCAGCATATCAACCAGACGGGATATGGCTATAAAAAATACCACATATTTACCAAGTGCTGCTTTATCGGAATTAGGCATCACATGAAACACATCATCGATGCAGCTCCAGATCAACAGAAAAAACAATAATCCGATGGCAAAAAGATTAATGGATGATTTTTTATAGAGTTGTTCCACTTCATCCATTCGACCGGCTTTTATGGCAACGGCCAGTATTGGTCCGGCTATCGCCCCGAGTGCTGCGGAAGGGATCTGAATTACAAAGGCCAGGTAATTGGCGTTACTGCTGATGCCATTCAGGCTGTCATCCCGGATTAAATTGCCGATCATAAAGGTGTCGATGCGGGACATCAGCAATCCGCTCAGGCTGCCAAAAACACCGTAAAACGCGAATGTTCCCATATCGCGTAATAACGGCCGGTCCAGGAAGCTGAAGTCCAGTGACAATTTCAATTCACCCAGCCGGGCTAAATAGACGACCAGAAGAAATAGTGTCATAAAATAGTTCAGGGCAATCAGATAACCAGCACCCGTCACCGAAATTGCCTTGAAATAAAAGAGCAGCACAATAAGCGGATAAAATAACTTGTGCAGATTATTAATCATCCCGGGAACCGCAATCCGGTGAAAATTGGAAATATACTGGGTCATCATCGAGGCCAAGCTGAAAAAAATGGCCGTAGGAATAAAAAAAGGTAATGCCCGGATAAATAAATCATCTTTTTTCCCGGTCATATATTGCTCATACCAGGGATAGAAGAAATAGGCCAATACCAAAAACACTATTGTCCCGGCCAGGGCGAATAAAAGCAACAAGGTCAGGAAGCTGTACCGGCTGGCCTGTCCCTTAAATTGCGGAAAATAACGAACAGTCAGGTTTTGAGCGCCCAGCAGAATAAAAGGGGAAAACAGGAAGGCCGTAGCCTGGACAAATGAAATGATCCCATATACCTCAAAATCCAGTGGATAGATGAAAATGGTACTGATGCCGCCAATACCTGCGGCGATCAGGTTAATTAGGGTTTGTTTGGCACCCTGCCTTTGGATTACGCCCATATAAACTTACCTGCGGGAGACAAAGGTAGCAAATGAAGCACATGTAGGCGGTAAAAGGTAGGACCTCCAGCTTTGCCCCGGCTCATGATCTTGTTCCCACATCCTTTGCTTCAGGAGGAAGTCAATTTTACCTATTTTACGACCAAAGAATCATCATGCGTTATTATTGGGGCATCACACTATTACTCCTGGTTCATTGGACGTATAGCCAAACTTTCTGGACGACCGGTCAGGGCCATCTCAACGGCATCAAATTGCCGGGTTCGAGCCTGGCCTTTGACCATCCATTACCCTGGGCAAGTGTGGAGGTGGATGGTGTTCTGCATCAGATCACCGGATCCGCTGTTGACTCCGTTTTGGAAGTTGGCGGCAGCCCGGACCTCCAGGGTGTCTTGCGCAGCCCGGTCTCGAAAAATGGCTATGGGCAAGTGACCCTGATCATTCGCAACACCGGGAAGGATACACTGACCCTCCGCAACCTGGTTCTGACCGGTGAAGATTCTACCCGGTATTATATTACCGGGTATGGAGACCATTGGTTGTCGCGGTCCCGGTTATTCCGGCCGGGTCAGAGCTCCGTACCGGTCATCCTGCCCGATGATGCCTGGGAGATGGGTTATGCCGATGTACCTGTCGGTAAGGATCAGGGTGTAGCATTTCTTTGCCGGCGTAAATCCTGGACTTCAGCTGCCCGTCGTCGTTTTGAGACCGATCTTTTCCCCGGTGGTAAGGTTACATATCAGGCCTATGCCGTTCCTTATGCCGGAGGATGGCGGGATGGCATGCGGCAGGTATTTCAAAAACACTATTTGTTTGATCTGGATTCTGCCTTTGATGATCACCTTTATCAACGGCAGGACCTGGCCTGGATCCGGGATGTCGGCATGATCCATTTGATGATGAGCTGGGATAAAGAATTTTATGACCCGGATTCCGATCGTTATACCTGTCTGGACTTCCTGAAAAAAGCAAAACCAGCCTATGGCGGCATTGACGTGCTGGGTATCTGGCCTACCTGGCCTACCCTGGGGCTGGATCAACGCAACCAATACGACATGTTCAGGACCTTACCCGGCGGCCTTACCCGGCTCCGTGAAGTCGTTGATTCCTGTCACATTCTGGGTACCAAAGTCTTCATCGCTTACAACCCGTGGGATGAGAGCACCCGTAAAGAGGATCATTATGCCGGGTTGGAAGCGCTGACCCGCGCCCTGGACATCGACGGGGTCATCCTGGATACCCGCGGCAATGCCAGCATAGAGCTGCAAAATGCGGTGGACCGGGCCAAGCCTGGGGTAGTTCTGTTTAGCGAGGGCATGGCTGTCCCTAAAGATATGCCCGGGATCATCACCGGCCGGGTGCATAATGCCTTGTACTATCCGCCGGCGCTGAACCTCAATAAATTTATCCGTCCGGACTTTGCTATTTACCGGGTTGCCGAATGGGCTTACGAACCCATCCGCAGGGAATATGCCTTGTCATTATTTAATGGTTATGGCATCGAGATCAATGCATTTAGGCCGGGCTATCCCGACTGGATCGAACCCTATTTTCCATTTTTGGATCAGATACTCCGGCACCTGGATCAGCATCGCAGTACGTTCATGAAAAATTTTACTCCGCTGATTACCACCTACGAAGATCAGGTATTGGTGAATGGCTGGGGTGATGACGACAAAAAGGTCTATACCCTCCTCTCTTTATTGCCCGAAGGATATCAGGGCCCGCTGATCCAGCTTCAGGAAGGAGATGCAGGTCTGCACTGGGTGGACCTGTGGAATCACGAAGAAATGCGGTTTGATACAATAATGGGAAAGCACTACCTCCACGCCGAGATTGACCCGTA
The DNA here is from genome assembly GCA_020636135.1 of Lewinellaceae bacterium. NCBI lineage: Bacteria > Pseudomonadati > Bacteroidota > Saprospiria > Saprospirales > Lewinellaceae > Lewinellaceae bacterium. The sequence continues at coordinate 515,664 of JACJYK010000003.1, forward strand.
TCCCAAAAAGTGGGCGGGAACCAATAACGAAAGCCAGCCCGGCCTCATCGCCGGATTTAAGCCCCACCTTGATGTCCGTTTGCAGGGAGACTCATTACAGCTGGCAAGTGACCGGAAGGGCACCATCCTGCTGTGGGAAACTATCCCCTCATCGTCACGGCAACCGGTAAGAAAGGAAATCATGGCCGGTAAAATCCAAAGCTGGCATCTGAATGACCTGGTGGGGACTTTTGAAGGCAAACTGATTGTACAGCTATTGGATGACCAGGGAGAATTGCGGGATGAAAGTATTCTGTCTATACCCCCCAGTATTCCCCGGTTAATGGCATCCAGTCCTGAGCGTGCCATAACCACCGACAAGAGCATGAAATCCATACCAGCCGGATCGTTTCATTATAAAGTCACCCATGGGTACGACTTCATACCTTACCCTGAACCTGCCGATCGCGGTTTGTTGCAGATGCCGGCCTATTTCATGGATGCGCATCCGGTCACCAACGGTCAGTTCAATCAATTCCTGCAGGCCACCCATTACCAGCCACAGGATACATCACGTTTCCTGGCACACTGGACGGGTGCACAGATACCGCAGGGACAAGAAAACTTCCCGGTGGTGTATGTAAGTCTGGAAGATGCCCAGGCCTATGCAGCATGGGCTGGCAAACGGTTGCCCACCGAGGCGGAATGGCAATATGCAGCTCAGACCGGAGAGGGCAACGACTGGCCCTGGGGAATGACCTACGACAGTACGCACTGCAATCCGGGTAATGGCCAACTGGAAGCGGTAGGCGCACATCCCGACGGTGCCAATCCCTGGGGCATTGAAGACCTGACCGGGGTAGTCTGGGAGCTCACGGCAGGGGAATACGTCAGCGGTTCCTATCGCTATCTGATCCTGAAAGGCGGCTCGTATTACCGGCCTACTTCCAGCAGCTGGTATGTGGAAGGGGGCCCTCAGCCACTGCATCGCCAGCAACAGTTGCTACGGGTTTCATCCGGCTTTGAACGAAATGCTACCATTGGATTCCGCTGCATGGCAGATCAGCTGAAGAAATAAAAAAGGGTTTGGACTGCTAAAGTCCAAACCCAGAAAAGCTTATGAAAATAAAGTTACTTACTTGCGCTGTTGTCCGCTGTTGCCTTGCATCTGGGTATTGTCACCACCGGATTTAAGGTCGTCGTTCTTGATGGAGCTTCCCCGCTCACGGGCTTTGAAGTCCAGCTTACCGAAACTATAGCGGAAGGTCACGCCTACCGAGCGGAACGGCATGCTGAAATTACTCGTTTGGGTAAAGGTGGCGCCACTCAATTCGGTTTTGAAATTCAGGTATTTCTGGAATGGAGCAACGGCACGGATCCCCAATGAAGCACGTTTATTCAAAAATTCCTTGCTGATACCAATGCTATACATGGAGAAGGATGGGAATGTTCCCTGCAGGGTGAAGCGTGGCGAATTAAAAAATCCAAAGGCTTCAATCTGCCAGTCCTTTTTCAACTTAAAGGATGTATTCCCGAATATGCGGTATTGCATGCCCTGGTTGGAGACCGACTCCCCGCCCAGATTGCTGGTGATATTCAGGTAATTCACATCGATGCTGCTGCGTAAAGTCCAGAATTTGGTGATCGGAAATGATCCGAAAACATTTAATCCGTAATTTTCAGACAGTCCCAGGTTCTGGAAGGAAGTAGATGCTACCCCTTCGTTATCGATGGTCAGGTAGCGCTCGATAACGTCTTTGGTCCGCCGGTAATAGATCGAAGAGTTCAACACCGATCCTTTCAGGAATGCGGTATAACCCAGGTCATACTGATCGGATAATTCCGGATTCAAATCCGGGTTACCATAGGAAATGTTCAATGGGTCAGAGATGTCCTGGAATGGGTTGATGTACTCGAGGCTCGGGCGCTGGATGCGCCGCGCATAGCTGACCTTCAGCGTCGAGAAATTCTTGAATTTGCGGGACAGGATCAGACTGGGGACAAAGTTGTCGTACTGATTGGTAAAGGTCGTTTCCCCTTGCTTCAGGTCACCGGCTATCGAGGTGTGCTCATAGCGCATTCCGGCAACCATGCTGTAAGCTGCATTGAAATTAACAGTCAGCGAACCGTAACCGGCATACACATCCTGATCATAGAGTAAGATGTTGGACCGCTGGGGATCGGTTAAGTATTCCGAGAGGTTGTAATCAAAATTGGAATAGCGCGAATCGGAATTGATCCTGCGGAAAACGGCTTTTGCACCGGTTTCCAGTTTGAACTTATCATTGAATGGATGGGTGTAATCGGATTGCAGGGTGTACTCACGGTTTACACCATCATTAAAGGTCTTTTGCTTCAGATCGGTACCGCCGTTTTCGTAGACGGTTGCTAATTCAGTGTTGTTCTTGGAGTTTTCACCGCTTAACTGAAATGCCAGGGTCAATTCCTGTCCCGGATTTTTGAATGTTTTCTTGAAGTCGGTATTCCAGTCAAATCCGTCACGTCCATTATTCCCATCAGTGGTCCGGCGATAGTTTTGAATCAGGTTTAGCGAAGGATCGTTGAATACGGCATCCTGGTAGCCATCCCGATTGAATGAAAATCCGCGCAGGTTGAAAGAGGTATTGATGCTGTTGTACGCATTGAAATCATAAAATGCGCCGGCAGTACCCCGGAATCCGATACGCTGCGTGGTGCTATTACCCACCTGGGAGAGCGTACGTACGGCATTTTCCAGGTAGTCTTCCCGGTAGAAGGAGGAAGGACCGTCCTGCGGCCAGGAAAAGAAGGTACCCCCACCACCATTAAGACCAAAACGTCCGCGGGCAAAATTGAAATTCAGGCCACCATTGTTCTGAATATTTCCCAGTGACCCATTCACTGAGCCGCTGAAACCGTCGATGGTTTTTTTCTTGGTAATGATGTTGATGATGCCACCGGTACCTTCGGCGTCGTATTTGGCGCCGGGAGTTGTGATGACTTCTACATTTTTGATCTGATCGGAAGGGATCATGCGCAAAGCATCACCGACGTTGGAGGAAAACATGCCGGATGGCTTGCCATTGATCAGGATTTGCAGGTTGCTTGAACCGCGGAGCGACACGTTACCATCCATGTCTACTGAAAGCAGAGGCACTTTGCGCAGCACATCGGTGGCATCCCCGCCGGCAGTGGACGGATCCTTATCCGCATTGTAGACGATGCGGTCCACTTTATTCTCTACGACAGCAGCCTGTCCGACCACTTCCACTTCATCAAGCATCAGCTGGTCCGATGACATCAATACAGTTCCCAGATCCACGTCCGGTTTGTCCGGTGTCAGTTCGATGTTGTAAATGGTTTTGGTCGTATAGCCGATGAAAGAAAGCTGAACGTCGTATTTGCCCAGGGGTAATTCGATGACTTTAAATACGCCGCCATCTTCACTCACCGTACCATTCACCACTTTGTCTGATCCGGCCTTTAGCACGGAGACGGTGGCAAATTCAACCATGGTTTGTGCCGTAGAATCCTGCAGTACTCCGGATATCTTACCGGTGATCGACGGGCCCTGTGTGCGCCCACTGATCGGCACCTGAGCCGATAGATATCCCGTGCTCAGGATCAGGGCGAAAAACAGAATAATGGTAAATGATTTTTTCATTGCAGTCAGTGATTTGTTTGATTTTCGGATGCAAACGTATGCCATTATCAATGGATGTCGCCAGTTTTCGTGGGCGCTGACCCGTTAATAATTCCTTAAAAAAGATCAACTCAGTGAATGTGTCGACGAAATATCATTTTCAGGAATAGCAAAAAAAATGCGTTCCGGGAGGCGAAACGCATTTGATTGAATCTGATTGGTTGGTTGTAGATTCCTTATTTAAATTTTACTGGTAGTTCTACCTTGGTGTGATCCCAGGCGAACAACAGCACGACCGAGCCATTTTCCTTATCCATAAAGGTGACGGTGAATGCTTCCACCTCGTCATCCATTTTGGAAACCGGGGCAGTTACCCGTGCGATGATTTTGGACTCATCCATATGGTATTGACCCCAGATGTAGAGATCGGTGCTAACTAAAAAAGTCCAGCTGTCTTCCTCTACCAGGGCAAACAGGCTGTATGTGCCGGCTTTCAGGGTTACATCCCCCAGCATGGCTTCGGTATAAAGCGTCAATTCGGTGGCTTCATTGGCACCCAGTCTCCATACTTCCCCATAAGGGACCAGCTCGCCAAAAATGCTGCGGCCTTTCTTTTGCGGGCGGGAATACAGGACTCTCGCTTTGGGTTGAATATCACGCTCTGCACCCTTCTGAAAGTTCCGGAATGCCGTGTTGGTGGGATAGTAGGCGACATCCAGGGGACTCTTGTCGATTGCAGGCAAATTCTCCTGCGCCCGGAGTGTTACAGTAAAGAAAACAAGAACAATTAAGGATATGGTATTTCTCATTAAGCAGACTTCTACACCTATCAAAATTAGTGAATTATATCATATGATCTGTTAATATTAACTCAATTTATGGTTGGGGGAGTATATAGGTGCCGATTATTGGCCTGTAAACTCCGTTTACGGAAACTCCAAACCCGGAACATGCCATCAATTTGGTCATGTAAATTCCAGATGATCTTGAAGGGAATATCGGTTGAAATTAACCGGTGATAGCCCCAAAGCCAATGCCAAGGATGGTGCCGATTACGTAACCCAGAATGGCGATCAGAATGGCCGGGGTCACCGCCATCTTCATTCCATAATTGGCAGCCATTGGAGCCGAAACGGAAGGTCCTCCGATATTGGCAATGGAAGCGATCGCTATCTCCTTGAGCGAAAATTTTAACCAGTATCCCGCAAGCATAATGAACAGGAAGTGAACGACCAGTATGATTGAAACGAAGCCGATAATGGCCGGGCTGGAATGCAATATGGCCTTGATGTCCGAGGCGGCGCCGATCGCTGCGATGAATACGAACATCATCCAGACGCCAATCGGGAAAGCGGTGGGCTCCAGTTTACTGAAATAAGCCGGGAAAACATTGACCAATACCAGGGTCAGGATCGTGATCACCACGATATCCATTTGGATGGAAGTATGTAACAGCTGTTGAAGAGGGCCGTTCAGGCCAACCCCTATGGCCACGATGGCGGCGGTGATCAATAAGATTTGTGCCAGGTTCTCAATTTTGAAACTGGCTATTGGGTCCGATTTATGTTCGATGATCTCCTTTTCTTCTTCACTGTAGTAAGGATAAAACCTGCGGATGATGCTCCAGACCGGGATAGTAAAAATGAGCAGGAAGTAGACATTGGTATAGACGTTGTCTACCGCTACACAAGCGGCGAACAACGGACTCCGCACGAAGTCCAGCGCTGCCGCTACCGACATGAAGTTTACGCTGCCACCGGTATAGGTTCCGATGAATACGCTGGCCACTTTGCTGGTGTCCGGGCCCAGGTTGATCACCAGATAGGCTATAATTGCACCTATGATGACACCTACCGTGCCCAGCAGGAAGAGGACGGTGAGCCGGCCGGCTTCCCGCCAGATCTTTTTGATTTGTGCATTAAACAATAACAGGGGAATCGAGAAAGGAACGAAATAAGTGAATACAAACTGGTAGGCCGGAACTTCAACCTGCTGGTCGGAGGCACTCGGTATTACATTGAAGGTAACCAACAGTGCACATCCCAGTATGGTGATAAAAACGCCGGATACTTTGCCATACCATCCCCGGGCCTCACCAACAATGCCGGCTGCTGCTGCCAGAACCAGAATGGTGAAAATGGTCAAGGACTGGCCCGGTCCGATAAGGGTACTCAAGAGATCACCTGTTGTGGTAACCGGGCCAAAAAGGCCGGATCCCAGGTAGCGCCAATACCGGGTTCGTGATCATCCAGTTCGACAGTGCCCTGGTCCGTGTACCGGATACCACCCTGGACAGGATCCTCAACCAGCATGATCGGGCTATCCATATCGTAATAATGAATGATGGGGTAAGCATAAACAAGGTGTGCCAGGGCGGTAATCGCAAACCGGGTTTCCGAAAAACAGCCGACCTGACAAATGATGTTGTTTTCAGTAGCCAGTTGCAGGATCCGGATTCCGTCCAGGATACCTCCGGACTTGCCCAGTTTTAGATTGAACTGATGACAGGCATTGAAATCGATCAAGCGCTGGGCATCTGTGGAGGTAAACAGGGACTCGTCGGCCATGATGGGCACCGGACTATTGGCAGTCAGATAGACTTGTCCGGCCAGGTCCCAGCGGGCGATCGGCTCTTCACAATGTCCGATACCCAGGGCACCGGCATGCTGCAATACGGATAAAGCATCCTCACGGGTCCATCCCTGGTTCGCGTCGATGCGAAGATCTATATCAGGTCCCACTGCTTTACGGATGGCATCCAGTCTGACCTTGTCCTCGGCTGCTGATTTGCCCAATTTGACTTTGATGGTTTCAAATCCGCTTCGGACGAACCGTATGGCCTGCTCTGCCATCACTTCCGGACGATCGATGCCGATGGTCATATCCGTAGGTAACGAGCGAACCATATCGCCTCCGAGGTAGCGGTAAAGGGGTTCACCGGCATGCCGGGCGTTTAGGTCGTAAAGGGCCAGGTCAAAGGCACTCTTCAGGTTTGTATTTCCAAATACAAAGCGGTCCAGATCGTGCATGCGGGCTTTGATATTCCGCGAATCTTCACCGATCCATTGTCGTGCCAGCGCCGGCGCCAGCGCAAACTGAGCAGCCTGCACTTCTCCGTTGATGCTTTGAAAGGGCGTGCATTCGCCAAACCCTTCCGCACCATCTGAATCCTGGATCCGGATGATGATCCCCGGCGCATCCGTGACGGTTTCACGCGAGATCACAAAGGGCTCGGTCAATGGAATGGAAAATGCATATACGGTAATGCGATCGATGGTCGGCATAGCTGCTTGATGTGTTGGGAGGTAAAATACAAATTAGTAGTCAGACCCCAGATATCAGGTTTCAGAGCAAAGCGAACAGATGCCGGATAAACAAATCCACAAATAAACAACTCAACAGATTTGCGACATACAAAATACGGACACTAGAAAACAGATGTAAGGCCAGACCACACAACCATAAAACCACAAAACCACAAAAACCACGTTTTACAGCGCCACCACCATCATCGCATGTAAAGGATCCGGTGCCGGAAAGCTGTGTTTGTACTTAGAAGTGTAAGTAAAGTGTTCGGCACGAAACAGGTATTCGGCAGCGACAAAAAACCGGGAGGTGTGGAATATGGCTTGCCGGCAACCGATGGACCGGGCATGGTCCAGCGCCTGTTGTAAAAGGCGTCTGCCGATCTGATGCCGCCGGTGATCCGGATGGACCCAGATGAATAGGATCTGGGCAATATCAAAACTAAGCCTTCTCACGGCGACCGTGCCAATGGTTTGTCCATCACGGGCATAAGCAAATAATTGTCCGCCGTCGTTGATGAGATGCTTTTTAGGGTTTTGCAGTAATTCCTCGACAGCAGGAACAGCAAGGTTTAGGGTTGCAAAATGACGGTAATGGTTGAGTACGGCAGGCCATTCTTCCGCCGGCAAAACATCAATGTTGATCGCCGCCATCTGGTGCCCTTTCCAGAGTTCCATCACCCGGTCATGAAACGACTGGGTGTTGAGCGAATACTCCAGATTACGGAGGATCAGAAAGAACTCCGGCGCTTTTTCGCGGATCCACTGTTCTGTCGCGCGCTCGGTGGCCTGCCACACAGGCAATAGTTTTTGAACCATTTCCTGACCTTTGGCCGTCAGGGTGAGCTTGCGTTTGCGCTTGTCGCGCCGGTCGTTTACAGAGGTAAGGTATCCGGCAGATTCCATAGCTTTGGTGATGGTATGGATCTCCGGATGTGACTTGTTCAGCTGCTGGGCGATCGAGGTCACGGGCATGGGTTCCGCTTTCAGATGCAGCAAATTCAGCAGATTCATCCAGCGTACCGGGAAATCCACGCCAACCGATTCATAGATCTTATTTTCTTCCTGATTGAGACGATCCAGGAAACCACGTAGCCTGGATCGCAGTGTTAAATATTGATTATCAATTATATAATCCATTTTACGTAATTAATTACGTATTCAATATACATATTTATTATCGTAATTTTAACCATCGGAAAGATCCATATCTTCGGGATATTGTTAGCGGTATGACACATGGCATTAATGACATTCAGCGATAAGGGTTTCTATTGCCCGCCCGGAGATTTCTACATCGATCCCTGGCGCCAGGTATCCAAAGCAGTGATCACCCACGCCCACTCGGATCATGCCCGCTCCGGCCACCGGCAGTACATCGCCCAGCAGGATTCCATACCGCTGCTCAAATTGCGGCTGGGCTCTTTTATCCAGGCTACCGGATATCCTTACGGTGTTCCATTTACCATCCGTGGTGTCAGGGTTTCTTTTCATCCGGCGGCACATGTCCTTGGCTCAGCACAGGTCCGGCTGGAATACAAAGGTGAAGTGTGGGTGGTGACCGGAGACTACAAACTGGCCCGGGATCCGCTGGCCGGTACGTTCGAACCGGTACCCTGCCATACCTTCATCACCGAATGTACCTTCGGTTTACCCATCTATCAATGGCCCGAGCCTGGTGAGGTTTTTGCCGGTATCAACCAGTGGTGGAGGCAGAATAAAGAAGAAGGAAGGACCTCCATTTTATCGGCATATTCGTTGGGTAAGGCACAGCGTATCCTCTGCAGTGTGGATGCCGGGATCGGTCCCATCTATACACATGGAGCCATCGAGAACACCCATGATGTGATCCGCCAGATGGGCATTACATTGCCCCCGACACAGCGCATTACAGATAAAACCAACAAAAAAGACCTGACCGGGGCCCTGGTCCTCACCCCATCTGCGGGAATGGCGTCCAACTGGATTAGCCGGTTTGCCGATCCGGAGACGGCCACCGCATCAGGCTGGATGATGGTCCGTGGCAACCGCCGCCGGCAAAGCGTGGATCGCGGATTTGTCCTTTCCGATCATGCCGATTGGAATGCCTTGAATGCCGTGATCGGCGAACTGCATCCGGAGAAGATCTTCGTCACCCACGGGTTTACGGATTTGTTCGCCCGCTGGCTGCGGGAACAGGGTTACGATGCCGATGTGGTGCGCACCGAGTATTCCGGGGAAAATGGAGAGCCGGCGGAGGAGGCCAACGGATGAAGCTGTTTGCCAAACTTTACCGGGACCTGGATCAGACCACCAGCACCAACCGCAAGCTGGAGGCACTGGCTGAATATTTTCGAACTGCACCTCATGAGGACGCGTTGTGGACCATTGCCCTGTTCTCCCACCGCCGGCCCCGCCGTACCGTGACCACGACCTTATTGCGTTTGTGGGCTGCTGAATCTGCCGGTATTCCCTTGTGGCTTTTTGAAGCCAGTTACGACATGGTAGGTGATCTGGCGGAAGCCATTGCGCTGGTTACCCCGCCGCCGGAACGAAGCGAAACGGTGCGAACCCTGAAAGACTGGATACGCTTCATGCAGGATCTCAAGGATGTTGATGAAGAGGCCAAGCGAAAGGCTATCATCGAAGCGTGGAGTCAACTGGAACAGGATGAACGGTTCCTGTTCAATAAACTGCTCACCGGAGGCTTCCGGATCGGTGTCTCTCAACAGATGGTGACAAAGGCGCTGGCGCAGGTATTGGATATGGAAGAGAATGCACTAGCTCACCGGCTGATGGGTGACTGGACACCGGATAATACAACCTGGGATGCATTATTCCATAGCGACTCTGCCCTTGATGATCACTCCAAGCCTTTTCCGTTTTACCTGGCCTATGCCCTGGAAGGAGCACCACAGGAGTTGGGATCCTTGTCCGGATGGGCGGCCGAACGAAAATGGGACGGCATCAGGGGGCAATATATTCATCGTGGCAGCAACTGGTTTTTATGGTCCCGTGGCGAGGAGTTGATCACCGGTAAATTTCCTGAACTGGATATCCTCCGACAGGTATTGCCTCCGGGTACGGTCCTGGACGGTGAGATCATGCCCTGGAAAGATGAAAAACCCTTACCGTTTGCCGACCTGCAGAAACGTATCGGGAGGAAGAATGTCTCTAAGAAATTGATGACGGAGATACCGGTCATCTTCAAAGCGTATGACCTGCTGGAGTGGGAGAGCAAGGACATCCGGGAGCGTCCTTACCGGGAGCGACGGGAAATCCTGGATCCTTTGATTGAGCAAATACCAGCTGGATTTCCTATCCGTTTATCGCCTATCGTCACCGCAGAGAACTGGGAAGAGCTTTCCGCGATCCGGTCGCGTGCCCGTGAAGAACACTGTGAAGGACTGATGCTCAAGCGGATGGATTCTGCCTATGGCACCGGAAGGAAGAAGGGCGACTGGTGGAAGTGGAAGATCGATCCGCTCACCATCGATGCGGTGATGATCTATGCCCAGCGAGGTCATGGCCGCCGTGCCAGCCTCTTCACCGACTTCACCTTTGCCGTCCTCGATGGCGAGCAGCTCATCCCCTTCACCAAGGCCTACTCCGGCCTCACCGATGCCGAGTTTGCTGAGGTCAATGTTTTCATCCGCGACAATACCCTGGAGCGCTTTGGGCCCGTCTCCGTCGTCAAGCCCGAGCTGGTCTTCGAGATCGCCTTCGAAGGCATCCAGGCCTCCAGCCGCCACAAGTCGGGCATCGCCTTGCGCTTCCCGAGGATCAAAAGGTGGCGGAAGGATAAGGTGAGGAAAGAAGCGAATACTTTTGAAGATTTGCGGTGGATGTTGGAAAGGTACGGGTAGAAATGTTGAATGCTGAGTGTTGAATGTTGAATGGGGAAACTCAAATTCAACAAACTAATTGTCATTTCGAGCGAAGTCCGAAGCATGAGGACGTAGTCGAGAAATCTCATTAAAGCATTGAGGGAATCCTGCAAACGAAAAAAACGGTGTGAATTGCTCCACACCGTTTCTTACTCGAAGAGAAAGGAATGTTATTGGGTTACCATCAATTTTTGAAGTCACGATTATCCAATGAATTGTATGGCCAGGAATTTCTCTGCTTATATTAAAAGGCTATTAATTCAAACATTACACCCGTAAGTTATTTTAATGTTTCCAGTATGACCTCGTACATCAAGATAAGTGCCTATGCCCACATCTGTGCAATTGATTGGTATTGTAATATTTGAATAATAGCCAATATTTGTAACAATATAGTCGAGTCTCAATGTATAATTACCATCTAGATCGTATGTCCCACTTACGATGGATTTTTGCCCAGCGTCTGCTTGATTTATTTTCACGCCAGTACCTGAAAATAAGCCGTCAGCGAATTCTGTAATAGTTAATTGATGTGTGTGAACTCCATTAAATGCATAACCTTCAAGTGTAAAGCATCCCTCTCCGATTATTACCTTGTCTCCATGATCCAAATGAGTAGTCAGAGCATTTTTGTTCACTTCGATTACATCACTTTCCCTATTTTCATTTAAGTGACATATCAGGGCTTTTCCCTGTTTGACATTTGAAGCAATAATTGAAGTTGTAGACTTTTCATTTGGAGAAGTTACAATATGCTCACAAGAACTAAAAATAATAACAGAAAATAGAAATAGATATAGGTGAATTTTTATAGTTGGCATAATGTAAAGTTTACTTGATTAATTAAACAACGATAAAATCAGGGTGTCCTCTCCGGCATTCATCTCTCTCACTATGAAACTTAAAAACATTCATCTGTTGTGATATCGATCTGGGTCCCGCCGATGATCTTGTTATCCACGCCACAATCCTTCACGGTTTGGCCTGGTTTGAAATAACCCCGGTTATCATGGGTGAATGGAGTCAGGAAGCCAAAGCGCTCGGAGTCACCGACAAAATCAAAATCATAACTGCCATTGTTGGAAGCGGTATTGGCCACCAGTAAATTGGCATAAGCGCCATCTATGGTTACAAATCCCGCGTATAGGTTGTCGTGTGAATTATTTAAGGCTATGATCCAGTGATTGGCTGGTTCCGCAGCGCCTACTACCGTGCCATCATAGGCAATGTAGGCTTCCGGGACCTTGCAAAGAATATGTCCGTAAAAGTTTCCGGAGGTTTCATTTCCCATACAAATACCTCCCTTAACACACTCCCAAATGCCGAATACACTCTGTTGTATGGTATTGTTGGTAATGCTGCAACTGTTGCCATTCATGATGACCACACCATAAGCATCGGCCACTTCATTGGTGTACCAGATATCCGATGTCGTGATGTCATTATGATGTACTTTAAATTGATTACCACCATTATTGAGAATGGCAATCTGAAATCCGTTGAACGTGCATTCACGTACGATGGCTTTATTACCGGTATTCCAGATACCCACCCCTCCGATGGTCACATCCGGTGTAATGGAAATGCCTTCGATAATTGTTCCTACTCCATGGGTAATAATTCCAGGTTGAATGGAGGCCGTATAATCCAGGATATCTGGTGCATGCAGGGTAAGTTCCGCACCCTCTTCACCTTTGATACGCACCTTACTGTCGATGATCAATTGTGCCAATTCGGTATGCATGCCCGCTTCCAGCACTACCGTTCCACCTTCACCTGCTTCGGCAATGGCATCTGCCAGGGCATCAACCGAACCTGCCGGAACGGTAACAGTATTTCCTGAACGGAATTCGAGCAAATCTTCGTCATTCAACAGTGTTTTAATAAGGGCAATTTCTTCCGGGGGGAAAGCATCTGGCATTTCCTGTTGAGCAAATTGCAGCACCTGGTCAGGAGTACGTAATTCGGTTGTTTGCAGCGGTGTATCCATTTTTGCAATGGGTTCCTTGGTGCAGGCAATCAGGGAAACGAATCCCAGCAGTACAATGGTTTTCTTTGTCATGTTTTTTATTGATTATTGGACGTTAAAGAATTTTTATTTAGTAATCAGTAATCAGTAATCAGTAATCAGTAATCAGTAGTCAGTAATCAGAGGAAGGTTATGATTAAAAATAGCCAGGATAAATGGCCGGATTTTTACTCCCGGAGTGTTTCGTACAGTCATCCAATGGTGTATTGAAATCATCAATGAATTATTGCTGCTTCAACAATCATTATCCCTTGTTATTAATAACAGGCATCGATGGAAGTGTCTACTTTATCCCCGCCATAGATTTTGTTGTCTACGCCACAGTCCTTTACGATTTGACCCGTTTTAAAGTAACCTCGATTATCGTGAGAACCGGGAACTAAAAATCCAAACCGATCGGTGTCCTTGGTGAATTCAAAATCATAATTGGCATTGTCAGCGGCTTTATTGGAGACCAGAAGATTATAATTGGCGCCGTCAATAATTACAAAGCCTGTATCGTAATTGTCATGGGAATTGTTTAGTGCAAGTATCCAATGGTTTCCCGGGTTGTGGGACCCCGTCAGATTACCGTAAGGATCGGTATATATATCTTCGGGTACATTGCACAAAATCTGGCCATAAAGGCATGCTGTAGTCTCATTGCCCATATTGATCCCGCCTTTGTCACACGACCAGATACCGAAGATGCATCCGGTAACATTATTGTTCGTAATGCTTGCGCTGCGTCCATTCATATTGATGACACCATGGACTTCGACACTGAAGTCGGACAACCAGATATCCGCCCCCACGATGGTATTGGCATGGACACGCATCTGGTCACCCGCATCATTGATGATTGATAATTCAAATAGGTCAAAATTATTATGGTGAATATTCACCTTATCTGCGGAGTGAATCCAGATGCAATTGCCTCCCAAATCCGTATCCGGAAGAAAATGGATATTGCTGATCTCAACTTTGTCAGCCTCGATCAGAATTCCCGGATCATTAACGTAACTGCGGGCATCAGGTGAGTGAACGACCAATACAGCGTCCGGTTCTCCCGTAAGCTTGATCGGAACATTTAATACGACGCGGTTATTTTCGGTGTGCATGCCGGACTCCAGGACCACCGTACCTCCTTCGCCTGCTTCGGCAATCGCATCTGCCAGGGCATCAACCGAACCTGCCGGGACGGTAACCGTATTTCCGGAACGAACCTCGAATATTTCATCATTAATTAATAATGATTTAATACGTGTAATTTCTTCCGGTGTATATTCATCCGGCATCTCCTGTTGTGCGAATTGTAAAACTTCTTCGGCAGTACTTAACTCTTTAACTGGTTCGGTTGTTCAATTTTGGTTACCGGCTCTTTGGTGCAGGTGATCAGCGATAGCAATCCCAGGAATACAATGGTTCTTTTAAGCATGGTTAATTGAGTTTTGGACGTTAGTAAATGATTTTATGGTTTTTTGTTGAAGTGGTATTTTGGTGTTACTAAAATTAACAAGGCATGGGTTAGGAATTTCTACTCCCGGAGTACTTCGTACTGCCAGCCGATGCGGTGTAGATAATGAACCGCTTCCTTACAGGTGGTGAATGGATAATGGAAATATTCACTGGCGATCCTCAGGATCTTGCGCTGGTAATTTTTGATATCCATGGATTTCCATCCGGTAATACGTTCGATATCTTTGATGCCTGCTTCCGGGTTTTGAAAGTAGATCTCGAATATTTTTCCATGGATAGGATCGAAGCGGATATCGAGAATATGACGAAAATATTGCCGAGCTTCCATCATAAGCCCATCTCTAATTTTAGAAAACCCAATGGACTTAAAAAGTAATTCTGGTGGTTCGAGCAATTCACCCTTATAAGGATGACCCATAAAATGTTGATTGACCTGAGAAATCATCATTCCCTGATCATCTACTTCCAATGGAAAACTAGATTGATATACCCAGTAGTAATTGCCATTTGAATGTTTCATTGGTACCCGAATACGATAGCAAGGATATGATCCCTCAGAAATCAGATTGCGATATTGGATACTTGCGGCATAAGAAGCATGAGCAAACTGAAGAAATAATTGTAATCGATGTGGGTTTATCCAGCTAAGCATATCCCTAATAGGTAAACCATTAAAAGTTGGTTGGATGTCATTGTAACCTAATGCATCTTTTAGCCCGGCAGTAAACTGAATTCTTCTGTCTTTCAGATTGAGCACCATCCAGAATAAATTTTGTATGATCATAGGATGCATTTCTTGATTGATCTGTCCAAATAGTTCTTGAGTCCGACCACTACTTACAAGTCCCAATTGATTTGCATATTGTGTACTGTAAGTGTCGTAGGCATCAAGAATCTCTTTTTGCCGAACTGTACCAATTCCTTTAACCATGAATTGTTTTTACTCCACCAAACTAAATCCAGGAGTAAAATGGGGTCTGGACTATTGTTCCGAATGTTAGCATTATTGTTTACAGGATTGTTACACGGAGGGTCACAAAGGAGGTACAGAGTTCCACAGAGGGTGGAAAATGTCATTATTACAACAATGAATAAGCTCCACAACATAATCCTGACAATAAGCTCAGTGCACCTCTGTGCAAGACTCCGCGTACCTCTGTGAGAAGTTACTTGAGATATTCACGGAATTCCGGAGCGTACTGACGCTGGCTTCACCCGGTGAATATCAAAAGGAAAAAAAATAAACTCAGCGCACCTCTGTGCATAACTCCGTGTACCTCTGTGGTTCCCCCTATCAACTCCTGTCTTCTGAGGGCGGGAGGTAATTACACGGAGACACAGCGATTCACAGAGAAGTTACTTGAGATATTCACAGCATTCTGGAGTGTACTGACGCTGGCTTCACCCGGTGAATATCAAAAGGATAAAAAATAAACTCCGTGCACCTCTGTGCCCAACTCCGCGTACCTCTGTGGTTCCCTTATCAAGTCCTGTCTTCTGAGGGCGGGAGGTAATTACACTGCGACACCGCGTTTCACAGAGAAGTTATTAGAGATTTTCACAGCATTCCGGAGCGTACTGACGCTGGCTTCACCCGGTGAATATCAAAAGGATAAAAAATAAACTCCGTGCACCTCTGTGCACGACTCCGCGTACCTCTGTGGTTCCCTTATCAAGTCCTGTCTTCTGAGGGCGGGAGGTAATTACACTGCGACACCGCGTTTCACAGAGAAGTTATTAGAGATATTCACCAGAAATCCGGAGAGTACTGACGCTGGCTTCACCCGGTGAATATCAAAAGGAAAAAAAATAACTCAGTGCACCTCTGTGCAAGACTCCGCGTACCTCTGTGGTTCCCTTATCAAGTCCTGTCTTCTGAGGGCGGGAGGTAATTACACTGCGACACCGCGTTTCACAGAGAAGTTATTAGAGATATTCACCAGAAATCCGGAGAGTACTGACGCTGGCTTCACCCGGTGAATATCAAAAGGAAAAAAAATAACTCAGTGCACCTCTGTGCAAGACTCCGCGTACCTCTGTGGTTCCCTTATCAAGTCCTGTCTTCTGAGGGCGGGAGGTAATTACACTGCGACACCGCGTTTCACAGAGAAGTTATTAGAGATATTCACCAGAAATCCGGAGCGTACTGACACTGGCTTCACCGGGTGAATATCAATAGGATAAAAAATAAACTCAGCGCACCTCTGTGCAGGACTCCGTGTAACTCTGTGGTATCCCCTATCAACTCCTGTCTTCCGAGGGCGGGAGGTAATTACACTGAGGAGCAGGGAAGAGACACAGCGTTTCACAGAGAAGTTATTTGAGATATTCCTGCATTCCGGAAAGTACTGACGCTGGCTTCACCCGGTGAATATCAATAGGATAAAAAATAAACTCAGCGCACCTCTGTGCCTAACTCCGTGTAACTCTGTGGTTCCCCTTATCAACTCCTGTCTTCCGACGGCGTCACGCCATATTCCTCATGGTAGCACCTGCTGAAATAATTGGGATCGCTGAAGCCCACCGAGTAGGCGACGTCTGCCACCTGCCGGTCGGATTGCAGCAATAATTCCTTCCCTTTCTGTAGCCGGATGGTGCGGATCACATGGGAGGTGGATCTTCCGGTGAGCGCCACCAACTTATTGTGCAACTGGGTACGGCTGACGAGCAGAGACTGACACAATTGAGGGATGGCAAAGTTCGGGTCCTCCAGGTGCTCCAGCACGGTCTGGCGAATTTTCGTGATGAAGGCATCCTCTTGTTGAAATTCTTCCTCTTTCCGTATCATGATCCCCGGATCGAAATAGGCATAGCGGTCCTGGAGCTTCTTGCGGAGGGCCAGCATCTGCTCCATACGAACCAGCAGTTCTTCACGGTTGAATGGTTTGATCAGGTAGGCATCGGCTCCTTTCCGGTATCCGGACATTCGGGAGGCATCATCTGCCTTGGCGGTTAGCAGGATCACGGGAATATGACTGGTCCTTTCATCATTTTTCAGCGTGGTGCATACTTCAAAGCCATCCATTTCAGGCATCATGACATCGCTGATAACCAGATCGGGCACTTGTTCGATGGCTTTTTCCACGCCGGCTTTGCCATTTACAGCCTCCTGGACGTGGTATTGTTCAGGCAAACAGGATCGCAGGTATGCGCGGACATCGGTATTATCTTCAATGATCAGAATGCGGGAGAGGGCCTGATCAACCTTTATTTCATTTGCATGAGGACCGGAGGAGACAGCAAATTCTGAGGCCAGCGGTCCAAAGGATGGCAGGGCGGTCCAGGCGGACCGCTTCGGTGCTTGTCGCGTGATTGGTATTTTCACGGTGAATGCTGTTCCCTCCCCAAGGTTGCTTTCAACCATAATGTCACCATGCATCACCTGGACCAGTTCTTTGGTGAGGGCCAGGCCGATACCGGTTCCTTCTCCCCGGCGGGTAGCACTGGACTCCACCTGGAAAAACCGGTCAAACAGATGTGGGAGGCTTTCCGGTGCGATGCCTATACCATCGTCCGCCACCGACAACCGAATTTCTTGATCTGCTTCGGTGATCCTCACCGATACATTTCCATCATCGGGGGTGAATTTGATTGCGTTGGAGATCAGGTTTTGCACGATCTGTTGATAACGCAGGGGATCAAAATCAACCAATATTGGCGTTGCAGGGATGCTGCATTGCAGCCGGATGTTTTTCTGCTCCGCCAGCGAATGAAACGACTCGGTCAGGTATTTGGTGAAGGCACCGATATCGTCCTGTACCGGATCCAGGACCAGTTTTCCGGCTTCGAGCTTGGCCAGATCCAGCATCTGGTTGACCAGTTGCAGTAAATTGTTCCCATTACGATCGATGGTCTGCAGGTGTTCGAAGATCTGCTTTTGTTCCAGCAGGGGAAATTGCTCCCGGATGATGTTGGTCAAACCCAGGATGACCGTCAGCGGCGTGCGGAACTCATGGGTTATGTTGGTGTACAGAGCGGTTTTGATGCCGTCCAATTCTTTCAGCCGGTCTGCTTCCTGTTTTTCAGCTGCCAGTTGTGCTTTGAGCAGCCACCGACGTCGCTGAAAAAGGTAGATGCCGGTTAACAAGAGCAGCACGGCGACTCCGTAGAGTGTATAAGCCCACCAGGTCCTCCACCAGGGTGGCAGGATGGTGATCTTCAGGGTGCGCCCTTCTTCGTTCCAGACACCGTCCGGGTTAGCGGCTTTGACATGGAAGGTATAATGTCCGGGATTGAGGTTGGTATACGTGGCGGAACGCTGGCTGCCCACGTATTGCCAGTCATTTTGAAATCCATCCAGGTAATGGGCGTACTTGATGCGGCCCGGATTGGTATAATGCAGGCCCGCATAGGTCAGGGTAATGACGTTGAAATGGTAGGGCAGGGTGATGGAGGTGGTGTAGTCGAGCGATTGGGGCAAGTAAAAGGTGTCACGATTGTGGAGCTGGTGTTCATTCCTTGCTATAGAAACGGACCGGTTGAAAATTTGCAAATCGGTGAATACCAACTGAGGAACGATGGTGTCATCCTGAAAATCATCCGGATTAAAATAATCAAAGCCTATCGTTCCTTCAGAGAGGATATATCCCGTCTCCGGATCCTGACACGATCCAAAGGCATCGAATTCAGGATTGTAGAAGCCATCCTTGCTGTTGTAATTGCGAATGGCACCGGTCTTCAGATTGTACCGACTCCAGCCCCGGAAGGTGCAAAGCCAGATATTTCCGTGGTGATCCGGGAAAATGGCAAAAATATTGTTATTCGCTAAGCCTTCTTTTTCTCCAACTATTCTAAATGCATCCGTTGACGGATCATAAATATTCAGGCCACCGCCATAAGTGCCAACATAAACATAACCAGCGGAGTCTTCAAAGAAACTAAATCCGGTGTTTTCTCCAATGGAACCAGTTACATCATTATCGTGAGTATATTTAATAAATGTATCTTTTTCTTTTGGCTTTTTGTAGACACCTTCCCGGCTGCCAAACCAGAGATTCCCTTTCGAATCTTCAAAGATTTTTCGCATTGCATTATTTGGTAAGTAGTGGATGAAAGAATTAGCACCTTGCTTCAACATTCCTAAACCATGATCCCAACTGGCAAGCCAAATATTACCTTGACTATCTTCATAAATATCTTTGACTTTTCGTAAATAATAATTTATGGAGTCTTTCGGACCTGTTAAATATGACTTTAAACTCTTGGTTTTCTCATCATAAATTATCACTCCCAGATCACCGCCCATCCATAGCCTACCTTCACAATCTCTAAGAAAACATAATACGGATTTTAGTTTTTGAGTAACCTTATTTTGTATTTTCGGTAAAAATGGTCTGATTTGATTTGAATTTGGAGAAAACTGAATTAATTCAGAACCTTCGGCCATCAGAAACTTATTCTGACCAATTGGAACAGAGGACCTAACATAATATGCGTTATTTACCTTTCTGGTATATTCACAATCAAAGGACTTAATGATGTTATTAGAATTATTTTTTAGAATAGACACTCCATTGACTGTTTCAACCCATAAATTCCTATTTAGATCAAACATTAGGTTTGAAATGGTGCCTCCTTTCATGCTAAACCTGAATCCATCAACATATTTTATTGTTTGAAATGACTTACTGATTGAAGAAAAAATAATTAATTCCTCATCAACGCCAATCCAGTAATGATTATTATTCGTTGCACTATAACCTATATCATTAAAACGAACCAATGGCTTGGGATAAAAATCCCATTTATTTGAATTTGGATTGCCGCTGACAAAACCATCAAAAGAAAAGAATTCCAATAATTCATTACTGGAAAATCTTTTTTTTACTGGCTGAAGAAAATGATAATTGTTTAAAGCATCAAATATTGAATCTGTAATCAGTAGTTTTTTGTTCAAGTCAATTTTTTTTACTCCTCGATATAATGTACAATACAATGAGTTTTCGTATTCAAATATCTTTTCATTCCCAATTCGCAAACTATCTGCCAGAATTTCTGTAGTAAGAATTTTTTCAATTCTATTATTGGAATTATTAAATTGAAATAAATTCGTCCAACTCAAGAATAATACTTCACCTTTTTTTGAAATATATACGAAATATATTTCTTCATTATAGTCTTTCAATCCAATTTTAGAATTGCTATATTGTATAAATTGATTTTTATCTCGTTGATAATAGCTTAAACCATTTTGAGTTACTATCCATAAATTTCCTAAGCTATCTTCTGCTATATCATTGATTTTATTGTCGATTATTGAAAGTGAGTCATTCGGATCGTTATAGTACCATTTGGTTTCGTAACCATCGAATCTTGACAAGCCTGAATACCCGCCAAACCAAATATATCCGTAAGAATCTTGGAATGATGCAACAGTTGCTATATCAGAGAAGCCCTGCTCCTCCGGTATCTCATCAAACTTATAAATCCTGGTTTGCCCGGTAAGTGTAGTACCCGGGCTACAGAGGCAGTACCATAGCAATAGAGCTATCCAGCGATGCATGATGGTCAGCAGATTGTTCCTCGATTAAGTTAACACAATACCGGTAGATATCAATTTACTCCTGGAGTAAATATTATTGGTTATGGCTGATTCATTCAGAGCGGCTCCGGCTGTGATCTGTCTTTTCTGATGTATTTTACAATCATGAATATCAAAATTGACCTTCCATCAAGTCTTCCACCGGTTGCCCTCGAGTCGACACTTTTATGTCATGGGCTCCCCTGGCCGGCCAATTATGAACTGGCACTTGAGATCAACAGCATCCTTGCTGAAGAAGGAGCCACTCCAGCAGTAGTCGCTCTCATCGATGGCCTGGTGCGAGTGGGACTGAGCGACACTGAACTGGAAAACCTGTGCCGCGAAGGAAGTAAAGCAGTAAAGGTAGCGGCGCGCGACATGCCCTATGTACTGGCTACCAGGCATCTTGGGGCAACGACTGTTTCGGCGACCATGTGGGCGGCAGCAAAGGCGGGGATCCGGCTCTTTGCCACGGGCGGTATAGGTGGTGTGCATCGCGATGGAGAGAATAGTATGGATATCTCTGCCGACCTGGTCGAATTGGCGCGCACGCCGGTGGCGGTAGTGAGTTCTGGCGCCAAATCGATCCTGGACCTGTGCCGCACCCTGGAATACCTGGAGACGATGGGCGTTCCGGTAGTTGGCTACCGCACGGACACCTTTCCGGCCTTTTATGTACCGCATTCACCCTATGCATTGTCCTGTCGCATAAATGATGCAAAACTGCTGGCAGCGGTGATCCGACAACAGGACAGTTTAGGTTTACCATCCGGCATGCTGATAGCCAACCCGATCCCTGCCGGATACGCCATCCCGGCAGTAACCATGGAGACCTGGATCGAAGAGGCCCTGGAAGCAGCGGCTGCGGACCGGATCACCGGTAAAGCGGTCACCCCCTATTTATTGGCCTATCTGCACCGTATTTCCCAGGGTAAAACGGTGGAGGCGAACAAAGCGCTGGTTTTGGACAATGTCCGGCTGGCAGCCAGGATAGCAAAACATTATGCGACGCTGCATTAAACCATTATACCCGGATAACTAGGATAATATGGATATGAATCGGGAAACCATTTGGTCGTATCATCCACATTCAACATTCAAAATTAAACCCTCAGCCTTTTTATTTTCCCCCTTTTTCCTAGCTTTAAGTCTATGAAATTTGGCGCCTCAACCATCGGTTTGATCCTCGGTCCACTCCTGTTTATTTTGGTCCTCACCAATTTTCACCCGGAAGGATTGTCCGAAGCGGGGGTAGCGGTCCTGGCTTGTACCCTGTGGGTCGCCGTCTGGTGGATCACGGAGGCAATACCCATTGCGGTTACCTCCCTGTTGCCGATCGTGCTCTTTCCGCTCACCGGAGCGCTGGATCTGAAAGCAACTTCCACCTCCTTTGGGCATCCCTATGTCTTTTTGTATATGGGCGGTTTTTTTATCGCCATCGCCATCGAAAAGTGGAACTTGCATCGCCGCATCGCCCTCAATATCATCCGGATGATCGGGACCAATACCACCCGCATCATCCTGGGATTCATGCTGGCCACGGCTTTCCTCTCGATGTGGATTTCCAATACCGCCACTGCGGTCATGATGTTGCCGATCGGTATGGCCATCATCGCCCAGCTGAAAGACAACCCGGAGACTTCCGAGGATGAAAATGCCATCTTCGGCAAGGCACTGATGCTATCGGTGGCTTATTCGGCTTCCATCGGCGGCATCGCCACACTGATCGGGACGCCTCCCAACCTGGTTCTGGCCGGCGTACTAAAGAATATGTACGGGGTGGAACTCACTTTTGCCACCTGGCTTAAATTCGGATTGCCGATCTCGATTCTGATGCTGCTGATCTGCTGGATCTACCTGACCCGGTTTGCCTTCACTTTCCGCGATAAATCGTTTCCCGGCGGCCGTGAGGAGATCCGCCGGCAATTGAAGCGTCTGGGCAAAATAAGCTATGAAGAGAAAAGCGTGCTGGCTGTTTTCCTGGTTACTGCATTTGCGTGGATCACCCGCTCGTTTTTATTGACCCGGTTTTTACCTGGTCTAGACGACACGATCATCGCCATTGCAGCAGCAGTGGTACTCTTTTTATTACCTAATAAGGACCGTAGTCGCAGTATACTACGATGGGAAGAAGCGGTAAAATTACCCTGGGGCATCATTTTGCTCTTTGGTAGCGGTATGGCCATTGCAGAAGGGTTTACATCCACCGGTCTGGCGGAATGGATAGGCAACCATTTGACACTGCTGCATGGCATAGCCATGCTGATTTTGGTGCTGATCCTGATCGCTGCCGTCAATTTCCTGACAGAGATCACCTCCAATCTGGCGACCACAGCCATGCTCCTGCCCATCCTGGCCCCCATGGCTTTAAGTATCGACGTGCATCCCTATATTCTGATGGTGTCAGCGACCGTTGCGGCATCCTGTGCTTTCATGTTGCCGGTGGCTACGCCACCCAATGCGGTCGTCTTTGGTTCCGGTTATTTGCGGATTCCGGATATGGTGCGTACCGGTATCTGGATGAATATTTTATCCATCGTATTGCTAACGATCATTGTATATTTCTTTCTTCCCTTGTTATGGGGATTTGACCCGGGGACATTCCCTGAAGCATGGAAGTAGACGATAATAAATCATGTAGCTATGAATACCATCTGGTTTAAAAGAACGGAAATCTTTTTTGTACCAGTCTCTCTGATGGGGTGGCTGCTTTTATCCGGCGCACTGGCTTATGCAGTTTATATATTTATCGCGATTGACCGCAGGTCTCATTCGGTAAGCGACACGCTGATGAATTTCGCCTTTAACCTGTTACTGATAGGCGCGGTGTATGTCCTGGTTGCCTTTTTTACCAGTAAGAAAAAACAGGCATCCTCTGGCGATTAATCATAGTTTTTTTTGCAGTGCAATTAAATTAAAGATCCTCCGTTTTGAGATGTATGCAATATCTCAGAACGCTCATCCTCTTTTATATTTTCTTTCTGGCCTACTCAAATCAGGCAGCTATAGCTTGCAGTATGTATAAAATTACTGTTGACGGTAAGACTATGGTTGGCTGTAATGAAGATGCATGGAGAACCACTTCCAGCATATGGTTTGAAAAAGCAAAAAATAATCAGGCTTACGGCGCGGCATTTACCGGTTCCAGAAGGGTAGGGCAAAACCGCATGGCCCCCCAATCCGGGATGAACGAAGCTGGATTGGTTTTCTCCAGATTGGCGTCTTATTATCCCCGTCAGGAGGAACAAAATAGAGGTAAAAAAGCAATTGTCAATGAAGTGGATTATCTATCCGGTATCCTGCATCAATGCAAAACAATAGATGAGGTTAAGCACTTTATCGAACAATACGACCACAGCTTCTTTATTGACGATGTATTTATTTACGTGGACCAATCTGGAAAATATTTGGTGGTAGAGCCCTATAATTTGATTGAAGGAGATAATCCGTCTTATGTTTTGTCCAATTTCTGTCCCTCGATCACTGGCCTTGAAAAAGCAAGAAACCTCACCCGGTACCGCAATGGTGACGATTTTTTGAAAGTTCATTACCCTGATACAACGTTAGCTTTTTGTACCGCTCTGTCCGACACCATGCATGTTTGCAGAAAGCGCAATGGTGACGGCACATTGCTTACTTCTATCTGGGATAATAGGCATGGTCTGGTAAATATTTATTTTTACCACAATTACGATACTACGGTACAATTTAATTTATCGCAGGAGTTGGCCAAAGGTGACCATATGTTGCAAGTGGCTGAATTATTCCCCGTCAACGCGGAATTTGAGCGATTAAAAACCTATAAAACTCCTTACAACACCCCGTTCTTGCGGGTTATGTTGGTGTTGTTGGCGGGTGCCCTATTAACTTTCACATTACTATTGCTGTTGTTTTATTTCATGAAGTCAGAAAGCCACAGATTGGATAAAATATATTTATTCAGCGCAGTGCTTAATGTAATTTTAATCTGGTATTTATTTATCCTGGCTACTAATGTCAATGTGTATTATTTTGATGCACCTTACAAACATTACAGTTCGCTGCTGATAAACATGTCATCTTATATTCCATATTTATTTTTGATCGCTTTAATTCCACTGATGGTTTATAGTTTGCGACTGATAAAAGCGACAAAGAATAAACGCTGGATCAAGGGCGCACTTGTATTAAACAATTTAATTTACCTGACGTTAATCGCCGGGTTTGCTTATTGGGGCTTGACTTCCTTATCCTGAATTATGCGGGCCGTAATTAATGATCCTCTGAGAAACTCAGTGTGTTCTCTCCAGTCTTCCTTTAGCGGATAATCGTATTGGAATCCCAGCTATCCGAGGGCGTGTAGCCGTCGTCCTGCTTCCAGCAGGGTCTCCGCCTTTTTGGCAAAACAGAATCGTACCAGGCGCAGATCATTTGGTGCAGTATAAAATGCAGACATTGGGATGGTTGCAATGCCATAGTTCTCCATCAGCCAAAGAACAAATTCTTCATCCGGGAGGTCACTTATGGCACTATAGTCGGCAACCATGAAATAGGTGCCCTGCGTAGGTATCACCCTAAAAGGAGTTGGAGCAAGCTGCTCCATCAGCAAGTCCCGCTTCTTTTCGAAGAAGGGTGCCAGCTGCTTAAAGGGATGGTGCTTGGCGACATATTTTGCTATGCCGGCCTGAGCCGGATGGTTGACCACGAAGACGGTAAACTGATGTACCTGCCTGAAGCGAGCGGTGAGGGTTTCGGTGGCAACAACATAACCGATCTTCCACCCGGTGACATGGAGGCTTTTTCCAAACGAAAAACAGGTCAGGCAACGGTCACGAAGCCCCTCATAAGCCAGTGCAGTCAAATGGCGGGCACCATCGTAAACCAGATGTTCATACACCTCATCACTGATCACCCATAAGTCATGTTGTTGGGCGATCTTTTCCAGCTCGCGGTAGTCCTCGTCGGTCCATACATATCCGGAAGGATTATGCGGAGAGTTGATGATGATACCCCGGCTGCGAGGGGTGATGGCAGCCCGGATCTGGTCCCAGTCCAGAGATCCAAAGGGAGGCTCAAGGACAATGGGTACCGGAACGCCGAGATGAGTAAGGATTGCCGGACGGTATGAATCAAATACCGGTTCGAAGAAGAGAACCTCATCACCGGGATAAACCAGGGTGCTCAGTGCGGTATAAATAGCCTGGGTAGCGCCGGCGGTTATCGTAATTTCATTGTGTGGATCGTAATTCACCCCATAGGTGGTATGCAGATGATCATGGATGACTTGCAGCAGTTCCGGAACCCCTGCCAGCGGAGCATACTGGTTAGCACCCTCAAGCATGGCCTGATGCGTGAGATGAAGGAGGTCTTCGTCCGGCATAAAGTCAGGAAAGCCCTGGGAGAGATTGATGGCACCAAGTTCCTTCGCCTGGCGGGAAATACGGGTAAAAATGGTGGTGCCGATCCCGGGTAATTTGGTGTCCCGCCAGTGGGTCATGATTTGTGGGCTTGTTGGTATTTCTGATATACTTTGGATATGACAGCTGCCAGTTTGCGGTCTTTCTCGGTGACGATATTTCCGGCGTCATGGGTACTAAGGTCTATAGTGACCTGATTCCAGGAGTTGCTCCAATCCGGATGGTGATTGGCTTTCTCCGCGTGGAAGGCTATTTCAGTCATAAACGAGAAGGCCTCAGCGAAGTCCACGAATGCAAATTCGGCATGCAGGCTTTTTGGTGTTTCTTTCCAGTCCATAAAATCGTTTGGTTTTTCAGTTGGTTCGTTCATCCCATCCCCATGCGAATGTAGGAAAATCCAGTAAAGCATGCTTTAACAGATCGATTGAATTCCGGACGTCCTGTTTGTGTACCATTTCAATAACCTGATGAATGTGGCGGGTAGGAATGGATATGGCTCCGGCGATGGTTCCTTTCTTGCCCATACGCTGCACGTAGGCGGTATCCGTCCCTCCGGCAGTCAGGATCTCAGGCTGCCAGGTAATGCTGTGCTTAGCGGCGGTCTCCTTCAGGTAGCGTACCATGCGGTGGTCGCAGATCACACTACCGTCCATGATCTTGATGGCGGTCCCTTTTCCCAGGGATGTGATCATCTCGTGCGGCTTGGCACCGGGAACATCAAAGGCAATGGTCGTATCCAGGTTGATCCCAAAATCGGCATCAACAGCATGTGCTGAGACCATGGCTCCCCGCAATCCTACCTCCTCCTGTACTGTGAATACGGCGGTAAGGTCATAGGGCAGAACTTGTCCCCTGAGTTCACGCAAGGCTTCGATGAGTATAAAGACCGAGATGCGGTTATCCAGGGACTTGGCATTGATACAGTCACCCATTTCGATGGTGGTGCGCTCCCGGGTGATGGGATCACCGACTTCCACATACTTGAGAACCTCTTCGCGTGACATACCCAGATCGATGAAATAATCCTGGATTTGCACCACTTTATTGCGTTCCTCAGCGGTCATCAGGTGGATGGGTTTCGAGCCCATGACTCCGATGAGGTCTTTTTTTCCATGGACAATGACGCGCTGGGAGGTCAGCGTCTTTGGATCAAATCCACCCAACGTATGAAAACGCAGAAATCCATCTTCGTCGATGTGCGTAACGATAAAACTGATCTCATCCATATGGGCCGTGACCAGGACACTTTTTGACTCCGTGCCTTTGCGTACGGCCAGAATATTGCCCATGGCATCAATGGAATACGAGTCAACCAGATCCCGGATCTCGCGCAGGATCAAGGTACGGATCCGGTCTTCAAACCCAGGAGCGCCGGGTGTCTCACAGACCGCTTTTAAAAGTTCGATATTCATGAATGTGCGAAACTTAATGATGAACGGGGCAGGAGTACGAAGGTATTGTTTTTCACCCAATTCACGCATCCGAATTCCAGGTGATGAATGGATTGCCAATAGGAAGCTGGCGCAGAATGAGAAAGACAACAAATGGTTGATTGGTTTTTCCTTCACTGCGATCACCGCGGCAACCGGTACTTGACAGAACCAGCCCAGAAAGGCCCAGGTCATTCACAGGAAAGGATAATGGAAAGCGCTGGATTTTCAGTAACATTGCGGGCGGAATTATGGCGTTTATCAAGAAACTAGCGGGCGAGACCATTCTGTATGGGATAAGCAATATCCTGCCGCGGATATTGAACTACCTGGTCATCACCTACTACCTTACCCGTAAGTTTCCGGAAAATATTTACGCCAAGCACGGCACCTATTATGCCTTTACCGCCTTCATCCTGGTGATCTTTTCATTTCGTATGGAGACGGCATTCTTTCGCTTTGGCAATCAGAAACAGCAACGGGAATCGGCATTTGGAACGGCGCTGATCATTGTGGCGGTCATCTCGGTGTTGCTGAGCGGCCTCATATTCGGCTTTGCCCGCCCATTAGCCGACATCCTCAGTGCGAACCCGGACGAATATTACATTGTGCAATGGTTCGTCGCCATAACCCTGCTTGATGCAGTGGTGGCGGTTCCTTTTGCACGCCTCCGGCTGGAGGGCAGGCCTTTGTTTTTCGCTGCGGTCAAGGTCCTGAATGTGGTGATCAATATTGCGCTCATCTTCCTGTTTCTGGAAATGATCCCCTGGCTTGCCGACCATGGCCACCGCTTCTGGCAGGGCTGGGTGGACAAAAACCGGTTGATGGATTATGTGTTTCTGGCCAATTTACTGGCGAGTGCTGCGATTGCCCTCTTTATGATACCTTACTTTCATTTCCGTACCTGGACCTTTGACAAAGCACTGGCCCGCAAGATGATGATCTATGCTGCACCTCTGGTGGTGGTGGGCGCGGCCAGCATGGTGAATCTGTTTGCCGACCGCTTGTTGATTGCCAACTGGGTAGGATTTGACGATTCCGGGATTTACAATGGGGCGGTCAAGATCGCTATCCTGATGAATCTGTTTGCCACAGCATTTAACTATGCGGCGGAGCCCTTCTTCTTCAGCCAGTCTGATCATACGGATGCACGGACCATCTATGCACGGGTGGCTCAGGCATTCACGCTGGCTGCTTCCGTGCTGATGCTGATCATCTTGCTGTACCTGGATCAGATCCAGATCCTCATCGGACGGAATTACCGGGCTGGACTCACCATCATCCCGTATTCGCTGGTAGCTTATGTCTTTCTGGGACTGTATTACAATTTCTCCATTTGGTTTAAACTGAAGGACCGGACCGGACTGGGCGCATTGATAGGCATTGGCGGGGTCGTGGTCACTTACCTGGTCAATTACCTGACACTCAAAGTATGGCATACCGGATACATTGGATCCGCCTATGCTGCGCTGGCTTGTTTTTTGTTTATGGCATTAGCCACCTATGTGACTGGTCAGCGCAATTTCAAGATACCCTATGATCTGGGGAGGATGACTGCTTATGTGGGGGGTGGGTTGCTGATTTTTGGAGTCAGTGAGTTGCTGCGCCACTATGTCACCGGAACCCTGGTGATCTTTCTCCTGAATACTTTCCTGCTTGTATCTTATATAGCCCTGGTTTGGCTTATCGACCGGAAAAACCTGAAAGCCCTGCTCCGTTTTTAACGTACATTATGACATCCGGGTCTTAAGGAGAAAGTCCTTGTTATTTAATTAAGGATATAACTGGCGGCCAGCCGGAACTCGGGAATCTGGACTATAAAATGTTCATCGTCGTCGATATAGCGCATGGTGTAGGTGCCATACATTTTACCAACCATGGTGGATAGCGGGCACCAGGAAACGTATTGATGAAACTGGCCTTTCTCGAGGATGGGTTGTTTACCGATAACACCTTCTCCTTTCACTTCCCGGTGGTTGCCGGCGGAATCGAGGATATGCCAATGCCTTTCCAGGAGTTGAACGGTACGGGGTCCATGATTTTCGATGGTGATGCGGTAGGAGAAGACATACTGGTCAGCCAGAGGCCGCGAATATTCGACCTGGAAGAATGTTTCTACGGTTACTTTTATGTCACGCGTGATTAATGTTTCCATCTTCAGCTTTGACCTCTATAAAATCGGCTACGATCTTTTCTGCTTCCTGTAATGCTATATCTAAATGGTCGTTGAGTAAAACTACATCAAATTTTGTTTCATACGTCAATTCTTTCTTAATCCGTTCCAATCGTTTTTTCAGCGACTGCTCGTTTTCGGTTCGACGTTTTATCAACCGTTCAACCAGGATCTCGTACGATGGCGGTTTAACAAATACAGCCAGAGACTGGTCAGGATAGGCTGCTTTCAGATGTGTAGCTCCCCGGACATCAATGTCAAAAACGATGTGTTTTCCTTTGTGCCAGATGCGTTCGATCTCACGACGGAGGGTTCCATAAAACTGATCTTCATAGACTTCTTCCCACTCAACGAAGGCGCCATCGGCAATCCAGGCTCTGAATTCTTCTTTGCTTACAAAATAATAATCTTTGCCGTTCTCTTCATGTGGGCGTCGCAGACGGGTGGTGGCTGAGATGGAAAATTCCAGTTGTGGGAAGACCTGGAGCAAATGATGTACAATAGTCGATTTGCCTGCTCCGGAAGGCGCAGTGAATATGATCATTTTTCCCTGCTGCATCACATGATGTTTGCCAGTTGCTCTTTGATCTTCTCCAGTTCGTCTTTCATCTGAACGACGTAGCGCTGGATCTCGGGATGCTGGGCCTTGGCACCGAGAGTATTGATCTCGCGGCCCATTTCCTGGGTAATAAATCCCAGTTTTCTGCCTTTCAGCACCTCGTTCTGGGCGAGGACATCATGGAAATACTGGGCATGCTGGGTAAGCCGGACCTTCTCTTCGGTGAAATCCAGTTTTTCCAGATAATACAGGATCTCCTGTTCAAACCGGTTTTTATCAAACTTGACGTCGTTGATCAGGTCATTGAGATCTTTGTTGAGCCGGGTACGGATGGCCTGGATGCGGGTTTCCTCCAGAGGTTCTATTTGCTGTAACAGGGCTATGATGGCCTGTACCCGTTCCTCCATATCGATTTCCAGTGCACGGCCTTCTTCCACCATATGTTCAAGCAGCAATGAACAGGCCTGCTGGACCAAAGCGGAAACGGCTTCCCATTCTGCAGGGAGAATGTCTTCGTCAGCAACGGTTACCACGTTGGGGATGCGCATGATGGAAGGGATGAAGTCAGGGCTTTGAGCGCCTAATTCCCGGCTTATCTCGGACAGCTGGTTGTAAAATTGCCTGAACAACGGACGATTGATGGAGAAGCTCTCATCGGAACTGCCGTTAAGCAGGATGTTCATCTCAATTTTGCCACGCTGGATGCGTTCCTGGACCATCTTGCGGAGCTCAATTTCTTTTTCGCGGTAAGCAAAAGGGATTTTGACCCTCAGGTCGGGGTATTTACTATTGAGAGATTTGATTTCAACCGTGATTTCTTTGGTTCCAAAGCTGCCTTTTACCTTGGCATATCCGGTCATGGATACGATCATACATGCGTGATTTAGATGCGTGGGCCCAAAGTTAATCCAATTCCACCACAACCCTGAGCCTCTGCCGGCCAAAAACACAAGTCCTTACTATTCAAATACTTATTTCGGGCCACTTTCTATAAAAAGGTTGAGGTTTCTTTTGATAATTTTAGAATTTTACGAAATTTGCCACGCTTTTTTTTGCAACTATTCTCTTGTAACTAGTTAAAAACCAAACAAATAACGATGAGAAAAGCCGATTTAGTTACTGCCATCTCCGAGAAAACAGGTGTTCCCAAGGTGGATGTATTGGTTTCGTTGGAAACCTTTTTCAAAGAAGTGAAAGATTCCTTGTCCACCGGAGAGAACGTGTACATCAGAGGTTTCGGCTCCTTTGTCATCAAAAAGAGGGCGAAAAAAATCGGTCGCCACATCAAAAAGAACATTGCTCTGGAGATTCCGGAACACTGCATACCGGCCTTCAAACCGGCCAAAGTATTTGTTGAGCAGGTGAAAGACAATGCTCCCATCCCTCAGGATGACGATGGAAGCGATGAGGATGATGAGGATTAATCCATGACACCATTCAGGTCCAAACCGATCACGTATTACATTAGTATTGGGGTGGCTCTGGCAGCCATAGGTATCATATATTTTGGATTTGATATCAAGCCAAGCACCCAGCGAGTCGTGGAACAGTCCCGGCTTAACCAATTTGAAAGTACAAACATCAATGCGCTGTTTGATGAAGCCATGCCAAAACTGGATGAATCGTCCCGGATTTTTTTACAGAATCTGGAACGGTCCTTGCAGCCGGAAGACAGCCTGAATGCCGAAGTCTATAAACAACTGTCATCGGCCTGGTTTAACCACCAGAATTATGCGATCGCGGGGTATTACGCTCAAAAGGTAGCCGATATCGAAGCGACCGCAGAAGCCTGGGGCATTGCGGGTTCGACCTACAGCTATGGATTGCGGAATGAAGACCCGAAGATTCGCGATTTCTGTGCCAGCCGGGCATTGGATGCATTTGAGCAGGCCATCTCCCTGGATCCCACTGAGGTAGCATACCGCGTCAATCAGGCTCTGGTTTACACGGAAGTGCCACCGCAGGATAATCCGATGAAGGGCATCCTGGCGCTCAGAGAGCTGGAACAGCAATTCCCGGATAACACCACCATCCTCAGCGCTTTGGGCAAATTGGCCGTAAAGACAGGCCAGTACGATCGGGCTAAACAGCGGTTCGAGCGGGTGGTGGAGCTGAACCCGGAGACACCGGGAATTTATTGCCTGCTTGCAGATGTTTATAAAAACCTGGGTGAAGACAGCAATGCTGCCCAGGCTCAAGCGAAATGTAATTGATTAAAACATAAAAAATTTTAGACTATGCCCTGTGGTAAAAAACGTAAAAGACATAAGATTGCAACACACAAACGCAAGAAGCGTCTTCGTAAAAACAGACATAAGAAGAAGAATAGATAGTTTGTAGATCTGGTTTGTGTAGATCTGGCAAGGTCATATTCTTACTTTTAGCTGCCCGCCTAAATTATTATCGAACTCCGCCCGCCCCGTTTATCGGGGATTGATTAAGATAATGACGTAAGCACAAGATTCAATTAAGGATGAATCTTGTGCTTTCCTTGCTTGTACACGGCCATCAAATGCCGTTAAGTTGAAAAAAGAACTGATCATTGATTCTTCCAGTTCCAGCGTGGAAATTGCGCTGCTGGAAGATGGCAGACTGGTGGAGTTGCATCAACAGCGGACCAACAACAATTTTTCTGTCGGTGATGTGTTCCTGGGACGGGTGCAGAAGCTCATGCCTGGTTTGAACGCCGCATTCATCGACATTGGTCACAAACGCGATGCCTTCCTCCACTACACGGATCTTAGCCCCAAACTGCGATCCGTATTAAAATTTACCGAAGGCTCCATGAATGGAAACCTTCAGACACACCTGCTGGAGAAATTCAAGGTTGAGCCGGACATCTTCAAAGGTGGCAAGATCTCCCAGGTGCTGAAAAAGAAGCAGCCCATCCTGGTACAAATCCTCAAGGAACCCATCTCAACCAAAGGACCACGGCTTTCCTGTGAATTAACCTTGCCTGGTCGTTATATGGTGATGACCCCATTCCTCGACATGGTTGCCGTATCCAAGAAGGTGGTTAACAAAGAGGAACGCAAACGCCTCCAGACTCTGGCGGAATCCATTAAACCCAAGAACTTCGGATTGATCATTCGTACGGCAGCTATCGGTAAAGGGGTGGCTGACCTGCACGAAGAATTGCTGATGCTTCTTGATAAATGGAAGACCATCTACAGTCAGGCCTTTCACGCCAAGCCGCCGGTCAAATTATTAAGTGAACTGGACAAGACCTCTTCCATCCTTCGCGATATCCTCAACGACTCCTTTACCAAGATTGTGGTGAACTCGCGCACCATGCAGCAGCAGATCACGCAATTTATGGAAGGAGCCGCCCCCGAAAAGGTAAAGATCATCCAACTGTATAAAGGCAACCGGCCCATCTTTGATGCATTTGGCATCAACCGGCAAATCAAAGGTTCCTTTGGTAAAACATCCACCATGCCCAGTGGCGCTTATGTGGTCATCGAGCATACCGAAGCGATGCACGTGATCGATGTGAACAGCGGACCCAAACTGATCCAGGGCGATCAGGAGACTTCCGCTATCAAGGTAAACCTGGAAGCAGCACAGGAGATCGCACGACAACTGAGACTCCGGGATATCGGAGGATTGATCATTGTCGATTTCATCGATATGCGCGACCGTGACCACAAGCAGGAACTGTACAAGACCATGAAGGAATTCATGAGCTCGGACCGGGCCCAGCATACCGTGTTGCCCCTGTCAAAATTCGGTTTGATGCAGATCACCAGGCAGCGCGTACGTCCTGAACTGAAGATCAATACCGAGGAGCGTTGTCCCACCTGCAATGGCACCGGAAAAGTGCAGCCGACCATCCTGTTGCTGGAAGAGATCGAACGCGATTTGCAATTTATTCTGCAATCCCGTCCGAATATTTCGCTGAACATCCATGTACACCCGTACATAGAGGCTTATCTGAAACGGGGATTCTGGAATCAGCAGAAGAAATGGTATATGAAATACCGTAAATGGATCCGGATCAAGGTGGAGGATGAATTAAATCTTACGGACTACGCATTTTACGATGGTAACCAGGATGAGATTCGTCTGAATTAAGCTAGTTTTCCGGTATGAAACCGGACAACCCCCAAATTCTGGTCGCTCCGCTTAATTGGGGTCTGGGCCATGCTACACGGTGCATGCCCATCATCCGTACGCTGCTTGAACGAGGTTATGATGTGACGATAGCTTCTGACGGCCTTGCTCTGGAATTGCTGAAGCGGGAATTCCCGCATCTTGAAAAATGGGAATTACCGGGCTATGGCGTGCATTACCGTAAGCCGGTTCTGATCTCATTGGTCAAACAAATACCAGGGATTCAAAAAATTATTCGTCAGGAACATCAACTGCTGCTTGAAAAAGCAAGGCAAACCCCATTTCGGGCGATCATTTCAGACAACCGGTACGGGATGTGGCATCCGGATATCCCTTCGATCCTGATGACGCATCAGGTTCAACTACCCATCGGGCGCTGGACCACAAAGCTGATTAATCCCTGGTTGCGGACCTATCTGAAACCCTATCGTGAAATCTGGGTACCGGATTTTGCTCCTCCGCACCATTTGACCGGTTATATGACCGAATCCGGTGATCCCCGGATACAGCGGATTGGTCCATTGTCGCGCTTTAAACCAGACACTGTTCACCAGGATATCGATTTGC
This sequence comes from Lewinellaceae bacterium, assembly GCA_020636135.1. Lineage (NCBI taxonomy): Bacteria > Pseudomonadati > Bacteroidota > Saprospiria > Saprospirales > Lewinellaceae > Lewinellaceae bacterium. Next base: position 550,681 of record JACJYK010000003.1, read on the forward strand.
TGGTACTGCTCTCCGGGCCTGAGCCGGCAAGGACACGCTGGGAGAATCATTTCTTACAGGAAGTGGTTCGCTTGCCGTATGAGAAGATGGTGTTATTGCGTGGATTGCCCGGAGCGAACCCGGATGCCATACCTTCAACCAACAAACTGACCATTCACCCGCATCTGCCGGCTGATGCGCTGAATAATCTGATGGCGAGAAGTAAAGCCATCATCTGCCGGGCCGGCTATTCTACCATAATGGACCTGATGGTATTGGGAAAAACGGCCATCATGGTACCCACACCGGGCCAGCCGGAACAGGAATATGTGGCACACCGGCTTCATCAAAAAAATTTGGCCGTAGTCCGCCACCACGAGTTATTTCCGATCCAGGAGGCCGTGGCACAGCTGGACCGCTGCCAGCCGTGGCCTCAGGGAGAATGGACTCCCTGGGAAGACCGGTTAAAAGACTTGCTGGCAGATGAAAAAACAACTGCTGCTTCCGGATAAAGAAGCAGCAGTGCTAAAAACGGATTATGCGAGAATATTTTTCAGGGCAGAGAAAAAAGTTACCTCAAACTTTCAACCATCACAACGATGGTATCCTGAATAGGTTCATGCAGCCCGTCGATGAATGACCTGTAATACATTTTAAACATTACAGAAGATAAACGAGCAATACCTCAAAATCAAGGTGCAAAGTCCCGGGTTTAATATACATTTAACGGGTTGTGAATAGAAAACAGAGGCCGGGAGACCGTTATTGTTTTAGAATTTAATCCACATCATGTATTAGGCCCTTTAATGTTAGAACTTGCCAGGAACTCAAGTGGCTGTAAATCAATAAATTATTAATGGTTTACATTTAAGGCTGAAAGCAAATAATTCACATCTCAAGGCTGATTTTGATTCGTATAATTTCAAATTTGTTCTATTTTGAAGGTTTGAAAAATATTCTGCTACGGCACATTTCTGCTTCAATGCCGGTAGTCGGACAGGCCGCACAATAGCGCCCTGCAACGAAATTCTATTGCATCATTTGGGTTTAACGGATGTTAATTAAAACCAGAGGGATCGTTTTCAGGCAAGTCAAGTATGGTGAAAGTAGTTTCATTCTGGACATCTTCACGGAGGACCAGGGCCTTAAGTCGTTTATGGTCCATGGGGTCCGTAAAACAAAGCCTGCCGTAGCGCCTGCCCTGGTGCAGGTCATGAGTCTGGTGGAAGTGGTGGCATATGATAAACGTACGACCACACTGGCAAAGGTTAAGGAGATGAAAAGTGCCTGGCCTTTTCGTAACCTTCCGTTTTCTGTTGCCAAAAGTGCCATTGGGCAGTTTGTACTGGAAGTGACCCGTAGCGCACTTCGTGAGTCGGAAGCCCACCAGGAACTATTCGATTTTATTTTTGATGCACTGATCCTGCTGGATGAAACAGACCAGGGTTTGGCCCTGTATCCGGTGATCTATTTGCTGGAACTTGGCCGGCTTGTTGGATTTCAGATTCAACCGGCGCCGGGAGAGGGGCAATGGTATTTTGACCTTCAGGAAGGTGTATTTCTGCGTCAAGCTCCCTATCATCGCTATTACCTGGAGCCAGAGCTGAGTGCATCACTGGACCTGGTCATGCAACTGAACCTGGAGTCTTCCCATGAAATCCGTATCCCCAAGGCGACCCGTCTCGAATTGATCAAACATCTGTTGTTGTTTTATCAGTTACACCTTGATCAATTCGGTCCCATCCATTCGCATCATATTCTATCTGTTATTCTGAAATAATCGTTCACGGGCAATCGTTAACTTGGTGCCATGCAGATCAACTGGAAGTCCCTGTATCTTGAAAGCCGAAATCGACTCTTTGAGGGTTGGAAATATCTCCGCGCTCAACCCCGGGCATTTTGGATCAAATGGGGAATACGGTGCGCTGGCGGGGGTATAGTTGCCCTGTTGCTTTTTATTTTTTTCGTCTGGATCGGCTTGTTTGGCCGCCTGCCCAGGGCAGCCCAGTTTGAACAAATCAAAAACCCCAATGCAAGCCTGATCTATGGTACTAACGGGGAGCTGATCGGTAAATATTTTGTTGAAAACCGGACAAATGCCACCTTCACGGAAATTTCACCACATGTAATCGATGCTTTAGTCGCGACGGAAGATGTACGGTTTTATCATCATCATGGTATAGATGTCCGTAGCTGGATGCGGGTGTTTTTCAAAACGATACTTTTACAGGATCGCGGTTCCGGGGGAGGTAGCACCATTTCCCAGCAACTGGCCAAGAATTTGTTTCCACGCAAGCGCTATTGGTTTTTCTCGATGCCTATCAATAAGGTCCGGGAGATCATCACCGCCCGGCGGTTGGAAAAATATTTTTCGAAAGAGGATATACTGACACTATATCTCAATACGGTTTCTTTCGGTGGAACCACCTATGGGATCAAAGCGGCGGCCTCACAACTTTTCGGCAAGAGTCCGGAGAAATTGTCCATTGAGGAAGCTGCCTTATTGGTGGGGATGCTGAAAGCAACTACGTTTTATCATCCGGAACGGAACGCAGATCGCGCGAAAGAGCGGCGCAATGTGGTACTGCTGCAGATGGAGAAGGCAGGGTACCTCGATTCGTTATCGCTGGATTCATTGCAGGAGCTGCCCCTCGTTTACGAATATACGCCGGAAGGAAATCAGAGTGGCATCGCCACCTATTTCCGGGAACATTTGCGGCAGGAGCTGGGAGACCTGTTGGATAAGATCAATCAGGACCGGGACCAGCCTTATAATTTATACACCGACGGTCTGAAGATCTATACGACCATAGATCCTACCATCCAGGAGCTGGCGGAAGCCTCGGTCGAAGACCACATGAAGCGATTGCAGAATGACTTTGACAAACACTGGAGCAAACGGGCGCGGCCCTGGGAGAATAGTGAAACCTTCACAAACTTATGGCACGATCTTCCCCGGTACCGTCAGTTGAAGCAGGAAGGCTACGATGACAAGATCATTGACAGTTTGCTGCGGTTGCCCGTGGACATGCGGTTATTCACCTATGACGGGGCAGTAGATACGCTGCTCAGCCCTTACGATTCACTTCGCTATGCCTTTGCCTTATTACAGACCGGCTTTTTGCTGGCCGATGCACATAACGGTGAAATAAGAGCCTGGATCGGAGGAATTGACAGTCGCTTTTTCCATTACGATCATGTCCTGTCACGTCGTCAGGCCGGATCGCTGTTCAAACCTTTTGTCTATGCCAGCGCATTGGAAGCAGGTTATGGACCGTGCGATTACCTGGACAATCAGTTGACCACCTATCCGGATTTTGACAACTGGACGCCAGAGAATGCCGAAGGCAATTACGGTGGGTTGTATTCGTTGCAGGGCGCATTGGCGCATTCCATCAATACGGTGACGGTAGCTCTGGGTTATGAAATCGGGGTGGATTCGGTTCGTGATTATGCCCGGCGGGTGGGAATTACCAGTCCGATACCTAAAGTCCCCTCCATCTTCCTGGGTACGGCAGAGGTCAGCCTGTGGGAGATCGTGCAAGCCTATCAGACCATAGCCAATCAGGGAGCCAGACGAAATCTGCATTACCTGGTCAAAGTAGAAAATGCACAGGGCGAGGTCTTGTACGAGGCACCTGCAGCAGGTGGAGACCAGGCCATGGATCCGGAACTGGATGCCGTACTCATCCGGATGCTATCCAATGTGGTGAACCGGGGTACCGCCAGTTCACTGCGCACCGCTTATGGTTTTACCGGACCTATGGCCGGCAAGACCGGTACAACGCAGGACCAGACCGATGGCTGGTTTGCCGGATTTACCCCCGGATATGTAGCGGCCGCCTGGGTAGGTGGTGAGTCTCCCCTGGTGCGGTTCCGGTCGTTGAGTATGGGGCAGGGAGCTTATATGGCGCTTCCAATCTGGGCACGTACTTTCGGTAAGATGTCCCGGTATAAAAAATATCAGAGCAGGCTGAATGGCAGTTTCCCGGAAGTTACGGAGGAGTGGGCTTACGATTGTCCTGACTTCATGGAGGAATCGGAATACGCTCCGTGGCAGGAATTCTTGTCGGGATTATTTCATGGGCAGGATAGTACCGCAGTAACCGATACCGTTACGGCTGATGCCTCGACAAAACGAAAAGTGCGTCCCAGCCGGAGGATTCAGAAAGAATCCAAACTGAAAAACATCCTGGATAAAATCTTCAAAAAGAACTAACCACAATGGGCGGCACACCCACACGTGTTGCCCGGTAGCGTGTATTAAACGGGTATAAGCCTTATTTTGGCCTAATTTTAGCATTTACTTGTATAACATTTGTGGATTGCCATCGTTTTAAAACGTGGCTGGAAAGCAAATTTTTTCATGCGAAGCATTCGAAAGGCAACCCTGACATTATCCCTCTTGATGTTGTTGTGGCAAGTATATGCCCAACGAGGCCCAGAAGTAGGCGGCTGGCTGGGTGTTGCCAATTATTTCGGTGACCTGAATACGCAGTTTGACCTGGGCCAGCCAGGACCGGCTGGCGGACTGATTTACCGCTACAATTTTAATGAACGACTGGCCTGGAAATTTTCCGGTAATTATGGATTGGTACATGCCGACGATGCACGTTCGGACAATTATTTTGAGCACACCCGTAATCTGATGTTCCGCTCGAGTTTACTCGAATTGGCCGGACAACTGGAGTTTAATTTTCTACCCTATATTCACGGATCTTACGATGATTTTTTTTCTCCTTATCTGGCCGCTGGAGTCCAGTATACCCATTTCAGGCCCAAAGCCTTGTATGAGGGCACCTGGTATGATCTGCAACCGCTGGGTACCGAGGGTCAGCTTCCCGGGGACGAATACCGCCTTTTAACGTTTGGGATCAGCACAGCATTTGGATTGAAATTTGACCTCAGCTATCGCTGGTCCATGAATCTTGAACTTGGAATCCGCAAGCTGTTCACGGATTACCTGGATGATGTAAGTACCACATACCCGGACCCGCTGGTCCTGGCCAGTCAGCGCGATCCACTGGCAGTGATCCTGAGTGACCGGTCAACCACAGATCCTAAAATAGGAGATCCCGGCAGACAGCGCGGAGACCGTCGCACGGGGGATAACTATACCTTTCTGAGTGTAGGACTCGTTTATTATTTCGGCCAGGTAGCCTGTCCGGAGATCACCCGGTGATTACAACGCACCCCTTTCAAATTTATCGTTCATAAACCCTGCATACCTGCACCCGCCAATCTTTGGAGATAATTGGTAGATTTGGCTCCGAATAACCAATCGTTATGGCCGTAACCTGGAATGAGCTTATCTCACGCGTTCGCACCGGCAGCACAGGAACACCGGATCAGAACCGGTCGGACTTTCAGGTTGACTTTGATCGCCTGATCTTTTCATCACCCTTCCGCCGGCTGCAAAATAAAACCCAGGTGTTTCCTTTGCCCGGGAGCATTTTTGTTCACAACCGGCTGACGCATTCGCTGGAGGTTGCCAGTGTGGGTCGTTCACTGGGTAAAATGGCCGGACGTAAATTAGTGGAAGAGCATCCGGACTGGGACCACGACCTGCGGGAATTTTATGCCTATGACCTGGCCAATGTCATTTCTGCCGGATGCCTGGCACACGACATTGGCAACCCTGCTTTTGGTCATTCGGGCGAAGATGCCATCGCTTCTTTTTTTCGTGATCATGCCACAATGAACATCGATGGCCGGGAGCTGAGTGACTTTTTCAGCAAGGCCGAATGGTATGACCTGATCCATTTTGAGGGCAATGCCAACTCCATTCGCATTTTAACCCAACAACTGAACGGCAGACTCCCGGGGGGATTCCGGATGACCTATACCACCCTGGCCTCCATCGCCAAATACCCTTGTGCTTCGCAGGCACGCAACAAGAAGCAGTTACACCGCAAAAAGATCGGCTTTTTCCAGAGTGAAGAGCTCATATTCCGAGACATAGCCAGCCATACCGGCATGCAGATGGAGCAGGATGAACCGCTGGCTTACCGGCGCCACCCCTTTGTTTTTTTGGTCGAAGCGGCTGATGATATTTGCTACCGTGTCATCGACTTTGAAGATGCACACCGCCTGAAGATCCTGCGCACGGATGAGATCCAGGAATGGTTGCTCGACCTGCTGAAATGCAGCCCCTACGATAAGCTGGATGCCATCCGTGCCCGCCTGAAATCTATCGGAGATATCAATGAGAAGATGGCATATTTACGGGCTAAGACCATCAATTATCTCACCCTGGCCTGCACCGATGAGTACATCCGGCAGGAGCAGGAGCTGCTTACAGGTACGCTCGACCGGCCACTGATCGATCTCCTTCCTGCTGAAGTTCAACATTCGCTGAAGGCCATCGATGAGGTTTCTTTTTCCCGCATTTACAAACACCAGAGCGTGGTGGAGCTGGAAATTGCCGGTTACCATATTTTGTCCGGATTGCTTCAGCTATTCGTGCCTGCCGTCCTGAAGCAGGACCCCAGTGGATTGGATAAGAATATCCTTCGTCTGATTCCCGAACAGTTTAAATTAGGAGGTAATGAAGCCAGCCCCTACCAACGTATATTCTGGGCCATAGACTATATCAGTGGCATGACAGATATCTACGCCACAGAATTGTATAAGAAGATTACCGGCATATCCATCGGTTTGTCCTGAGGACGAGGTTGGGTAGGGCCGGGCAATTTCCGGGAAAATAGGATCAAACTTTCAACTATAAACGTGGCATGATTATACAAAAGGTATTTCAACTTAATCCGTATCCGCGTGGCTTTCACCTGATTACCCACGAGGTTGTTCGCCAGCTTGGTGAACTGCCGGCACAGGGTCTGCTTCACTTGTTCATTCAGCATACTTCCGCCGGTCTGACCATCAATGAAAATGCCGATCCATCCGTGCTGACGGACTTTGCTACCTATTTTGAACGACTGGCTCCGGAGCATTTACCCGGTATCACGCATACCATGGAGGGCCCGGATGATATGCCAGCCCACATCAAGGCAACCCTCGTTGGGTCGAGTGTTAGTGTGCCTATTACTGCAGGGCGCCTCCATTTTGGTACCTGGCAAGGGATCTACCTCTGTGAATTCCGTAATCGTGGTGGCTCCCGCCGTCTGGTGGCAACCATTTATTCCTGAGGTTCTGTGTCCATAGAATTTTCAGGAGGCTGCGATTTGAAGCCAACCTTTTTCTTTATATTTTCATAGCAGACCATCTGACCATATGGTATTAGAACGTAAGGAACAGCTTGCTGTAGCGACCCGCACCGAATACGATCTGTGCATTATTGGTGCCGGAGCCAGTGGCGCCGGAGTGGCCCTCGATGCTTCGCTCCGCGGCTATCAGGTATTGCTTATCGATCGAGGCGATTTTGGCGGAGCTACGTCCTCCAAATCCACTAAGCTTATCCATGGAGGAGTCCGGTATCTGGAACAGGCTTTTACCAAATTGGACTTTGGTCAGCTAAAACAAGTTTATCATGGACTGCATGAACGCCATACGCTGCTGCATTTGGCGCCGCATCTGACCCGTTCGATCGCATTGATAACACCGGTGAGACGGTGGCTGGCCGGATTGTACTATACCATCGGTCTGCGTATGTATGGCTGGTTCGCTTCGGGGCAGGACAGACTTCCACATTCGCGCTGGTTGTCCCGCAAGCAAGCTCTTAAGCACATTCCCGGATTGGCAAGGTGGGTGCATAGCGCAGTCATGTATTACGACGGTCAGCTGGATGACGCACGTTATGCCCTTTCCCTCGTGCTGACTTCGGTGAAAGCTGGAGCTACGGTGATCAATCATACCTCACTGGTAGATTTTGACAGGCTGGAAACCGGCCGGATCCATGGAGCTACCTTACGGGATGAGATCGGTCAGAAGACATTTACTGTCAAGGCGAGACATTTTGTCAATTGCACCGGTCCGTATTCGGATGCCATCCGCCAGCTGGCGAATCCCCGGATGGAGTCCAGGATCCGGCCAAGCAAAGGAATCCACGTGATGCTCGAAGCCATCCTGCTGAATAGTCTGGATGGGCTGCTGATACCCGAAACAAAAGATGGGCGGGTGGTATTTGCTTTACCTTTCGCCGGCCGGACCTTGTTAGGTACGACCGATACCCCCTATTCGGACCTCGATCTGGAGCCGGCCGTATTGCGTGAAGAGGTTGAGTATCTGGTCCAGACGCTCAATCCTTACCTGGAGGTTCCCATCCATCCGGATCAAGTCAAGGCCGGATTTAGCGGTATCCGTCCGCTCATTACTACTGCCGAAAAAGAAGGCACCAAGTCCTTGCTGCGTGACCATGAAGTGGAATACGACGACCAGTCCGGCCTAATCAGCTTATTGGGTGGTAAATGGACCACGTACCGCCTGATGGCCAGTGATACGGTAGAGCGCATTCTGGAACTGGATGAACGTGAAGAACCGGACCGTACGGCAAATCACCCTTTGGTTGGAGCTACCGGATGGCATGCCAATTATGAAGACGACCTGGTCCGGCTCTATGCCATTTCCAGTGACTGGGCCCACCATCTTTCGCATCATTACGGCACGGACAGCCCTGAAATCATCCATATCTACCAGGAGCATCCGGATCATCAGGAAAAGTGGCATCCGGATTTTCCGTATCGTGTTGCGGAGATCATCTATCATGTGCGGTTTGAAATGGCTATAACGATTCGCGATGTCCTGGCACAACGAACCCGGCTGGAAATCCAGGATTGGCAGGCGGCGTATACGGTGGCCCCAAAGATAGGTCACTGGCTGGGGAAACTGTTTGATTGGCCGGAACACGAGCGGGATGCAGCGATATTATCTTACCGTACGTATCTGGCTAACGCAGGAGAAAAGGCAGGTATCGTGGTAAAATAGGTAAGTCCGAGCCAGGATTTTGTATATTCAGACAGAAAACAAAAACCAATATATACGGATATGGGACAATCTTTTCTGGCCGAAATGATCGGAACGGCCCTTTTAATCTTATTGGGCGACGGCGTTGTGGCAGGGGTACTGCTCAAGCATTCGAAAGCTAATGACAGCGGATGGATCGTGATTACCTTTGGATGGGCAGCGGCAGTGACATTCGGTGTTTACCTGGCCGGGCAGATCAGTGGGGCGCACATAAATCCCGCTGTGACCATTGCTCTGGCTGCCGGTGGCGCCTTCCCCTGGGGTGATGTACCCTATTATCTGGCGGGTCAGTTTCTGGGTGCGATCCTGGGAGCCGTATTGGTATATATTCACTATCTCCCCCACTGGAGCCAGACAGACGATCAGGATGTCAAGCTGGGCGTCTTCTGCACCGCACCGGCAATCCGCAATTTACCTGCTAATTTTCTGAGTGAATTCATTGGAACGTTTGTACTTATGTTCGGTTTGATGGCGATCGGTGCAAATACCTTTGCGGATGGACTTAACCCTTTGATTGTAGGGGCTCTGGTACTGGCGATCGGTCTTTCACTCGGGGGCACCACTGGTTATGCAATCAATCCAGCACGTGATCTGGGCCCACGCATCGCTCATGCCTTGTTGCCGATACCCGGTAAGGGAGGATCGGATTGGGGTTATTCCTGGGTTCCGGTAGCGGGGCCTATCACCGGAGGCATATTCGGGGTTCTCGTGTATCAGTGGTTATTCGGTTAGACAATAAGTCGCTTTGAGCTGCTCAGAGTGATTAGATTCTTTGGAGCCGGGATAGAAATCTCCGGACCCACTGATCCATCTCATCGGTGTACATTTTACACTTTTTGTATCTTTTGAACTCAACTTTTAACATGATCATGAAAATACAAGCATTTGCCCGGTATGGTTGGAGTCTGCTGGTATTGATGCCACTATTTGCTACTTACAATGGATACAGTCAATCGGTGCCGGACTGGGAGAATCCCAATGTGGTTGAACGCAACAGGGAGCCCATGCATGCACAGTTCTTCCCGTTCCCATCCGAGCAGGAAGCAACAGGAGATGCCCGGACTTCCACAAACTTCATCAACCTGAATGGTAACTGGAAATTCCATTTTGTGGATAATCCCCAAAAAGTGCCAATGGGATTTTACCAGGAGACCTATCGCGATGCAGGATGGGATAACATTCAGGTTCCGGCAAACTGGGAGTTGCTTGGGTACGGAATTCCGATCTACACCAATATACCCTATGAATTTCCCAATCCAGATCCTCCCAAAGTGCCAGAAGATTATAATCCTACCGGGTGTTACCGCAAGGTGGTCAACTTGCCAGCCAACTGGAATGGACAGAAAGTCTTCATCCATCTGGGTGCAGTCAAATCCGCTTTCTACATCTGGGTCAATGGGCAACAGGTTGGGTATAGCCAGGATAGCAAACTGGAAGCGGAATTTGACCTTACCCCATATGTTCATATGGGCGCCAATACGATTGCCCTGCAGGTCATGCGCTGGAGTGATGGCTCCTACCTGGAATGCCAGGATTTCTGGCGCATCAGCGGAATCGAGCGGGATGTTTATTTGTACACGACACCGATGATGCGCGTTAAAGATTTTCATTCCACCGCGGCATTTCATGAACAAAACGGCAGTGGCACTTTCTCGTGTTTAGTCAAACTGGTCGATGAATCCGGAGCAAAAAAATCACCCTACTCTGTTGACGTAGTCCTCACGGATGCGGACGGAAAATCAATAGCACAGGGATCCGCTTCCGGACAAATGACGAGAGATCAGACTATGGGCGAGGTACAGCTCAATATAGATCTCAACAAAGTCAATCCATGGTCTGCTGAGGTGCCCACCCTCTATCACTACCGCATCATCCTCAGGGACAAAAAGGGAAACATTTTACAGGTGATTCCCAAGCGTATCGGCTTCAGGAGCGTACGCATAGAACATGGGCAGCTGCTGGTCAATGGAAAAGCGATCCTTGTCAAAGGGGTGAACCGTCACGAGCATGACCCCATCTATGGCCATGTGATCTCTGAAGAATTGATGATCCGTGATATCCAGTTGATGAAGTCCATGAATATCAATGCGGTGAGAACCTGTCATTATCCCAATGATCCACGCTGGTACGAACTATGCGATCAATATGGACTTTATATTGTCGATGAAGCCAATATTGAAAGCCATGGTATGGGTTACGACCTGGATCGCACGCTGGGCAACGATCCGCGATTCAAGTTGGCCCATCTTGCCCGGGTATCGCGCATGTATGAGAGGGACAAAAACAATACCTGTGTCATCGTTTGGTCATTAGGCAATGAAGCGGGCAATGGGGTTAACTTTTATGCCTGTTACGAGTGGCTTAAGGCGAATGAAATGGAACGCCCGGTCCAGTACGAACGGACACAATATGGCTGGGGCAATAATGAGGGGGTGGAATGGAATACCGACATCATAGCAAACATGTATGCCTGGACGGAAGAGATGGACCGTATGATGAATAAATACCCTGACCGGCCTCTTATCCTCTGTGAATATGCGCACGCCATGGGTAACAGTCTGGGTGGATTCAAAGAATACTGGGACTACTTCCGAAGCCACCCACGTGCTCAGGGTGGGTTCATCTGGGACTGGGTGGATCAGGCATTTTTGAAAACCATGCCGGATGGATCGACCATGTGGGCGTACGGTGGAGACTATGGCCCGGAGGGTACACCCAGTGACGGCAACTTTTTATGCAATGGGTTGATTCAGCCGGACCGGACACCCAATCCACATGCCTGGGAAGCTAAAAAAGGTTATCAACCGGTATGGTTCTCCTGGGCCAACAGCCAATCAACCGCCATTGAGATTTACAATGAATATTCATTCCGTAACCTGGACCACCTGAAACTCGTCTGGTCGTTGCTGGAGAATGGCAACAAGATCCAGTCCGGTACCTGGGAGATGCCTTCTGTAGAACCGGGTCAGCGTAAAGTGCTTCCTGTTACCCTGCCTTCGCACAAGGATCCAACCGCCGAATACGTGGTCACCATTGAGGCAGCGCTGAAAGAAGCCACAGATCTTTTACCGGAAGGCCATACGGTGGCCTGGGAGCAATTGCCTCTCAGTCCACTCACCAGTACCGTATCCGTGAAGAAGGAATCGTTGGCCATGGTCAAAGACCAGTCCAATGCGCAGCGCATCATCCTGCAGTCTCCAGAGGTAACCATTGCCTGGGATCGTATTACCGGCCAGATGGTTCGCTACGAAGTCCGTGGCAGGGATTACCTCCAGACCGGTCCTGGGTTGGAATTTTGGCGGGCACCAACCGATAACGATTACGGAGCAAATCTGAGTGAAAAATTAATGGTTTGGAAAAATGCCGGCAAGGAAGCCAGGCTGGACTCCATTTCTTACTCCATCGGCACAGGAGAGGCCATGGTATATGTGCACTACCAGTTGCTGGGAGGTAATGCCACCTGGGTATCCACCTTCCATCTGTATGGTAACGGAAGTTTGCAGGTTGACAATGACTTCGCGGCGCTGGCCGGAGCTTATCCGATGATGCCCAGGGTGGGGGTTAGCTTTACCGCACCTCAAAACCTGGATCAGTTCACCTGGTATGGTCCGGGGCCTTTGGAGACCTATTCAGACCGTAAATGGGCGGCAATACTCGGGCGGTATTCGTTACCAGTGAAGGATGTGCCTCATGCCTACATCCGGCCTCAGGAAACCGGTAACCACGTGGATATGCGCTGGTTTACCGTCACGGACCGGGCAGGAAATGGTATCCTGATCCATGGTGATGAGCTGATCGATGGGACCGCATTGCCCTATACCGTGGGAGATCTGGATGGCGGAGTCCATAAGACTCAGACACACAGTTCAGAACTGAAGCCGGAAGCTTTCACGACGATTCACATCGATTTGCGTCAGATGGGTCTGGGTTGTATCAACAGCTGGGGTGCGTTGCCATTGCAGAAATACTGGATCCCGTACCAGAATTATTCGTATTCTTACTGGATCCAGCCCATTGCTTCCGGTGAGGATGCCGAAGGATTGTCCAGACAGCGGGTGAACTAGGTACGGTCAACGTAATAAAGCCGGGGAGCTTGGGGATCCCTATCTCCACGCCCTATGCCTATCCGATGGCAAAAACCATGGGTTATGGAGCGATATACTTTTGTCACTTCTTTAACCTCTGCTACTTCTTTAACCTCTTTAACCTCTTTAACCTCTGTTACCTCTTTTACTTCTGCTACTTCTGCTACCTCTGCTACTTCTTTTACTTTTTTACTTCTGTTCCCCCTTCCCCAAAACAAAAAAGGCCCCTGAAAATCAGGAGCCTTCACTCTATTAATTTACGTAAACGTCGTTTCAGAATTTTCTGCGATCGTTGCGATCTCCGCGATCGAAGGAACGGCGTTCTCCGCGATCGAAACGGTCACCGCCACGATCACCACCACGGTCAAAGCGGTTGCCACCGCCATAACCACTGCCACCGGAACGGAACGGACGCTGTCCGCCACCGCCGCCAAATGGACGACGTTGCTGGTTGTCGGGACGTGGTTCTGCTTTTTTAACTACAATGACACTGCCTTGAAAATCATTGTCATTGAGGCTTTCGATAGCACGCAAGCCATCAGCCTGAGTAGCCATTTCAACAAAGCCATAGCATTTGGAACGACCGGTTTCCCGATCCATGATTACCTTGGCGGTGTTAACTACACCGAAGGTTTCAAATAACTGTTGCAAGTCTTCCTGAGTCGTCTCGGGACTTAACTTAGCTACAAAAAGATTCATATTGAAAAGTATTTAGAAAAATAAAAAATCAACAAAAAAAACTACAAATGGTAAATGCAATGAGCTAAGTAACTTCCCGATTTGGTTCTCCCTTGTTTCGTTCTGTTAGACCTAATAGCTTTAGCCAACCAATCTTCATTCAAAGATACGTTAATAACTCATCGCGGTGCCAAAAAATTTCATCAACGCCTGAATTCTGAATAGAAATTTGAATTTCGTTCGTAAACATAACGCAAACCGGGACTTACACGATATCTCGGGTCCCCATAATACCGGTACCAGGTTTCCAGGCGGTGGATGATCTGAGCGAGGTCCAGGTGCTCGGACCATTTCAATAATCCTTGCGGATAACCAGCTCCCAATTGCATAGCCAGATCGATGTCCCCAGGGGTGGCAATACCAAAATACCAGGCATCAGCAGCTTCATTGATCAGCATGGTCAGGATGCGGTCTGCAATTTGTCTCGTCACAGAAGCATTGGTAGGCAAGGCGGATGTATCCCTGGGATACCGGTAAAATCCGCGACCGCTTTTTCTCCCCAGATAGCCAGCTTCCACCAGCCGCAGCTGGTAAATACTGGGCCGGTAGCGGGGTTCTCCGGAGTAGGCCGCGAACATGGATGAAGTCACGGCAAGATTGATGTCGTTGCCGATGTAATCCATCAGGGTGAATGGCCCCATCGGAAAACCGGCTTCCTCCATGGCGGAATCAATCTCTTCTATCCGGGCAATGCCCTCTTCCAGGATACGCAAAGCTTCACTGTAATAAGGCCGGGCAATGCGATTGACGATAAATCCGGGCGTGTCCCTGGCAAGCACCGGAGTCTTACCCCAGGAAAGCAATCTTTCATGGATTTCTTCCACCAGCTGTCCGGCAGTTTGCAGGGCAGGAATGACTTCCACCAGGCGCATCAGTGGCGCCGGATTAAAAAAGTGAGTGCCGATCACACGTTGCGGATGCTCACAAATCGCAGCAATTCCGGTTATGGATAAAGAAGACGTATTGGATGCCAGGATGGTATCCCCGGAAACTATATCTTCCAGTTCTTTAAAAAGCGTCCGTTTTACTTCCAGGTTTTCGACAATGGCTTCAATGATCAGGCCGGCAGGATGCAGATCTGCTAATCCGGTGGCCGGTAGAATCCGTGCTTTTGCTGCGTCGGCTTCAGTCGCCTGGATTTGCTTCTTGGCCGCCATCTTATCCAGGTAGCCATAGATTTTATCGCGGGCAGCCAGGCTTTGATTTGGCTGTACATCAAAAAGTATTACCTGCTCCCCCGCGAGAGCTGCCACCTGGGCGATTCCCTGACCCATCGTGCCGGCACCAATGATCCCGACGACGGAAGTCATAAATAGGATTTGATCAGCACCTCACAGGAAGCATCCAGCAGGTTATAAACTTCCTGAAAACGATCGTTGAAGTATGGATCAGGCACTCCGCGGTGTTGCCCCGGAAAAGCGTAATCCAGGATGGGTTTAACTTTATTTTTCTGAACGGGAAGATTGGCCATATGAATCACATCCCGGTAATTTTCATTGTCCATGGTCAGGATCAGGTCAAAACGATCAAAGTCAATTTTGGAAAACTGACGGGCCCGTAGTCCTGAGATATCCAGGCCGTGGACTCTCATGGCTGCTTGTGCCCGGTGATCAGGCGGCTGTCCGATGTGCCATCCTCCGGTCCCGGCGGAATCTACCTCCCAGTCCAGATTATGAGCGCTTATTTTATGCCTCAGGATGCCTTCTGCCATCGGGGAACGGCAGATATTGCCCAGGCATACCATTAATACATTCATGGTTCACGTGTATTCGAAGATACAAAGATACGGATTCTTGGCATGGGGCGCAGGCAAGTCATTGCTTGTATATACCCAGGCTATGACAGGAATCATGCCGAAAAAATACCTACATTAAGGATTTAGTTTTACTTTTGTTTGGATTTTGTCTAAATAAGAATTGCCGAGCATTGAACAAACAGAATTGGGATCGATTGCCGAAACTTGGATTGCGCGTCCAGCGTTTATTGGAGGATGCGAAAAGCACCAAGTTGATGGCGATGGGCGTGTTGCCCGGCAGTGTAGTCGATGTATTGCGTAAGGCTCCATTCGGACAAGTCTATTACATTAAAGTCGATGGACAGCGTATGGCCCTGCGGCAAGATGAATTAAGCTACATCGTTTTTGAGTAAGTGAGGGTATGACAACGGAGGTCGTAAAAAAGAAATTGGTCAAAACGGTTGCTCTGGTCGGAAATCCGAACAGCGGCAAAACCTCCCTTTTCAATCAGCTCACTGGTATGAACCAACGCACCGGTAACTATCCCGGTATCACCGTTTCCATAAAGACCGGCAAGATCACTAAAAACATTGAATGCGTCGACCTCCCCGGTGCTTACAGTCTCCATGCCACCTCCGGTGATGAATACATCCTGACCAATGTATTGCTTGATCCTGAAGATCAGCATTTTCCCGACCTGGTGGTCTATGTAGCCGATGTGACCCAGCTTGAAAAACAATTTTTACTCTTTACCCAGGTCCAGGATCTTGGATTTCCCATCGTGCTGGTCCTGAACATGATGGACCTTGCCGACCGCCAGAAATACCAGGTGGACATCCAGGCGTTACAAAAACGGCTTAGTCCGGTAGAAGTCATTCCGGTGAGCAGCCGTACCGGCGCAGGCATCGACCGGCTGAAACAGCGCATCTACGCGCTGTCCGGCCAACCGCTTACCGTGCAACCTCCGGTCAATCCATTTTACAAACTATCTGATGCGGAGAAGGATGGAGTAGCCTGGATGGAGGATGCCTTCGGATATACGAATCCGTATCATTCTTTGTTGTGCCTTCATCATCACCAGCATCTGGAGCACCATTCGGAAGCAGAAAAGGCAAAGATCACCAACTGGTGCCAGGAGCATCACTTTAATTCACTGCGGCTGCAGATCGACGATACGATGCACCGCTTCGATACGTTCGAGCCCATACTACACCAGGTAAAATCAAAGAGCTCTGAACACGAAAATAATTCCGACCGGGCCGACCGGATCCTGACAAACCGTTTCACCGGACCAATCATTTTTATTCTGTCCATGGTAGTGGTCTTTCAGGCTATTTTCAGCTGGGCTTCCTATCCCATGGAATGGATCGAGTCTGCATTTGGGTATGCCTCTTCTACCCTCGGTGAAGCTTTGCCGGACACCTGGTGGTCCAGTTTGCTGATTGACGGGATCATACCCGGTATCGCCGGGATATTGGTTTTTATTCCGCAGATCGCCATCCTGTTTTTCATCATCTCTCTGATGGAAGAGTCTGGATACATGGCGCGGGCAGTATTCATGTTCGACCGGGTGATGCAGCGGTTTGGCCTGAATGGACGTAGTTTAATTTCACTGATATCCGGTGGGGCCTGTGCCATTCCGGCTATTTTATCCACACGCTCCATTAGTAATCCCAAGGAACGGTTGATTACCATACTGGTCACCCCTTTCATCAGCTGTTCGGCGCGCATCCCGGTATATGCAGTTCTGGTCGCATTCGTCATTCCGCCGGTAACCATCTGGGGAATATTCAATGCCCAGGGATTGGTCTTCATGGGCCTGTATGCCGTAGGGATCATTGTAGCCATGCTGGTATCCCTGCTTTTATCCAAAACCATGAAAACCCAGGGGTCCAGTTACCTGATGATCCACCTTCCGGAATACAAGATGCCAAGCCTGCGCAATGTGAGCTTAATGGTCTACGAAAGTGTGCGTTCATTTGTCTTTGAGGCTGGCAAGATCATCCTCTTCATCTCATTGATCCTGTGGGTTCTCAGCAGCTATGGACCGGGTGATAAAATGCAATTGGCAGAAGCTCAGGCGACCGAACAGGCACAACAGCAGCAATTGGATGATGCAACCACGGCAAATCTGATCGCATCCCAGAAAATGGAAGCCTCCTATGCCGGCCATATCGGAAAATGGATGGAACCGGCGATTCGCCCATTAGGCTACGATTGGAAAATTGGTATAGCGTTGCTCACGTCTTTTGCCGCCCGCGAAGTATTTGTGGGTACGATGGCGACCATCTATAGCCTGGGTAGCGCCGATGACGAACTGACCATCCATGACCGCATGGCCAGAGAAGTGGACCAGGTGACCGGAAGGCCACGCTATGACCTGGCTACGGCCCTATCACTGTTACTATTTTATGTCCTCGCCATGCAATGTATCAGCACCCTGGCGGTGGTAAAAAAAGAAACCGGAAGCTGGAAATGGCCCGCTATCCAGTTTACCATGATGACTGGCCTCGCTTATATGGTCGCGTTAGCTATTTACCAGTTCTTATCCTGATCTCGGCTCACTAAAGATTCCGAACCCAGATGTTGCGGTAACGCACTTTATCTCCGTGATCCTGGAGCAACAAAGGCATCTTATCCGGGTGTGCTATGTAGTAAGGTTCTCCAATGAATACGCAGGGACCTTTTAAGGCTACGTGATTCTGGATCAGGACTCCATTATGGAATACGGTAATGTAAGCCGGGCTTTCTACAGAGCCGTCGGATTTGAACTTAGGTGCAATGAAGATGGCATCATAGGACTGCCATTCTCCGGAAGGCCTTGATGCATTTACCAAAGGAATGGATTGCTTGTACATCGAGCCGGCCTGTCCATTGGAATAGGTGGCGTTTTCATAGGAGTTCAGCACCTGGAGTTCATACAAGCTCATAAAAAATACCCCGCTATTGCTGTAAGCCTGACCTTCTTTACCCGGGTCGGTCGGACACAGCCACTCGATGTGCAACTGTATATCGCCAAATCCCATCTTGGTCTCAATGGCTCCGGAACCGGGGTGGACAATGCATTCTCCGTCTTTGACATCCCAGGCAGCAGGTGATTTTTTATATCCATTCATCCTTTTCTTAAGGATGGCTTCAACCACATCCATGCGTGCACCGTAGTCAACCTCCGGAGTTACCCACTGATCGAGGTCTTTACCTTCAAAAAGGACAATAGCATCGGAGGGTGGCGCTGTAAAAACACCGGGGGTGACCTTGGCTGGTACCGGTTGCCAGACTTCGGTCGGTTCCCATGGTTTGGTTTTACTCAATTCAGCCCAGTCGAGCTGTGGTATCTCCTGGCTGATGGATATGGTCTTAGCCAGGACCAATACACAAATGATAAAGAAGTATTTCATCTTAAATTATTTTTTCCAATTCGTGAATTTAGGAAAGCAATTCATAAATCCGTACAGGAATTGGGGTCGTAAAGGTGGTAAATAACATTTGAAAACCGAGCTTTGCGCGATGTTAGGGAAACATATAACGGCGCATCCGGATTTCAAAGCTTATCTGGCCTTGTATCTGGTGTGTTTTATCTGGGGAATCACCTGGATCGCATCCAAGGAAGCGGTGAGTTATATGCCGGCCTTACAAATGGCCGGAGTGCGTCAGCTTCTGGCCGGTATGGCCTATGTCATCTATTTTTCGTTGAAAGGTCATGCCCTGCCCAAGGGTAAGGCCTGGACACCTATTCTTTTGTTGGCCGTTTTGAATTTTGTGATCAGTAACGGGCTCAATACCTGGGGCTTAAAGTACATTTCTGCCGGTTTGGGGGCCATCATAGGAGCCATTTTCCCTTTATGGCTGGTGATCATCGAGACTTTTCGCAGTTCAGACCGTCTGCCCAGATTGGCCTACCTCGGTTTGCTGTTGGGGTTTGGCGGCATTTTGGTGATATTCTACGAACACCTGGCTGACTTTCTGAACCGTGAATTTTTGCTGGGTATCTTTCTGTCGGTGGTGGCTACCTGGTCCTGGTCATTCGGCACCATCTATACCAAGGCGTTTGCACAGTCTTTTAATCCCTATTACAGCATCGGGTTGCAGATGCTGATTTCCGGCACCTTTCTTTCCCTGGTTTCCTATGGCTCGGGGCACGTAATACCCCTGGCCGCTATTCCGGCGCAGGCCTGGGTCGCGATTGGTTTTCTGGCTATCATCAGCTCGGTATTTACCTTCATTGCCTACGTCTATGCATTACAACATTTACCAACCAACCTGGTATCCATTTATGCCTACATCAACCCGGTGGTGGCCGTGATCACCGGATGGCTGTTTTTCAGTGAGATCCTGACGCCTTTTCTGATGCTGGGAATTGGCATCACGCTGGGAGGTGTCTACCTCGTCAATTCATCTCTGCGACGGCAGCGCCTGGGTTATCTGCCACCCAGAAACCGTATCTGAGACTATTCACTCCAGGCATCTGTTGTCCGGTTTTTGTATATTAGAATGGAGCATTTTCCAGATAAAACCAAATGGTTTGATTCCGATGACGATAGAAAAACAGGCGGTCCATTTTCACACGCGAGCCATTAAGATCAGTGCCTGGATGATGAAAAAACAGGGTTTACGATCACCTGCTCCTGCCATTGTGATGGGTCCGGGTTTATCAGGCGTCAAAGATTGTATCTACGATCTGATTGCCGGGGTCCTGGCTGCGGCGGATTACGTCGTCGTTCTTTTCGACTATCCCGGATTCGGCGAGAGTGAAGGCCTGCCGCAACAAGAGGTTAATCCTGACCTTCAGATTGAGACTTATCGCGCTGCATTTGATTTTCTAAGCTCACAGCAAGGTGTCGATACCAACAGGATTGGCTTATGGGGTGGAAGTTACAGTGGTTCCCATGCCCTGGTTGCGGCATCGCTGGAAAACCGTGTACGATGTGTGGTTGCCATGACACCGTTCGTCAGCGGATCGGCGCATTGGCAAAGCCTTTCTGATAAAATGCGGATAAGATTAAGTGCCCTCTTTGAGAAGGAAGAAGAGCAATTACAGGCAAGTGAACAGCCTTCTTTGATTCCTGTGGTATCCAATGATCCTCATGTTTTCTGCATGCTCCCTGGTCCGTCAGCCTACCAATTTGGCATGTTTTGTAAACAACAATCGGAATATTGGCGCAATGAAGTCACACTGAACAGCCTTGCCATGCATTTTAGGTACGACCCTATCCGATGGGTTCCGGACATCCAGGCACCTGTACTTATGCAGATTGCTGAAGAAGATGAACTCATCCCAGCCAGTGAATCCAAGCGATTGTATCAAGCCTTACATGTGGTGAAAGAATTCAGGACCATACCCGGAAATCATTTTTCACCTTACCAGACTTGCAGGGATCTGGCGATGACACAAGCTATCAATTGGTTTGACCGGCACCTGAAATAAGTTTTACGGCACCTGCTTATACGTCGCAGGTCATCACGCCATGGCGCAAGGAGCCGATCGGATCGTCGCCGGTTGGAACAAACTCCTGAGCGACATACCCTTTGTATCCGGTGTCTACAATGGCTTGCATGATGGCCGGATAATACAATTCCTGCTGTTCGTTGAGTTCGTGTCTTCCGGGTACGCCACCGGTATGATAATGACCATAGTAATCCTTGTTTTTCCGGATGGTGGCGATGACATCTCCTTCCATGATCTGCATATGGTAGATGTCGTACAGGAGTTTGAAATTGGGTGAACCCAGCTTCTCCACCAGCGCCACACCCCAGGGGGATTTATCGCACTGATAATCCGGATGGTTGACCTTGCTGTTGAGCAATTCCATCTGGAGGATGATGTTATGTTTTTCAGCCAGCTTAACCAATGGTTCCAGGCCGGTGGCACAATTTTCCAGTCCTTGTTCATCACCCAGGCCGTTGCGGTTTCCAGAGAAGCAGATCATGTTTTTCAGGCCTGCCTCGGCAGCCAGCACGATACCTTTTACATAGGAATCCTGCAACTTGGCATGCATCTTTGGGTCGTTAAATCCTTCGGTCAGGCTGGAATATTCCGGATAGGCCATGGTGCAGGTTAGCCCATGATCAAAGGCTGTCTGCCACTCTTCCGGTTTGAGCAGATCGATGCCCACCAGGCCGATGGCTTTGGCCTGGGTGCATAACTCGTCCAGGGGTATCTTGCCATAACACCAGCGGCAGGCAGAATGATTGATATTTCCTTTCAGAGTAACAGATTCTGACATAGTTGGCCATTTTAAACCGGTACCGGCAAGCCCCAAACTTATGGACCCTCCGGTCATGAGATGCAATGCTTCTTTGCGATTCATTTTACAAAAATTGAGTATTCATTAACGGGTATTCGGTCTATTCCCAACTAAGATAGCATTATGGATTTATTTCAAAAATTCCATTGCTCTGGATTTAGGAATGGATTTAAACTTCTTCCTTTTAATTCGTCAATTTCCATTCATCCAAAACTTTTATTTAAGTTTAAGCAATATCTAAATACGGAATACGGATTTCATCAATACTGTATACGGATTACTTATTACTGAATACTCTACAACATGTACTTTAACAGCAATGACACCAATACCTTCGATGCGATCGTCATCGGGTCCGGAGTGAGCGGAGGATGGGCCGCCAAAGAATTATGTGAAAAAGGCTTGAAGACCCTGGTTCTTGAGCGTGGTCGTCCGGTGCGGCACATGGCCGATTATCCGACCATGAACACCGACCCCTGGGATTTGCCCATGCGCGGAGCACTGACCGCCGAAGAACGCAAAAAATTCCATGTCCAGAATCGCAGCGGATTCATTGATGAGTACAATAAGCAATTTTTTATCAATGACCTGGAGAATCCCTATAAAGAAGACAAGCGCTTCGACTGGATACGTGGTGATCAGACCGGTGGTAAATCCCTGACCTGGGGCAGGCAGTGCTACCGCTGGAGTGACCTGGATTTCGAAGCCAATGCCAAAGAGGGCATCGGCGTCGACTGGCCGATACGGTACAAGGATATTGCACCCTGGTACGATTATGTCGAAAAATTCGTAGGGGTAAGTGGTGAAAAGCTGGGCCTGGCACACCTACCGGATGGCCAGTTTCAGAAACCCATGGAGCTGAACTGCGTCGAGCAGGTCGCCAGGGAAAAGATCGAGTCTAATTTCCCGGGCCGGGTGTTTACCATCGGCCGCGTCGCCAATCTTACCGAGCAGCTGAATGGCCGGGGTCCTTGCCAGTTTCGCAATCGCTGCAACCGGGGATGCCCGTATTCCGCTTACTTCAGCAGTGTGTCGGTCACCCTTCCTGCAGCTGAAAAAACCGGTAATCTGACCATCCGCAATCATTCCATAGCCCATTCGATCATCTATGACCCGGAGAGTGGCAAAGCCAGTGGCGTACGGATCGTAGACACCGAGACCAAGGAAATGCAGGAATTTTATGCCAAAGTGGTCTTTGTGTGTGCTTCTGCCATGGCGTCCACTGCCGTATTGCTGAATTCGACGTCGGACCGCTTCCCTAACGGACTGGGCAATGACAGCGGCGAACTGGGACATAACCTGATGGACCATCATTACTTTGTAGGCGCCATCGGATCATTCCCCGGTATGGAAGATAAATATTACAAGGGTCGCCGGCCCAACGGTGTCTATATCCCCCGGTTTTATAACATCGATGCACGCAGTAAAAACGATGCCTTCCTGCGTGGGTTTGGCTACCAGGGTGGTGCCAGTCGAAGTGGCTGGGACGGAGGGATCAATGGGGGCGGAATCGGTGCCGACTTCAAGAATAAGCTTTTTGAGCCGGGAGGCTGGAGCCTTGCACTCAACGGATTTGGAGAATGCCTGCCCGATCACCACAACCGCCTTTACCTCCACGACACCGAGAAAGACCCGTACGGCATCCCAATGGTGGTGTTTGATGCCGAATTTAAATCGAACGAAATCGCCATGCGTGATTTCATGAAGAACGATGCATCGGCCATGCTTGAAGCCGCCGGCTGTAAAGACATCTATACCTTTGATTACCTCGGGGCACCGGGTAAATGCATCCACGAGATGGGAACAGCACGCATGGGACATGATCCCAAGACTTCCGTCCTCAACAAGAACAATCAGGTTCATAGCGTGCCCAATGTTTATGTGACCGATGGGGCGTGCATGACCTCCTCGTCCTGTGTTAATCCGTCCATAACCTACATGGCGTTGACGGCACGGGCAGTCGATCATGCTGTGAAAGAACTCAATCGCCAAAACCTTTAAACCGGAAATCATGAATCGCAGAGAAGCGTTATTATACAGTGGTCAATTGCTTGGTTACACCATCACCGGAACTGTCCTCGCCGGTGTGCTTAATGGTTGTCAGGCACCCCCGGCGCTCGGGTGGGAACCTAAGGTCCTGGCTCCGGAAGATGCATCCTACCTGGCCGAAGTTTGCGAGACCATCCTACCTAAGACAGATACACCAGGTGCCAAGGATGTTGGCGTTGACCGCTACATCGATGCCATGCTCCTTGAGAATTACAGTGAAGAAGAACGCAATGCTTTCCTGGAAGGCATCAAGACATTTCGCCAGGACTGCATCTCCAGCCAGGGTAAGGATTTTCTAAAACTGACTCCGGAAGAACGTACAGCTTATCTGGCTGCCATGGATGCTAATACCCCTCCAAAACCACCATCTATCTGGGGCATATCAACCGAAAAATTTGTAGCTCCACCTTTCTGGAGATCGCTGAAGGAATTAACGGTCACAGGATATTTTACTTCTGAAGAAGTAGGCAAGAATGTTCTGCGTTATCTGCCTATCCCCGGAAGTTATGAAGGATGTATTCCTTATACTACGGGAGAGCGGGCATGGTCTTTGTGATTTCAAATGAAGTGGCACGCTATTTTGATTTTCTGTAATTTTGCATCATGATTCACCAGCGATCCATCGCATATCGGCTTTTATCCGGCTTCATGGCCGTATGGATGCTTGTGGTAAGCCTGGGTGCTACCGTGGATATGCATTTTTGTCGCGGTCATCTGGTGGATTATAAAATATGGGGAAAGGCGCGTAGTTGTGGGATGAAGGAAGAGGTTGCTGCCTGCACGCATGCGACTCATGGTCTCTCACGTCCGAAATGCTGTGATCAGAAGACCCACCAACTTTATTTTGATCAGACCAATGCCGGAGCACAGCAAACAAGTGTCGTTGCGTTGACCCAATCATCACCAGTTGCACTGTTACCTGCCTGGGATAAGATCTGGGTACACCTTGAGATTACCAGACTTCAACCCAACATTCCTGTTCATGGCCCTCCCTGGCAAGTCCGGGACCGCACTATTCTTTTCGCTTCCATTTTGTGTTAGACATCATTGTACGTGGCTACGGTCATCAGATCCGTATGTCCTGGTGCTTCATTGCATCAACCTTGAACATTGATTCTTCGCGAAATGAACTTTTATGCTCAAACCGATTATCCGGTTTTTCCTGGAAAATAAACTGGCAGCCTATGTGCTCCTGATTGTATTTACGGTCTGGGGCCTGATCACTGCGCCATTTACCTGGAATTTACCGTTGCCTGCTGACCCTGTACCGGTAGATGCCATCCCGGATTTAGGTGAAAATCAGCAGATCGTTTTCACCGAATGGATGGGCCGTTCCCCACAGGATGTGGAGGACCAGATCACCTATCCGCTTAGCACGACCTTATTGGGTATCCCGGGTGTGAAGTCCATCCGCTGTAATTCCATGTTTGGCTTTTCCAGCATCTACATCATCTTTGATGAAAGTGTCGAATTTTACTGGTCGCGATCCCGCATACTCGAAAAGCTGAATGCTTTACCCAATGGTCTGCTCCCTCCCGGGGTACAGCCGAGCCTGGGGCCCGACGCTACTGCGCTGGGCCAGGTATTCTGGTACACACTGGAAGGGCGCGATGATCAGGGCAACCCAACCGGAGGCTGGGATCTGCAGGAGATAAGGTCTGTACAGGATTTTCAGGTCAAGTATGCACTCAATGCCGTGGAAGGCGTATCTGAAGTGGCATCGGTGGGAGGATTTGTGAAAGAATACCAGATTGATGTGAATCCGCAGGCATTGCAATCCTATGGCATACCCCTGTCTGCGGTCATGGATGCGGCCCGCAACTCCAACCGGGATGCCGGTGCCCAGACCATCGAGATGAATCAGGCCGAATACCTGGTCCGGGGCCTGGGTTATGTGCATACCGTCGAAGACTTGCAAAAAGCTGTGGTCCGTGTCACGAATAATGTTCCGATCCGCATCGGTGATGTCGCTGTGGTTACGATGGGGCCTGCTCCCCGTAGGGGTATCCTGGATAAGGACGGTGCGGAAGTGGCTGGTGGCGTAGTAGTTGCCCGCTATGGAGCCAACCCGTTGAAGGTGATCGACGGAGTGAAGCAAAAGATCAGGGAGATCAATGCGGGCTTGCCCAGCAAAACATTGGCCGATGGCCGGGTATCGCATTTGACGGTAATCCCGTTTTATGACCGCACCCAGCTGATTCATGAGACGATTGGCACCCTCGAACGAGCGCTGTCCGACGAGATCCTGATCACCATCATTGTAGTCATGGTCCTGGTGTTTAACCTGCAGGCATCGATCCTGATCTCCAGTTTGCTTCCGATAGCAGTTTTGATGACCTTTATCGTGATGCGTTATGCCGGCGTGGAAGCCAATATCGTGGCTTTGTCGGGGATAGCGATAGCCATTGGAGTGATGGTAGATGTGGGTATTGTATTCGTGGAGAATATGGTCCGGCATCTGGAAATGCCGGAAAACAAGGGCATCCGCGGTAAAAAATTAAAGGACACCATCTTCCTCGCCGTCAGCGAGGTATCCAGCGCCATTTTTACCGCTTTGGCCACGACACTGGTTAGTTTTCTTCCGGTTTTTGCTTTGCAGGGAGCCGAGGGAAAGCTGTTCAGGCCATTGGCTTTTACGAAGACAATCGCGTTAGGAGCGGCCTTTGTGCTGGGACTCGTGGTGTTGCCAGCGCTGGCTCATCTGGTGTTGTCCTTACGGACGGACCGCACACGCACACGGCGTTTCTGGAGTGTGGTGCTCATTGCATTCGGTGCAGGATTGTATTATTATTCAGGACTTTGGATAGCTCTTGTACTCTGTGTGCTGGGTCTCAACCGTCTTTTCGAAGATCGCTGGATGGAACGCCGGAAGTCCGTTCCATCCTATCTGCAGATCGGTATTCTGGTCTTGGCGGCTACTTATCTGCTGGCCGGGGAATGGGTGCCTCTCGGTCACCAGCAACCCACTTCAGTCAACTTTTTGTTTGTAATCGGGATCGTAGGAGGCATACTTCTGGCTCTCTGGGCTATGGTCTATTTTTACGAGCCTGTACTAAAATGGTGTTTACGTAATAAGGCTCTCTTCTTGCTACTTCCGGTTATTACCATTTTTTTTGGGATAGTCATCTGGCTGGGATGGCATCGAACCATGGGTTTTGCCGACCGGTCCATGGAGGCCATTGGCATTGAGGCCGGTGAATTATCATTCTGGAAATCCATGGAGCGCAGGTTTCCGGGCCTGGGAAAAGAATTTATGCCTAGCCTGGATGAAGGTAGTTTTTTACTCATGCCTACCGCCATGCCTCACTCCGGCGTGGAGGCAAACCGGCAGACTGTCGCTCAGCTGGACATGCTATTAGCTAATATCCCGGAAGTGGACCTTGCCGTAGGGAAGGCCGGACGTGCAGAGAGCGCCCTGGATCCTGCACCCATTTTTATGTTCGAAAATGTGATTAACTACAAGCCGGAATACATCATCGACGCATCAGGAAGACGACTGACTTTTCAGGTGGATGGTGCGGGCAGGTATGTGCTGGCCACCGGCGACACTCTGAGTCAGGAACAGATCCTGGCGCGTGGAATAGGAAGAGAGGCATTGATTCCCGATCAGCATGGCCAGTATTTTCGCAATTGGCGGCCCGAGATCAAGCATCCGGATGATATCTGGGACGAGATCGTGCGCGTAGCCCAGCTTCCGGGGATCACTTCCGCACCGAAATTACAGCCCATAGAAACCCGGCTGGTGATGTTACAGACCGGTATGCGGGCACCGATGGGCATTAAAGTTTTTGGCCCCGATCTGCAAACCATAGAAGTTTTCGGTCTGCGGCTGGAAGACTTGTTAAAACAAGTGGATGGCGTGAAAGCAGAAGCTGTTTTTGCCGACCGCATTGTTGGTAAGCCCTATCTCAATCTCAGGATCGACCGGGATGCCGCTTCCCGTTATGGTCTGAACATTGAGGACGTGCAGAGGTTTATTGAAGCCGCCATCGGTGGGGTCACCGTAGCCACCACCGTGGAAGGGCGGGAGCGCTATGATGTCCGGGTACGTTATCCGCGTGAACTGCGTGATAACCCCGAGCGGATTCGCAATATGCTGATCCCGACTCCAGTGGGTCCTCAGGTCCCGTTAGGGGATCTGGTCCGGATCGAATACCTTCCGGGGCCGCAGATGATCAAAAGTGAAGAGACCTTTTTGGTAGGTTTTGTCTTGTTTGACAAACAAGAAGGAAGGGCAGAGGTCGACGTGGTCGAGGCAGCTCAGGCTTTCCTGGCGGATAAGATCCGGACGGGCGAACTCGTCGTGCCGACTGGAGTACGCTATGTTTTTTCCGGCACCTATGAAAACCAGGTCCGTGCAGTCAAGCGTCTGGGGATCGTCATACCGCTCTGTTTGATCCTGATATTCCTGCTGTTGTATTTTCAGTTTAAGACGATCATTGCTTCCACCATTCACTTCTCCGGGGTTTTTGTAGCCTTTGCCGGAGGATTTATTCTGATCTGGCTTTATGGCCAGGACTGGTTTCTGAATTTTTCCGTCGCCGATATGTCCATGCGGACCCTCTTTCAGATCCACCCGATCAATCTTAGTGTGGCGGTGTGGGTCGGATTCATTGCATTGTTCGGTATTGCAACGGATGATGGGGTCATTATGGGCACCTACATCCACCAGGTCTTTGAGGAGAAACAACCGCAGTCCGTCCCGGAAGTTCGTGCCGCAGTACTGGAAGCCGGAAAGAAAAGAGTTCGCCCGGCAATGATGACGGCGGCAACGGCACTGATCGCTCTGCTACCCGTATTGACTTCCACGGGTAAAGGTGCCGATATCATGGTGCCAATGGCTATCCCCACCTTCGGAGGCATGTCCATTCAATTGATGACCATGTTTGTCGTCCCGGTATTACAAGCCCTGTGGCGCGAGAATGTGGTTAAAAAACAATCCAAATCGAAAAGTCATGAAATTGCATAAACCGAAAACCCACTGGTTGGGAATCCTTGCTGTGCTACTACTTAACGCCGGGATGACCGGAGCCCAGGAGTTGGACGATTACATCGGGATGGCATTAAAAAATAGTCCTGCCATCAAAGCTCAGGGGCTGGCATATGAAGCGTCCATGCAAAAAATCCCGCAGGTCCGGTCCTGGGCTGACCCCCAGGTCAATGCATCGCTTTTCATCAATCCGATGATGCTCCCTATGGGCAATCAGATCGGTAACCTGTCCGTCATGCAGATGCTGCCCAGAAAGAATGAGTTCAACATTCGTGAATCATTGGCGACTGGTCAGGCTGATCTTAATCTCAAAGAAGGCCGTATCCTCGCCAACGATTTGATCTATCAGGTAACCACAGCGTGGTATGCTCTGGTGGCTAATCGTGAAATGCAGGCCCTCCAGCAGCGGAATCTGGACCTCTTAGCGGATATTAAAACATTGGCCGAGGCACAGTTCCGTCAGGGCAATGCTTCGATGACAGACGTTTTACGGGTAGACGTCGTCAAGGATGATATTCAGACAAATCTTGAAATCCTGGCAGATGAACAATCTGCACGGGAGAAACAGTTTAACCTATTGCTCAACCAGGATCCGGGCACTTCCTTAAAATACCCTGACACACTGGAAGCCCTGAATGCAGAGCTATTGCCTGTCACAACCTTTGATGGCCATCCGCAGGCTGCGTTGCTGGATCAGCGTTCTGAAGTTGCGAATGCAATTATCGAAAGTACCAACCTCAGTCGCAAGCCGGTATTCGGGGTCGGATTGCAATACACACCGCTTTACCGGCGCAAAAATGCATCCTTTGAGTTACCACCCAATACTGGAAGAGACATGATCATGCCAATGGCTACCGTGTCGATACCCATCTGGCGCAAGCAATACGATGCTGCAGTCCGGGAACAGCATATCGCTCAGGCACAATTTGCCGAACAGAAGGAAGCGCTGTTTCTGGAATTGCGCAAAGACGAAGAGGAACTTGGTTATCAACTGGAAAAAACCAGGGCCAATCTGCTCAAGCGCGACCGTCAATACGCAACGACCCGACAGATCCTTGACTTACTGATGTCCGAATACCAAAATGGCTCGGGAACGATGGAAGAATTATTACGGGTAGAACAGCAGTTGCTGAACTACCGTCTGGAGCAAATCGAATTGAAAATGAATTATTATCAGCTGGAAGCCAAACGCAATATGCTGTACGGCAACCGCAATTACAACTATTAACCAGATCTCTATGAAATCACAAACGCGAACCTTGATACTGGCCGTTTTGGTCACGCTCGTGCTAGGAATACTGATCGGCAGGTGGCTGGCACCAAAACAGCAGCATATGCCGTCATCTGAAGTTACCTCTACCGAGTCTTCTGTTACCGAATGGACTTGTTCCATGCACCCGCAGATCCGGCAGCATGAACCCGGCAAGTGCCCCATCTGTGGTATGGACCTCATACCGGTAGGAAACCTGTCCGGAGACGACAATCCAATGGAGATTAGCATGAGCCCCACAGCGGTTCAGCTGGCAAATATTCAGACCGCAGTGATCCGGACGGGCCAGGCGGAAAAGGAGATCCGTGTCATCGGAAAGGTACAGGCCGATGAACGCCGGGTTTTCTCCCAGGTGACACATCTGGAAGGCCGGATCGAGTCCCTGGAGATCAATTTTACCGGTGAACCGGTGACCAAAGGTCAGACACTGGCTACCATTTATTCGCCAGACCTGGTTACAGGCCAGCAGGAGCTCTTTACCGCCTATACCCTGCGTAATTCCCAGCCGGCGCTGTACGAGGCAGCCCGTGAGAAATTGAAAAACTGGAAAATTTCCGATGCACAGATCGATGCCATTATCGCTGCAGGCAAGCCCCGGGAAACTTTCCCGATCACCGCTGACGTAGGTGGGCTGGTGATGGCCAAGAAAGTCAATCTGGGGGACTATGTGATGCGCGGAATGCCTTTGTATGATATTGTAGACCTGAGTAGGATCTGGGTCCTTTTTGACATTTACGAACAAGACCTTAGCCTGGTCCATGTTGGGAGTAAGATTGAATTTACCTTTCAGTCCATTCCCGGACAGACCTACTCGGGTAAGATAACATTCATCGATCCGGTTATTGATCCGATGACGCGATCAGCAAAAGCCAGGGTGGAAATTCCCAACAACAATGGCCAGTTGAAACCTGAAATGTTTGCCTCCGGGTTTATGCGTATACCCGTAGGATCCCGGCGGCAGCAGATTGTGATTCCGGCATCTGCAGTATTGTGGACCGGTGAGCGTTCCCTGGTTTATGTGAAGAATCCCGATATGGGCACACCTTCTTTTCAAATGCATGAGATCACCCTCGGACCGAATCTGGGTAATGAATACCTGGTTAAGTCTGGACTGGAGACCGGCATGGAAATCGTCGTGAATGGCACCTTTGCAGTTGACGCAGCAGCCCAGCTGGCCGGTAAACCAAGCATGATGAGTCCCAGGACCTTGCCAGCAAGCACGATGGACACCATCCCCAGGCTGGCGGAAGTTCCGCCGGCATTCCACCGGGCAATCGGTGCTTTGCTGACCGATTACCTGGTTTTAAAAGATGCTCTGGTTGCAGGAGATATCGTCAATGCACCTCAAATCGTGTCCCGGCTCTTTATCAAGGCAGAGCAAATGCCACTGGAGGATCTTAAAGGCGATGCATCGGCCATAGTACGCAATCAGATCGGTGCCATGAAAGAGACGCTGAAACAAATGCAGCAGAATGATCAACTGGAGGCTTTACGGGCTCAATTCAAACCGTTGTCCAAACTGATGATCGACTTTGCGACAGCATTTGGGCCATTCGAACAGCCGGTCTATGTTCAGCATTGCCCAATGGCCGATCATAACAAAGGTGCTGACTGGCTCAGTGTCCAGAAAAACATTCGCAACCCTTATTTTGGCGATGCGATGTTGACTTGTGGGTCCACGATCCGGGAAATTAATGACTAGGAAGATGAAGGGGATATCGTACATCCTTCCTGCCAATGATTTGTTTATAATGGATAATTAAAGTTTGGATATGAAAAAGACTTTTGAGGTTACTGGCATGACGTGTAATCATTGTGTGCATTCGGTGCAACGCCTGTTACAAAGCATGGACGAAGTGACCGACGTACGGGTTTCGCTGGAACCTCCACAAGCGACCATTGAGGCAGACAAAGATTACAGCCTGGATGAATTGAATGCCCAGCTGGCAGCACACAGCAATTACCGGGTGGAAAAAATGATCTCTGAAAGGTCGTAAGACACATTTTTCCGACTGATCTTGATCATTAAATCCGGTGATTTAGTTTCCAGCAAATCAATACGCCATGGTTTAATTTAAGGATATAAAACCAGTGCATTATGCGTATCCTGATCCCGTATGATTTCTCCAGCAATGCGCAGCATGCATTGCGTTATGCCTTAAACGTGTATCCTGCTGCAGAGCATGACATCACGTTGGTGCATATCTTCCTGACGGATTCGATCAGACCGGTGCTTCCTCTGCCGGATGATCACCTTATCCGGAAAGAAATCATTCAAAATCTGCGTGAAGCGGTGGCTTCCTTTGATGATGCACAACGCATCAAGCTGGAGGCAGCCTATGGCTTACCCAATGAAGTATTGATCGATATGGTCAAAGAGCGATCCATCAACCTGATCGTCATGGGAACCCATGGTGCCGACCAGGCTTATCGTCTCTTATTGGGCACTCATGCTTCCTATCTTGCCAGTCATGCCGACTGTGCAGTGTACATAATCCCTGAACATAGCGTACTGCAATCCCCGAAAAGAGTGGCGTTGGCTATCGACCCGCATCACCCGGTGGTCCCTGAGAACATTGAACTCATCAAGAGCCTGCCATTGGAGCATTTGGAAATTATCTCAGTCGCCAATAGTCAGAAGCAAGCAGACGAGATCGAAGAACTGGCCTGGCTGCTAGAGTTGCGGAAACTGGATATGTTCTCCATGGAAGTTATAGAACCGGCCGGAAGCATCGACCAGACCCTGGAAAAGCTGGTGAAGGAAAAATCCATTGGCCTGGTAAGCCTTATCCGGCGTAAACACCACTTCCCGGAAAGCTTATTCCATGACAGTGTGCTGTCCAGGATAACCAAAAACGCAAAAATGCCGGTGCTGGTCCTGCCGGGCGAATCCTAATTTCTGCTTGTTTTGTGTAATTCTTTTTCTTCTGAGGAATGAATTTGGTTTTCACTCGTTCTACTTTTAAGGATTGAAACCATCCATCTTTATGTTATCTGAAAAAGAAGAACAACTAAACACCTATACACACGGACTTGGCCTTTTATTTGGGCTGGTCGCTTTGCCCTTATTACTCATCCAGGCCTATCAGAATGCCGCTATGGACCTCTTTATGGCCATTCTGATCTACAGCATTTGCTTCACCCTGCTCTACCTCGCATCGACGCTTTATCATGGCATCCGCAATCCGCGCCTGAAGGAAATACTAAAGACCGTCGATCACATCAGTATTTATTTTAAGATCGCCGGGACTTATACACCCTTCATCATCGGTTTTCTGTACGGGCAGGAACAGATGGTTTTTATGATGGTGATATGGAGCATCGTCCTGCTGGGTACGTTGTTTAAGCTGCGGTATACCGGAAAATTTGAAAAGCTTTCGGTTGCACTCTACCTGATCATGGGATGGCTGGTGGTATTCAGGGCTCCAACTTTTTACGATCGCATGCCCATGAGCATTATCCTTTTCATCATCCTTGGCGGACTGGCATTCACGATCGGGGTTTATTTCTACCGCCGCGATGATCGCCGCTACTATCACGCCATATGGCATGTGTTCACCCTGGCTGGAAGCATTCTTCATTATATCGCAGTTCTTTTGATCATCCATTCCTGGAGTTAGGATCAGTCAATCGCTTACATAACTTTATCTTTGGCCATGCACTATCAGGTTGTTGTCATCGGGGGCGGGGCAGCCGGTTTTTTTGGCGCTATCACATTGGCAGAGGCACTGCCTGGCGTACGCATCCTCATACTTGAGCAGGGTAAAAACGTACTCGAGAAAGTCCGGATCTCCGGTGGCGGCCGGTGCAATGTTACCAATGCCTGTGAGGATCCTGCGGAACTGGTAGGATACTATCCCCGGGGTCACAAGGAATTGCTTGGGCCTTTTTACCACTTTGGACCTGCCCAGATGAAAGGCTGGCTGACTGATCATGGAGTGAAGCTTAAAACCGAAGATGATGGTCGCGTATTTCCGGCATCCGACCAGTCGGAAACCATCATCGATTGTTTTCTTCATTATTGTAAAAAGTATGGCATCGACCTGATCACTTCCCGAAAAGTGACAGGAATAGTCCACCATGACCAGGAAGATTACCCTTTTCAGGTGCAGACGAAGCAAGGAAGTATTCAGACAAAATACTTGTTGGTAACACCCGGATCGCAGGCCACCATCTGGAAAATGCTGGAACATCTGGGCCACCGGATCGTAGCACCGGTGCCGTCATTGTTTACGTTTCAGATCAAAGATCCACGGATAATAGCATTGGCCGGTATCCAGGTTCCACATGCACATGTATCGATCCGGGACACCCACCTGGAAGCCGAAGGGCCTTTGCTTATCACCCACTGGGGAGTTAGCGGACCCGCAATCCTGAAATTATCAGCCTGGGGCGCCCGTGTCCTCCATGACCAGAATTACCGGTTTGAACTGCTGATCAACTGGAATCCACACTGGACACTGGATGATGTCCGGCAATTGGCTGCTAAAGAATCAAAAAAGCAGGTAAAGAATACCAGCATTCCTCCGGTACCCCGGCGGCTGTGGCATGCATTGCTGCAGGATTTTCCTGGCCTGGAGCAGAATTGGAACACGTGCATCCCTACAGATCTGAACCAGATCCTGGAACACATCACGTCCTCACAGTGGCAGGTGACCGGCAAGGCAACTTTCAAAGATGAATTTGTCACCTCCGGTGGTGTTGACCTGAAAGAAATTGATTTCAAGACCTTTCGCAGTCGCAAAGTTCCGGGAATGTACCTGGCTGGTGAAGTGCTGAATATTGATGCCCTGACCGGCGGATTCAATTTTCAGGCCGCCTGGACCGGTGCTTATCTTGCCGCCCAGGCTATGGCCAGAGAACTTGAAACGGGTTAGTTTTCCGGTGCTCCATTTTGCACCCAGCAGGTGATCAGTTTGATTTGAGCTTCGCTAAGGGCGGTAGCTCCTGCGGGTGGCATGGATTTATCGGAGACCCGTGATTGGATGCTGCTGGCAAATGTCTTTACTGCAGTGTAAGTATCGTATTTGGGTTGTGGCACATCACCGGTATGACACCCGGACAGTGCACAACTCGATTTGATGATCGATTGGATACCGTTGTTCCAGGTAGCCGTTACGCCATCACATGTATCGGTGGGAGTTGGGTCTCCGGATTTACTGCACTGCAAAAGGGTCAGGGAGAGGATGAATCCCAGGAATAGGAGTCTCTTGATCATAGATATAAGCTTTTCACCAGCAAAATAGTATTGATAGCGTATTCTTTTGTCAATAACCGGATGAACGGGAATAAGCACAGTACGAGAAGGTAAGATAACCTGGTTGAACGCTGGTTAGCCTCTGTGGATTGGATTTCGGAAAGTACAGGCTATCCGGTTATTAAGTGGGATTTATACAGCAGAATCCTGGATTTGATCGCGGTCGATCAATCCCATTTTCAGGGCGCGTTCCTCCCATTTTTCCCGGGCTAATTGTTGTAGATCCGCAGTGGCATCAGACTCATCTACGATCTCCAGTCCCAGGATGGTCTCAATGACATCCTCTACCGTGAGCAGACCGACGACGCTACCGTATTCATCGATGACGATGGCGATATGGGTCCGCTGGTGCATTAAGCGGTCAAAGACCTGTGGTATGGGTAAGTTATCAGCAATAAAGAGGATGGGCCTCCGGATTTGTGACAACGACTGGAGACCTTGTTGCTGGAGCAGTTTGAGCAAGAGTTCGTCCTTTAGAAAAAACCCGGTGATGTGGTCCGGCTCATCCTGATAAACGGGGATTCGGGAGAACCGCATCTTCGGATGCGTGCGGTAATATTCATCGAGGGTCATGTCCTGATTGGCCAGGTGCATCACTGTCCGCGGTGTCATCACATCCCTGCTGGTGAGCTTGTTCAGTTCAAGTAAATTGCGGATCATCACGGATTCGTTCTCGGCAAGTACGCCACTCTCTTTGCCGGCATGGGCCAGAGCTACGTAATCGGCACGGCTCAAAACACTACGATCCTTATCCGACTTCAGTTTCCTGGTAATCACCTGACTGAGCCAAACCAGCGGAGCCAGGACGAAGAGTAATATGCGCAATGACCGGATGGTGAATGTCGCCAGCTGTTGCCAGTAATTGGCGCCAATCGTCTTAGGAATGATCTCCGAAAATATGAGGATGGCCAGCGTCATCAGGGCAGCAATAACCGATTCGGCATTCAGATGCAGTCCGGCGATCTGCCATCCGGAGTCACCAAATAATTTTCCAGCCTGCGCTCCTACACCGATGGCCCCGACGGTATGCGCGATGGTATTGAGCGTCAGGATTGCCGATAAAGGCCGGTCAATGTCATCCTTGTAAACCAATAGAGTTCCTGCGATCTCATCCTCATCCTGGATCTTCCGGCTAATGAAAGAAGGTGTAATGCTTAACAATACCGCTTCCCAGATCGAGCATAAGAAGGAAAACAGCAGCGAGACAAAAAAGAAAATCAATAACAGGACCATTCCACAATATACGACGCCGGAGGGAGTAGACTAAATAGGATCGTTTTTGATCCGGCTGCCGGAAGAGGAAGCCCACCATAAGAAAACCGCTTTATTTTCTAAATTGCTACCGACTTCTAACAAAAACAACGTAAGGTGATTTGTACTGGTCGAATTGTAGATCTATACCAACGCCGGATCTATCCGGGTCATGTCGTTTTTGATGAATCAGGAATTAAAGAACTGATCCCGGACTCCGGAGTCACCGGCCCCTACATCATGCCGGGTTTTATCGATGCCCATGTCCATATTGAATCTTCCATGCTCCTTCCCACGGCGTTTGCCCGGATGGCGGTTCGCCATGGCACCGTAGCCACCGTCTCTGACCCGCACGAGATTGCCAATGTGTTGGGTTCATCCGGTGTCCATTATATGATCGGGAATGCACGGCAGACACCTTTTAAAGTCTTTTTCGGCGCACCTTCCTGTGTGCCGGCGACTTCTTTTGAGACTGCAGGTGCGACCATCGACGCAGCAGAAATTGACCGTTTATTGGGCGACCCGGATATCTGGTACCTCGCAGAGATGATGAATTATCCCGGTGTGTTGCATCAGGATCCGGAGGTACTGGCCAAAATAGCTGCAGCACAACAGCACGGTAAACCGGTGGACGGGCATGCCCCAACACTCACCGGTGACGAAGCTGTAAGGTATATTCAGGCAGGCATTTCAACCGATCACGAATGCATCACGCTGGAGGAAGCCCGGTTTAAGGCTCTTAACGGGATGAAGATCATCATCCGGGAGGGCAGTGCAGCGAAAAATTTCACGGAGCTCATCCCGTTGATCGGTGAGTACCCTGACCGGATCATGTTTTGCTCCGATGACAAACATCCGGATGACTTATTGGTCAGTCACATCAATGGCCTGGTAGCCAGGGCTATCGGGTTGGGTTACGACCTCTATGATGTGTTGAATGCCGCCTGTGTTAACCCCGTCCAACATTACCGGCTGCCGGTGGGCACCCTCCGACCGGGTGAGCCTGCCGATTTTATATTGGTGCCTGACTTGAAGAACATGGTACCCGTGGCTACATTCATCGGAGGTAAAAAAGTGTATGAACGGGGACAGGTATTGATCGATCATAATCCTCCGGCCGAAGTACCCAATGCATTTACCGCCCAATCGATTGTCCCTGCAGACCTTCATTTAACGGTCCGCCCGGGCGAGGCAAGGGTCATTCATTGCTGGGACGGATCATTGGTGACGCAAACACAAATGTATTCCGTACCGGAAGGTCAGACTGCATTTTCCGCAGATATACCGCAGGATGTCCTGAAAATAGTGGTGCTTAACCGGTACCGGAAGGCGCCTCCGGCGGTGGCATTGGTTCATGGATTTGGTCTGCAAAAGGGTGCCATGGCCTCCACCGTTGCGCACGACTCGCACAACATCATTGCAGTAGGTACCTCAGATGAAGCCATTTGCCGGGTTATCGATGAACTTGTCCGGAGTCATGGAGGGATAGCCGCCGGAGATCTGGATTCGATGCAGCATTTACCACTTCCGGTGGCCGGATTGATTGCCACCCTGGATGGTGACCTGGTAGCGGAACGATATACCGCCATAGATCGTTACACCAAAGAAGCTCTGGGCTGTACCCTCGCGGCACCATTCATGACCCTTTCTTTTTTAGCCCTGCTGGTGATTCCCCAACTCAAATTGAGTGATCTGGGATTATTTGATGGTCAAAAGTTTACATTTACAGAAGTAATGTGTTGAATCAACAAAATCTGTCTTCAAGCCCGAATCCGATCAAAATGAAAATGCATGCTCCATCACTTTTAGATCATGTGGTCGAGGAATTTAAGATCCATTTTAACCGCAACCCACTCGTACTGGCCCAGGCTCCCGGAAGGATCAATCTGATCGGTGAACATACGGATTACAACGATGGCCTGGTATTGCCGGGCGCCATTGACCGGAATACCATCTTTGCCCTGGGATTTTCCCCGGAGCCACAGATGTGTGAGGTACATGCCTTGGATGTGGGAGAAATGATACGCTTTGATATCAGTGATCTGGATAAAATGCAGACGCAGGGTTGGGGTCTATACGTCCTTGGGGTGGTAGCCGCCCTGCAACAGGCAGATTATCCGGTGCGTGGATTCCAGGCGGTCTTTGCCAGTACCGTGCCTCTGGGTTCAGGAGTATCGTCCTCCGCAGCTCTGGAATGCAGCTTGCTGATGGCTTGCCGCGAGTTATTCGACCTGGATATCGAACCCTTTACAATCGCCAAATTAGGCCAGTGGGCTGAACACCATTATCCGGGTGTCCTCTGCGGCCTCATGGACCAGTTTAGCAGCGTTATGGGTAAGCAGGATCAGCTCGTCTGTCTGGATTGTCGCGATCTGAGTTACCAATACATCGATTTTCCATTGCCGGATTACCGCTTTGTCCTCCTGAACACCAATGTCAAGCACAGTTTGTCTTCGTCGGAATACAATGTCCGCAAGCGAGAATGCCAGGAAGCCGTCCAGTTGATCGGTGAGGCAATGGGGGAGACCTTTCCCAGCTTGCGCGAGATCACCTTACCGCAACTACAAAAACATCAGGAAGTCCTGTCCGGTAAACAATACTTGCGCGCCTATCACGTGATCACGGAAAACGCCCGGGTGATGCAAATGATGCAGGAACTGGCCCGTGGTAATGAAGAGCAGATTGGCAGCCTTATGTTTGCATCCCACTACAGTCTGCGGGATGCCTATGAGGTCAGCTGCCCCGAACTGGATTTTCTGGTGGTGCAGGCCGAAAATCATCCCGGCGTCCTGGGTGCCCGCATGATGGGCGGTGGCTTCGGCGGTTGTACCATAAACCTGGTACAGGTTGACCAAATCGCGGATTTTATCAGCAAGACAACGGAAGCTTACCTGGAAAGCTACG
This sequence comes from Lewinellaceae bacterium, assembly GCA_020636135.1. NCBI lineage: Bacteria > Pseudomonadati > Bacteroidota > Saprospiria > Saprospirales > Lewinellaceae > Lewinellaceae bacterium. The sequence goes on from JACJYK010000003.1 coordinate 590,103, forward strand.
GCATCCAGCTTACACCGATCACGGTCAAGCTGGCAGATGGTGCGGGCATTATTTCCAATCCTTAATGCCCACGGATTCAGGCCAGAAGTGCCTTTACCTGCTGGTAAACATTTTCCCCGGTGAATCCAAACTTTTCATCCAGAACCTGATAAGGGGCTGAATAACCAAAATGTTCCAGACCGAAGACTTTACCATTTTCACCAACCAGGCCTTCCAGGTTCACCGGTAACCCGGCGGTCATGCCAAAGCGTGGTATGCCTGCTGGCAGAATCGCATGTTGATAAGAGATATCCTGGTCACGGAATCGACCTTCCGAAGGTACCGAAACGATCCGTGTTTTGATCCCGTCGGCTTCCAGCAGGTGAGAGCCCTCTACCAGTGTGGCTACTTCCGATCCATTGGCCAGGAGTACCACATCCGCCTTGCCCTGACAATCCTGAACGATGTATCCTCCCCGCTCCGAAGCCAACGCCTCCTGATAGCGGCTTTCGCCGGCAGCAGGTAGATCCTTTATGCCCTGACGAGACAGGATCAGTCCGGTCGGAGTTTGTCGGTTTTCCAGAGCCATCTTCCAGGCTACTGTGGTTTCAGCTGAGTCAGCAGGACGCAATGCCAGCAGGCTGCGGTGGTGAGCATGATTTTTCAGTTTTTCCAGCAAGCGAAGTTGTGCTTCCTGCTCGATCGGTTGATGGGTAGGCCCATCTTCTCCGACCCGGAATGCGTCGTGGGTCCAGATGAAGATCACCGGGGTTTGCATCAACGCAGCCACCCGCAGCACAGGTTTCATATAATCGCTGAAGGCAAAGAAGGTGCCACAGGCAGGGATGACCCCACCGTGCAGTCCCATGCCGGTCATGATGGCAGCCATCGACAACTCGGAAACACCGGCTTGTAGGAAACCACCGGAGAAATTGCCTTTTTCAAATGCTTTGCGCTTCTTGAGGAAGGCGTCGGTTTTATCACTGTTGCTCAGGTCAGCTGAAGCGACCACCATATTTTCAACGTGGTCAGCCAGATAGGATAGTACCGCTGCCGATGCATCACGGGTGGCTGCATTTGCTTTTTGTGGTATGGATGCAAAATCAATGTCAGGTAGATGGCCACTCAGGAACTGATCGAGTTTTTTGGCCATTTCCGGATTGTCAGATGCCCATTTTTGCTGTCCATTTTTAGCTGCCGATACCTGCTTGCGTTTTTCCGCCAGCACAGATTGATAGTGTGCACGGACATCATCGAAGATGAGGAATGGATTGCCTGGATTGGCACCCAGATGTTGCAGGGTTTTTGGAAAGTCCCCATCGGTGCTACCCAATGGTTTGCCGTGCGTGTCAACTTTTCCTTCGTAGGGCGTACCATCTGCGGTGACTGCACCTTTACCCATGGTGGTATGACCGATGATCAGGCTGGGCCGCTCCGTCTCTGCCGTTGCTGCTTTGAGGGCCATGCGGATGGCATCCGGATCATTGCCAGGTATGGTCTGCACGTGCCATCCCCAGGCGCTGTATTTAGCTGCTGTGTCTTCGCGGGTGACTTCATGGACCTCAGTTGAAAGCTGGATGTCGTTGGCATCGTAAAACATAACCACCTGACCCAGTCCGAGGAATCCGGCAATACGGCCGACGCCCTGAGAGATTTCCTCCTGGATACCACCATCGGAGATGTAGATGAAGGTGCGGTGACTCATCCATTCTCCAAAACGTTCGACTAAAAAACGTTCGGCTATGGCAGAGCCGACACCGAAGGCATGACCCAGGCCCAGAGGCCCGCTGGTATTTTCGATGCCCCGTTTGACGTCAATCTCCGGGTGTCCCGGGGTAGGGCTGTCCCATTGCCGGAAGTTTTCCAGATCCTCCATGGAATAAGACCCGATTAACCCGAGTTGTGCATACAGCATGGCTGACATGTGCCCCGGATCAAGAAAGAACCGGTCGCGCATGGGCCAGGTCAGATCATCCGGATCGAAGTTGAGAAATTCAGAATACAGGATGTGGATGAAATCGGCTCCACCCATGGGTCCGCCCGGATGCCCGGATCTGGCTTTCTCGACCATGGCGATGGCCAGGGCCCGGATATTGTCTGCTGTCCTTTGATCGATCGATGTTTTGACTTCCATGCTATTGGATGCTTTTTGAATTGAGTTGCAAAGTTAACCTTTACAGTTAATGTGGAGGTGAATAGAGTTCATGAGTGGATTAGTTATTTAAGATTTCGGATTTCGGATTTCAGATTTGTTGGCTTCGTAAACTAACAGGTGAATTTAATGAGGGGATAAGTTAATGTGTGTTGTTAATCGAATATGGAGTTAATATGTTGATGAGGAGATAGGTTAATGTGTGCAGTTTATCCGGTACCCCCTATACACATATACAAATATACAACACCATACCACCACAACACCATAAAACCAGAAAACCAGAAATCCATACCACCAAAAAACCACCCCACTGAGTTAATGAGTTAATAAGGAGATAAGTTAATGAGTACGGCTACTACCTGCAACATATACAGATTTACAACGCCCCAACACCAAAACACCCCAAAACCAAAAAACCATACCACCATACCACCAAAAAACCACCCCACTGAGTTAATGAGTTAATAAGGAGATAGGTTAATGAGTACGGCTACTACCTGCAACATATACAGATATACAGATATACAACGCCCCAACAACAAAACACCCCAAAACCAAAAAACCATACCACCATACCACCAAAAACACCCCCCTTTTCTAAATCTTATCAATAAATTCCTGAAGGCTGCGGTTATTCTTGAGCTGCAGTTTCCTGCGCAGCCGGTAACGCTTCGTCTCCACTCCGCGGGGCGATAAGGCCAGGATGCGGGCAATGTCTTTGGTGCCTAACTTTTGACGCAGGAGCGCGCAAAGTTTCAGGTCTTGCTGGGTGAGGCCCGGGAATCGCTGGCGCAGCGTTTGGATGAAAGGGTCCTGCAGCAGATGCAGGTGGGATTCGAATTCATCCCAGCTGGTCTCGTCCATCACTTCTTCTTCCAGTTCGCGGCTAAGTTTGCGGAGACCTGAAATCTCCGGATATTGCTCACTCAGGCGGTTCAGTTTTTGGATGGTTTTCTCCCATTTTTTACGCTGGTTCTCCAGCTGGAGGGATGTTTTGGATAGTTCTGCCTCTTTCTGCTGCAGAGAAACCAGCCATTGTTGTTGCCGCTGCATGCTGTTGCTTTCGCTGCGGGCTATGTTTCTTTCCAGCATGTGCTCCAGGTAAGACTGCCAGTAGGTGTAAGCCTGATGGGTCTGGCCGTAATTCTGGCTGGGCTCGTAGACGGTATCGAGTTTTTGTACCCCCATGGCTTCTTCCAGGGAATGGTAAATGCCAATGGCTACGCCGGCAGCCCGGGCAGCGCCTGCCGCTCCCGTGGTGTCAAATACTTCGATCTGGCTGTTCATCAGGGTGGCGATGGTGGAGGAGAAGACCGGCGACTGAAACATGTTGTCGTTGCTGACGCGTATGACATCGATGTTCAGCCCCATTTTCTTGAGGATGTTCATCCCATAGACAAACGAGAAAGCCACTCCTTCTACCGCCGCCCGGTACAGATGGGCGCGCGTGTGCCGGTTAAACTGGATGTTAAAGATGTGGCTGTCCAGGTTGCGGTTATTCAGCATGCGTTCGGCCCCATTGCCGAAGGGCAGGATGCATAGTCCGTCTGAGCCCACCGGTACGCTGGACATCATCCGTTCCATATCCCAGTAGCTGTTACCGGGCCGGGCTACCTGATGGCGCATCCAGGCATACTGGATCCCGGCGCCATTAATACAGAGGAGGATCCCGATGCGGTTTTTTCCTTTTTGATGGTTGACGTGTGCGAAGGCATTGATGCGGGTACGCTCATCGTAAAGCGGTTTGTCCACCACGCCGTAGACGACACCCGAGGTACCGCTGGTGGCTGCGATCTCGCCCGGCTGCAACACTTTCAGCGATAAGGCATTGTTCGGTTGATCACCGGAACGGTAGGTGACGGGAATACCGGGTATCAGTCCCATCGCATTGGCTGCCTGCCTGGTAAGCTTGCCCTGAACCCCGAAGGTGGGTGTGATGGGAGGTATCATGTCCCGGTCGATGCCGTAATAGTCCAGCACCTCCGCGGCGATGGTATGATTTTTAAAATCCCACAGGATGGCTTCTGAGAGTCCGGGGATGGTCGTTGCAGTTTCACCAGTCATACGCAGGACCATGTAGTCTCCCGGCAACATAAACCGGGTGCCCTGGCTGTAGATCTCGGGCTCATTGTCCTTGACCCATTTTAACTTGGAGGCGGTAAAATTTCCCGGTGAATTCAGGTAATGCTCCAGGCAATAGCCGGTGCCGATGCCCTGGAATGCCTCATCACCCAATCCTACCGCCCGGCTGTCACACCAGATGATGGAAGGCCGCAAGACATGTTTTTCTTCGTCCACCAGGACCAGCCCGTGCATCTGATACCCCAGGCCGATGGCTTTGATCTGGTTGGGTGATACCTGCGTTTGCTTGAGGAGCATCTGGGTGGCAAAACACATGTTCTCCCACCAGATGGCCGGCTGCTGCTCAGCCCATCCCGGTTGCCGGGAGATCATATCCATTTCATGATCGGGGAAAGTGACCATGCCCGCTACCTGGTGGGTTCTGGTTTCCACCAGGGCTGCTTTCACGGTTGAGCTTCCTATGTCAAATCCTAATAAATACACGTTGACGTCAATCCCTCTCTTTCTAACGTTTGAGCGTTGCAGTTTGTAAAGGGGCTACGTCAAAAATACGCCAATTAAGAATAATTTCAGACATTCCAGCGATTTCTCGACTATGTCACAATGCTCTACTACCTCATTGTCATCTCGACCGACCGAAAGAGTACTGACGCCATGGTCAGCATAAAGTGGAGAGGCTTTGCTTGCGCTTGGCCTGATAAAAAATTAATTGTCTCCCCGAGATTAAGCGAGGGGTCTCGACTTCGTCCTCGTTCCTCGTCCTGTGCTCGAAATGACATATGGATTGGTTATGATTGTAAGACAGTTTATTGGTGTCACAAACATCTTCTACCTTATTGTCATCTCGACCGACCAAAGGGAGCGGAGAGATCTCTACCAACGGAGCGATGTCATCCTGCAAATACCCCAGAGAGATCTCTGCTTCGTCCTCGTACCTCGTCCTTCGCTCGAAATGACATAAGGATTGGTTATGATTGTAAGACAGTTTACTGGTGTTACAAACATCTTCTACCTCATTGTCATCTCGACCGACCGAAGGGTACTGACGCCATGGTCAGTATTAGCGTGGAGAGATCTCTATAATACAAAAGCATCAGGTTATCAGGAAATTGAAATCAAAAGAAAAACTCCTTAAACTCTGTGCATAACTCAGGGTAACTCTGTGGTTAAACCCACGTGCATATTGGATTCCCATCACAATTCCTCTCGATCATCCTTCACGAATCATTAAGTTTGCAACCGGAAAGGTTGAAAGATATGAAGACGCACTTGGGCAGGCTGTTCGGCCTGATGATGTATTTGGTTGTTCCCATGTTTTTGAGTGGTCAGGAGACCAATTCCATCCTGGTCCGTACCACGAAAGACCCGATAACCATCGACGGACGGATGAATGAATCAGCCTGGCAAAAAGCCGACAAGCTCACTAATTTTTGGCTTTGGTTTCCCGATGATACTTCACGTGCGCACTACCAGACCGAGATCTATATGATCCGTGATGCAAAAAAACTGTACATCGCAGCCAGGTGCTTTGCATCCGGCGATCATTACATCATCCCGGGTTTGCGCAGGGACTTCAGGGCAGGGGGCAATGACAACATCAGCCTGATATTTGATACGTTCAATGACGGAACCAATGCATTTTTGTTCGGATTGAATCCCCTGGGCGTACAGCGCGAAGCGCTCATCTCAGCCGGAGGACAGGAACTGGAAAATTTCGCCACCGCTTGGGATAATGTCTGGGAAGGCGAAGCCCAGATCTACGATGGGTATTATGTCTGCGAGTTTGCCATACCTTTCCAGACCTTGCGGTATAATGAAGGCGTCAACGAATGGAATTTCAACAGCTACCGCTTCGATTCGCAATCCAACGAGCAATCTACCTGGAACCGTATTCCCCGCAATCAGTGGATATTTAGCCTGGGACATATGGGTAAGATCATCTGGGAGGATCCACTGCCGAAAGCCGGGGCTAACCTCTCTCTGATTCCCTATCTCCGCGGAGGCATCAGTCAGGATCAGACGCATGAAGGCCTGGACCCGGAGGGTAACCTGGGTATCGACGCGAAGGTTGCCGTAACACCCGGGCTGAATCTCGACCTCACGGTCAACCCGGATTTTTCCCAGGTGGAAGTTGACCAGCAATTGACCAATTTGACGCGTTTTGAATTATCACTCCCGGAACAGCGGCAATTCTTTACGGAAAATTCGGACCTCTTTGGTTCTTTTGGAAATGCCAGTATCAATCCGTTTTTCTCACGGAGGATAGGCGTTGCCATCGACACGTCGACAGGGTTTCCAGTGCAAAATCCGATCTGGTATGGCGCCCGTCTGAGTGGAAAGATCAGCAACCCTTTACGGGTCGGATTGCTCAACCTGCAGACGGCGGCTGTCGGAGCCAGCGGAATCCCCAGCTCCAATTACACCACTGCGGTGGTCCAGCATAAGGTCTTTTCCCGCTCCAATGTAGGACTCATCTTTGTCAACAAACAGGATTTTGGCAAGGACCGGGATAGCGAAGACGACTACAACCGGGTGGTGGGCGCAGAATACAATCTGGCCAGCGCCAATAACGAGTGGAATGGCAAGGTGTTCCTGCAGCGGTCCTTTGTGCCGGGCACCCAACTGCAACCCTATGCGCACGGTACCCGCCTGAACTACATCGGCCGGCATCTGAATGCTACCTGGGAACACGAGTGGGTAGGGACGGATTATAACGCCCGCGTAGGTTTTGTTCCACGCCATGATTACTGGAAGGTGAGTCCCAAGTTCCAGACCTTCTTCTACCCGGAGCATGGTATCATCAACAACCATGGACCCGGCATCGAGTGGTCCACATTCTGGAAACCCGGTTTTGGTCGCTCTGACCAGGAGATCATGTATTATTGGGAAATAGATTTCCGGGGTACCCAGACCTTACGTGTCGGCGCTATCCAGTCCTTTATCCATTTGTTTGAAGCCTTTGACCCCAGCCGGACCAATGCTACGCCCTTACCCGGCGACCGGGATTACCGGTTCACCTATTTTGGTGCAGTCTTTAAATCCGATCAGCGCAAGGCAGCCTATTTTCAGCTGACTCCGCTATTCGGCCCATTTTACAATGGCAAATTGCTGTCCCTGGACATGCAGACCTCATTCCGCTTTCAGCCCTATGCCACCCTGGCTGTCAACGGGAGCTTCAACCGGTTGCGGTTTCCGGAGCCCTATGCCACGCGCAATGTAATCCTCTTCGGTCCGCGGCTGGACCTCACCTTCAACAAAAAGTTATTCCTGACCGCTTTCTTCCAGTACAACGATCAGGCGGAGAACATCAACATCAATACGCGGTTGCAATGGCGGTTTAAGCCGGTCTCCGATTTCTACCTGGTGTATACCGATAATTATTACACCGACTTCGCTGCCAAGAACCGTGCGGTTGTCGCCAAGCTGACGTATTGGTTGAACATTTGAGATGGACTATCGTTACAAAGGTGCAACAATGGATTATTATCCCAAGACGATTGAAAGCCAGCCACTGACACATTGGTCAGCAGAATTGGTGAGATTTCTCGACTTGTGTTTGTTCCTCAGACTGCGCTCGAAATGACAAAAGGTTTATTAAGGTGTTCTTCCTTAATATTTCCATTTGCTCATTCAAGATGAAAACAATCATTTTACCTATCCTGCCTCATTTTCATCCCGACCAATCTTCTCTTGCGTACTTTTCATCCCGACAGACCCACTCCCCACTTATTGTCATCTCGACCGACCGCAGGGAGTGGAGAGATCTCAGTAATTTGAATCCGCATTAAACAATGTCGATAGTTTAAGCAGATTTGCCACCAGGCAATCTGAGTGCAAATTCGAAGTGTCAGGCTGAACGGAGTCGAAGCCTACTTCCCTCTTCCCAGCATCCATCCGGCAACACCACCGCCGACAGCCATGATCACCGTGAAGATGACGATGTCCAGGATGGTCCCGCTTAAAGACATAATGTTTGCAGTGGCAAACATGGTCAGGTCAAAGGCGGCTGCGGCCAGCAAGCCAATGATGGCTCCACCTTTGAGGCCGCCCATGAAGGTGGATATGTTCGCCCATGTACCGAAGATGTAAGCCAGCAGGAACCCCCAGAGTAGGTTACCAATAATCAAAGCCCACCAGACCATAGCATCCATTTCTTTCATGACTCCGGGGGCTGAGCCTGTCATCGTTTCCATCGTACTCATGAAGATCACTCCGTAGAGTAGATATCCCATAAGGAATACCGCGATGCCTGATATCAGTCCGCTGATAAGAATTTTGTTAGCTCCCATTAATTGTTGGTTTTATGTTGTAATGAAATTGATTGAAGACGGCTGGAGAGGAAGTAGCTCAGTTGGTGTCTTTCCAGAAACTGGCTACGCCGCTGATGGCTGCGCAGATTACAGCCAGCGAACCGAAGTGTTTCAAATCACCGGTAAGAGCCATTGGGGAAGTCGAATAAGCTGAAATACCGGCTTTCAGATACAAAAACAGGGTTGTCATGCCCGGTACATTGCTTGAGGTCTGGATTCCGTGTTCGAGCGGAGCCAGTGGTTGCGTAAGCATACCGGTAAGCAACAGACAATATAGTGTACAACCCAATACACTGGCGGCAATACCTGCGATCACCCCGCTGATAATAATTTTACGGACTGGCATAATGATGAATTGATTTTTAATTCGTCATTTCAGCCAGATTTACATTGTTAATATCGTTATTTCATTTGAAATGTCATAATATATTTTTGGTAGTCTGTTAATGACAGAATTATATCAGGCCATGGTGAAAGATTTTAGCCTGGCAAGGCCCTGCGGGTTTTCGTAACTTGGGGCATAGCAAATTTAATCCGATGCATATTGCGATAGCCGGTATGGGACGGATGGGTCAGACTCATCTCAAGTCCCTGGCGTTAAATTTTCCGGAGCTGCACCTGCATGTGGTGAGCGCCCGGAAGGAGGGGCATGATTTCGCCCGCAAATTTGGCGTAGAACATTGTTATACGGACCTGGATGAGGCATTGGCGCATCCGGAAGTCACAGCGGTGATCATTTGTTGTCTGTCGGACCTGCATGTCACCCAGGTGGAGAAAGCCATCAAGGCGGGCAAACACGTATTTGTAGAAAAGCCACTGGCGATGGACCTCGCTACCATCCACCGGCTGGACGAGCTGGCCAAAAGCCGCAAGGTCCATCTGATGGTTGGCTTCAATCAGCGTTTTGATCCCACATGGTCGCGGATCCAGGAAGAAGTTGCGGAAGGAAAGATCGGTTCACTGCGTCTGATGCAGATCACCAGCCGGGATCCAATACCTCCCAATATGAAGTTTGCCAAAGCTTCCGGAGGGTTGTTTATGGATATGATGATCCATGATTTTGACATGGTTCGCTTTGTGACCGGTCAGGAGGTAAAGGAGGTGTATGCCAAGGGGGCAGTCAAGGTGGTTCCGGAGCTGGCGAAAATAGGTGATGTCGATACGGCGGTGGTGGTGTTGACGCTGGAAGATGGGTCGATGGCGGTCATTGACAATTGCCGTGAAGCCAAGTATGGCTATGATCAGCGCATGGAGGTCTTTGGATCCGAGGGTATGCTGCAGGGCCACAACCAATACGGGGACACGGTATTGCATTACGATGAGCAGGGCCAGCACCGTGACAAGCCGCTGTATTTCTTCATGGAGCGATATCAGCAGTCGTATTTCCGGCAGATGGAGGCTTTTATTCAGGTATTGGAGGGTAAGATGCCGGTGCCAGTTGGTGCGTACGAGACGGGGCAAGCGACCGAGATTGCGCTTGCCGCCATCAAGTCCGTCAAGACCGGCAAGCCGGTCCTCTTGTAACAGGGGAGTTCTTCAAGGTGATCTCAGAAGTGTTCAAAAGTTTGGGTTCGGCTTGCAAATAATAGAGCTTGCTTTAAACAGAGTCGGGTTTCATTTTTGTTTATATTCTGTTTTCCAAGTTTAATATTGGAATGTTCTGATAATCTCATTCCGTGCTTACAGTTAAACGGGCTTTCAGAGCTTTCTTGCTTTTTTTCCGCAAAAAAGCAACAAAAAACTCGTAACCCGCAAAACTCACCTTGGTGCTCTGTCGTTTCATTTGGCGTGCCATTGCATTTGATCTTCAACCATCCCTCCTTTGATGTCCTTCCCGCCAACCACCGTCTTTCGACGGCAATCAAAGTAGGGTGTATCAATTGTTCAAACAGTTGCGGCTTACCCCAAAGCCCGGATCATTTTGCTTTGAATCACCTTCATTCCTTTGACCCTAAACGTCAAGTAACTACATCCACACAAAAAGATTCATGAGCAGTAGGCGAGTACAGCGAAACTGAAGTTAAGGGAGTCTCCCTTGCGTTATGCCTGGTGTTAAAGCTGAAGGGTGATTAGGGGGGATGTCGCGGTGCATAGGATCCTGGTGCCGGTGGGGGCGTACGAGACGGGGCAAGCGACCGAGATTGCGCTTGCCGCCATCAAGTCCGTCAAGACCGGCAAGCCGGTCCTCTTGTAACAGGGGTCATGTGAAAGGTGTTCTCAGAAGTGTTCATGGTTGTGCCTTTCGGCAGAATAAGCTTTATTTCGTTGTTGTCACATTTATCAATGTGTACTGACGATTACCGTCGTGATGTCAGCATTGTCCTGAAGACGGAGCCGAAATGGAGAAATCTTTATGATGTTTTAGGTTTAGAGCTTGGAAGTTTTTCGTTCAGTTCTTTGCTTTAATTTTTGTTCCCTTTTTGAATCGGCAAAAAGGGAGAAAAACCTCGTAACCCGCAAAACTCACTTAAGTTTAAGTTCAATTTTAAAGGTTCAGTTTCTTCCGTTCTTTACTCATCCCTCCTTTGATGTCCTTCCCGCCAACCACCGTCTTTCGACGGCAATCAAAGTAGGGTGTATCAATTGTTCAAACAATTGCGGCTTACCCCAAAGCCCGGATCATTTTGCTTTGAATCACCTTCATTCCTTTGACCCTAAACGTCAAGTAACTACATCCACACAAAAAGATTCATGAGCAGTAGGCGCGTACAGCGAAACTAAAGTTAAGGGAGTCTCCCTTGCGTTATGCCTGGTGTAAAAGCTGAAGCTGAAGGGTGATTAGGGGGGATGTCGCGGTGCATAGGATCCTGGTGCCGGTGGGGGCGTACGAGACGGGGCAAGCGACCGAGATTGCGCTTGCCGCCATCAAGTCCGTCAAGACCGGCAAGCCGGTCCTCTTGTAACAGGGGTCATGTGAAAGGTGTTCTCAGAAGTGTTCATGGTTGTGCCTTTCGGCTGAATAAGCTTTATTTCACGAATTCTCGCAATTGTCATGGCTTAGCAACCCGAAGGTTGCTGCTGCCATCTTTCTACTTTTTATCATTTCGTACTGACGATCACTATCGTGATATAAGCATCGTCCTGAAGGCGGAGCCGAAATGGAGAAATCTTTATGATGTTTTAGGTTTAGAGCTTGGAAGTTTTTCGTTCAGTTCTTTGCTTTAATTTTTGTTCCCTTTTTGAATCGGCAAAAAGGGAGAAAAACCTCGTAACCCGCAAAACTCACTTAAGTTTAAGTTCAATTTTAAAGGTTCAGTTTCTTCCGTTCTTTACTCATCCCTCCTTTAATGTCCTTCCCGCCAACCACCGTCTTTCGACGGCAATCAAAGTAGGGTGTATCAATTGTTCAAACAGTTGCGGCTTACATCTTTGCCCACCGGTTATGACTTGCAAATATTCATTCCGTTGACAAATATGTCATGGCGAAACAGCCCGAAGGGTACTGCTGACATCTGTTTGTCGAATGTCAGGCTGAGCGAAGTCGAAGCCTGAACGACTGCCCAGGAGCGTCAGTGCTCCGTGCCACTCTGTGCCGTACTCGGAGTAACTCTGTGGTTAAATCTAAATCCTCAAATCACAGTTTTGTTATCTCAATCCGTACTCTATAGTCCTCCGGTTTAATCGATTCCGGGGTATCCGGATAGGGTGTCACTTCGATCATCCGATACAGATATCCGTTGTGTTCGACCTGTGTTTTCGTTTGTGTTGTTTCATAATCGGTGGTAGACAGTTGGATTGTATCCTGTCCATTCTTCTCAAAGAGGAAGTAGGCGGTAGCTACTCCGGCCCAGAAGCAATCAACCTGGGTCGGACACCGGCTGTCATCGATCTTGAAGAGAGTCAGGTCCGCATTCTGGTCACCCAGATGTTTTGTCTCTCCGATTTTGAAGGCACTGTCCTGATACAGGTCAAGGTTTTTTTTCGTGCATGCCATACTGCCCAGTAAGAGCAGGGTCAGGCTAAAGATTAAAGGATATTTCATTTTAGTGTCGTTTCTTACATTAACGTTACCGTGCGATGAAAAGGTTGGGTGGTAAATCCAAAAAGTTGGTATATTTGACGCTCTTTAGCCGGACCACGGATGCGGGTATCCAACTCTGGCTGAAGTAATCAGTTGTGATTTTGACATCGATGGTGTGTATGACCTGGGCTCATAAGCTGCAATGCTGATTGAAAAAGTGGTAAGGTATTTGAGAATATGGGGTGAAGGATTAAAGCTGAAAGGTTAAAGACAGTTAGAACACTTGACGATAGAACTTATTGCACAAGTCTCATATCTGGTGTCTCAAATCGCACATCTAGTTTATGGTCGGTTGGCCCCGCCTTCGCTAAAGCTCCGTTGGGCAGGCGAGTGTGCTAGGCAGAGGCCTCCAAAAACCTTGTACAGCGGTTCTCATCCTAAAGTGGGTGGGATAGAATGATTGAAAGAATCACAACCATTGAGTCTGAATACTCAATACTGAATACTGAAATACTAGAAATGGTCGGTTGGCCGAGTGGCTAGGCAGAGGTCTGCAAAACCTCGTACAGCGGTTCGAATCCGCTACCGACCTCAAAATCTTAAAGTCCCTTTATTCGATTTGAATAGAGGGATTTTTTATTGGCTGAAAATCAGCATATTACGAGATCGGGTGTTTAAATCCGTTTAAATGAGTTTAAGCATTTTTGTACCCCATCTTGTACCCCAACCCAAAATGGAGTAATTTAGAAGCAGCTAAAGAGCCTTCTGATGAACTACAAGAACATCAAATTCTACCTCAAGCGAACGAATGGTGATCAGCCCACCGCCATCTATGCCAAGCTGCAATTGAACAAGAAGCCTTTCAAGTATTACATCGGCGATAGCATCATTCCTGCACTCTGGGATGCCAATCAAGGGAAACCTACTTCAGACTCGGACATGGTGAAAGCCTTTGCCAAAGTCCAGCCCCAAATCCGGGTGATCATGCAAAACATCCAGACGCAAATAGATAAGGTTAGAAATGCCATTGTGGCCTTTGTAAACCTCCAGGAGTCTACGGGTAACGTGGTGACCTCAGATCAATTGAGAGACCATTTGGATGAGCTTTTGGGTAAAGAGAAAGATACGAAGGGAACCAAGCTGAGTGACTACATCGATCACTTCATCCGTGATATTGAATCTGGTGCTCGACTGACACCGAATAAAACACGTTATTCCGAAGGCACCATCAAGAACTATTATGGCTTCAGGACCCAGTGGTTATTGTTCCAGAAGGAGATCAGGAAGACCTTGGACTTCGATGACATCACCCTGGATCTCTACAATCGGTACATCCAATTCTTTACCAGGAAGAACTATTCAATTAATACCATCGGTCGCCATGTCAAGGCACTGAAGGTTATCATGGGAGCTGGAAAAGAAGATGGATTGCATCAAAATAAAATTTATCGACATAGGAAGTTTCAAGTGCTCACCGCAAAGATTGATAGTATCTATCTGTCCGAAACCGAGGTCCAATCTATATTTGATCTAGACCTATCAGATTCCCCTCATCTTGACCTGGCTCGTGACGTATTTTTATTGGGATGCTATACCACGCTGCGCTATTCGGATGTGTCCAGGATCAAACCCCATCATGTGATCGAGGAAGGCAGTAAATGCTATCTAAATATTTACAACCAGAAGACAGAGAAACCTACCATTGTCCCTCTTAAACCTGAAGCCCTGCACATTCTTGCCAAGTACGAGAATGAGATCCCCAAGACATACGAGCAGAAAGTCAACAAATACATCAAAGAAGTTGGCAAGATGGCTGGTATTGATAATCAAGTTGAGATCATTGAAAAACGCGGAGGTTTGAAACTTAAAAAAGTAGTGCCTAAGTACCAGCTGATCATGACCCATACCGCCAGGAGATCAGGAGTGACTAATATGTGCCTAAGAGGGATTGATACGCTTTTAATCATGAAGATCACCAATCATGCATCGGAAAAGGACCTGCTTAAGTATATTCGGATAAGCCGGGAAGAGTCCGCTAGGAAGTTGGCTAGTCATGAATATTTCAAATTTTCAGATATGAAAAGAGTGTAAACTCCTTGCAAGTATTTTCAAACCCACGTCCATTCAGAGGTAAAATTTGTCTATAATCCATTGATAATCTATTTTTTAAGTTTTGCATTATAGCACTATCTATTGATTTACCAATGAATGTACTTTATCAAGTCATGTGAAGCCTGATAATACATATACACTTCTTTAATATAAGCCTTTCATATACGAAAATCTTTTTCTCAACCAGAGATGTTCAGTCTTACAATAAGGTTGAGCAATTAGTTCTTGGACACACGGATAATGGTTGCATTGAGCCTCTCAAAAGGTTAATAGTATGGGTAGTATTAATATAATACAAGGGGATTTTGAGGAATTCATTTCTGGCATCGTAGAGAGAGTAGTTGCCGAAGTGGATAAAAAACTTCTGCAACCAAAATCAGAAGAGGTTCTTTCCTGTCGACAGGTAGAAGAACTATTGGATATCTCACCTACAACGCGTATTGCATGGACGAAAAACGGGATACTTAAAGCCCATGCTCTAGGCAGTCGCAAGTACTACAAGCGGTCTGACATTGATTCATCTTTAATTCCGATAAGATGACCCCAGGACGAGCTTTTGCAATGCACTATGATTGTAGACTACCCAAAAATATTGATCTTGATAAGATCCTTCATAAGCATCCTTTTAACCCACGTTTACATAAGGATAATCCAATTGCCATCAAAGATCGACTTGCATTGGTTTTGGATATGCTCATGGGTTCATTAAACATCAAATGGGGACACGGAGAAGATAAAGATTGTTACGCCAATCTTTGCTCTACCATCCTACAGGATCTTGTAAGGGATTACAAAGGATATATAGCTTTTGCGATTGAAGTCGGAATCATTGAGAAAGGCGACAACTATTTCGTTGGCAAGAAATGTACCTCTTATCGGTTCACGAAGTTATACCGAACCTCCAAGAAGCTACAATTTCATTATATCTACGAAAAGGCTTTGGTGAAAAGGATATGGTCGGCGAAAATAGATCCGGAAGCCGTTAAAAAATATCTACACCTACATGACCAAATAGGCCATTTAAGTGTGGATTGGATAGAAGCTGAAAAGTTCCTTGATGAACTCTATGGAAAAGACGAATTCAGAAAAGAGTTGCAACGGAATAGCTTAAGGAGACTAAAAGATCAAAAATATTGGACGTTTAAGATCGGAGGGACAGGACGTCTATACACTCCGTTAAGCAATATTCATGAAGAACTACGTAAGACATTGCGGTATAATAGTGAGCCGTTGGTGGGGTTGGATATCAAGAACTCTATACCATTCTTCAGTATGGCATTTTTCATCAAAGCAGTGTATGAAGAACAAGGTGTTGAAAAGTTGATTTTAGCTAATAATGAAAGTTTAAATAGTAAAGCAAAGTGGGAAAAGAACCAGGGGACATCCCGACGCCCCCTGGTTATCTTAGTTGATTTTCAAAATAGGCTAGATGAAATTCCAGATCTCAAGGAATTTGTGGAGTTGGTTAAGAGTGGAGAACTCTATGAATTACTTATGGAATTGTTTAACATCCCTGACAGAACAGAAGCAAAAAAGAAGTTCTTGGCAATACTAAACGCTCCGAGTCATTGGGAGTCCCGAAGGAGGGCATCCCTGGTAAAACGTTTTCCAAGTGTTATGCAAGCTATTGATCTTATAAATACAGGTTACACCAAGACCAAGCAGGGTATAGGAAAAGGAGAAAAAAAGATTAATTGGAAACCAGGTGATCAGGTCTGCACCTTAGCTCATGTTACCCAGCAGTTAGAAGCACGCTTTTTACTTGATACCGTTTGCAAAGCGATAGAAGAGGATCATCCGGAGGTTCCGATGCTTACATTGCACGATTGCATTTTTACAACGCAGAATCACATTGCACTTGTCAAATCATATATGGAAAGACACGCAGTAGAGTTTATGGGATTTGCACCGGGAATAGAGGTGAAGTAATTTCATACTTTCAAGGTCCTCAACAATACGTACTACTTATGTGATTGACAATGGAGTAAATATTTAATGGGAAAAAATGATGGAAGTTAAGGGAAGATAAGAGGGCTGACAAAAGGCGGTTGACAGTGATATGGTTATTTCTTATATTTTGAATAGTAGTGGTAGAAATTTTTAAATACCCCAATATATTTATGGTTACCCCTATAACTTGTGCTCCCTTCAATAATCGAATCATTGTATTGATAAATAGAAAATATTAAATAATAACCTATTCGGCCAGACGCAGACGTAACTCTCGGTCCCCATATTCCTTCCTTGCCAGCTAAATATTTTTCAAAATCCTTTTGTGTCGGATTTAATAGGGCTAATAGAAGTATTGTTCCTGTTAGCCCAATCAATATTTTCTTTCTCTTGGTCACTGTCATGTCAATTTTAGTGAAATAAAAAAGTCAGTATCTACCAGCCTCGATAACAAGATGACTTTGCAGGTTATGCAAATGTAATCAAGAAAACGTCTTTTAGGAGGCTACAATCCACGGACAAAGTTAAGTTGATTTCTTGCCAGCATGAGCAACTCATCCTCAAAAAAAGAGATATGATAGATCGCTTGCCACTTAATTGGTGGATTAGTACTAGGTGGCCCAAGGTCTCGGTGAAGTTCAATTGCAACATTAAGAGTTATCCATCCTTTCTTTGATATGATTTCCCTCTTGTCGTACTTTTACAATTCCTACAATAGCACCAAACGACTATGGCCATAAAAAAATCCGAGCTTTACTCTTCCCTCTGGGCTTCCTGCGATGAACTACGTGGTGGTATGGATGCCTCCCAATACAAGGATTACGTACTGACAATGCTCTTCGTCAAATACGTCTCCGACAAATATGCTGGTAATCCCAACAGTCTGATAGAAGTACCAAAGGGAGCATCGTTCGAAGACATGATCGCACTGAAGGGGCAACCTGATATCGGTGATCGGATCAACAAGGAAATCCTCCGTCCACTCTTTGCTGCCAATGGTCTGGAAGGCTCGATGGAACTGGTGGATTTCAACGATGATGAGAAACTTGGAAGTGGCAAGGAAAAGGTAGACCGACTCTCCAATTTGGTTGCCATCTTTGAGAATCCGGCCCTGAACTTTAAGAATAACCGGGCAGAGGATGATGATATTCTGGGTGATGCGTACGAGTATTTGATGCGTCACTTTGCCACCGAATCCGGAAAGTCCAAAGGACAGTTCTACACGCCTGCTGAGGTCTCCAGGGTCATGGCAAAGATCATTGACGTCCACAAGTTGGATAAGCCTTCCTATACGGTTTATGACCCTACTTGTGGTAGTGGCTCGCTGTTATTAAAAGTTGCCGATGAGGCTCCCAATGGACTGACCATCTATGGCCAGGAAAAGGATATCGCTACTAAGGGGTTGGCGATCATGAATATGTGGCTTCACGGTTATCCGGAAGCAGCTATTGCAGGTAAGAATACACTGGCTGATCCTCAATTCAAAGAGCCAGATGGCACGCTGAAACGATTCGACCGCGCTTCTTGCAATCCTCCATTCTCTTTAAAAAACTGGAGTACCGGTATCGTTCCGATGGAAGACGAGTACAATCGTTTCATCGGATATGGAGAACCACCAGCTAAGAATGGCGACTATGCCTTCCTACTTCACATCATTGCATCACTAAAAAGCACTGGAAAAGCCGCTGTGATCCTTCCACATGGCGTATTATTTCGTGGTAATGCCGAAGCCACGATCCGTGAAAATATCCTCAGGAGGAAGTTGATCAAGGGTATTATTGGACTGCCAGCAAACTTGTTTTACGGCACAGGAATTCCTGCCTGCATCATCGTAATCGACAAGGAGGATGCAGAGCATCGAGAAGGTATCTTCATCATCGATGCAAGCAAGGGCTTTAAAAAGGATGGAGCTAAGAACCGTCTCCGTGAGCAGGATATCCATAAGATTGTGGATGTATTCAATAGCCAGTTGGAGATTGATAAGTATTCACGTTTTGTCCCGTTTTCGGAGATTGAGAAAAATGAGTACAACCTGAATATCCCTCGCTACATCGATACACAGGAGGAAGAAGACATCCAGGACTTGAATGCCCATCTGAATGGTGGCATTCCAGATCGTGATGTAGACTCGCTGAAGGAGTTTTGGAAGGTCTATCCAAATCTCCGATCAACGCTATTCTCCCAGCTTCGGCCTGGCTATCAAAAGTTGAATGTGCAGAAGTCTCAGATCAAGAATATGATCTTCGATCATCCAGAATTCAGCGCGTACAGTCAGGAGCTCAACCACATCTTCGAAGATTGGAAGTCGGATGTGTATGACACCCTCACTGGTGTTACGGTAGGCACCAGTCCTAAGGAAATGATCCATTCCATTTCCGAATTGATCCTGAAGCATTACAGTACCCGTCCCCTCATCATCCGCTACGACATCTTCCAGCACCTGTTGGATTACTGGAATGAAACTATGAAGGACGATGTCTACTTGATTATTGAAGATGGCTGGAAAGCCAAAGTGGATCGCATCATCGTGAAGGGCAAGGACAAGGGCTGGACATGTGAACTCATCCCGAAAGAACTGGTCATCAATCGTTATCTGTCTGATCAACAAACAGCTATGCAGGAGATGGAATCCGAACTGGAAAGTCTGCAAGCCAAGATCAGTGAATATGAAGAAGAAAATGGGGGTGATGAGGGTATACTCTCCGATGCCACCAATGACAAGGGCAAGTTCACCAAGTCCACAGTGACCCAATACATGCGGGAAATTAAGGGCGATCCGGAAGAACGGGAAGCTTATAAACTACTGCAGGAGATCAGGGAGTTATTCGACAAAGAGTCTGATTTGAAAAAGGAAATCAAGCAAGTTGATACCGATCTAGATGCTGCAACTCTGAAGCAGTATGGCAAACTCACAGAAGATGAAGTCCGATCACTGGTCATTGACGACAAATGGCTGGCATCAATCCAGGCGGATATCCAGTCTGAGATCGACAGCATTTCACAGCGCTTGACTAGCCGTATCAAGGAACTAGCTGAACGATATGAACATACACTGACCGAACTGGATCAGGAAGTATCCACGCTGGAAGACAAAGTTTCTGCTCACCTGAAAAAAATGGGGCTGGTATGGAATTAGTTGAAGCTGGATTTAAGATGACAGATGTGGGCGTGATTCCTGAAGATTGGGAGTTGATTCCCTTTGATACAATTTTTTCTTTTCATTCCACATCCAATTATTCAAAAGCAGAAATGTCAGACGAAGGAGATGTAGGATGTATTCACTATGGTCTAATTCATGCTATCCCTAATACTCAATACAACCTAAAAAATGGAATAAAATATTACGTCTCGACCGAGCAAGCTACGTATGAATTTGTTCGTAACGGAGATGTAATTATGGTAGATGCGTCTGAGGATTTAGAAGGGATCAATAAGTCGGTTGAAGTTAGTGGAATTGGAGATAAGAAATTTATTTCAGGATTACACACTTTCTTACTAAGAGATAAGAATAAGTCCCTTGCGGATAATTTCAGGGGAATTATTCTTAACTCTCAAATGGTAAAATACCAAATGCTTCAGCTTGCTGTCGGCATGAAAGTATTTGGTGTGTCTAAAACACAATTAATCAAGGTTAAACTCCCACTTCCCCCAACTCTCACCGAACAAAAAGCCATCGCCACCGCCCTCTCCGACGTAGATGCCCTCATCTCCAGCCTGGACAAGCTCATCGAAAAGAAAAAGAAGATCAAGCAGGGATCGATGCAGGAGTTGTTGACGGGGAAGACTCGACTAGCAAGATTTGACAATGGTGTTGGATATAAGATGACGGAGGTGGGGAGGATTCCGAGTGAATGGGAGGTGCTGAAACTAGACAAAATTGTAAAGTTTATCAATGGCATCGCTCATGAGAAATTAATATCAGACAGAGGCGATTACGTAGTTGTGAACTCTAAGTTCATCTCATCTGGAGGGGCAGTAATAAAAAATTGTGACGAATTACTTAACCCAGCATTTGAAGGTGACATACTTATGGTCATGAGTGATGTACCAAATGGACGGGCAATTGCGAAATGCTATTTTGTGGAAACGGATAATTTGTATTCCGTGAACCAACGAATATGTAGATTATCTGCTATATCATCTAATTCAAAGTTCTTATTTTATCAATTAGATAGGAATCCATTCTATATTCAATTTGACGACGGTGTAAAACAGACTAACCTAAGGAAAAGTGAAGTCTTATCTTGTCCAATCCCACTTCCCCCAACTCTCACCGAACAAAAAGCCATCGCCACCGCACTCAACGACATGGACTCAGAAATTAAAGAGTTTGAAACCAAACGAGACAAATACAAGCAGATCAAGCAAGGGATGATGCAAGAACTCCTTACTGGTAAAACCCGACTGGTGTGAGTACTCAAAGCATCGGCAAACTCGAACGTGCCACCCAGAATCGGGTATTAAAACTGTTCCAGCAAGAGTTGGGCTACGACTATCTGGGTGACTGGGTGGATGAAACTCGGACCATCCCCGTCGAGGAGGACCTGCTATACAATTACCTGGTCAATATCAAAGGGTACTCTGAAACCCTCGCCAACAAAGCAATCGAGAAGTTTGACCGAGCGGTCTCCACTATTGGTGTCGGTCTATATGAGGCCAACAAGGAGGTGTATAAACTACTTCGCTATGGTGTCAATGTCCGGGAAGAACTTGGAGAAGCCAAGGAAAATGTCTTCCTGATCGATTGGGAGAACCCGTTGAATAATGAATTCGGAGTAGCTGAAGAAGTCACTTTTCACGGCAAGCACAATAAGCGACCTGATGTCGTCATCTATGTCAATGGGATTGCCTTGGGAGTCCTTGAGTTGAAGCGATCAAAAGTATCGGTATCCGAGGGTATACGACAGAACCTGGACAACCAGAAGAAGGATTTCATCCCGAAATTCTTCACCACCATACAATTGGTCATGGCGGGCAGCGATGCACAAGGGTTACGCTATGGTACCATCGGAACCACCGAAAAGTACTACCTCAAGTGGAAAGAAGAGTCAGATCGTTCATACGATTATTCACTAGACAAACATCTTGCCCAAATTTGCCAAAAAGAGCGATTCTTAGAGCTGATCCATGATTTTGTGGTGTTCGACAAGGGCATCAAAAAAATCTGCCGTCCCAACCAATATTTTGGTATCAAAGCCGCTCAAGAGCGAGTCAGTCACCGAGAGGGAGGTATCCTTTGGCACACCCAAGGTTCTGGCAAGAGTCTGACCATGGTTTGGCTCACCAAATGGATACGTGAGCATGTCAAAGATAGCCGTGTACTGATCATCACCGATCGGGAGGAATTGGATGAACAAATCGAGAAGACGTTTCTAGGTGTTGATGAGCATATTTACCGTACCAAGAGTGGTAGAGACCTGCTCAATACGCTGAATGAAAAGAAACCGTGGCTGATCTGTAGTCTGGTCCACAAATTTGGGAGACGATCTGATGATTCGGACTATGAAAACTATGTTAAAGACATACGTTCCAGTTTACCTACTAACTTCCAAGCCAAAGGTGATATCTATGTCTTTGTAGATGAGTGTCACCGCACACAGTCTGGTATCCTGCATGATGCGATGAAAGAAATCTTACCAGATGCGTTGTTTATTGGGTTTACGGGGACACCGCTTCTAAAGAAAGACAAAGCCAAGTCAATCGAAATCTTCGGAAGCTACATTGGCAGGCCCTATAAATTTGACGAAGCAGTCGAAGATGGAGTAGTCCTGGACCTCCTTTACGAAGCACGTGATGTGGAACAGTTCGTGACCGATCAGCAAGGCATCGACGATTGGTTTGAAGCAGAGACTAAAGGACTGACCGATGTAGCAAAAGTAGAGCTCAAGAAGCGATGGGGCAAAATGCAGGAAGTACTTGGATCAAAAGCCCGATTGGAAAAAATCGTCTACGATATCATCCGGGATTTCAAGGTCAAACCCCGGTTGTCTACTGGTGAAGGTAATGCGATGCTGGTTTCCAGCAGTGTCTACCAGGCCTGCCGGTACTATGAATTATTCCAAAGTGTTGGATTTAAAGAATGTGCGATTATTACCTCCTACGAGCCACATCATGGTGACATTAAAGGGGAAGAGACTGGTGAAGGAAATCCTACAGAAGCGCTGAAAAAATACGAAGTCTACCAGCAAATGCTTGGCAATCGATCGGTGGAGGAATTTGAGAAAGAAGCCAAGTCGAAGTTCATCAATGAACCAGGCAAGATGAAGTTGCTGATCGTGGTAGACAAACTGCTCACGGGTTTTGATGCACCATCAGCCACCTACCTCTACATTGACAAGTCCATGCAAGATCATGGCTTATTCCAGGCTATCTGTCGGGTCAATCGGGTGGATACGGAGAGCAAGACCTATGGATATATCATTGACTATAAGGACTTGTTCATGAGCCTCGAACGGTCGATCAATGATTATACCTCAGCGGCGTTCGAACAATACGATGGAGAAGATATCAAAGGGCTGTTGGCAGATCGATATGAAGTATCTAGGAACAATCTGGAGAATGCCTTAGAAGCAGTAATTGCTATCTGTGAACCGGTCTATCCACCGAAAGAAGAACCACAGTTTATTGGATACTTCTGTGGCGATCCTGAGGATTCGGAAGCTATCATTGCAACAGAAGAAAGAAGGGTGGCTCTGTACAAAGCCGTGGTAAAGCTTATTCGAGCCTACACCGAGATTGCCAATGAAATGCACAAAGTTGGTTATTACCAGGAAGAAGCAGAGAAGATCAAACGGCAGGTAAAGTTTTACACAGACCTACGAGAAACCATCAAAAGAGCAAGTGGAGACTGGGTTGATCTGAAAGCATATGAGGGTGGTATGCGCCAGTTGATGGATATGTATCTCGATGCCAAATCCAGCCGGAAAATCTCCTACTTCGAAAATGATTCGCTGGTCGATCTCATCTCGAATGTATCAGAACCATTGGCAGAATATGGTAGTAAGAGTCCGAAAGAAGTAATAGCGGAGACCATTGAGAACAATGTCAGGAGGGTGATCATCGAAGAGCGACAGACCAATCCGAAGTACTTCGAGAGAATGTCGCAATTACTGAATGAGTTGATCCGTCAGCGCAAAGAAAAGGCGATTGCTTACGAAATGTATCTGGAAAAGATCAAGGAGCTGGCTGAGAAAATAAGTAAGCCCTCGGAAACCACTTCCTATCCACATACACTTAAGACCAATGCCACCAGAGCATTGTTTGACAATCTAGGTCAGAACGAAAGTATGGCTATTGGGGTGGATGCTGTCATCCAGGCGACAAAGCTCGATGGGTGGCGTGATGGAGGTATCAAAGAAAGGAAGCTCAAGCTAGCGGTACTTGCAGTGCTACCAGAAAAGGATAAACTACGGATCGACGAGATCATGGACATTATAAAAGCTCAGCGTGATTACTAGGGAGCAGATCATGATTGGCAATGTGGAGATTGATGTCGTGCGCAAGGACATCAAAAACATGCATTTGGCGGTATATCCACCAAATGGTCGCATTCGTCTTGCTGCTCCTATTAAGACCGATCATGAAGTCGTCCGGCTCTTCGCTATCTCCAAGCTGGGATGGATCAAGAAGCATGTCAAATCCTTCCAGGATCAACGACGGGAAACACCAAGAAGCTATGTTTCAGGAGAGAGCCATTATTATCAGGGCAAACGTTATTTGCTGGAGGTCATTGAGCGTAAGGGCATCAATAAGATAGAACTGAGCGGTAACAAGAAGATCAAGATGTATGTGCGTCCTGGGACAACAGAATCCATCCGTGCTCAAGTGATGAAAGAATGGTATCGCAAGCAGCTCAAGGCTCAGATTCCAGAACTGCTGGAGAAGTGGGAGAAGATCATCGGCGTCACATCCAATGACTGGGGAGTAAAGCAAATGCGCACAAAGTGGGGAGCCTGCAATTCCGATGTCAAGCGTATCTGGTTGAATCTGGAACTGGCCAAGAAACCACCAATCTGTCTGGAATACATCATCGTCCACGAGCTAGTGCACCTATTGGAACGTCATCATAACAACCGTTTCGGGGCGTATATGGACAAATTTATGCCCAAGTGGAGATTGTATCGGGACCAGCTCAACGAGTTGCCTGTAGCGCATGGGGATTGGGGATATTGATGAAAACTTTAAGTTATGAATAACGCGTTGAGTGGTTAAGCTGCCAAAGCATGTTTGGTTTGGTTTATAGGACGGTTGTTTAAATAATTCCAGTATTGCTTAAAAGTTTTGGCTGCAACTTTCGTAATAATCCTGATTTCAAAACCATCAAATCTTTTGGCATAATTCTGTCTGATGGCGTATTCATCACAGTATTGAGAAAAGACCACTTCTATTGTTTTACGCTTTAATTTAAGGATTGGATTGTAAGCTTGATAGTCCTTTTGATTTCTTCGATACGGCACATGAACTTTAAGTCCGGTCTCTTCGAATAATCGTAATTGTGTGGAGTGTCCAATATATGCTCGATCTCCCAATAATTCTCGTCGATAAAGATGCTCATCGTCCATGGATATCTCTTTTAAAAAAGCATTGTCGTGGACGTTTGCAGAGGTGACTAAAAGATCTCTATATACACCTGATTCTGTGGTAATTAAATGGATTTTATAGCCAATAAAGTAACCACCCATAATCGCGTTGTAACCCTTATTGGCCAGTACCTCGTCCATTTCCGGTCTCCGGCAAGCTTTAGAAAACTTCTCCCGTATAATCTTGCAGGTAGGAACTGGGATGGAGTCTATAATAAAGGAATCATTATCGTTAACTAATGGTAATGCAAGGCGCTCCGTACATACCAAAAAGATATATCGAAGGGCCTTCTTTCTGCGGTTATACGAGGTGCGATGTACAAGGTTTGGAAATAGGAAAGGGTAGTCTTTTTGGATCTTGGACCAGAGAAGATTTTCAGAGGTTATCTGCAAGCTCTCGGCGGCCAAAGTCAGGCTTATTATCTCCAGATCTGACATGGATGGGGCATTGGGATAGTATCGATGGTTGCCGTCAGAATCAAAACAATCTTTGGCTACTGTCTTTAGAGTCCTGCGGATTTTTGTGTAAATTGACTTGAGATCATGCATATCAGTAGTTTTAAGATTTGTCGTTATTTCTTTAAAATACTGATTTTCAAACAAATGCATGATCTTTTTTATTAATATTTCAACCACTCAACGCGTTATGAATAATGCCAAAGATCTTTTCATTTCAGAAAAAACGAAATATTGGTGCTGTACAAAAAAGTAGTTGAAGTGCAACAATCAGGGGATATAGTTTTTGTTGACAATATAATCTTTAGAGCTACAGGTTCGTCCAAAACATAAATACACCTCAGCGGAATAGTGTATTTAACTAAGATTTGTTCTTATTTCAACTTCGTTCATATCTTTAAGGGTAAGGTTGTAAATTAATATAATTGAATATTTATGATCTCTTTATTGTAATTAATACCTTATGGTAGACAACGATTTACAATTTGAAAAATGTTTTGCCCCCAAGGCAATGATGCTCTCTTGGGAAAGGGCTAACATAAGTATAGGCAGTGATGCAAAGGATTACTTTGGTATAAGTATTTATCAATCAAACATAAAGAAAAGGTTAGATCAATTGTCAGAGCGAATTTTGAATGGTAAGTATCAGCCACTTAGGCCATTCAAATACTTTGAACCTAAGAGTACCGGTACCCAGCGAACAAAGACAGTGTTGAATATCGAAGATGCCCTTGTTTATCAAGCGATAGGAAATCATATTGCTGAATTACTATATCAGGAATTAGAGGAAACTCGTCAATCCGTTTTCGGTAGTGTTTTAAATGCAAATGTAAAAAATGGGGTCAAATTACTAGATGAGGAAACCGAAGATTATTATTTTTTTGAATACTATGTTAATCTCTACAATAGGTTTATCGACAGTATTGAAGCAACAGTTAAGATCAAATCTATTACCCACATATTAGAAACAGACATTACAGGTTTTTTCGATGCAATTCCGCATTCAGTATTAATCCTTGAATTAAAAAAGCGAGGAGTGAGTAAACCAATATTGGATTTACTTGCAATATGTCTCAACGTGTGGTCTGGAACAAGAGATGAGATCACTCCTGGTGTAGGCATACCGCAAGGGCCAGCAGCATCATATCTATTTGCTAATATCCTTTTAGATAGACTGGATCGGTTTGTAATCAAAACCGGTGTTTATTATTACCGTTTCATGGACGATATTCGGATTTATGGCAAATCAAATAATGAACTCCTATCTATACTTGTAGGAGTTGACCGATGTCTAAAAGGAATGTCTCTAAGTCTAAATGCTCAAAAAACTTCAATAAAATCCATTGATGACCTTGACAAGGAAAAAGATCAAATATTGGACTCATCCACTTTTGAAATCGAACTTGATGCATTAGACTTTGATCCCGAAACTAAGGAGCAAATAAAATCCGATCCTATTGGTGGAGATTCCGAAATAAAAATCATCGATAACATTTATGCTACTAAGCTTTATCAATTGTTAATCGGTAAGGCTGAAAATAATATTGGCGATTTAGTTTATGGGGAGGATAATGATGACCTATTAAGACCTACAAAAGTTAGGGAATTTCTTACACTTGCTCATGATTGGCGAAAACTGGCGCGAGCATTATCTGGAAATAGCGATTGGAAACCAGATCATTCTTTCATTCCTGTTTGGCTTAATTCCATCCCCAAATTTTATTGGAAATCAAATCATATTGTATGGAATCTGAGGTATTATAGCCTTGATGGATACTATGAAAAAATCAATGAGCTAATAGATCACTTCAACGACTATGAGTGGATTCAATATCAATTACTTCAACTTATTGGAGAGTTAGTGCTTGATGACAAAGAAAAACAACTTGAATGTATTCGCAAAATAAATGTAACAAGCAGTCCGCTTGTTAGATTGGGCTACTATAAAGTTATGCTCCATACAATCAAGACTGATTCAAAGCTATTTGAAACATTAGCTATCAGCCTAAAAGCTGAAGAGAATGAATTCGTGAAAAATTCAGTAATGAATGCAATACATTTGAATTTTAGCAAAATCAGTCTTGATATACTTAATAATTGGTTCCGCTAATGAGCTATTTAGATACATTGGAAGAAATCAAAGGTATTGTCGAGAGGACGGAAGAGTTTAATTATGCTCAACGCATTCTCCTTTTGGATATACTGGGAGAAAAAATCCAAGTGGAAAATATGTCAGATGATAAATTTGTGGCCTACTATGAAGATGTTACAAAGTCTGAGCTAAACTTTAATTTTAAAGACACCTTAGGAGAAGCTCCCTATAATTCTGCATCTGCTGCTGCAGCAAATTGTTTTTCTGTTGTTGACAGGTTTGATAATCTAAGGTCAGATCATTCCTTATACCCATGGTTGACGAATGCTATTAAATTTACGGATGAGATAGTACTGCATTATATTCAAGAAGTTTGTGGAGAGGCGGTGACAAATCACCCTGATCATGGGATAGAAAGGTCGCGCTATATTCAAATCAATAGTAAGGTATATTCTGCACAAGTCGCTGGTAATAATATGAATATTTTGTTTGATGAGCGCAATAAACTTGAGCATAGGACTAAAAGAGATCAAGTAAGCGGAAGGCAAATTATAATCGTTCCAGACTATACGAAAACTAAAAAGAAAATAGAGAAGCTTTATCCCAAAGCACTTCTCTCATTTTTGAAAGCATATACAGAATTCTATGGTATAGCTTGATACACCGGAATTAACTGAGTTGTAGTATCTATGATATCCGGGCCACCACAGCCGTGTTATTATCGCTCGAATGTTCGGTACAATGTTTTTTAATCTCACAAATGATCTTCCAGGTATCCGCCATTCTGCTGACCAGGGTGGAAAGTCCCTCGTTCGTCCATGACTCCAATACACCATCGCTACATACCATAATAATGTCCCCATTATCAACTGACTTAAGTTGAGTAACGGATGCTTTCACCTGGTGATCTTTCTTCCCTTGCAAAATCCGGGTAATAACATTGCGTTTTGGGTGATCGGTAGCCTGCTCTGGTGTGATTATGCCAGCATCAATAAGTTCTTGAACAAAGGAGTGGTCTTTGCTCACCCATTTTATAGTCCCATCTGCTGCAAAATGATAAATCCGGCTGTCTCCAATATGTATGGCATAGATTTGATCTTCAACCTGGACTACCATGGCCAGGGTAGCTCCCAGCCCGTGGGACTCAGGATTTTCTCTGACCTGCTCCCATAAAGTCTGCAAGATAGCAGAAGTTAGGTTTTGAGCCCATGCCGGGATGTCATGCCCACCAGGAGGATTGTTTGTCAAGAAGGATTTTGTGACACTGCTTACGATTTCAGAAGCTTTATCCCCTTTAGCCAATCCACCGACACCGTCTGATACCAATAGATAATTTAAGCCACAGGACCAATGATCTTCCTGGAAGTCCCTTTTACCTTGATGGGTGTAGTAGGATATTGAGGTTAGTTGCATTATCTAAATATTTCTTCTGTAAAAGAATAAAAGCGCCATAGCTTAAGTCCTACACAAACGAAATCCAATATGGTCGCGGCGTAACAACCAGAAATCATCTCCGTAGTAGTTCCGATAGGCAACCTGGCAGAGCCTTGCATTATAGCGAAAGGCTCCGCCGCGGATCACCGGAGTGATAATGCCTGGGACATCATAGTGGTTGCTCGTATATTCCAATACATTGCCACTCATGTCGTGCAAGCCATAGCCGTTCGGAAGTTTTTGTCCTACCGGGTGCGTTTTTCCTCCACTGTTGTCCCTAAACCATCCCACATCATTAAGGTCGTTGCTACCGGCAAACTTAGTCCCGTCTGCTCCACCTGCCCTCGCAGCATATTCCCACTCTTCTTCCGTAGGTAACCTGTATTGCT
Organism: Lewinellaceae bacterium; assembly: GCA_020636135.1. NCBI lineage: Bacteria > Pseudomonadati > Bacteroidota > Saprospiria > Saprospirales > Lewinellaceae > Lewinellaceae bacterium. The sequence continues at coordinate 619,602 of JACJYK010000003.1, forward strand.
CACCACTTAGTCGATTTAGCTTTTGAATAAATATAACTAAATATGATTGGCCTATTTGCTCTACCGGACACCGGGCACACCCTTTATTTCGACTTGGATTCTCTCCCATAATTGCTTCCCATTGCTCCTGCGTCACCTCATACTTACCCATGTAGAACATTCTGACACTTATCTGCCGGGCAGGCTTCATATCATCACAATTATCTCCCTGCTCAGATGTACAGCCGATCATACAACTGCCTCCCGGGATAGGTACCATTGAGGCTTTAATCTCTGCTGCGGCTTTTCCTGATGCAGTTAATACATTCTCTGGACAGCCATTGTTTTTAGCTACCCCGAATTCAGTTGGGCATATATCCTTTATGTCTGGTACATCATCGCCGTCACTATCATTCTCAAGCCTCTTAGGGTTTAGACTATTCATAATATCGATGCCAGTCAACTCCCATTCAACCCAAGTCCGACCATCCGAGTCCTTTGGCATTTCAGGTGCTTTCTTTGGAGAATTTTGAATAATTACATCTCTAGTTTTACTTCCGGACAAACCTTGCAATAAGAAATATCCTCCTACGCCAATCAGAAAGAACAAAGGCAACACCCACCAAAACTTATGGAGAGGACTAGGTGATGCGGTAGCAGGTTGAGGATCTGTCTTTTCTGCTACGATCGTCTCTTCATTGCTAAGTATTGGCGTTTCCCTAGCAGGTTTTTCTCCAGGGGACTTCCACGACCCTCCCGCGATAATTTCCTGCACATCTTTGACCGTTTTTACTCTCTGCATAGGATCCGCTATCAGACACGCATTGATTACCCGCTGCCAGGGTTGCGGTACGCTTTTGATCGCTTCCGGTATAGCTGCCCGGTTGATCTTTTTTACAATCTCAGCCTGGGCTGTCTCCGTACCGGTATCCGACTCAGGGGTAAAAGGTGTTCTCCCTACAAACAACTCATACAACACCACGCCCAAACTCCAAAGATCTACGTTCTTTCGTATTTCCTCGCCTGCCAGCTGCTCGGGGGCCACATACAGCAAACTACCTCCCGCAAAACTATTGCTGAAGTAACTCTTATCCGTATCGGCAAACTGCTTGCTCAATCCAAAATCGGCGATCTTGGGGACCAAATCACCCTTGTATCCCCGGGTCATCAGGATATTGCTGCTTTTAAGATCACGATGGACGATATGGTGCCTATGCAAGTGATCGATACCTTCGATAATTCCTTGGGCAATATTTTCCTTTTCTACCTCGGAAAGGATTTCTGACTGGATTAGTTGGGTGAGGTTGCCATCGGGATAATACTGCAGAATACCGTAATCAAAGATACCATTGGGCATCTTGAAGCGGTAACAAACCTCATAATGAGCGATGTTTTTATGTTCTGGAAGTTCGGTGGCGAGCTCTACTTCCTTAAGCAAACTAAGTGATTCCTGGCCCTTTTTGACTTGCGACACTTTAAGAGCCACATGTCTATTTCTGACTTCATCAAACGCTTTGTACACGGTGCCAAAGCCACCACCTCCTAATTCGTCTTTCTCGATGTCGTATTTGTACCGGGAGAAAAAAGCTTCTTGGTTCATCTTCTTGACTTATATTACATGTTGGTATTATATAACATTGGTACAACATCTTATAGGCAGTAAATAGCCACTAATTTTATTGGTTTTCAATTATTATGTTTTGTCAATCCTTCTCGCTCACTTTCTTTTCTATACTCTTTGTAGCTGATATTGTCCTATCTTATCATAAAGTAATAAAGTTAGATAATCATTGAAAAGGGGGTGGTATTCAATTTATTTTTATGCAGGAGAACTGTTTTAATTCAATTTTTATGGATGGATACAATCAAGAAACCCTGGAAACATACACTGCCACTGTATCCCTGGGTCAGGAAGATGGCTATACCCAGAGAATCATTTTGGGAGACGATTACATTCATGCCATCCAAGCTTATCAGCATGACCTTAGGAGTACTAAGGAAATCTATCTCTCTGTAAGCATAAGTGAAAGCCGTATTATCCTTGGTGGACAAAACGAGCCACACATCCGTTTGGAAATCATCAACTACCCGCGTTTTCCCTTGAAGCAAGAGGTTTTCAAATCCGAAGTGATTGCCATGGTGGATCATTTGATGGAAACCTTCCATCAAAACCGAACGGTGATCGTCTTCACGGATGAAACCGTTATGTTGCAAAAGACTGAAGAAGTAGATCCGAGAATTGAATCATATTGATTGTCTAAAGCAAAGGATGACTCATCAGAATGGTTTTTCCATTATCATTTGTTGTAGAACACAATAAATAATGTGCTTTCAATTTGGGTATTTGACCAATCTGGGTAGCAATTACATCTCAAATAATTGATAAATGTCATATATCGCTTATAGCCAGAGAGCCCATTTGCCCATGAACTTGGTTTAGCACTTGCTTTAACTGATCTCGTTAAGGCTGGCCATACCCTCTTCAAGATGATTTTATTATCAATAGCTACTGGAGGATCTTTATCAAACCCTAAAGCTCGGCACATAAAATGAAGTGTTTTAGAGGTGATAACTGGGGACCAGCTTAAACTGGACTCTATGTTCTTCCATGCTTCATCTATATTTTTTTCATCATGCAAAGAACTGTTACAGTTCTCAAGTACTTGGTATATTCTTAGCAGATCTGTCGTGTATATTCTTGGATTTTGTCTCCACATAGTCCCCCAAGAAATCGTCATTGCAAGCCCCTCTAGAAATTGATTTTTGCGAAAACAAGTTATTATGTTATCCGGAGATGAATAAGCTTTTCCTGTAAGCATCTGTTTTGACAATAACTTAGTTTGCCAATTGTGTACATTCATGTAGCGTCCAGCAAATTGACTCTGTGGCTGAGTAAAAATCTTGAATTGTTCGGGCAGATATTTGTCCAAAAATGTGACTGTACTATTATCATCTAACCACTCCATGATATAAAAATATGGCTTAGCCATCGGAAATTATAGAGATGTTTGTTAGACGTACCGTTTGCCTAACCCCCGGTGTGTTTTGATTTTTCGAATATCCCCCACTACCTTTGTACTCTAGAATCCAAGGGTGGGGTGGCTGTAGCATGAATATTTATACCCCAATTTGTACCCCAATATTATTATTAGCCGCTAAATATTTGAATATCTTTTAGTTATAAGAAATAATGAGGTCCGCTACCGACCTCAAACTTTTAGCGCACCCTGTCCGCGAATGCGGGCAGGGTTTTTTATTGCGCTATGCGAGCCAAGCCCAAACTTGAGCGAGCGGAGCGCAATGAAAAACAGATGACCTATATGTCAATCTAGGGTGCGCTAAAAAGTTTGTTGGCCTCCCCCTCACCGGATCGACGAAGTCAATCCACTTTACGTAAACACAAGAACACGGAAACACGTCAACACCTTAAAGGGTGCGCTATTCGATTGTTGGGCCACCCCTCTCCGGGTCAGCGAAGCTATTCCTATACATACCTAACCAAGCTAGCTTGAGAGACTGTAGGACAATAAAAAAGCATTGACCGCCAGGTCAATTAGGGTTTGCGTTTTGTTTTGTTGGAACACCCCGCACCGGATCGACGAAGTCAATTTCCTCCTTAACCGAACCAATACTCGTGGGAGAAGAAGGAAATTAATAAAACCATTAATAAATTTAGGACTAATAAATCCCAATCCTCACGCTCACAGGCACATGATCCGAAATCATTAGTGCTGCATCAAGATTTGAGCAATCTTTGATAAAATCAATTACTCTACCTTCGAGGATTTTATAATCGCCTGGGATGAAAATATTGTCTATAGCATGGTTTAGGTAGTAGCCATGGTCACATTTAGACTTTATTGTTGTGGCTTGATTTTTTATACTTGCTTGATAGCCTTGTTCATACATAGGTGAAAATACAGGGTGCTTGTCATCCAGATTGAAATCACCAGCAATGACTACTGGTATCTCGAACCTATCCTTATAATACTGAAAAGTTACCACCTCATCCTCCGGATGTTCATTATACCTCCTTGAATGAAAATTAACTAGAATGAATTCTTTCTTTGTCTTTAGGTCCCTGAATCGTCCTATAAATGGTTCCCGATCACATACAGTCGCCAATTCTTTGTCCAGTTGTGGCCTGCCAATCAATATCACCTTTGAGGGCTTCCACAAATAGGCATAACGTTCTGACCGGTAAGGCGAAGGGCTATTGGTCGGATCACTGATGCGATAGTCCCATTTCGTGCCCAGCCGGTTCAACTGATCGGCTAGTCGAGCCACTGCCTGTGCACCACCTGGATCTTTTGCTACAACTTCCTGAATAGCAATAATATCTGCATCCCTTATCGTCTTTGCAATGGTGACCATTTCAAGACTATCCTTCGATTTTCCAAAATCTCGAATGTTCCACGAGATCAGAGTCAACTGTTGCCCGAAAAGAATTAATTGGAAGAATAAAAGATAATATAAGAGTATAAGCTTCAAATGAACCTATTAAAAACTATTAATCAACTCAGTTTGCGCGCGTACTATTTCACATTGACTATTCAAATGAATGGTTGCTTTTATGTGAGATATGATGTATTTCTTGTTTGAGTTCCTAAATGTAATAATATAATCTGCGGAGACAGAGTTGTTCTGATATTGAATATTGTCCCATTCAACAATTGCCTTCTCCACCTCATAACCAGACTTGTCCAGGCCTTTCTTTTGTAATATTTTCCTTACCTCGGACTTCTTTACATTACGTTCATTTTCAAACTGAATCAGTGTGGGGGCACAAATTGCCTCTAAATTTTGAAAGTCGTCGTAAACGATTGCCTCAAAGTAGGACCGCACGGCTTTGTCGAGGCAGACCTTGGATGACGAATTGAAGCTTGGTTCTTTGAGTTTTGACATAGGTTGGTCTGAAACTGTTGCAGTTTGGGTCGAAATATTTTGTTCAGTAGAAATTAGATTAATGTATTGTTGATAGGGTATCATTTGGATATTAAGAGCAAAATTTAAACTTTGTCCATCAATTCCACCTGTATTTACTCCAATAACTTCAAGATTATGGTTTAATAACGGTCCTCCGCTATTTCCGTGAGTTATTGCTACATCTGTTTGAATCCAATTCTTATCCTTCCTGTAACTTGAAATGATTCCTTTTGTAACAGTATAATCCAAGCCAAGTGGATGACCGATGGCAAAACAGTCGCTCCCAACCGGAGCAAGATTTGAGGCTATAGGAATGGTCATGTATGGACGTATCGTTGGATCTAATCCCAAAATGGCGTAATCCAATTCGGGATTAAATTCTAAAATTTCAACATTGATAACATTAGTATCTCCAGTTTTAAATGCAACTATCGCAAATGCATTTTCAACAACATGGTAATTGCTTATTGCCACGCCAGATTGATCAATGACAAATGCCGTACCTCTATTAATGTTATTTGAATCTATGATATTGTATATAATATAAATGGCTTTTTTCAGATCTTCAAATTGATCGGTATGATCATTGTTTTTAAGTCTAGATATTTCAAATTTTAAACTATCTATTATCCTTTGATTTGGTGCAACGGTAGTCCCAATAGTATCGATAGGTATACTTGTCTCCATAGCGGAATTATCCATTTTGGCTTGACCACAAGAAAAAAATGTTAATAAAACATTATAAACTAAGAAAATCACTAATGAATTAATCGAATAATTATTAATTTTTTTCATGATCAAATTTATTTAATTAAGATCAATTTTATTCTATCTACAAATTTGAGCTGTTCATCTACAAGATCACCTCTATCAAAAAATCCCGGTGTACTCAATGGAGTGGAACCCGAATGGATATCCAAAAAGTAAATTCCAGCATCCAATTGACTCAGATCAACCTGGAAGGTGTGTTTTCCACCACTGATTAATGCGCCATTGCCAAAGGATCGGGAAAATAAATGCTGACCCATTCCATTAATTACCGTATACGCTAATGGCATGGTCTCCGGCAAGTAAAATTCAATAAATGATATACCTGAAGTCGGATTTGGATATAAGTTTTGTATTTCAAAATCAATATTTAAAGGATCTTTGACCAGTATTCTGGCCTGTGCGGTATCGTTACAGCCAAACGTATCGATGGTGGATAGTAGCACATTGTATATCCCATCCTCATGATATACATGAGTGACTTCTGGTTCAGAGGCTATGGAACCATCACCGAAAACCCAGAGACTATTTATTAATGGACTACTGGATGTACTTTTCAATTGGATATCTTCACCAACCAGCAATATCGAATCAGATAAGAAAACATTGCTAATGTTTTGGTAGGGAACATAAACCTGAAACAGTGAATCGGTAGAACACTTGTTCTGGTCTATTACAGTTAATTTGATAGTATGAAGTCCAGGGTTTGCAAATTGATAGTCGAATGAACGACTATCATTATTTTTACGCTTGTTTTCAATAGTCCAATAACTATTTATTGGTGTTGTACCACCTGAGAAGTTAAATAAATTTAATGTCTGCGGATCGCAACGATAAACTTCATTGTATGCAATGTAAGGTTTTGGGACAATTTGAAATTCAACTTCGGCTGTGTTACTGCAACCGTTTGGATCTTCATAATAATAACTAACTGTATGTATCCCTACTCCCAGAAGCTTTGGATCCAAATTTCCATTGGAGAACTTTACGGGTAGTAACAATCCACCGACAGGTTGACGTGAAATTTTGAATGGCGTTTGATTCTCACAAATGATAGGATCTACATTTAATATCCGGACATCAGGCAATGGTAATATTTGAATGGTATTCACAATAGAATTGGAACAGTAATCGTCAGAAACCTGATAGGTGACTGAATGGATACCCGGTATAAAAGCTGTAGCATCAAAAATGGGCTGAGATAATTTTGTTGAACCATCGACCAGGTAAAGACCACCTGGTGGCTCTCCAGCTAGATCAAAGGGTTTGTAGTCTGCACAAATTTGCACTTGTTCTAACGAAAATGCAATGTCTGGAGGCTTTCGAATCGCAAGTGTTTGTGTGATGGAAGAGCTACACCCATTTTGATCAACAACCCGATATTCAAATTGTGCACTGGCCTGTGGAGGGGTTAAACCTGGATCAAATTTGTTCCCCGGCAATGTTACATCGTTAAGATAAAACTGACCATTAGGTGGTTCGCCACGCAATGTTAAGGACGGATCATTGGTACAATAATAGGCTTCATTAAGGTTTATTATGCTTGTTGAGGTAGGCCCTACGATGGTTAATGGCCAGGATTTTTCAATTGGACATCCATTTTGGTTGGTACTAAATGTTATGGTATGCCTTCCAATGGAATTTTTGGATGGTTTAATCACACTGACCAGGTCGATACTATCTATTATGCAACCATTGCAACGCAATCGACCAAACTGTTTGTTTAAGCTCAATAATTGATAGGAAGTATCACTTCTGCAAAAAAGTATACTATCTATTGCCTTTAAGTTCAAGGAAAGTGTCAGATCGGATTCACTGATAATTCTGATAAAACCTTCATAATAACAATCGTTACACGATCCACAGTGATATGAGTAAGAAATAGGCAAATCAACGTTTTCCGGAAAGTCTCCTCGATTTAAGATGCTAACCGGTTGTCCATCAATTTTGAATGTATCAGTCACTTGAAGCCCTAAGTCCTGTTTGTTCAGAGGCAATGATGAAGCACATAGCGATGATATATTGGGTATTTGACACTTTATTACATAAAAGGAATCGATAAAGACTTGAGTTCGAAATGTATCATACCCTATTCCTATGTATACGCCGGATTCAAAAATTGTTAATGTTGAATCACTAATGAATAAGTGCCCCCCTTTAGTAAGCCAATCAACTTCATAAAAAGAAGATAGTGTATCTGGTGTATCAACAATGATGTAGTCTTGATTACAACAAATAGTAAGTGTATCACCAAAGATATTATTTGCTTTTGACCTTGTTGTGAAAAACTGTGATATTAAAACAATATAAATAAGATAGCATTTAAGCATTATTAAAATATTTTAGTTAACCCCATCTAGCTCTTTATTAATTAATTTTTGTATATTCTTAATTTTAGTACGAAGTTCTTCAGCACCTTTATCCTCATTCGGCCCACTAATTTTATAACTAAAAGGACTACGAACATCTTTAAAAGGATAGTTAACTCCAAGATTCAAATAAAAGTCCCCATAGAGCCGATTATAGCCAAGATCTAATTGGAAATAGGGCTTAACATAGGAGAGACCAAAATAGTAATCGGTCGTTTTCACATTATGAAGATCCAAGATATAGTATCCTGAAGATGGATCCCGTGTCATATAATTTAAATAATTACCATCATAATAATCCCAAACACTACCTTTTAAATAGGCAATACCGAATTTTATAAAAAGAGAATTGATGATTGGAATGTCTTTGATCTTATTTTTACTCAGAAAGAAGATATCCAGAATACTGTGTGCATAAATTGTAATTCCAATGTTGAATGAAGTAATATCGTGATCGGATCGTATGTAGTAGATATCTTTGAAATTCTTTCCTGACAAAAACAAAGCTTCGCGATATTCATCTGCTTGAATACTAGAATATGTATTATCAAATAATTTCTTTGAATTAATACGTAAATTTGATAAACTTAGTCCAATTAGATGATATAATGAAAGATCAAAATTTCTTAGAAAATCGTCGCGATGAAAAGATTTTCGAATTGGATCTTTGCTACGCAGCACATTAGCATCTATATTAAATGGAGCTTGGATTAAACCATAACTAATTCCTGTAAATAATGTTCTATTATAATTATATTGGTCATACTTTTGTAGTTTGTGAAAATAGTATGATCCTAAATCGGAGACTTGTTCATCAATATCTTTTAATTTGACAATTATTGACATCCGTATACTATCCTTTATATATAAATATTTTTTACGATTTGCTTCTGCCATTCTTTTACTTTCAGTAAGTTGATTGGATATTGAGTTAATTGCATCTTTTTGTTTTAAGTTTATATTATAATACTCACCTTGCTTTCTTTCAATCGCAAGTAAAATATTTTCTAAACTATCACTTCTAAATTTCTCTTTATTATACGATTTTTCTGATTCGGATAATTTATTAATGGCTTCAGATAATTTTAATTCAAGATCTTTTACTTGCTTGGTCAACACAGGTATTGCACTATTTACAGGAATTTTCACTTGCACGATATCAGATGAAAGTTGAATTGTATGCAAACTGATGGCATTGTTTTCCTGGGTAGTTGCCCACCGCAACTGGTTGATAAATACGTCGTCATTATCTACATGGAGTATGGCAATACGGCTTCTATTGGAACTGTTACACGTTTCTATCGTTTCACCATCTGATTGATAACGCACAAAGACCTTATCTTTTTCATCAAAAATGATCTCTAGCTTATAGATCCGGGGTATAACAGTCGTTTTATGAATGTATTGAATAAAATATTCTACTAACGGCTGCAAAAACTGCCGATTGGTACAATCGGGTGATATCTTATATATGGGATTTAATTTTGAACTATTACACTCAACAGGTACTTCTGTATATAGCTTTCCAAACGGGAATAATGGACCTGGATTTTGGCAAAGCAGATGATGGAGGTTGGTAATCCGGAGATCATTGGACTGGCTAGATTGTTGGACTTCATGGAGTTGCTGTAGAAGACCCTCATATTGTTGCATACATTCTTCGATAGAGCGATAATGACTATCGATATCTTGGCTATTTAATTTCGATGTTATGCAAAAGAAGAATAGTAAAATATAAAGAAGCGAGTAATTCATCTCAAATCTTTAATTCACCCGTATATCTTTGATGAAGATCTCATATTTCATTACTATGTCACCCATAGTGTTTATCCTTTCCACCAATTTCGCTTCAACTCCAACTTCCTTATTAACGACATCCTGGTATTTTATTTTTCCGTTGGATACTCCTTTAAATATTTGATCGTAAGTAATTTCTGCAGGATAATTATCGGGAATATCCCCAGAGTTTGTTTCTTCAAATTCCTTTAGAAATCTGAAATTTCGCATAAACATGCTTACATCATCATATTGATACCTATTATTTGAGGTTATACGGCTTAAAAATTCTTGTACTGTATAGCGTTCGACTGGTCCATTATTATTCCTGATTTCGATATAACTATCCGGACTGGCGAAGAGTTTTTTGATTAGCTCTATAGCATCAGTTTTAGCCTCTGAGTTATTTATATTTTCATAAAGGATCTCCATGTTTTCATAGAATCGGCGCATGGTATTATAGGTCTCAACTTTCGCTTTTCCAACATTAAATTCTTCCACTGGAATATTATTTATTAAATCTATTGCCAGAGGCAAATCATCCTTGATGGCGCATATTTCTCTAAAAGTATTCACAGATGTCAACTCTGACAATACAATGACTTTGTCCTTGTTAAAATAATTTTGAAGCATAGAATTAGCATAACAAATGTATCTTTCAGCAGAAAGTATTGATCTAATTGTATCTAATTTATATGTATTGGTATAGCTATTTGTTAATCTTCTATTTATTTCACGAAAATATTTTTCCTTAGTTGGTCTACTACCAGCCATCCTTTCAAACCAATTTAATTGATATATTGGTACAATTTGCAAGCTATCGTTCTTAATAATAATCAATTTACTGCTTGAAGATGGCAAATAATAACTTGGGCATGTATAATTTAATTCTAGTATTTTATGAATATCTGGATCCATGTTTATTAGCTGTTCATAATTTAAAATAAAAATGTAATCGCGTGTTGGTTCTGGACCACAATTTGCGAATATTAAAATAAACATTAATAGTATTAAATGAATTAATTTATTGCGCTTGATTAACATGTTCTATATAATTTATATGATCTGTATTATTGAAATATTGGTTGGGAGCCTAATATTGAATAGTATTGATGATATAAGCCTTCTCTCGCTACCTTATATTTTGTTTCCGGAGACTGTTGTTGATTAACTAAAGCTTTGAGGTCATCATCCATGAACATGCCATATGTTAGAATGATAAATTGGCCCGAATTTGTATCTTTGTATATTTTGTGTTTATTTATGTTGCATGCAATTATTAATTCATTTGAGCTAAAGCTATGCTTCCTTTCCTGGAATTCTTGTCTATTTTGAATTGAATAATCGCGAATAAATTTACGATAGTCTATTGAATTGAAACCAGTCCGAATATATTCAAATAAAATATACCCAGTTACATTAATGTGTATAACTGCGACAAGTGCATATGTAGTAATAATTACAAGGACGAGTGCATCAAAATTTTGATAGAAACCAAAGAAGAAGGCCATTTTACCTATCGCTAATAATGCAATTAGGCTCAGTAGAAATCCCTTTAGCAGCTTTGGCTTTATTTGTTTCCTTCTCAATTTTTCATATTGGATTTCATCGTTAATTAATGCTAGTTCGATATCTAATTCTTTTATGCGTTTTTGAAATAGGTGGGCCCCAAATGCTAATATTATATCTAATAAGACAAGTAGAATTGCAAACCATGGTTGGAAAGCGCCATAGGAATATAACATGAACATTCCATAAACTTCCAAAAGTAGAACTATGAAGAAAAGTAAAGAATATGACAAAGTATATCTACTTGAGAATAATCCAGGATGAACAAATCCCCCTTCAGTCATTGGTTTTTTCTTTGTGTATAGATAGTACTCTTTCGTTTCTTTGGATGGTTCGAATTGCATCTTGGGTTGTGTTTGAGTTTTAGTATACTAGTTGTTCAAAACTCCAATAATACAAACTTTGAGTCAAAGTTTGACCTGATTTTAGTCTCTTAGGGCGCTTATCTTACTCATAGGTTTTAGATTAAGAGATCTGCTTATGGTATATCGAAAAGTATTATGAATAGTACGATTCATTACCTGCATAACATCAACATATTGTAATTATGTGAAAGTATGAAAGTGGATTCTGAAACAAAGAAACTTTGCACCCCACCAAAGGTAGTAGATCGGTATTTTTGATCACAGATCAATCTCAATCTCGTTATTACATATGTATTTTGTTGCCTTCCCCGAGAATGTTGCCTTCCCCGAGAAAGCATCGAGGCTGATTACTCACACAGTGGTGAAAGCGTCGTTCGGATCATGATTGAACTGGTATGGGAAAGAGGCATACCGCGAGCAATCCGTTTAGATAACGGTCCGGAGTTCCGGGGAAACACCTTTACCATTTGGTGTAAAGACCTGAATATAAACATCCTATTTATTCAGCAAGGTAAGCCAATGCAAAACGCTTATACCGAACGATTCAACTGATTATTCAGAGAAGATGTACTGGATCCCTACTTATTCGAAGATCTCGAACGGTTGCGCAAACTGTCCGAAGAATGGAGTGAATATTACAATTTGAATCATCCACATAGTAGACTGAATGGATTGTCACCATTGAATTACAAAAATCAAATAAATTTGAATCTGTCTATTTTAAACGTGTCCTAATTTCGGGAAGGCTACACCTCCACTGCGAATCCATAGGTAATCAAGATATGTTCTAGAGAAGATCAAATTAAAGCGGTACCACAATCAATATGTTCATCTAGAAGCGATATCGATAGATGAGTTTTAATTGATATTATTAAAACTCATCTTTTAATGCTTTCAAAATATAGGGAGAAATCCCCCCATAAATAATCTCATTAACGGTCAAATATCCAATTATCTTTCTATTTTTAACTATCATAGGAGGGGTAGAGGCAATATCGTTAAATGCACTGTAAGCACTGATATCACTGCCAAATTTTCCAATCTCATTCCATATGCTATTTGAAGAAATAATGCTACCATATGTTCCGATCTCATTGAAAATAGAGTTTAAATTTAACTCGTTAGTCAGTGTACCTAAAAATGTATTATCAACGTCTTGAGCAAATATAGAAGCTCCTCTAAGCAATGTGATTACTTCACTGTACTGATAGTTTGAAGATTGATTGTATGAATTGCTCGAGTTAATCTGCACGACGTTTATGGTTTCCTTTACGCCGTCAACTTTCATCACATAGCCACCTGATGTTTTGTATATCATCACTTGAGGTGAATAAGCATAATGATACAAATAGGAATATGATGATTGTTGCCAAACCTGCCCGTTCATCATTTTGAAAATAGTTTCACCTTCCCAGCCATCAAATTCCCCATCGATCCGAGTTTCAATAATTTGCGCATTTAAATGTAAAATAAAAGCAAAAGTTGCTAAAATCAATGACAAAAGTGTTTTCATATATGATTATTTAGTTGTAATAACCTCTTTATTTCTTGACAATCCGTTCGTTTACTGAATATTAAATTGTACCGTTAATTAAATAATATGCTTAAAAGGACTCCAATCATTCCCATGAATAGTACGAACAGCGCCTGAAAGATAAATGCCAGAATAAAAGGACAAAAGACATCCCAATCCCCAATTTTTCATCCTCTCCTGAAGTTTTTATTAAACCGTATCGATTTAGGATCATCATACTCAATAATAAGAAGATAAATAACATGATAAGTTCATTATACTTTGCTATTCAATACATTGATTTAATAAATTCCCATTGGAGTCGTACCAAATATTGTCATTGCATAGTATGTAATTGCCAATAAATTTTACGCTATAATACTCATTAGGAATAATAGAGTTATTCATATTATCAATAACACCCAAAGAGCCTGAAGAGAAACTATAATAGGCAGCTGAACCAATTCCATATTCTCCTTCAGGAGCCGTTATAAATAAGCCATTGGCGTTATCTACATAATTAATGTAAAAATAGTTTAGTGGTATTATGACATCACCTTTTTTATCTATAATTCCAGTCTTGCCACCATCTATTATGCAATTAAGTTCACATTTTTTCTCACCTTTAATATTCGCATAATACATGGTTGTAGTATCATTGCCTTGAATATATTTAAAATCAGAAATAACATCATAATTATATTGTACTACGATATTATCTCTTGCATCTATAAGTCCAAACTTATTAAATTTATTTGATATGAATAGATGTTGTTTTGTTATTTTACTAAACTCGAATTGCGATATTTCTTTTTGCTCTGCTAAACTATAGTACCTATTGATTCCATTCCATGTATGATATGTCAAAATATTATTTTCAATATCTGTTCCATAAGCAGCAGAAGGCAATTTAATCTCTTTAAAATTGTCGTTAATATTTATTAGATAGTTATCTGGATATCGCCATCCCTTTACATAAGGCTTCTTATAAACTTCAATGTATTGATATTTAAAAGGTGTTAGTAACGTACCTAAAGGATCTCCAATAGCCCAACATTTTTTTTGGTCCTCGCAAGAAAGTCTATATGCATAATAATCATCGAATAAGTATACTATTTCACTGTAGGTTGGGTCTACAACAAATTTACCCTCTTTATTTATAATTCCATATTCTCCCCCTTCCCATCTAGATCCTAATGAGCTCCCTTGGTATTCTCCTCCGTAAACCACTATTGCATGATCTCCGTGAAAACTATAACAATTATCAAAATAGGTATTGATAATTATGTCTTCCAATTTGTTTACATATCCACAAGATGTAGTGTAATTGGAGTTATATACATTGTATATTAGAAGTTCTTTATTTTGCTTTAGTTTTGAATAATCTTGAACTAATCCTATAAGCCCAGATGATGCTGTCTTAAATACATATTTGTTATTAAGTATCGTATCTGAGACAATTATGGTGGCAGGGAAAAAATCAAGATCCTTATAGGGACGATATGATTTCGTTTGATAAAAGGTATCTGCTTTTAAGTTATATGATAGCTTATCGAAATTGAATTCAAATTTTGATATCTCTTTATCGTTATCAATATAAATATTATTTAGGAAGGCGATATGTTTGTAGCTGTTATACTTTTTGGGTTGATTTAGAATGTCAATTATCAATTTGATTCTACCAACTATTGAATCATTGTATATACTTGGCTTGTAGTTTATAAGCTCTGGAAGACAAAAGTAATCAGTTAAGTTGCGATTGAGTTCAGGATGGGTGCTAAGATTTTGAAAACATTTGGGTGATAAATATTTATTATAATTTAGTTGATAATATAAGTTGTACAATATATACTTATTGAGTATGGAATATTTTGTTAATAATATTTTATTGTCAGACCTATTAAAGTGAGTTACTTTTAATATGTATTTAGTCCCAATCATTAATAAAAACAGTGAGGAAATTAGTATTAAAAAGTAATTAGTTTGCTTTTTTATATATATATATAGTAATATAACAAAGAATGCAATAATATATAATAACTGGGTATTAAATATGAAATAATGTGATATAAAACTTTCAAATGAAATACCTATTATTGCGGTCAATATGGTTAGATATAATCGTCTCATATTTTGTTAATTCATTATTTCGAAAGAAAATTTTAGCGCATTGAATTTGGTTATCAAATCATGTCTTGATCCTACTTGAATCAGTATTGATTTCTTCTCTTTCAAGAATATGATCGCTTTTGTAGGTATCCCCATTTGTTCAAATGAATACTCGAGTGCTGGTACGCCTTTATAAGTTATATTCTTATAGTCCAGACCACTGGTAGCTAGTTGGCTGGCATATGACTCTAAAAATTGTTTTTCAAAGTGGGAATAAGTGCTTGGTAACAAGCTGGTATAACTATCCGAAAGATCATTGATATTGATATTAGTGATTGCTACATATTCTGGGTTATCTTTATTCTCTAAACAGATGTACGCACCAAGTATTTCATTTCCTTGCGATTTTATCATTTTTATGAAATTAGTATTTTCGACTAATGTGCATGGACAAGCAACTCTGAAGCCAGCAGCCTTTAAGGATTGAATGTTATTTTGCCCAAATGCAACAACTGAAACGGAAAATAATGCGATGGCCCCAATGTATTTCATATTCTTCATGATTAGTTGTTTTAAGATTAGAAGATTCAAATCATAATTACTTCCATTTATTTTGGATGATTAAACTATTAAGTATCGAATTTATAACTGGTTCATACTTTGAGATATTCGATTGTAATTCATTTTCAAAACTGAATATCATGCCACCAATATTGATAAAATAGTGCTTATATATTACGATTGATGAAATGAATTGTGTTTTCATATCTATTGTCCCTCTTGAAATGGTACCCATGACCTGAATGATCATTCCAGGTTGACCATCAAATTTAGTTATTCTATAGTTTTTACTCAAAATGGTCGATAGGCCAAGAGATTTGATAAATACTTCTGCATAATCTTCGGTGATCATTTCATCAGCTAAATCATATTCAAATTGCTGTGATTTATAATAGTTTACCTCTTCACGTGATAAGTTCGGGTTTTCTTCTAATAGTGCCTTATACATATCTTTTATTAATACTGTAAAGCTGCAATCTCCGATCGGGCTTTCATATAAATAAACAATGTGCGGCCGTTTTCCTTCCTTCTTACTCCAACTCAGCGGACAGGTTAAATTTAGTTCTAATCCACTGGATTTTGGATGGTCTTTGGTGTCTACGGTTTGGATAAAACCATCCTTTATTTCAGTATAAGGGTTACTTCTATAAGTCGGATTGTGCGCTAATATGATTTTGATATTTTCTACGGTTGTTTCGTCTTTACCTTTGATTTTGCTATTGGTAAAGTTATTCAGATAATCCATGGCCACGTTTCTGGTAACTCCCTCGTAATTAAGTAATGGTTTCATTTGTATTTCAAGCTTCTCCTTGTATTCTTCGACAGTAATCTCCATTGCTTGGGCCATTTCTTCTTCCATTGCGTCCAATGTCGTTCTAAAAGCCAGATTAAAGCGCATCTTCGACAAGGTCACTTCCTTAGCAAGATCAGGATATGTGTCGGATATGTACTCCAGAGCCCAAAAGACACCATACGAATAACCAATGGCCTTTGAAATGTCAAGGTAATATTGCTGATCTTTAGTCTGGCTGCTTGCATTTATAGAAAGAAGTATTAATATAATTGCCAAAATGGATTTCATCTTATTATTAATGTTTTGTTGATGCAATTTTACTGGATCTAATAAAACAGTGTAGTTTATATTGACTTAATTCTCACAAGCTTTATAGATTACAAGAAGCAGTATCAAGATAATGGTAAGTACAATTTGCCAAATTATCATTTTACCTGCTTCTTTCACAGCTTCTTTCGCTCCAGCTTATTATTATATAGTATGATGAAGTGTTATATGTTCTACATACAGATGTAAATTGTCTTCTCATATTCATTGTAGGTTTTATGAATTGTGCTTTGATTGGGTGAATGCTCTATACCTAAGGAAGCAAACAATGTGCAATTACTTAACATCCTCACTTAGTTGTTGAGATATTCATTGCTATAAATGAAGGTTCGCTATTAGAGATCTAACCTTTAATAACTCTGCGTCTTGAATTTTGACATTTGTAATTTATTAAATTTTCTCGTCACATTTTAGCCTGTTTCTTTGTGCCTATATGATAGCCTTAGGTAGTATATGCAATATATAATGTAGGAACAAAGTATAAAATGAAGAATAAAAGAGTGCTAAAATATAAAAAGAACAAATATAAAGTAGATTTGGCTTGCTACTGCAGGATTGTCCTAGATGACAAACGAAAGATAACAGATTGATCTGTGATCAATTGTTATTGATTTGTTTCAAGAGGCCCAAGCAATGAATAAAAATATAATTGTAATATCCTTGGTGATTACAGTTTGATCATCGAACCTGAACACTTTGGCTTATGGGACGCATCTACTCCTTTTCCGGTACCCTCCTTGGCTCCGTTTCCAGCAACCGCTTCTACAATGCCAGTGGTATCGAAATCGGTATGGTGAATCAGGACCGCCTCTACAATGGCTCTGGTCGTCTGCTGGGTTCGATCCAGGGCGACCGGCTGTACGATGGGAGCGGCAGGCAACTGGGATTGTTGTCTGGCGACCGGCTGTTTGACAGCAAAGGAAACCGGCTGGGTACCTTACTGGGTGACCAAGTGGTCAATGCTTCGGGGGTGACTATTGCCAGAAGCTCAGGACTATCACGGAAGGAACTGATTCTTTGGTGTTATTTTTTCTTTTAATGTATTCAGTAACTAAATTGGGGTAACCAAATTCAACCAATCATCCCATGAACCTGGAAATCCTAACCCTGGTCCTTAGCCTGTTCACCGCACTATTAGTCATTATCCTGCTCTTTCGCCGGCAGCCGGACCCGCTGCAATCCACACGTACCGCCCTGGAAGAATGGGGAAACAGACTCTTTGGTCTCTTCGGCCCGGAGTTCAAAGCCAACCGGGAGGAAATGGCCCGGCAATCCAAAGATCATTTTGAGCACCTCACCACCCAGCTCATCCGTGCTCAGGAGGAGCAGGGCAAGCGACTGGAAGCGATGACCAGAGAGATGCAGACCACGAAAGAGCAGACCAACCTGCGCCTGGAGCAATTCCAGGACCGCACCTCGCTGCTGCTCTCCGAGCTACGCAAAGAGGTTTTTACCCGACTGGAAGCTATCCGCACCGACAACAACCAACAACTGGAAAAGGTACGGCAAACGGTGGACGAGAAATTGCAGAAGACATTGGAAGAACGCCTCGGTCATTCCTTCCGCCTCGTCCAGGAGTCACTCAACCAGGTACAACAGGGATTGGGTGAGATGCAGTCCCTGGCCCACGGCGTCGGTGACCTGAAGAGAGTACTGACCAACGTCAAAACCCGCGGCGTGATGGGTGAGCTGCAACTGGGCAATATCCTGGAACAACTCCTCAACCGTGATCAGTATGCCGTCAATGTGGCGACAATCCCGGATTCATCGAACTTTGTGGAGTTTGCCATCAAATTCCCCGGCACTTCCGACGACCTGCCCCAGGTATGGCTGCCCATTGACAGCAAATTCCCTCTGGACAAATATTATGTTCTGGTCGACGCCTATGAAGAAGGAGATGGGGACACCATCCAGCGGGCACAGAAGGAATTGTGGCGTACCGTGCGCAGCATGGCCAAAGATATCCATGATAAATACATCGCTCCGCCTTACACCACGGATTTTGGCGTTTTATTCGTTCCCATCGAAGGACTGTATGCAGAGATCGTCCGTCAGCCCGAACTGGCAGAAGAACTGCAGCGACAATACCGTATCCTCATCGCCGGACCCACGAACCTGGCCGCCTTTCTCAATGCCCTGCAGATGGGATTCCGTACGCTGGCCATCGAAAAAAGAAGCAGTGAGGTGTGGTCGCTGCTGGCGCAGGTCAAAACGGAGTTTGGCAAATTTGGCGCTACCCTGGAAAAAGTCAACACGAAACTAAAACAGGCTTCGGATTCCATGGATAAGGTGAGTGTACGGAGCCGGGCTATCGAACGGAAATTGCGGGATGTTGGAGAGTTACCCACTGACGATGAGCCGGCTCAGCTGGATTTCAAATCTATTTTGGACCCGGATGAGTTGTTTGAGAAGGATGGGTGAAGGGAACCACAGAGGTACGCAGAGAAGGATAGGTAAGGGAACCACAGAGGTACGCAGAGTACTGCACAGAGTTTCGCAGAGGGAATTTTAAAATATTGGATTGGTGTAACATTTTTCGCTAAGGACTGTAACAATTTCGGGTCGAGGAGAATGTGAGATAGGAGTACAGTAAATTGGGCTTTAGGGTAAACCGCAACTGTTCGAACTTAGGGCACACCCCTCACTTGACTGCCGTTGAAAAACGGTGGTTGCGGGTGGCCGTCAAGGAGGGGATGAGTGAAATTCGAATTAAAGGTAAGCCAAAATTAATGACAGGACGTTAAAGTGAGCCAGCCCGACTGAACGTCGTTCGGGCGGGTTTTGCGGGTTACGAGTTTTTTTGATCCTTTTTTTACGGAAAAAAAAAGGATGAAGACTTAATAGTATTGAGGATAAGAGTCATTCCTGTTGCCATGTAATTTCCAGAAGGTATGCCAAAAGTGAAAACTTAATAATCCTCCATTCAATTTCCAGTTAATTAAAGGTACAAATGAATATGGTTTCAGGGCCGTAGGCTACTCTACGGTCCCATTAGGTAAGTACGTTAAAGCAGAGGACCTGCCAAATTGGATTGTTTGGAAGTGTTTCATCGAAAGTGTTAGTGCTTTTCTGATTTCCTGAGTAGACTCAATATTATTATAGAAAAATCCATACCAGATTAATCTATGATCAATCAGGATTGAACTTAGTATCGGTTTTTTATACCTACCTCTTTTTAAAGTTGTAGTATAACACCGTCGAATGAAATACATTCTTATTCGTCCAACCATAGAACTTACGCCCCATGCGCTATCAATCCGATAATCAATCCTTCCGATTTGCCCCTACCGACCTTTACCACTTTATCCATTGCAGTCATCTCTCGCTGCTGGAACGTGAATTGAGTCTTAGTAAAATTGAACGACCACCATTTTCTGATCCGTATGCCAAATTGATCATGGAGCGGGGAAGTCGCTTTGAGGCAGATTATGTAAGACACCTGGAGACTAAAAACAGACGTATTATTCACATTAATCGTGGAGATATAGACAAGCCATATACCGATACTTTACAAGCCATGCAGGAGGGAGCCGACTACATCATTCAGGGGTTGCTGCAATACAATGGCTGGGGTGGATTCGCGGATATACTGCGCAAAGTAATGGATAAGCCGAGTCGCTGGGGAGACTGGTCGTACGAGGTGATGGACACCAAGCTGGCGCTGGAGACGAAAGCAGGATCGGTGATGCAGTTGGCAGTCTATACCGATATGCTTACGCAAATACAGGATTGTGAACCGGAATTCATGTATGTCGTACATCCGGATCACGGCGATCACCCCTTTGTAGAAGAGCCTTATCGCTATGCTAATTACGCCGCGTATTACCGTCACCTCAAAAAGCAGTTTGGAGCGATGATCGGTACGGAAGAACTGGTAAATTCCTATCCCGATCCGGTCCCGCACTGCGAACAATGCACCTGGTGGAAGCGATGTGAAAAGCAACGCCGCGACGACGATCACCTGACCTATGTCGCCGGCATATCGCGGATGGCGATCACTGAATTATCCGGTAATGGCATCACCAAATTAAAAGAACTGGCCAGCAAGGAGCCCACCTTCCGCCCACATCGCGGACAAAAAGAGACCTATATCAAGCTGCATCAGCAGGCCAATATCCAGGACCGTGGCAGAACCCAACACGAAAACCTCTATGAATTGCTGCCTGTAATCCAGGATGAGGGAGCACCCCGGAAAGGATTTCTTCTGCTTCCCGAACCAAGCCCGGGTGATGTCTACCTGGACCTGGAATCCGATCGCTTCCTGGAAGATGGTGGACTGCAATACCTCTTTGGGGTTGTCCTTAAAGATGATTACCAGGACTGGACCTATCAGGCGCGCTGGGCACTGAATGGTGCGGAAGAAAAGGAACAATTTGAAAACCTGATCGACTGGCTGCATGCACGGCGGGAGGCATATCCGGATATGCATATTTACCACTTCGCACCTTATGAACCGGCGACCCTCAAGCGGCTGATGACCAAACACAATACGCACATCCAGGAGATGGATCAATTGCTGCGGGGCGAACGGTTCATCGACCTGTACCAGATCTTACGGCATGCCATCCGGGCCAGTGTAGAGTCGTATTCCCTCAAAGAGATGGAGCGATTTTATGGATTTGAACGGAAAACGCCATTACAGGAAGCCGGACAAGCATTGCGGGCTCTGCAATCCAGCCTGGAGATCGGCGATGCCACCCTGGATGAAGCCATTAGCCATACGGTGGAGCGCTACAACGAAGAAGATTGCTATTCCACACTACACCTGCATCGCTGGCTGGAGGCACTGCGGAATGAGTTGATTGGAAAAGGCATAAGCATCCCCCGTCCGCTACCAAAAGACGGTGAAGCCAATGAAGAAATCACCGAACGTGAGGCCCGCTTAAATGCATTGCGGGATGCCATCAAGAACATGCTGCCGGATGACGCG